>CANEHE010000013.1 GCA_947427285.1 uncultured Porphyromonadaceae bacterium
AGGCTGATGCCTCTGCACGTTGAGTAGCACTCAAAAATTATTTAGGACAATATTGAGTAAAACTTTGTCATGTCGGCGAAAAAAAGTAATTTTGTGACTGCAACCCGACAAACCATACAAAAACCATATACATCATGAGAAAATTCATAACCGGCCTGTTCGGTCTCTCGGCCCTTTGCTTCATGGGAGCCGGTGCAGCCGAAACACAGGCTCCCCGCTGGCTACGCGACGTGGCACTATCGCCGGACGGGAAAACCGTCGCCTTCACTTATAAGGGAGACATATTCACAGTACCGGTGGCAGGCGGGAAGGCATCACAGCTTACCTCCAACCGTGCATACGAATCAGCACCGGTATGGACTCCCGACGGCAAACGCATCGCTTTCCGGAGCAACCGCGAAGGATCGGATGACATTTTCATTGTAGACGCTCAGGGGGGTACACCTATACGTCTCACAACCCATTCCGGACATGAGACGCCTCTCGCATTCATCGATGCCACACATCTGATCTACGGCTCATCTGTGGCTCCATCGCAGCAGACAAGCCGTGGCCCGTGGCTGTCGCAGACTTATATTCTGGACATCTCGGAACCGGGTCTGCGTCCTAAACTTTATCTATCCCTGCCCCTTCAGGCCGCAAGTGCCGACAGCAAAGGACGGCTTCTCTATCAGGACCGCAAAGGCTTCGAGAACCTGTGGCGTAAACATGAACGTTCTTCAGGCACCGCCGACATCTGGCTTTATGAAAAAGGTGATTTCACCAAACTTACCGACTTCAACGGCCACGATCTCAATCCTGTCTGGGCAGCTGACGGCAATTCGTTCTATTTCATCAGCGAAAAAGACGGCACACTGAACGTCTACAAGTCTTCCGCCGACGGAAAGAACCAGACCCAACTCACAAAATTCGATCGTCACCCCGTACGCTCACTCTCAGCAGCTTCCGACGGCACCATCGCTTTCAGCTGGGACGGCGACATATACACCATGAAAGAGGGCTCCGAACCCCGCAAACTCAATGTCTCTATTCTGGCTGACGAATACGACAGCGATCTGGTGAAGAAATATGTCACCTCCGGGGCCACCAGCATGGCCGTCTCTCCATCAGGCGAAGAGGTGGCAATCGTGCTTCGCGGAGACGTATACGTCACCGACACAAAATACAAGACCACAAAAAGAATCACCGACACTCCCGCACAGGAGCGCACAGTGGCTTTCTCACCGGACGGACGCACACTCGTATACGACAGCGACCGCAACGGATACTGGCAACTGTTTACCGCTACCATCAAGAATCCGGAAGAGAAACGTTTCGCCTACGCCACCGATATTGTAGAGGAGCCTCTCTACAAATGCTCCACAGCAGCCCAGCAGCCTGCCTTCTCGCCCGACGGAAAGAAAGTGGCTTTCCTTGAAAACCGCACTGAACTGCGTGTGATCGACGTCAAAAGCAAAAAAGTCAACACCGCTCTCGACGGGAAATATAATTATTCCTACGTGGATGGAGATGTGCAGTTTGCCTGGAGCCCCGACAGTCAGTGGCTTCTGGCCAGTTATATCGGCGACGGCGGATGGAACAATTCCGACATCGCTCTTGTGAAAGCAGACGGTTCGAAGACAATCGACCTCACAGAGTCCGGATTTACCGACTCCAATCCGAAATGGGCCCTCAACGGAGGCGCGATCACATACGCCACTGCCAAATACGGCTACAAGAGCCAGGGCTCATGGGGCAATCAGGACGACATCATGCTTATGGCTCTCAATCCTGACACCTGGGATACTTTCATGATGACTGAAGAAGAAGCATCGATCGCCGAGAAACAGAAGAAAGCCGACGATGAAAAGAAGGCCGATACAGATAAGGATAAAGGAAAGAAAGACAAGAAATCCAAAAAGGATAAAAAAGAGGCCGACAAAAAGGAGGAAACCAAAGCTCTGGAATTCGACCTTGAAAACAGCAAATACCGCACCCGCCGACTGACAGGCAGCTCTGCATTCGTAGGAGACTATTTCCTCTCTCCGAAAGGTGATAAATTCTACTACGTGGCCAACGCTACCGAAGGGGGCAACAATCTGTTGGTACGCGACACCAAGAAGGGTGACACCAAAGTCCTTCTCAAGGGGGTGAGCGGTGGACTGGAAGCTGACAAAAAAGGTGAGAACCTCTTCGTCATCTCAGGCAAAGGCGTGCAGAAAATCAATCTCGCCAAAGGCGACATAGAAAGCGTGGAGTTTGAGGCCGAATACGACCGCAAGCCCTCTCTGGAACGCGAATATATCTACGATCACATGCTCCGTCAGGTCAACGACAAGTTTTATGACGAGAATCTCCACGGCGTAGACTGGAACTATTACGGCGAACACTACCGCCAGTTCCTCCCCTACATCGACAACAACCGTGACTTCGCCATACTCATGAGCGAGATTCTCGGCGAACTCAACGCTTCCCACACAGGCGCATCCACATCCGCGGGTGCCGCATCGCTCTCCACCGCCAATCTCGGAGCATTCTTCGACGAAGATTATTCCGGCGACGGTCTCAAAGTGACAGAGATCCTTCCCCAGAGTCCTCTGGCAGCCAAGAAAGCCGGTGTCACAGCCGGAGACATCATCCTCTCTATTGACGGACACAAAATAGAGGCCGGGAAAGACTATTACACTCTTCTGGAGGGGAAAGCTGGTCGCAAGGTCCGTCTTGAAGTAAAAAAGGCCGACGGAAAGACATTCTTCACTACTGTCAAACCCCTCTCGGCAGGGGCTCTCTCATCCATGCTCTATCGCCGTTGGGTGGAGCGCAATCAGGCCATCGTCGACTCTGTCAGCGGAGGACGTCTCGCATACGTGCATGTCCAGGGTATGAACAGCCCCTCCTATCGCACTGTGTATGACGAACTGCTTGGCAAATACCGTAACCGCGAGGCTGCCATAGTCGACACACGCTTCAACGGCGGCGGATGGCTTCACAACGACCTTGCCGTGCTTCTCAGCGGAAAGGAATATGTACAGTTCATGCCCCGAGGGCGTAAGATCGGCTCCGAACCTTTCGCCCAATGGCACAAACCATCGGTGATGCTTGTCAACGAAGGCAACTACTCCGACGCACACGGAACACCCTACACATACAAGACTCTCGGCATCGGAGAACTTATCGGGGCACCGGTTCCAGGCACTATGACAGCCGTATGGTGGGAGACACAGATAGACCCGTCGCTCGCATTCGGCATACCTCAGGTGACTAACGCCGACATGAACGGCAAAGCCCTTGAAAATGTTCAGCTAAATCCGGATGTACTCATCTACAACGCACCGGCCGAGGAACTCCGCGGACACGACGCACAGCTGATCGGAGCTGTGAAACATCTGCTCCGTAAACTCGACGCGAAAAAATAACAACAACATCATCTGACCGGCACAAAACCGGTCGGATGATACAATAATTAAACGGGACCCGATTAATAGTCAGGTCCCGTTCTCATATATTATCTGTTGGTGTATGGGCCAGATCAGTCGATCTCCTCGTCAGCCTCATAACCGCCCATCTCGCGGATGGCGTTCTTCAGCATCACATACTGCTGGAATAGGTGGTTTACGGGGATTTCGTCCTCAGTGTAATCGTGCATCGGGCTCTTGAGGAAGAAGCTCAGGAAACGCTGTATGCCGTGACGGCCGTCGCGGGCGGCAAGGTCGCTCAGGAGCACGAGGTCGAGACAGAGAGGGGCAGCAAGGATGGAGTCGCGGCAGAGGAAGTTGATCTTGATCTGCATCGGATAGTTCATCCAGCCGAAAATGTCGATGTTGTCCCATCCCTCCTTGTTGTCGTTGCGCGGGGGATAGTAGTTGATGCGCACCTTGTGGTAATACTGGGTATCCTCGTCATTGCCGTGGCCGTAAAGATCCGGCTGGTTTTCCGGCACAAGGATCGACTCGAGAGTTGACAGTTTGCTGACCTCCTTTGTGCGGAAGTTGGCGGGTTCGTCAAGCACAAGACCGTCGCGATTGCCGAGGATGTTGGTCGAGAACCATCCGGAAAGGCCGAGGCAACGTGTGCCGATGATCGGGGCGAATCCCGATTTGACAAGAGTCTGACCGGTCTTGAAATCCTTGCCGGCGATAGGCATCTTTGTCTTCTCGGAAAGCTCCCACATTGCCGGAATGTCGACAGTAGTGTTGGGCGCACCCATGATGAACGGGCATCCCTCGGAAAGAGCTGCGTATGCGTAACACATCGAGGGAGCGATATGTTCGCGGTCATCAGCCTTCATGGCCTTTTCAAGCGACTCGATTGTGGCATGTATATTTTCATCAACCGGTACATATACCTCGGTAGATGCAGCCCAGAGCACCACTACGCGCTCCACACCTGTCTCTTTCTTAAAGTTGCGGATATCCTCGCGCAGACGCTCCACCATCTCCCAGCGTGTGATGTCGCCCATGGTGTTGTCACCGTCAAGACGCTTCGCATAGTTACGGTCGAAAGCAGCCTTCATAGGCTTGATGGCCATCAGTTCATCTTTCACCGGATTGATATCCTTCTCCTTGAGCACCTCGGCGTTGATGGCCGATTCGTATGCGTTGGCAGGGAATACATCCCACGCGCCGAACACGATGTCGTTGAGATCAGCCAGAGGGACGATATCTTTATAGTGGAGGTATTTCTTATCTTTGCCGCGGCCGACACGGATTTTGTCGTACTGCGTCATTGATCCGACAGGCTTGGCGAGCCCTTTGCGGGTCATGAAGACTCCGGTCATGAAAGTGGTGGTGACTGCGCCGAGTCCCACTACGAGCACACCCAATTTGCCATTGGGCTTCTTAGCGGTTGGAGTTGCCATTTTCAATTTAATTTGATCTGATTTTATTATTGTCTGATTTATAAGTATCTCCCGCATCCTAAACCGTAAATTATGACCGGCTTACGTGGGAGAGTTATCGACCCTGACGCGGACGACAGGGCGAAATTCGGTTCAAAAGTAGACACTATTTTGCAATTGGCAAAGAATTTTTCAGAAAAACTGCATAAGCCAACTGTTAAATAATATTTATATAGTGTATTTTCAACAAAAATAGGTTAAATAAATTTCAATCTCAACTTGCAATACAAATAAACTCTAAGAAGGCATTGCGGTTTTCGCATAACCCTTTCTACAGTTTTTTACACAAAAGATTCACACAAATGAGGCATCAAGATAAGTCAGAAGTTCAGACAGCACAGGATTGTCTGTCACTACTTTTGTCAGGAATTCACGCTGCGTCAGGCGGCGATGGGATGAGTCGACTTCCTGAAGCCCGACCCGGAGAGTGAAATTCCTGTTGCCTATACGGGAACGGATGAATTCAAGCAATTCCGGCATTATGGCATCAAACTGGGCTTTCTGACCGGCATTGGCAACCGACAAAGAATATTCCCCATCTCCGGAACGACTCGGCATTGTAGTTCTCATGGTAGTGATGACAATCTTTTGTTCCGGATGGGATGCGATGAATTGCTGCCATGCCTCTGCAAGCCGTTCATCAGATACCGGCACATCTTTCGTCAGAGGATTGCCGTTGTCAGGATGGGAATCATCGACATTCCTGTCTCCCTCCTCTTTTTTATCTTTTTTATCCTCTCCGCTGAGTCTGATAGTGGTGAGTCCAGGCGCGGAAAGACGCGGAGTTGCGGCACGCGGTGTCCGTGGACGGGATGAGGGGACAACCGGCTGCGCGGAGACAGCGGGACGCGCCACGGAAGCAGGCGCGGAAGGACGCGGAGGAGTTGGAGTCGGAGTCGTAGATGAAGGTGGAACAGGCGTTTCAGCTACACTCTCGGAGTTTTGACGGAGCATTGACGTCTTCATCAATGCAAGTTCCACTGCAAGCTGTTTGTTGGCCGCCATACGGTAATTCACCTCACATTCGTTCAGAATATCCAAAGTCCGGTAATACCATTGTGCCGGAAACGAGGAAGCCTGTGCCACATAACGTTGTGCCAGCGAACGGCTAACTTCAAGAAGCCCGATCGTACGGGGATCCGCAGCCACCATCAGATTGCGGATATGAGACGCCAGACCGTTAAGAAAAAACAGAGAATCAAACCCCTTGTCGCGAACTCCGTTATAAATCAGCAGAGCAGCTGCGACATCACCGGCTCCAAAAGCCTCCGTCAGACCGAAGTAACATTCATGATCCAGCACGTTAAGATTGGCTATCGTGCCGTCATAAGTGATATTTCCCATACATGAGGCTGCCACCTGATCAAAGATTGAGAGAGCATCCCGCATGGCCCCGTCAGCCTTCTGCGCGATCACACCCAGTGCACGCTCATCGGCACTTATACCTTCACGCGAAGCCACATATTTCAGATGCTCGACAATGTCGTCGACAGTGATACGCTTGAAATCATACACCTGACAACGACTGAGAATCGTAGGCAGAATCTTATGCTTCTCTGTAGTGGCGAGAATAAAAACCACATTCTTCGGAGGTTCCTCAAGAGTCTTCAGAAAAGCGTTGAACGCCTGGGTGGAAAGCATGTGCACCTCATCAATGATGAACACCCGGTAACGCCCGTCCTGAGGCGGGACATTGACCTGATCCATTATGTCGCGTATGTCGTTGACCGAATTGTTTGAGGCAGCGTCCAGTTCAAGAAGATTGAATGAATTTCCAAGATCCACCGCCCGGCAAGACGCGCATTCGCCGCAGGCCTCTCCGTCGGTTGTAGGATTCGTGCAGTTGAGGGCCTTGGCGAAAATACGGGCGCACGATGTCTTGCCCACTCCCCGGGGACCACAAAAAAGATACGCCTGAGCCACACGTCCTGTGCTGACTGCGTTTCTCAAGGTTTCGGCGAGATTCCTCTGCCCCACTACTGAACTGAATGTGGCAGGACGGTATTTACGTGCTGAGACAATATATGGCTGGTCTGACATGTTGCAAAATTACGAATAAATTTTGAATGTTCGCAAGAAATACCTAAATTTGCACGCGAAAGAGTCACTAACCACAAACTCACTATACTCTTAATTTCTTTATTAAATCTTATTCACAAATGAAAGCTGCTTCCTCTTGCAGCTTTTGCTGCGGGATGCAGTGACGACGATCCAAACCCCATCCCGGAACCGAAAGTCGACGTCATCAATTTTGAGACATGCGAGTTTCCCGGACGCCAGTCCAACAACTGTGTGAAAGGGGAAATCACGACCTACACAGAACTGGGTGCGGACTTCACCAACGTGGAATATTATTCCTACTTCGGAGGTGCGATAGTATCATCGGGCATGTCTATTTCTACCGACGGCAATGGCATACCCAAACAGATATGCGTAGCCCTTGACGCAGAAAAGGCCGGTGCCGACGGCTCCGAAAAATACGGATTCTTCGTATATGACTCTTTTGTCGCGCAAACGAAAAAGATTATTCCATTGATAAATTTCACCGACGGCTCGGAACGTGAGATTCTTTCGGCGTATTTCATGAACAGCACCCAGATGGACCAGTTCTTCAAATATGGGTTTTATTCAAATCCTGGTCTTTCAGAAGGAGACTATGTGACAATAACCATAAAAGGAGTTGATGCGCAAGGCAATGAAACCGGATCCGTGGAAATACTCCTCGCTGATTTCCGAGATGGAAAGGAATTCATAATGAGCCAATGGACCGAAACCGACCTTCAGGCTCTTGGAAAAGTCAACAAGATATCATTCGAAATTGACACCCACGGATGGGTGATTCCCAACGGTGGAAGCTGGAGCATCTGCGCAGACAACATCACATTCAAAGCCGAGGAAGAACAGTAATAATACGACTGAACAACTACCTACATAAGACATGACACATCGCAATAAATACAGATGGCCGCTTTTAGCCGCCGTCGCACTCTCTCTTCCACTCATCGCCACATCTTGCAAGGATGACGATCCAACTCCCGAACCTCCACAAAACATCATCGAGGTAAAGATGCAGAAAACCTGGGAGGCATACTACTTCGAACCCAACTACAACAACGACCCCACAAAGCCAATATACTCTAACTATTTCGTAGAGCTGGCACAAGGAGAGGTCGGTTCCGACGGATTTCTCTCATATCCTATGACAGAAGGGGAATATATTCTTGACCTTGATCTCCATGTGTTAGGCCTGAGCGAGAACTCTGACGAACCCATTCTTCCTGAAGGCACCTATACTCCTGTGTCGGGTATAAACTCCGACACAGATGTCGACCACACTTTCAGTCTTGTCAACACCATACTCATCAAGAATATCGGAGAATCAGAAACAGGGGAATCAAAGTTCCATTATTACAAATTCTCTGACGGGACAATCACCATCACCAAGGATGGCGACAATTTTAAGATCGATGCCAACCTGACCTGTACTCTTGCCTCGTCCGACCCGAAAGAAGACGGAACAGAAGCCACAGAGCCAACAGTGTTCCACTGCACTTTCACAGGTGAAGTCCCGGTGTTCAACCCGAAAGAGAAAGAAATCCCATACAATTACGACAAAGATCTTGACATAACCGGTGCCATCGCCACAGCAAGAAAATATGAGGATGAGAATCAGGACAACTATGTGTTCCGCTGCTTCTCTTCGACCCAACTCACATCCGACGGCATACATGTGAACGGAGAAGGAACCAAACTGCAGTTCAACCTCTATACTCCAAAAGGAAGCGGCATTGCCGGAGATTACACCATCAGGAATGGGAACGCTGACTGGACAGCCTCTCCCGGAGAACGAATGGCAAGCATGGCCACAGGATCCTTTGCAGAAACTGCTGACAAAATCCTTGACGGACGTCTGCAACCGCAATACTCCCTCCTGAAATCAGGAAAACTCTCCATCAAAGAGATCGGCAATAACAAATACACTGTGACAGCCGACTGCATCGACACCATGGGTTTCACCGTAAAACTCAGCTACACTGGAGAGATCATCACCGGATCGGTTATTGTCCCGACCACTACCCTGACAGCTGACGTGGCATTCAATCCCATCGGTGTGAGCCAGATTATCACCTTCGGCGACTATTTCTCAAGAGGAATCACCAATATCTGGCTATCACTTGCAAACGAAAACGAGGTCATGACTTTCGACATGTTCCTCCCCGGATCCAATGTCACGGAAATTCCCACCGGCACTTTCAGCATATCAGAAACCCAGAAGGAATTCACAATGCTCCCCGGCACCATTGAGGATTCTGCAATCGCCCCGAGTTTCTACCTCCAGTATGACCCGACAGGAACAAGCATTCTCAATTACGCCACTGTCAACTCCGGCACTCTGGAAATCACACGTGCAGGCAACCTATACACTTTCAAGATCGAAGTATACGACAACTACAGCCCTGACATGCACACACCGGCTTTTCATAAGATCAGCGGACAAGTCACCTGTAAAGTACCCGAATTCACGCCCTATACCGACATAATGTCAGCTCCAGGACGCGTGAAAGGCCTCACACCCGATTTCTCCGGTAAACGCAGGGCTTTCCGCATGCGTTGATCATTCTGACATTACCAATTAATCCACTCCATGAGGCGCGGGAATTTCCGCGCCTCCTTTTTTTTGACTAATTTTGTCATCATGATTCACAGGGCCACAGAAAAATCACGCATACAGACAGGAGGAAGAATTTCATTATCTTCCTTCTTCACAGACTGTGGCCGCAGAACAACCGCATGTCGCACAGGCGCATGGCTGACGCTGCTGCTCACTCTGGCCACATACTGTATCTCTGTGGATCTGTCCGCCTCATACTGGGACTGCCCTGAATATATATTGGTCGGGTCCCGACTGGAAGTAGGACATCCGCCTGGCAATCCCACATGGATGCTGGTGGCACGTATGGCCTCTATGATCGCACCCTCGCCGGAATATGTGGCTCTGGCGATAAATCTGACAAGCGGGCTGTTTACCGCTCTGGGTGCCATGCTTCTGTATCTCATCGCCATGCGCCTGCTGAAACCGTCAGGTAAGGAAACCGCCACCGGTTTTCTGGCACGTTTGTGCGGGGCACTTACAGGCGCACTTGCATTCGCCTGGTGCGACACCGCCTGGTTTTCGGCTGTGGAGGCAGAGGTCTACGCCTTCTCCATTTTCTGCACAGCCCTCTGCGTCTGGATGATGCTCAGATGGACCGACGTGGCCTTTTCTCCGCCGGGATGGCGGATGATAATACTAATATCATATATCACAGGACTCTCTATTGGAGTCCATCAGCTGAATCTGCTCTGTCTGCCGACTCTGGCACTTATATACGTATTCCGTCACAACCCAGACGGCCACAGCATCTGGAAAGCCTGCATGGCGTGTATGGTGTCACTTGTTCTTATCGCAATGACACTGTACGGAATGATGCCCGGCAGCGTGGAGGTCGCTGGAATTTTCGAACTGACAGCCGTAAACATTCTCGGCATGCCGTTCCATTCCGGAGTGGTGATATATGCTGTAACAACCTTACTGACATTTGTCGGTGCCTTTATATCTGTCCGGCGCGGCTGGACGATTGCCACAGCATGTCTGAGTGCGACCGCTATCTGGCTTACAGGCATTTTAGACCTTCTGCCGGGACTGGAATGGAGTGCACTGGCAGCAGTAGCCATCGGAGCCGCAATCATAATATGGAAACGACGTCTGGGATCCCGCACTGAGATCGCTCTGTGGTGTCTGGGTATGCTCTGGCTGGGCTATACCACCTATGGAGTGATTCTGATCCGCGGAGCCGCCAATCCCCCGATCAACGAGGGGGCACCGACCGATATTTTCGCTTTCAGATCCTATCTCGCGCGTGAACAATACGGTTCAAAACCTTTACTTCATGGCCGCACCCCCTACTCAGCCGTTCTAAGGGAAGAGGTGATGCACACCGACTCATCAGGACATTATGCCACCTACCCAAATCCCTGGCGCGATGTGCGGGGACCGGTTTACTCAGCTGCCATCGAAGGATCGTCGCCTGCCCGCGCGAGGGCCATGCTCGATTCCTCCGACATCAGAACCAACCGGGAAACCATACGCCGGGCAGAAAAGGGAAAAGACGCATACATTATCGATCATAGAAAAACCGATTACCGCCTCACCCCGGAACTCGATATGTGGCTCCCCCGCATCACCAGCAACGACCCGGCCGACATAGAGGCATACGGACCATGGAGCGGGATGTCTCCCGCCAATATGGACAGCGTACAGGTATCAGTAGGTGTGGACTCGCTCGGAAATCCCGTGGGACGTTACAACCCGGTCTCCGGCAGACACGAGAAGGAATGGTCCCGGCGTCCGACATATCTCCAGAATTTCCGATACATGACCACATACCAGCTCGGCTACATGTACTTCCGATATTTTCTATGGAACTTCTGCGGTCGGCAAAACGACCGTCATTCCACAGGCGAAGCGGACAACGGCAATTTCATTACCGGCATACCCGCAGCCGACAATGCCATGTTGGGCCCTCAGGAACTTCTTCCACCCTCCCATTCGTCTGAAAACCCAGGCCATCATGTATACTTTCTGATTCCACTTGCCTTTGGAATCATCGGGCTTTGTCATCAGTTGCGTTCAGGCCGTTGTGGTCGCAGAGCAGCAGCCATCGTGGCTTCGCTGTTCATAATGACCGGCATCGCAATCGTGATATACGTGAACCAGACACCCGGAGAACCACGGGAACGCGATTACTCATACGTGGGGTCGTTCTTTGCCTTCGCCATCTGGATCGGGGTCGGTGCATTCACCATCATCAACGCATGCCGGAGACTTCCGCACTCATGCCGGAAAATATGCCTTGTCACGACAGCCGCCGGATGTCTGGCTGTGCCCGTATGGATGTGCGCCTCCAATTTTCGCGACCATAACCGGCGCGGAAGTGTCTGCCGCGACATGGCTGCGAACACTTTGAACTATCTGGAGCGGGACGCCATTCTGTTCGTCAATGGCGACAACTATACATTTCCCCTCTGGTATATCCGCGAAGTAGAGAATATGAGGCCAGATGTCAGAATAGTGAATCTGGCATACCTGGGCACACCATGGTATGTCAGACAGATGATGACCCAAGACAGGGAATCGGCTCCTCTTCCGATGACAGCCCGGCCCTCCAACATTGCCTTCGACAATTTCATCATGACACTATACGGTGCCTCAACCGACAGCCTCAGAACCCGATCTGCAGTAGAGGCTTTGAAAGAACTGTACTCACAGAAAAGCCCTTTCACACCCAGACTCAACGCGGACACTCTCCTTCTTGGATCTTCAACAACACCGGAAAGACCATGGATATCGCTCAAAGGCGTTGCCGGAGGGAAGCGCACTTTAGGTCTGTCGCAACTAATAGTACTTGACATCGTCGCCACCAACGCCGCTTCGCCATCACCGCGGCCAATCTATTGGGTCAATCCGTTGAGACCGGCACAGTTCTCCGGAGCATACCCATATACCGTCGATGAAGGAATTGTGCGCCGTTACACAGGAAAGAGAGAAAAACCCGACTCAATAGATACCCGCTTATTCCTTCACAACCTAACAGCCAACGGTAAAAACAGTTGGCCAAAGTTCAGCTTCGGAGGTGCCGCGGACTCACCTATCGACCCGACAAGCGCTACCATTCTCTCACGCCTGCGGCATTCACTCATACGTCTCGGGCTCCAACTTCTTGAGGAAGGGAAACCCCTTGAAGCTCTTAAAGTAGCACAAACAATGGAAACCGAAATTCCGGGACATAACATGACTTATCATGTGTTTACCGACAACTATATGGCATATTCCGAAGCCACCGAACTGGCCCGGATATACGCCCGGGCCGGAAAAGCCCTCGGTGACAACACATACCGCAACCATGCCTTGTCGTTGTTGAAAGAAGAGATCGAACGTCTCGGACACTGGCGGAGTTTCTACACGTCTCTCCCCCTCTGGAGACGCAAGGTGATGTCACCTCAGCCTAAGATAGAGCGGGGACAGTTTTATGCCCCGATCGCTCTATGGCTGGAACTTGGAGGAGGGAAAGACCGACTGATGAGTATGCCTGCCTTGAAAGGAGTCAACCTTGAAAAAGAACGGAATGAATGGGAGAAGGTTACCGTACTTCGGGAAATATTACAGGCAAACCGTTTCCCAAAAAGTGATTCGGAGATGATATCCCTGTTTTCCCGCTTCCGCGACCTCGGGGGCCGCATTGCCGATCTCAAGCCTTATCCGGAGACAGACTCCTCACGCTGGCTGCATCTTCTGCCGGAATAGGTATCAGATGAAATCCTCGATAGTGAAATTCATAAAACGGTTGAAGCGGAAAGCCTGCCGGATGTATGGATCGAGTATCTGCGCCAGATCACCCCGACAGATAAGAGTCTCCTCTATAGGCCCCTCGGCAATAAAATTGCGAGGCTTCAGATACTCTATATGTTCCCAGCCTTTTGGGAAACCTTTCGGAGCCGTTTTCAGAGGAGAGTCTCCCACCACAGGAAATAGTCTGCGGAATTCCGGATCCTCCACAATCGAACGGTATTCCTCTATTTCATCATAAACTGATTGTCTGATGGCTTTAAGTACGTCAGACGGATGACCAATGGTCCCGGCGGCAAACAACGTGTTGTCTGGTTCGATATGCAGATAATATCCGCATGTGATTCCTTTCTTGCCAGTCGGAGGATTGACAAAAACACCTATATGAGTCTTATACGGTGTCTTGTCGGCCGAGAAACGGGTATCGCGATATATGCGGTATGTGCAGTCGGCCGGAGTGAGTCTGGCGGCCTCGGCATCCACAGCCGCCACAGCTGCGATCATAGTCTCCGCCACATCATCCACAATCTTCTTCACCTCCACATAACGCGACTTCGACGCCGCAAACCATTCCCGGTTGTTGTTCTCGCGCAGATCACGCAAAAAAGAATATACCTTTTGTATTTCCATATATCTTATTCTTCCTTTCCGAATCAAGATGCAAAGATAAATGTTGTCGTGCTGTCTTGCAAATCCTGACAATCGTTCCCTATCAATTATTATTCGATATGCCAAAGTTTTATCGACTATATTTTTCTGTTTGAAAATTTGTCGCTATCTTTGCACCATGATTTGCAGGTCTCGGGAATCGCAGCGATGACGCTTCCGTAGAGCCTCAAAAACGCCAAGACGGCTGGAATCTTGTTCATCAGACAATCTCCGCCCTATCTTACTTATTATTAATAACCTATCAATTAACAGCCAAAGCCCACAAACCAGTATCTTTCAGTTGTGACCTTACCGGTTAAGTATTACTTAACTCCGATAGGAAACCACAACGCTGGAAGCAGGGATGCTTTCAAAGGCAACCAAACAGACAAAACCATGGATGTAGAGAAGAAACCTAAGCGTCCGAGAATCGGCGCAGCTCCCGACCTCAATCAGGCAAGCGACGCATCAGACAATGCCACACGTTACGAGAAAGTGAATTATCCCGAACCGGGACAGCCACGCGAAAACACGGAGAGAACCTATCAACCCCGTTCATATTCCAACGAAGGGGGATATACTCCTCGCCCCACCGGCTATCAGCCCCGACACACCGGTTACAACCAGAACCGGCAGCAGGGTTACAATTCCGGATATCATCAGGGATACCGTCAGCAACCACAAGGTTTCCAACAGAACACCGACTCCAAACCGACAGAGGGTCAGAATACGGAATATCGCCAGGAAGGTTACAATCAGAACAGACAGAGTGGCTACAACCAGAACCGGCAAGGTGGTTATAACCAGAACCGACAGGGCGGTTACAACCAGAACCGGCAAGGCGGTTACAACCAGAACCGGCAAGGCGGTTACAACCAGAACCGGCAGGGCGGTTACAACCAGAACAGACAAGGCGGTTATAACCAGAACCGGCAGGGCGGTTACAACCAGAACAGACAAGGCGGTTATAACCAGAATCGGCAGGGTGGTTACAACCAGAACCGGCAGGGCGGTTATAACAACCAGAACCGACAGAACGGTTATGGCCAGCAGGGTGGTTACAACCAGCAGAATGGCTATCAACAGAATCGGCAGGGCGGCTATCAGCAGAATCGGCAGAACAACCGCAACCAGCAAGGTTTCCGCAACAAGCAGAAACCGACCATGCGCTTCACCCCGCGGCCGAAACAGATCGAATACGTACTCGACGACATCGATCCCAACGAACAGATCCGTCTCAACAAATATATGGCAAATGCCGGTATCTGCTCCCGTAGAGAGGCCGACGAATATATCACAGACGGCAAGGTCTCTGTCAACGGCACCGTTGTCACCGAACTCGGCACAAAGATCACCCGCAGCGACGTGGTGGAATACGACGGCAAGGTAGTCACACCGGAGAAAAAGTGCTATGTGCTCCTCAACAAACCCAAGGACTGTGTCACCACCAGCGATGACCCCAACGGACGTACTACCGTGCTTGATGTAGTCAAGAATGCCTGTCAGGAGCGCATTTATCCCGTAGGACGCCTTGACCGCAACACCACCGGCGTGCTTCTTCTCACCAACGACGGAGATCTGGCATCCAAGCTCACACATCCGAAGTTTGTCAAGAAAAAGATCTACCACGTCTGGACCGACAAAGATATCACGGAGGAGGACATGCAGCGCATTGCTGACGGCATCGAACTTGAAGACGGTGAGATCCATGCCGATGCTATCAGTTATGTTTCCGAGAACGACCGCAACCAGGCCGGGATCGAAATCCATTCCGGACGCAACCGCATCGTACGTCGCATATTCGAGCATCTCGGCTACCGCGTCACCAAACTTGACCGCGTATATTTCGCCGGTCTCACCAAAAAGAATCTGCCCCGTGGCCGTTGGCGTTACCTCACACAGGAAGAGGTCAACTTCCTTCGCATGGGAGCCTTCGAATAAACAATGGGCAGGGACGCGCTTCCGCGCGTCCTATACTCATACAATCCAAGACACAGACCAATGAAAACCATAAAGAGAACTCTGATTGCCGACATTCTCCGCGAGCCTGACAGATTCACAGGTCACGAAGTTGATGTAAAGGGCTGGGTGCGTACGCGCCGTGGCAACAAGAATGTGCAGTTTGTGGCATTAAATGACGGTTCCACAATAAAAAATCTTCAGATTGTCTTCGACCTCAGCCGCTTTTCCGACGACGATCTGAAAGCCATCACCACCGGTGCGTCAATCCACGTGCAGGGAGAGCTTGTGGCCTCACAGGGGAAAGGGCAGAGTGTCGAGGTGCAGGCTGCCGGACTTGAAATCTACGGTACAGCCGATCCGGAAAAATATCCTCTCCAGAAGAAAGGACACTCGCTTGAGTTTCTGCGCGAGATAGCCCATCTGCGTCCGCGCACCAATACTTTCGGAGCAGTTCTGCGCATACGTCACGCTCTTGCGTTTGCCGTGCATAAATTTTTCAATGACAAAGGGTTCTACTATTTTCACACCCCACTTATCACAGCCTCCGACTGTGAAGGGGCGGGAGAGATGTTCCAGGTCAGCACCCTCGACATGGAGAATCCTCCGCGCACGGAAGATGGAAAAATCGACTATTCCCAGGATTTCTTCGGACGCCAGACAAGCCTGACTGTCTCCGGTCAGCTTGAAGGAGAACTCGGGGCCACCGCACTCGGATGCATATACACGTTCGGACCGACTTTCCGTGCCGAGAACTCCAACACTCCCCGTCATCTTTCGGAATTCTGGATGATAGAACCGGAGATGGCCTTCTATGAAATCGAGGACAACATGGACCTCGCCGAGGAGTTCATCAAATACTGCGTCAGATATGCGCTTGAACACTGCGCCGACGATATCGACTTCCTCGCCGAGCATTTCGACAAAGGTCTCCGTGATCGCCTCGACTTCGTGGTGAGCAACGATTTTGCCCGCATCACATACACTGAAGGTATCAGAATCCTTGAAGAAAGCGGAAAGAAATTTGAATTCCCTGTATATTGGGGAGCCGACCTTGCTTCCGAACATGAACGTTTCCTTGTGGAAGAGCATTTCAGAAAGCCGGTGATCATGACGGACTATCCAAAAGAGATAAAGGCGTTCTACATGAAGCTCAACGACGACGGCAAAACCGTACGCGGCATGGATGTCCTCTTCCCGAAAATCGGTGAGATAATCGGCGGTTCGCAGCGCGAAGAGAATCTTGAGAAACTTCAGAAGCGCGTCGATGAACTCGGAATTACCGGCATGGACTGGTATCTTGATACACGTCGCTTCGGCACAGTGCCTCATTCCGGATTCGGACTCGGATTCGAACGTCTTGTGCTGTTCGTGACCGGAATGCAGAACATCCGCGACGTGATTCCCTTCCCCCGATATCCGAACAATTGCGAGTATTGAACCGTCCACTCAGTATATTGATGGTGTTACCGATGCTTGTCATGGCATCGGTGACACCTCTTTTTGCCTCATCCGGCCAGGAAGAGGCGATTTCATCGGGAGAAAACAGTCCGCTGACAGTCAGTCTTATCACATGCTGGCCAGGTGATGAAGTCTATGAACTATGCGGCCATGAAGCCATACGTATACGCGGAGAGGGCATCGACTCCGTATGGAACTATGGCACTTTCGATTTCAACACTCCCAACTTCCTCTACCGCTTCGTGAAGGGAGAGACCGACTACATGTTGTCCTCCTATCCTTTCGCATGGTTCATGCCGGAGTATCGACAGAGCAACCGTCGTGTGGTGGAACAGGACCTCAATCTCACCCAGAGGGAGGCCGCCAGGCTTCTCTCACGCCTACGCCGTGAAGCTCTTCCCGAAAACCGCACCTACCGATATAATTATGTGCGCGACAACTGCGCAACACGAATTGTCGACCGAATCGACGAGACACTGGGACAGAAAGTAATATATACCGACAGCGTACGCCACGGCACTTTCAGACGCGAAATGCGGGCCTTCCATAAAAATTACCCCTGGTATCAGTTCGGGATAGACCTCGCTCTCGGATCCGGAATAGACCTTCCCCTCAGAGGGAAAGATGAGATGTTTGTCCCTCTCGACATGATGCAACGCGCCGCTACCGCCCACACAACCGACGGTCGCAGACTGGTCAAGGCATCGCGTGTGCTCAACGAAGGCGTACCAGATGCCACTCTCCCCCCCACTCCCTGGTGGGCCACACCTATGTTTCTGTCCATACTCATATTTATATCCACACTCGGTATATGTGTGTTCGACGGGTGGAAAAAACGTATTTCCCGCCTCTGGTGGACAATCTATTTCGGACTGTGTGGTATGGCAGGCTGTGTAGTTACATTTCTCGTCTTTGTGTCGGAACATGAGGCTACGTCGCCCAATGCACTGATAGTCTGGCTGAATCCTCTCCAACTTATCACAGCCCTGACAGTATGGTGGCAGCGAACCCGCACCTTGGCGTTGATAATGAACTGGTATAACCTGATATCAGTCGGTCTCCTTCTTCTGGTATGGCCGTTCCAGCCACAGAGTGCGAACCCAGCCTTCTTTCCGCTGATGGCCTCGGCAGTGGCACTCGGAGCCACATACACAATAATCTCGTTCAAAAAAAGTTCCAATATAGGAAAACGGAAAGAACCGGCAAGACCAAAACGGAAAACGCCGAGGCAGAAATCCCCACGCAGACCAAAATGAAAAGAATCCTAACCACCGTGATATGTTCGCTCGTAGGCATCAACTCAATGCTTATGGCAGATTCGTCACGACCTCGTTTAGTGGTGGGAATAGTGGTCGATCAGCTGCGCACAGACTATATCGAATATCTGCGCCGCCATTTCGGAGAGCGGGGATTCAACCTCCTGATGCAGAAGGGCGCATATCTCCGTGATGTATCTTTCCCTCCGACGGTGTCCGATGCGGTATGCGCCACTGCGGTGGTCCAGACCGGCAGCGATCCTTCAGCCAACGGAATAGCCGCAGCCGAGACATTCGACCGCCAGAGCCGCAATTCCCGCGAGACATTGGCCTCCACCACTCCTATACAGGGGAGATACTCACCCGAGAATCTTCTTCTGTCGACTATCAGCGACGAGGTAGCCATCGACGGCATCGGACTCGGAGCAGTCTACAGTATTGCTGTAAATCCCCAGCAGGCTGTTGCCCTTGCCGGACATGCGGGTACTTCCGCCGTATGGCTCGACCCCGAATCAGGAAGATGGACCACCTCCGGATGGTATAAGGAACTGCCGTTGCCGGTAGCACTGCGCAACCGCAGTGCCTCTCCCGCCGCCACACTCGACACCATGAGATGGGAACCTGCGCTGGAACTTGACCAATATCCAGGAATACCGGCACAGAAACGATATTATCCTTTCCGTCATACATTTCCTGTCAACGACCGCGACGCATACCGGCGATGGGCACTATCGCCGATGGCAAACCGAGAAGTGACGGATATCGCTGTTGATTATATAAAACAGTTGCGTCTCGGAGGAAGAGGCGACGCGATCGACATGCTTGGAGTGGCTTATACAGCCACACCTTTCAAATATGTGAAAGACGGCGATTTCCGTCTTGAACTTGAAGACACCTACATCCGTCTCGACAGGCAACTCCAACGTCTTTTCGACGCCATAGAAGAGGGCCCGGGACTGGATAATACTGTCATTTACCTTACCTCCACCGGATATTACAACGACGCCAGCGTCGACGATCCGAAATATCGCATTCCGGGAGGAGATTTCTCAAAAAAAAGAGCTTTGTCGCTGCTGAACGCTTTCCTGTCGGCACGTTTCGGCAACGCTGACTATATATGCGGCTTTCACGGCCCACAGATATATCTCGACCACCGCAATATAGAGACCCGCAAACTCAATGCCGACGATGTGGCACGCGCCGCCAGCGAATTCATGAGTCGCATGAGTGGCGTACGGGGCGCATATACTGTCACCGACATCATCTCGGAAGCCACACCCCGTCTGGCATCACTGCGTCGGGGCATAGACCTGCGCACATGCGGAGATCTATACATAGATTTCCAGCCAGGATGGAACGTAAGCGACGACACCCGCTTCCCGACCGATACCCAGCCCACCAGAGACTCCATGGTCTCCACCCCGGCTTTCATCATGGCTCCCGGCACCGCTCCACGCATCATTGACACCCCCGTCGATGTCCGGCGTCTTGCCCCGACCGTCACACAGATTCTGCGTATCAGGTCGCCGAATGGAGTCGAGCTTCGGCCCATCATGCTCTGAAATGGCCGAAATTTCCTGAATCCAATTATTTTAGCTAAATTTGCGGATTATTTCCGGTGCTTTGTCGTGCCGGAAACGCAAAATTAATGTAACCCCACAAAAACAGCATATCTACATATATGGGAATCAGCAATATAATGAAGAAAATCTTCGGCGATCAAAGCGAACGCGCAGTGCGTCCGTTGTGGCAGCGTCTCAATAAAGAGATCAACCCGATTTCCGCCAAGATAAAAGATATATCAAACGACGAGCTGCGCGTACGTATCTCCGCCATACGTGATGACATACGTGGTGAGGCAAAAAACTACAAGGACCGCATGGCCGAGATCCGTGCCGAGATCGAGACTCTCGACTACGACAAGCGCGAACCGCTCTGGAAAGAGATCGACGACCTCCGCGAGGACTGCTTCAAGATGTATGCCCAGAAACTCGATCAAGTACTTCCGGAAGTATTCGCCATCGTAAAGGAGACAGCCCGTCGTTTCGCCTCCCACGATACAATAGAGGTGACAGCCACTGAAGCTGACCGTGAACTCGCCGCGGCAGGCAAGGATTTCGTCAGCATCGATGGAGACAAGGCCATCTATAAGAATGAATGGACAGCCGGAGGCAACATGATGAAATGGGACATGGTGCACTATGACGTACAGCTCATAGGCGGCATGGTGCTCCACGGCATAATGCAGGGCGACAAGGCAAGCAACAACATCGCGGAGATGGCCACCGGTGAGGGAAAGACTCTCGTCGCAACGCTTCCGGTGTTTCTCAACGCCCTGACCGGAGAAGGTGTGCATGTGGTGACAGTCAACGACTATCTTGCCAAACGCGACTCCGAGTGGATGGGCCCGCTCTACCAGTTCCACGGACTCACCGTGGATTGCATCGACAAGACAGAACCCAATTCCGAGGAACGCCGCCATGCATACCAGTGCGACATCACTTTCGGCACCAACAACGAGTTCGGTTTCGACTATCTCCGTGACAACATGGCCACTCTGCCCGACGACCTTGTGCAGCGCGACCAACACTATTACGCCATCGTCGACGAGGTTGACTCTGTGCTTATCGACGATGCCCGTACCCCGCTTATCATATCCGGTCCGGTACCCAAAGGCGACGACCAGATGTTCAATGAGTTCAAAGGCAATGTAGAGAAAGTGGTGGCAGCCCAGCGCAAACTGGCCCAGAACCTTCTCCTTGAGGCAAAAGGAAAAATCGGTGCTGCCATGAGCGGCGATCCGGAGAAGATCGCCCAATATGACCACGACCGCGACCAACCCGGACATAAACCCCTCTCGGCCGATAAACTTCTGGAAGACGGAGGCCTGGCTCTTTTCAGGGTATACAAGGCTCTTCCGAAGCATGGCCCGCTGATACGATACCTGTCTGAAGACGGCATAAAGCAACTACTCTTGAAGACCGAAGGAAAATATATGCAGGACAACAATCGCGAGATGCCGAAGGCTGTCGAACCTCTCTATTTCGTGATTGACGAGAAGAACCACAGCATCGAGCTTACCGACAAGGGTATCGAAGTGCTTACGGGAGCCACCCAGGATCCTGAATTCTTCATCCTTCCCGACATTGCCGCACAACTTTCTCAGGTCGACAACGAGGAATTGTCTGCCGACGAAAAAACCGAGAAGAAAGACCGGCTGCTACAGGACTACTCTGTAAAGGCCGAGCGCGTGCATACCGTCAACCAGCTTCTTAAGGCCTACACGCTTTTCGACAAGGATGTGGAGTATGTGATCGATGACAACAAGATCAAGATCGTCGACGAGCAGACAGGCCGCATCATGGAGGGACGACGCTACAGCGACGGTCTGCATCAGGCCATCGAGGCCAAGGAGGGCGTGAAAGTAGAGGCCGCCACACAGACATACGCGACCATCACGCTCCAGAACTATTTCCGCATGTACCGCAAACTCGCAGGCATGACCGGTACAGCAATGACAGAAGCGGGAGAGTTCTACGACATATATAAACTTGAGGTGGTGGAGATACCCACCAACCGACCTGTGATACGCAACGACCAGAACGACCGCGTATACCGCACCAAGAAGGAGAAATACGCCGCAGTCATCGACGAGGTGCAGCAGATGGTGGAGCAAGGCCGTCCGGTCCTTGTCGGCACGACTTCGGTGGAGATTTCCGAACTTCTCTCCAAGATGCTGCAGCTCCGCAAGATTCCCCATCAGGTGCTCAACGCCAAACTCCACCAGAAAGAGGCAGACATAGTGGCCCAGGCCGGTAAGAAAGGCACTGTGACGATTGCCACCAACATGGCAGGACGTGGCACCGACATCAAACTGCCTCAGGAGGTGAAAGATGCCGGAGGTCTCGCCATCATAGGCACCGAACGTCATGAGAGCCGTCGTGTGGACAGACAGTTGCGCGGCCGTGCAGGACGTCAGGGCGACCCGGGAAGTTCCGTATTCTTCGTATCGTTCGAAGATACTGTGATGCGTCTTTTCGCCAACGAACGCATCGTGAAGACACTCGACCGACTCGGATTCGAAGAGGGCGACATGATCGAGTCGAAGATGGTCACAAAGAGCATCGAGAACGCCCAGAAGCGTGTGGAGGAAAACAATTTCGGCATACGTAAACGTCTTGTGGAATACGATGACGTGATGAATGCCCAGAGACGTGGAGTCTACGGACGACGTCAGAACGCTCTCAAAGGAGAACGCATCGGCACCGACATCGCCAATATGATCTACGAAGTGGCACAGGACATCGCATCCCAGACCTACGAGGGAGGATTTGAGGAATTTGACGAGAAGGTACGCAAATCGCTTGCCATAGAAGCTCCCTTCACCGCTGAGGAATACACACGTCTTGACACATCTGCCGTGACAGATCGTCTGGCCGACGAAGCCATGAGCAATCTCGCCCGCAAGCGTGAGAAGATGGCTCAGGGAGCCGCACCCTATATCAAGGAATTTGTAGAGGAGCGTGGAGCCACCGGACTGGTGGGCGTGCCGATAACGGACGGACGCCGCATGTTCAACATCCGCGCAGACATCGAGGAGTCTTACAACAACGGATGCAAACCTCTTGTAAAAGCATGGGAGAAGGCCGTACTCCTCTCCTCGATCGACAAAGCCTGGCAGGAACAGCTCCGCGAGATGGATGAGCTCCGCAAATCCGTGCAGAATGCCTCATACGAACAGAAAGACCCTCTTGTCATCTACAAACTCGAGGCATACGAACTATGGAAAAAGATGCTCTGGGAAATGAACTCTAAAGCTGTGGCAACTCTCATGCGCGGTAAACTTGCAGTGCCCGACTATGAGGAGGCAAAAGCCGCCGCAGAAGAGGAGCGTCGACGTCAGGAAGCCGCACAGGCCGCACAGGCCACAATCCATCGCGAATATTCCGCCGCACCGGATGTGAACCCATACGCGAACTATTCCACTACCCGCGACACATACGAGGGAGAATCGGCACAGCGTCAGGCAGCCCAGAACGTGAATCGTCCCGCTGCACCCCGCCAGCCGATAAAAGCCGATCCGAAAATCGGTCGCAACGACCCTTGTCCATGCGGCTCAGGCAAGAAATACAAGAACTGCCACGGACGCGGTGTCTGATATACGAGAATCCTAAAAAGGACGCATGGGAAAATAAACCCCATGCGTTTCTTTTTTATATATCCATACTGCTCAGGAATACACCCGCTGTACACGGCAAGCCGGGGCACTGTTGATAATCAACGGAACAGTCTCCACAGTCACGCTGCTTGTGTCCAGACCAAGAGCATTCTGGTCGGAAACTCCGATTCTGGAAATGGCATCATGCAGAAGCATCAGGCGTCTCTGAGATGGCCGGCATGAGCTCCCACGCGAAAAAAGCCTGTGAAGCACTATAAAACGGAAGTCACCTGGGATCTTCCTCTTACGCAGAGAAGCATACCCGCTGGTCAGTTCAAGCTGACCGGAAGCAACAAGGTCTTCCACAATCTGACGCAGATATAGAGTGATCTGTGGCTCTACTCTGTAACCGATACGAAGGTTCACGCAATACAGCGTGTCTTCTATCGGCACGGTCACATCATATTCAAGCGTGTCGGGAGCGTCCGTATATTCAATCCTTATTATCCAGTAATGATCTGCCCGTTTTGGTTGCTTGTTGACTATGGAATACATCAACTTGCTCTCCACCAGACCAGCCTCCGGAGCATGGGAGAAATAAATGACGTTAGACGCATATTTCGGTATCCCGGCGTCGGATTTTATATCCGATATGACCCCGAGATAGTCGTCAATGCTCTTGAACTCGGTAAACGAATCTTTTATTCTGGTGGAATTCCGCCAAGCGACCATCACAAAGACCGCCAGACCGGCGATAAGCATGGTATACCATCCTCCATGTGTGAATTTGAACAGATTGGCAACGAAAAAGCATCCCTCAAGTGCCACATAAAAACACAGAAATATGGCGACACACCACTTCGGGACACCACGATGGTGAAGCCAGAAGGCAAGCAGCAGGGTTGTCATAAGCATCGTGATGGTTATCGCCAGTCCGTAAGCAGCCTCCATACGTGCTGACGTACGGAAGAGAATCACCGTGCCAAGGCACCCGGCCAGAAGCGTCCAGTTGACAACAGGAATATAGATCTGCCCTTTCTCGTCGGAAGGATACTTTACCCGCATTCTGGGCCAGAAATCAAGTCCCATGGCTTCACTGAAAATAGTAAACGATCCACTCAGAAGTGCCTGACTGGCTATTATGGCAGCTCCTGCAGACATGATCACTCCCGGCACCAGCATGGCATGCGGCATTATGCCATAGAAAGGATTCTGACCTGCAGTAGCTACCGGACCATTTCCAATCAGCCATGCTCCTTGTCCCAGATAATTGAGTATAAGCATGATCTTGACAAATATCCAGCTTACAGAGATATTCAGTCGGCCACAATGGCCCAGATCGGAATAAAGAGCCTCCGCGCCGGTGGTACACAGGAAGACAGCTCCGAGAATCAGAAACCAACCGGGAAAGTCGATCAGCAGCTTTACGGCATACCATGGATTGAAGGCCTTCCAGATGGCACCACAGTCGGCCAGATGGAGGCAACCGAGTACTCCGAGCATCAGAAACCATACAAGCATGAACGGTCCGAACCACTTCCCAATCCGCCCCGTACCGGCCCTTTGCATAAGGAAAATACCGATTATGATAGCAACCACCAATGGCATCACGGGTATTTTATGCGTGACAGATGTGAGGCCCTCTATGGCTGAAGTGACAGTGACGGCCGGTGTGATCACCCCATCGGCGATGAGGGCAGCGGCACCTATTGCCGCCACAAGATATAACCATCTGACAGGAAGTTTCTTCAGAAGCGAAAACAGAGCGAGGATACCACCCTCCCCTTTGTTGTCGGCCTGAAGGGCAATGATCACATACTTGAAAGTGGTCTGAAGAGTGAGAGTCCATATAACACAAGAACAGACCCCTATGATATAGTCCGCATCAAAATCGGGATTGACAGCCGTGACCGCCTTCATCACGTAAAGCGGTGAAGTCCCTATATCGCCGAAAACAATACCGAGAGCTACGACCAGTCCGATAAGGGACACCCGTTTCATACCATTTGTAAGATTCACCATCATAACAACATTACAAATGAATGCCCCGGCAGGTTTTTCTGATGGCTACAGAAGCAGATCGGGACGGAGCCTGCGGGTGCGTTCCAGAGCCTGTTCATGACGCCAGTCGGCAATCCTGGCTTCATGTCCGGACAGCAGAATCTCCGGCACTCTCCAACCCTTATATTCCGCCGGACGCGTATAGACCGGTGGCGCGAGAAGATTATCCTGGAAGGAATCCGAGAGTGCCGACTGTTCGTCGCCTATCGCACCGGGAATAAGACGCACAAGGGAGTCGGCGATGATTATGGCGGGAAGTTCACCACCTGTCAGGACATAGTCGCCTATGGAGATCTCACGGGTTACAAGATGTTCCCGGATACGGTAATCAACACCCTTGTAATGACCACAGAGTATGATGATATTGTCGAGCATTGAGAGCGAATTTGCCATCGGTTGGTCAAGTGTCTCTCCATCGGGTGATGTAAAGATCACCTCATCATATTCCCGCTGGCTCCTGAGGTGGGAGATACAAGCGTCCACCGGCTGGATCATCATCACCATCCCGGCCTCTCCGCCAAAAGGGTAATCATCCACTTTCCGGTGTTTGCTGAGAGTATAGTCGCGGAGATTATGAACCACTATTTCGGCAAGGCCCTTGTCCTGTGCACGCTTAAGAATCGAACAGTTTAGCGGCGATTCAAGCATTTCAGGAAGCACTGTGATTATGTCTATTCTCATTTTTAAGTAAAAGATCGTTTGAAGGTTCAGGGAGTCGGCAAAGTATGGGTCTGGATCATACGCCGCGAAAGTCGCCACGCATCCGCGGAAGGATAGTCCGGCGGAAGAGTGTCAGATCCAGTCTTTATTCCATCAGAATGGAATAGTCTGGGGTCGCGTAGAAGCGAACGTCCGAACCCACGCCAACGGTAACGGCTTCCGAAAATGTCGAGAATCGTAGGATAAACGTCCGCCTGAGAAATCTCCACACTGTCGGAACTGACCGCTGGAGACACCCCGGAGTTGAGTATCAGCAAAAAGCATGAGGGATCGGTCAGGAAGTCTCCATGAGTATCATTCCCACAAGTATTGTGATCGGAAACAATTACTATCACGGACTTGTCGATCAATCCGTTCTTTTCCAAGCCTGCGAAAAACAATCTCAATCCCTCCTCAAATAGAGCGACACGCTTAAGATAAACATATTCCTCTTTGGAAAGGCCCGATAGTCGTGGTAACGGGGAGAGTGCCTCACAAGAGTGTATGAACGGGGAGTGCATCTCCAAAGTGAAAATCTGTGCCATGAAGGGTTGTGGAAGGGTAGAAAGAATATCCAATGCGTTTGCGAAACATGCAGAGTCTACCCGTTCGCCCGGAATACGATCTTCTCCGGCATGTGGATACATGCCGGAATAGCCATACGCGACATTCGTACGTCCGTGATTCCATATCCCAGGCCCTTCGGCAAGAATCTCCACCGCATGATGATCTGACAAAGCACGCGGTAGAGATGGAAAATCCTGATCAGCATAAAAATTAGCCACGGAGGTACCGGGTATCGGGAGCAAACCCGTAGTGTAGATCAGATTTCCATCAGAGGACCGGCCTTCACCCACAAGGGGGCGCATACGTGAGAATTTCAATGACCCGGGAGTATGTGCCAGTGAATTTATAAACGGAAACAATGGCTTACCTGATGAATCGCACAACCCTACTATCTGGGCATCAAGAGATTCCACCACTATCACTATAAGATTTTTACGTCTGTTATCCTCGATCTTACAAAGCAAGGATAGAGGGCTGCTCTGTGATTTCAGGAATCTATCTACTTCGCGTCTCTCGTCATGCGTCAGTCCGTCGACCGGACGTATCACCTGCCATATCTCAAGGACAAAATAAAGTGGCCAACCGGTGAAGGCAAGTCTTTGTGTACGATTCCCATCTGTGAATTTCAGACGTACCACTTCAATATGCCGTTCCAACGAATAATTTCCCGGAATAATTTTATGCCAGGTCAACGCCGCATAATGCATGAATACGGTCTGCGCAATGAAAAGGACGGTCACTGTTGCACATCCTGCTATCTTCATCCGCCATGGATATTGAATCCGGAATCTCCACGGACGGAAAATCAGAAAAATACCCACGTAGAGAATAGTCAGCAATCCGAACAGTATGTCTGACATCTGAAGAGATGCGATTCCGGAACGGAACACAATTCTATTGTAACTGGCCCCGGAAAATATTTGTGATATAGGCAGCAATCCATTGAAATTCCGGGCATACAGGAGATTGACCAACAGATATAACGGGACTCCCAGCATCGGCAACAGAATAGACACACGCCAACGGGGAGGGACGAGAAACCACGGCAGACATATCACAGCAGCATCGGCTACGGAAAGAAATATGCGTGAATGAAGCGAGTATACGCCATCCGGCTCATAAATTCTGAATACGGTAAACTGAGCCGCGAGGATTAGAAACGAGACAAGGAAAAACCAAGTCTCTTTTCTAAGAGGCTGTTTAAAAATCATTGTTAGACGCAGAGTGGTGGATTTTTTGTTAAGGCGCACTTTATGAGGAAGGAGCATATCGGGATATGTGACCGAGGAATAAAGGCGGATTAACGGAAAAGACACCATTCAGATTAAAACATTAAATTCCTTTAAAGAGGCTTTGCAGAAATACTTGCCGTTATTCCGTAATCTTTGCGCGTCTTTATCCCTTTGGCTCAGTCACATAGCCCGCTATGCTCCTTTGCCGTAGGGATAAATCCATCACAAATCTTCCGGCTCTGCGTTAACAAGCATTTTTAAACAGCCTCTAAGAGTATCGGGTATGAGCCGCATGCGAATCACCTCTCCTTTATAATTCCGTGGCGATATGCGAACAGCAACTCCATAAGTTCATCGATCTGTCCCTGCAGTTCTACGCCTATGTCTGTATCGCGGACACAGACCGGATCGGCGTTAAGCTCCACAATCTGCGTGGTGCTCTTGATGTCTGAGCCGTTGCGGGCCGCATCCTCGGCCGAGGTGAATGGTTCGTGCTGCACAAGCTGCAATCCGCGCGAATGATACACAAGTGTGTATCCGGCAATACCGGTAGTATCGTGGTAGGCTTTTGAGAAACCTCCGTCGATCACCATCAGCTTTCCCCCGGCCTTGACCGGATTCTCCCCGTCACCAGCCTTGACAGGCACATGTCCGTTGATGATATGTCGGTGTTTACCTGTCACACCAAATGCGTCAAGCAATCGGTCGCATACCTCCGGGTCCTGGCGCAGACGATAGTAATGGCCCTTCTCCTCATGCCGTACTGCCTTGTCGGTAAGGAAATAACGTTCGAATGTCGCCATCTTCGACTTATCGAAGAGAGGTGAATCGGGACCACACCAGATGTAGAAATAATAGTCCACAGCATAGTCGCGCACCTCCCGGGGCGTATCATTGTTGAAGGCCGCACGCATCAGCATTCCCACACTGTGTAGCAGTTCTCGTCCTTTGTATTTACGGCCCATCACCTCTACCTCCTTCAGCGTGCCGTCTTCATTCATAGGGATCGAGGCGTGGAAAAGGAGATTTCCGTTGCATACGTTGTACATGCAACCATGTGAGAAGAAAATTCCTATATGGCGTTTGAGCTTGTCCGAGATCTTGAAGGAATGTACAAGTTTCTCCACCAGTTCCGCCTCCTCATCCGACAGCGCATACGGATCGGCAGGATCGACAGTCGGGAAATTGACATCGGGCATCGGATAGTCCTTGCCGTCTATAGTGACCGTTTTCTTCTCCATATCGATCAGATGGAGGAGATTGCGGTCGTTCATCTTCCATTCGGGATGCTTCTTGATCAGAGCGGCCTCAAGTTTCCACTGGATCACACTGATGGCCTTGTGCATCTTGGCGATTATCCGTCGGTTTTTCAGTGACAGCGAAGAATCACCGGAAGGGACTTTCGGTTCGAAGATCTTACATGGATCATCGCCATAAGTCTCCATGGCAAAAGTGGCGAGAGGGACAAGATTAATACCGTAGCCATCCTCCAGCGTGGCCATGTTGTCATAACGGAGCGATATGCGGAGCACATTGGCTATGCAGCAGTCGTTGCCTGCCGCAGCACCCATCCACAAGGCGTCGTGATTGCCCCATTGTATGTCATAGTCCTGATAATTCAGGAGGGTGTCCATTATGATATGCGCCCCCTGTCCCCGGTCGTACACATCTCCGAGGATATGCAGCCGGTCAATGCTCAGACGCTGTATCACGTTGCAGATGGCGATTATGAAACTGTCGGCCTGTTCGGTGGAGATTATGGTCTCTATGACACGGTTGTAATATCCGGCCTTTTTCTCCGAAGGAACTTCATGCAGAAGCTCCTCTATTATGTAAGCGAATTCCTTTGGAAGTGCCTTTCTCACCTTGGAACGAGTGTATTTGGCCGAGACTGTCTGGAGCACTTTCACCAGGCGGTGCAGAGTTATGCCGTAGAAGTCCTCGATATTCTCTTCCGATGCCCGGATATACTCAAGTTTCTTCTCCGGATAATAAATGAGCGAACAGAGCTCGCGTATCTCGTCGGCACGCATTGTAGTCCCGAAGAGATCGTTCACCTTGCGCTTGATATTGCCTGAAGCATTCTTGAGGATATGGGCGAAAGCCTCATGCTCACCGTGGATGTCAGCCACGAAATGCTCCGTGCCCTTCGGGAGATTGAGTATCGCCTCCAGATTTATGATCTCGGTTCCGGCGGCGGAAATGTTGCCGAAAGTCTGCGAAAGGAGTTCAAGCAGACGCCGGTCTTTTTCTATCTGTCTGGCGTATGCCGGATTGGTTCGCGAATTTGACATGATTCTTATTTTTTATTAGGATCAGCAAGGAAATGGTTGCCGGTGGTGCGGACTATCTCTTCGTAATACCGTTTGTCGTAACCGGGGAAATCGGGAGACGCGGGAAGCCCGTGCTCGGTATAGATGAATTTCCCGTCGGCGTCGGTTTTCTTGCGGTTGCCGTCCATATATTTCACCATGAGATATTTAGCCAGATCACGATATGCATCCGTGGCTTCTTTTGCTATCTCGGCACCCTCTTTGTTGACAGATGCCGTCAGAGCAGCCATATCTCCGGCCTGAGCCATCGCCGAGAGTTCTGCCTCACGGGCCTTGCGTGTGGACTGGAACTTATCCTCAAGCTGTCCCTGCACCTTACGGATGTCTGGAATCATCTGATCATAGCGGTTGTAAGCCTGATTGGCCACCCAGTTTGTCATCCAGAAATTGGAATTCATGTCAAACGTATTGATGTCACCGGGGCCGATCTCGGCAGGGACCTCGGTCATGCTGCAATAAAACGGCATGTAGACGGATGTATTGGTGTCGTCTGTGCCGAACCATAGCACTCCTCCCACAGGGTCCGGAAGATCGGCACGGCTCTGACTGACAAAACTCCAGCCTGTCTGCTGGGTGGCGATGGCGCGTTCCATCACATAATCCTTTCCATCCACCTGATAGCTCATCGGACGCCAACGGTAAGGCACATGGTAAGGGCCGGCACCTATGTCGGAGGTCATATTAAACGGTGTGTCTTCGAAATGGTCGCGCATACGCTCCTGCATATCCTTAAGGCTCACCTTTTTGTCGGGAACGATATAAAGGGGCATCGGCTCATCGGACGTACCGGCACACCAGGCATAATACTTCTCCATATCGGGACTGTAGCGGCGGAAGAAGCTCCATACCCGGGCATCGCAGCCGCGGCGCGTGGAAGGATCATGCACCTCGTATGCGTCTGCAAAAGAGAAATCCTCATCCTTCCCTGAGAAATAACCGCGTTTGCGGGCAAAGGAGATCACATCCTTCGAATGGAGCACATTCTTCTTGTCCTTGAAATTCACCTTGCGGATGCGCGGCTCATTGGCATGACCGCTGATGGCATCGTCTGGGATCCGCACAGCCACCCAGACAGCTCCCTTCTCGGCCCCCTTGCCTATCATCTCAAGCACCCACACCTCGTTTTTGTCGGCGATAGAGAACGATTCTCCCGAAGATGCATAGCCGTACTTGTCAACCAATGAGGTCATCACATCGATCGCCTCACGGGCGGTCTTTGAGCGTTCAAGGGCAATCTGGATAAGCGATCCGTAGTCGATAATACTGTTGCCGGTAGTATCCACCAACTCCTTGTGGCCTCCCCAGGTGGATTCTCCTATCGCCACCTGATGCTCGTTGATATTACCCACCACGTTATAGGTACGCGCGGGCTGGGGAATCTCACCAAGAGGTTTGTTGGTGTCCCATTCCACCACTTTGCGCATCTCACCCGGCGCGTGGGTGGCGGCAGGCGTATGTGTCAGCATCCCGTAAAGAGTATGGCTGTCCGCAGCGTAAGTCACCATCACTGACCCGTCGGTAGTGGCATTCTTTCCGGCGATAAGATTCGTACATGCGTCGGCATGAGGAGCGGCAATTGCCGCTCCGATAGCGGCGGCTAAAGCCAAATGTCTGGTTTTCATTATATAGGTAAGTTCGATTTAATTAAATTCGTATTATAAATGAACCCGGTAAATACCCTATACCGACTTCAATGTACAAAAATAGTAATTAATCCCGACGCCACCAAATCCACCCAGACTTCCATTTCCTGAGAACGCAAAGGGGTGCGGCCTTACCCGTACCACACCCTTTATATATCAAATAACTATCCTGTAATCTAATTATTCAGTAAAATTATGATAGTAGTCATATAGACAAACACCAACCGGCATCCGTTCCCCTTCATAATTTATACTTTCCGTCATGCCGGAATTCTTCATGATCAAAGAAAATGAAGGCTTCATGTCGAAAAATATATAGGCGGTGTTATGCCATTGATATGGCATGACAAATTCCGGCAGTCCGGACACTGAAAATTCCGTGTCAGAATACATTGTCAGTTTTGCCCCACATTCAAACGTATGAATCCCCTCATTGATGTCCGAGAATGACACTGTGTCGAAATTCAGAATTATCGATTTCAGTTCCACGTCCATCGCAGGGTCAGCCTTGAATGTAAACCCTGACGTGTTATGTTTGAGAATATTCTCAACATACGCACCCTCGCCTTTCAGCAGCCCATAAGCATCATCTCTTCGATACGCTTCCAGCATGGGAGAATCTTCCAGTCGTGGCGAGATCTGTACATTAAACAGATATCCGTAAACACTCTCCTGTTCCGGCTCAGGATCTTCACTGCTGCAGGCAGACAACACAATACAGCAGCAGACAACTGTAAACAGTATGGATAGAAAGAAAAATTTGTTCTTTTTCATGACATAAATATTTTACTGTGGCTGGAAATCTCCGCAATAGTTGATTTTGGAATATTGAGTTGGGTAATCGTCCCCTTCCTTCCATTTCCCGTTTGATCCCTGAACATATTCTTTTGTTCCGGGATCAAGTTTGAAGTATCCGTTATCAGCACCTCCCCACCCCCAGACACAGTGAAAAAGTGTTCCGACTCCGGAATATGTTGTCCCAAGCGAGTTGCGATATTCCACATAATCGAATACAAGACCATCCACAACCCATACATGACTGGTCGTACTGGAGGATTCTCCCCATAGAAGCACCGGGTTCCGGTAGTCGACCAGACCTTTGATCTTTGAGGAATCATATACTTTCAGATCAGCAGGTCTCTTGTAGCCGAAATTCTGGAAAGTCTGCTGATAGTATTGTGCGAACAGGGATGTACTACTTGTAGAGCCATACTGGGCATGCAATTCGTCTCCGATAGCCCTAGGAAGTCTATGCAGATTTCCTGATGAATCCTGAATTGCCCCCATTCCCGAAATAACCCATTCCTTGATCGTTGTCCAGTTAAAAGCAATATTCCTATATGAAGCCGGATGTTCGTAGTACGTCATAATCTGACCTAAAGCCAATGGAGCACACCCGACTTGACTCTGATATATACCCGGACATTCACTATTAAAAGGACTTCCCTGATGCCATAACTGCACTGCTTCCGTCAGAAACGGTCGTCCGCGTTCTTAAGAGCGTCCGCCAGTCTGACTCTTGTAGTTGCAGACTGTGACGGCCCGGGATCAGGCCCGTCGGGCACAGGAATGTCGGTCTGAGTGCATGCTCCCAACAGACAACTCCCGACAATGATAAGGAAGTTACGGGTCTTTTTCATGGCTTTTGTTTGTAGTTAAAATTTTTGTTCGGAAGTGAAAAGTGAAATGATTCGCCTGCAACACACAAGCGGAATGATATTTCGGCGGCAAATATAATAAATTTTTCCAAAGGAACAAAAATTTCATGAATTTTATCAAAACAATTTTATTAACATCCATAAATTCGTTGATTTAACAAACCAAACCATCTATTGATAGCACCACGCCACCTCTTTGGAGATTTGTTTTCTTTTTTGTAATTTTGCATTCAATTACCAACCATTTTTCAACCATGAGATACCCTAATATCGCACCCGCTTATCGTCTGGAATACAGAGAGCTGACCAAACTGGGATTTCCGGTGCTGGTGACACAGGCCGGAATAATTGTGGTCAGTTTCGCCGACACTATGATGGTCGGCGCACACTTCACCGACGAATTGGCGGCCGCCGCTTTCGTCAACTCTCTTTTTGTTGTGGCGACGGTGATGATGATCGGTTTCGCGGCTGGTATGATTCCGCTTGTTGGCGCACTGTTCGGACGTGGCGACCACAACGGTGCCGGAAGAACACTCAAGGCCGGACTTCAGGCAAATATCGCCGTTGCAATCGCATTCACCTTGATAATGGGAGGCCTGTATTTTATTCTCGACCGGTTCGGACAGCCGGAGGAACTGATGCCGGTAGTACGGCCATATTATCTGACCGTTCTCGCAAGTCTGATTCCGATGTCTGTCTTCAACTCATTTCAACAGACATCCAACGCATTGAACTCCACAAAGATGCCTATGTGGATAATATTGGGAGCCAATCTGCTGAACGTTTGCGGAAACTGGATTCTTATATTCGGCCACTGCGGTATGCCTGAAATGGGACTGACCGGAGCCGGAATATCGACTCTCGTGTCGCGGGTGGCAGGCGCGACGGCAATAGTGATAGTATTCCGGCGTCATAAACGTTACAGACCGTATATCGAGGCATTCAAAGGTTCCGGGAAACTTGCGGATATCCGTCGGCGTGTATGGACGACTTCCTATCCGGTAATGGTCCAGAACGGTATAGAGTGTGCCCTATGGGCATTCGGGGCCATCGTCTGCGGATGGTTCGGCAAACTGCAGCTGGCAGCCTATCAGGTGGTGAACACCATGGCTCAGCTCGGATTCATGACCTATATGAGCGTCGGGATTGCCACATCAATACGTGTGGCCAACCATAACGGCATCAATAACTTCGACGGCATACGACGGAGCGCGGTGGCAGGTCTTAACCTCACACTGATTCTTGCCACAGCGGCATCACTGGCATTCCTGTTGGCCGGGAAACATCTGATAGGCCTCTTCACCCCCGACATGGCTGTGATCAATGTGGCTTACACTCTCATCTGGCCGTTGGTGCTTTACCAATACGGCGACGCCGTGCAACTCACATACGCCAACGCACTGAGAGGCACAGGCAATGTAAAACCTCTCCTGTGGGTTGCAATCGCGGCATATATCGTCATCGGGGTTCCTTCCTTGCTGCTGCTTGGCGACACGCTTGAAATGGAAGCCGTAGGTGTTTACTACAGTTTCTCGATCGCCCTCATAGCCGCCGCACTGATGCTCTGGACAAGTTTCCGGAGAGGAGTGGCACGTGAAGAACGCAATTATCTGGCACATCAGTCTGAAGGAAAATAAAACTGCATCCGGCCTCGGTTCTGTCTTATGCTAATTTACAGAATTTTGCAGATCTTATCTACACATTAAGAGACTTTAAGACAAAAAATTGTGAAGTCTCACAAAAAAATTGTTACTTTGCAGCCTGAAAACAGCGAGGTTCCCCGCACAGGACTGTCATAATCTCCCGGCCGAGAATGCTCCGGAGAAGAGATACCCACAAACGGAGAGCTTCATCAAACACGTAAAATGGGAAAAATCATAGCGATAGCCAACCAGAAAGGCGGAGTGGGCAAGACAACCACCGCGTTCAATCTGGGATCGTGTCTGGCACTGGAAGGGAAGAAAGTGCTTCTTGTCGACGCTGATCCTCAGGCCAACGCCACCTCCGGAATGGGTCTGGACCCTCGGGGAGACCATCCCTCGATTTATGAATGTCTGGTAGACAACTATCCCGCCGAGGCATCAGTCCAGCACACATGCATCGAGGGATTCGACATGATAGGATCCAGAATCGATCTGGTAGGTGCCGAACTTGAGCTGATGAACCGACGCGACAGGGAGCGGGCCATGGCAGCCGCTCTGGCACCTATGCGCGACCGCTACGACTACATCCTCATCGACTGCTCCCCGTCGTTGGGCATAATCACCGTCAACGCCCTCACTGCCGCCGACTCCGTGATAATACCCGTCCAGTCGGAATACTTCGCTCTTGAGGGTATATCCCAGCTCCTTAACACCATACGCATCATCAAAAGCCGACTGAAACCTTCGCTTGAGATCGAGGGATTTCTGCTCACCATGTATGATGCCCGACTCAGGCTCGCAAACCAGATTTTCGAGGAACTGAAAGGTCATTTCGGCGACATGGTATTTGCCACGGTAATTCCCCGCAACATCAAGCTTTCCGAGTCACCCAGCCACGGGCTTCCCGTGATTCTCTACGACCCTGATTCCAGAGGGGCCATCGCCTACACACAGCTCGCACGCGATCTGCTGGCACGCTCCCGCCGGAAAACAGCCAAAACAGAAAACAGACAATGAACCATAAAAGAAACGCCCTCGGACGCGGACTCGACTCGCTGATCTCTGTCGGTGAAGTCCAGACAGGCGGCTCATCGGCCATCAATGAGATCGAGGTGGCCCTTATCGTACCCAATCCTTCACAGCCACGCACCAACTTCGATGCCGAGGCACTGGAGGAACTCGCCGCATCCATCCGGGAACTCGGCGTGATACAACCACTCTCCCTCCGCTCGACTCCCGACGGCAATTATCAGATCATCGCCGGTGAACGACGCTGGAGAGCCGCGAAAATGGCCGGACTGGTGACAGTGCCGGCATACGTTCGAACGGCAAGCGACTCGGAAGTGACCGAAATGGCCCTGATCGAGAACATACAGCGCGAGGATCTCAATGCCATCGAAGTGGCTCTTGCGTTCCGGAAGCTCATCGACACCTACAATCTCACCCAGGACCGCCTGTCCGAACGTCTCGGGAAAAAGCGCGCTACCATAGCCAACCATCTGCGACTGCTCAAACTCCCCGCAGAAATACAACTCGGACTGCGCGACCGGAAGATCGACATGGGGCATGCCCGCGCCCTTCTTTCCATCGAGGACACGAAGACCCGTCTGAAAATATACAACCGGATTCTCTCCCAGGGGCTGAGCGTCCGCAAGGTGGAGGAGATTGCCCGGCAGCTCGGAGAGGACACTCCCACAGAGAAACCACGGAAGGCAAACTCTGCAGGGGGGTATGAAGCATTCGAACGAGAACTTTCCAACTATTTCCCCACTCCGGTTAAGTTCTCCCGCACCTCATCCGGCAAAGGCTCCATCACATTGAAGTTTGACAATGACGATCAGCTGCAACGGCTTGTGGAGCTGTTCGAGAAACTCAGATAAACCTTCCGCAGACAGCCGCAATCTCATGCCACTGACCCGTCCAATAAGCCATACACACTCGCGCCTCGATCCATTGTCGACATGGTTCGTCGCCTTTCTGTGCGTCCTCATGCTTATCCCGCCGGAAGCCCTGGAGGCAGCAGTGATCGCCGACTCTGTTTCTCCGGCCTCATCACCGGCGATCCGGCATACATCCACTGAGTTGCCCATCACCCCGGAAGAAACCATCGACATCACACCCACCCGGGAAGTACGGACCGACTCGACATCCGGCAAAGAGGTATATCTTGACGCCGAGACGCTTGTGCGTATACCCGAAGAGAATACTGACACGGTAAAGACCATAGTCACAGATCCCAAATCGCCATACGGCCTGGACGGCAAAATCAAATTCAATCCATCGCCCGAACGTGCCGTATGGCTGTCGGCCCTTTTTCCCGGACTGGGGCAGATCTATAACCGCCGCTACTGGAAGCTACCCATAATAGTCGGGGGATTCATGGGTCTCGGATATGCCACCGCATGGAACAACTCGCAGCTTCAGGATTACACGCAGGGCTACCGCGATCTTCTCGACAATGACCCGGCCACAAACTCCTACATGAATTTCTTTCCTCCAAATACGGACGAAAGTTCTCTCGACAAAACCTGGCTACAATCCACCATGCGGAGCCGACGCAACTTCTACCGCAGAAACCGAGACCTCTGCATAATCTTCATAGTGGCCCTCTATCTCCTATGCATGGTCGACGCATACGTCGACGCGTCAATGGCCCATTTCGACATATCTCCGAATCTCTCCATGGACGTGGCTCCCGCAATGATGGTGAGCCCCGGCTCCCGACGCCCCGCGCTGGGACTCAACTGGGCCTTCAACTTCTAACCTCACACCCAAACCGACAGCATGACTCTACGAAAGCTATTATCACTATCTCTGCTGACTCTGTCTCTCGGGCTGTCCGCAGCCGCGAAACCACAGAAAACCAGCATACTCGACATCAAGGAAAGCATAACCGACAGCGACATCGTATTCCCCGAGAGTTTTGAGACCGACACCCGGAAGCTGCTTGAGAACTGGTATCTGAAAAACTATACCTCCACCGACGACAAATACCGGTCGTCGGATGTCCGGACTTCCGATGACCAGATACGTCACCGTCTATCACAGATGCCGACCGTCATAGAGATGCCTTTCAACAGCATCGTCCGCTCATACATCGACCGATACACCCAGCGGGGACGGGCTCAGGTGGCCGCCACTCTCGGACTCGCCAACTACTATATGCCTATCTTCGAACAGGCCCTTGAGGAGGCAGGATTGCCTCTGGAACTGAAATATCTTCCCGTAGTGGAGTCAGCCTTGAATCCAAACGCTGTCTCCCGTCACGGAGCAACCGGTCTCTGGCAGTTCATGCTGGCCACCGGAAAAGGACTCGGCATGGAGGTGAACTCACTTGTCGACGAACGCCGCGACCCATACATCTCATCGCGCAAGGCCGCGAAATATCTTAAAGACCTTCACTCCACCTACGGCGACTGGAGTCTGGCGATCGCCGCATACAACTGCGGTCCCGGAGCCGTCAACAAAGCCATACGCCGGGCCGGGGAAGGGAAACACGACTTCTGGTCGATATACAAGTATCTGTCGCCGGAGACACGTGGATATGTCCCGGCCTTCATCGCTGCAAACTATGTGATGACCTATTATCCCGAACATGGCATCTCGCCCGTGCTTCCCACAAAGCCATTGGTGACAGACACTGTCGGGATATCCGACCGCATACATTTCAACCAGATCTCCGCTGTCCTCGATATCCCTGTCGAGGAACTGCGTCTTCTCAACCCGCAGTTCCGCGCCGACCTTGTGCCCGGATCCGCGGAAAAAACCTATATGCTCATCCTCCCGTCCCAGCAGGTACATGCCTACATAGTGAGCGAAAACCAGATAAAGGAATACGAAGCCGACAAATATGCACGTCGGGATGTGGTGGAGCCTGGAGACACCCCATCCGACACTCCGCTCCTTGCTTCGGAAGATACCACCCTGCCGGATGAAAACCTCTCCAACGCCGACAACACACCTGCCGAGGAGATCCCGGCGGCATCATCCCGGCGGACTGCTGGCGCCTCCACCACCCACAAGGTGGCTGCGGGCGAGACACTCGCCTCCATCGCAGAGATATACGGTGTGAATCCGGCCGACATAAAACGATGGAACAATCTGCGCCGCAATTCCGTGCGTGTCGGGCAACAGCTGCGCATCGCGGGTTCGGGACCAACGGTAGCCCCACAGACAGCTCCGGCACGTCAGAATCAGAGCGTCGCCCAGTCCTCCCAGCCTAAACCTTCGAAAAACCAACAGACCGCTTCCCGCAAAAACTCAAAGAAGCAACGTCAGCCGGCAAAACCGACGGAACACTCCATCAAAAACGGCGAGAACCTGACTGTAATCGCCCAGAAATATGGTGTCACCGTCGATGAGATCAAAAAGGCCAACGGTATGAAGGATGACAACCTCCGCGCCGGAAAATCCATCAAGATTCCCACAAAAGGCACAAAAACATCCAAAGGGAAAAAGAACCGCAAGAATTCCTCTGCCTCCAAATCAAAAAAGAGAAGCAAAAAACGCCGCTGACCTGTTGTACAGATATGAATACCGATAAAAACAGACCGCTGATTCTTGTCAGCAACGACGATGGAATAGAAGCAGCCGGAGTACACCGTCTGGTCGAATGGCTGTCTGCCTTAGGCGACGTGGTCTGCGTTTGCCCGGACTCCCCGCGTTCCGGACAGTCGATGGCCATCACCGTCAACTCACCCCTTCGGCTCACATCTCTTCCCGACTATAAAGGGACACGGATGCACAAAGCGAACGGCACCCCCACAGATTGTGTGAAGCTTGCAATGCACCAGGTGCTCGACCGTCGTCCGGACCTTGTAGTGGCAGGTATCAACCACGGCTCAAACGCTGCCGTCAATGTGGTCTATTCCGGCACAATGGGAGCCGTGATGGAGGGATGCGCATTCGGGATTCCGTCTATCGGATTCTCGCTGACCGATCACTCTCCGGACGCTGACTTCTCTCCATGCCGCTTCCTTACTGAAAAGATTGTGAAGGCAGTACTCACCGACGGACTTCCCGACGGGGTATGTCTCAATGTCAACTTCCCTGCCGGACATTCCGAACTCAATGAGATGAGAATAGTACGTGCGGCCCGCGGAAAATGGACCGACGAATATGAGGCATATACGGATCCTCACGGCTATCCTTTCTATTGGCTCAAAGGGAAATTCGAAAATGAAGAGCCCGATGCCACCGACACCGACGAATGGTGTCTGGCCCACGGTATAACCTCCGTAGTACCCACGTTGCTTGACCGCACGGTTCCCGGCCTGATCTCGCTGCCGTCGCTTTCGCTATCGTAAAAATCAATCCAGATGGAAATAATAGATTTCGCCTGCAAACCGTCGCTTGTAAGTCGATATATGCGTGAACTTCGCGACGTGAACATTCAGAATGATCCCCTCCGTTTCCGTGACAATCTCCGACGTATCGGACAGATCATGGCATACGAGATCTCATGCCGGATGACCTGGCACGACGAAGAGATAACCACGCCTCTCGGCCCGTGTATGTGTCAAGAGTGTTCCGAACAGGTCGTACTGGCCACCATTTTGCGTGCCGGTCTCCCTTTTCATGAAGGTTTCCTCAGTTTCTTCGACCGCGCTGAAAACGCATTCGTGAGTGCATACAGAAAATACAGGGAAAAGGGCGACTCTTTCGACGTGCTTGTGGAATATCTCGCCTCACCCTCAATAGAAGGGAAGACCCTCATTCTGGTCGACCCGATGCTGGCTACCGGAAGCTCGATGGAACTCGGCTACAAGGCCCTGCTGACGAAAGGATCTCCAGCGCATATACACGTGGCCTCCGTCATCGCCTCGCAAGCCGGGGTGGACTACGTCAGAGACCATTTCCCGGCAGACCGCACCACGGTCTGGTGCGGCGCGATAGATCCGGAAATCAATTCACACAGTTACATAGTTCCCGGCCTCGGCGATGCCGGTGATCTGGCATACGGAAAGAAAGATTGACACTCGACAGAATTGAAATAGTCGACTTCAAGAATATCCCCGACGCGACGATAGATTTCTCGCCGGGGGTGAACTGCCTGCTGGGGATGAACGGCATGGGGAAAAGCAATCTGCTTGAAGCCATCCATTTCCTCAGCTTCGCCCGCAGTGCCTCGTCGGTTCCGGACCGGTCGCTTGTGCGCCACGGATGCCAGTTCCTGATAGTGAAAGGTGAATATACCTCCGACTCCGGAAGCATAGAGAAAGTGGCCTGCGGCATAACACCCGGAAAAGGGAAATCACTCAAACTGAACGGTAAGGAATATCAGCGTATATCCGAACATATCGGACGGTTTCCTATTGTCACTGTATCGCCCTCCGACACGCGGCTGGTGGATGGTAGCGGCGAAGAACGCCGACGCCTCATGGACATGGTCATATCTCAGGCCGATCCGACATATCTCTCCCGGCTAATCCGATATACCCGAGCCCTCGACTCCCGCAACCGTATGCTGCGCTCCGGAATGAAAGACTCTCTCCTATATGAGTCGGTGGAACTCACCATGCAGGAGACCTCCGATACCATTTTCACTGCACGCCGGGAATGGACGGAGCGCATATCGCCTATCTTCGCCGACTATTATACAGCCGTGAGCGGTGGCAAAGAGAAAGCGCGTCTGGCCTACAGAAGTCAGCTGGAAGGAACATCCCTCCCTAAACTTCTGGCCGAAGCACGCGCTAAAGACCTCATTCTCGGCCACACCTCCCGGGGTGTGCACCGCGACGACCTTGAGATGACCCTCGACGGATACAGCGCAAGGCGTCTCGGAAGCCAGGGACAGGTAAAGACCTTCACCATCGCCCTGCGTCTGGCCATATTCGACTATCTGCGCCAGACCGGAGGCAAGACCCCGCTGCTACTTCTTGACGACATCTTCGACAAACTCGATGCCGACAGAGTGGCCCGCATCATGAAACTTGTGAGCGGCAACCGTTCTTTCGGCCAGATATTCATCACCGATACCAACCGCAAGCATCTCGACGAGATTCTTGCCGAAATCTCCGGCCCGCGTCTGATGCTTGAAGTGACCGACGGTACTTTCACCAGAATAAACACACCAGATGAAACGCACTGAATCCGTAAGTGTGGCCGAAGTACTCCGGCAGGCCATCGAGGAAAGTGATCTGGCCGGACGTCTGGCCGAGACAAAAGCCGCGGCGGCATGGCCGTCGATAGTGGGTGCATCCATCGCCGGACAGACAGGAAAACCTTTTGTCAACGATGGAGTGATGACCGTCGTATGCCGGAGTGCCACCCTCCGGCAGGAACTATCCATGCAACGCTCCATCCTCATACGCCTGATAAATCAGGCCGCCGGAGCGGAAGCCGTGACCGAAATCCGGTTCAAAGGCTGACGCCGCGATAATCAAACCGTCAAACACAAAAAATCCCTCCTCTCTCCGGTAAAGAACCTATGATTGACCTGAACAACCTTCCCAAACCGGAAGAATTCCGCCACAGTCTCTCCCTGCAACTCCGTTTCAATGATGTGGACGTGCTCGGACATGTCAACAACACGGTATATTTCTCCTTCTATGACACCGGCAAAGCACATTATTTCACCGACGTAAGAGGCCATGCCGTCGACTGGCTCCATGTCGACACAGTGATCGCCAATGTAAACTGCGCCTATATCAATTCTATCGTGTTCGGCGAGGAGATCGAAGTCCTTACCCGATGCGAGACCATACATGAGAAAAGTTTCCGCATCATGCAGATGCTCCGTGAGAAGCGCACCGGACAGATAAAATCGGTCTGCGAGACCGTAATGGTCTGCTTCGATCCGGCGACAAAAAAGTCTGTGCCCATATCAGACGAATGGCGTCGGCAACTATGCGAATACGAAGGCCGCGACCTCGATTCGCAGGCCTGACGGAAGGAAACAAATCAAACCAACAAATTACTCTTCAGCCAATCATGAACGACATTCAGACCCGCATGCGCGGGATACTCGACGCCGAAGCCGAGGCCATCAGAAATATTCCTGTCACCGACGGCTACCGGAAAGCCATCTCCATAATTACCGAACATGTGGCCACCCGGGGAGGCAAACTCATTGCCTCTGGAATGGGCAAGGCCGGGCAGATAGCCATGAATATAGCTACAACATTCTGCTCCACAGGCACTCCCGCCGTATTCCTCCACCCCGCCGAAGCCCAGCACGGCGACCTCGGCATAATGCAGAAGGAGGATGTGCTGCTGCTGCTCAGCAACTCTGGAAAGACCCGTGAGATAGTGGAACTGGTGGATCTCGCAAAAGCATTGAACCCTCAGATACCTTTGATTGTTATTACAGGAGACCCATACAGTCCGTTGGCCAGAATGTCCGACGTAGCCCTCTTCACCGGCGGTGCTCCTGAGGTGTGTCCCCTCGGCATGACACCCACCACCTCCACCACAATGATGACCGTCATCGGCGACGTACTTGTGGTAGGAATGATGGAAGCCATCGGTTTCACGATACAGGAATACGCCAAAAGACACCATGGAGGCTATCTCGGCCATAAGTCAAAACAGGCAGCAGGACGCTGATCTCATCTCTGACAACCCTCTCACAATCCAATCGCAATGACAAAGGTAGATATCGCTTTAGATCTCAAGCAATTTGACAAGCATTCGAAAGAATACGAAATAATCTCCGACGTTCTGGCCACACGTGCCACCGCATACGAACTGGCTGCTGAAGAGCGTAACATCGACGCTCTGGAACGCATCGTGCAGGCCCTGCGTGTAATGCGGGATTTCCCAGACTTCGACAACCGGGAATTCCGCACGCTTCTGGCTGCCCTCATCTTCGACCTTGCGGAGATCCATTTCGTCCTCAAGGACTACAAACAAAGTGAAAAGGAACTTGAAACCCTTTTCAAAGTGATGGAAAGCCTCCTGAAAGAGGACCCCGACCGGTTCGGACGTTATCATATCCTGGCCATGGAGCTTTCCACACGCATTCTGCGGTCACGCAAGAAAGCACTTGAACTGCTGGTGAAGCAACAGATCAACACCGGTCAGCTCTATGAGAAGGTCAACTCAGGCGTAGTGGCCGCAACAGACAAACTTGTCGACTCTCTCCGCAAGACCGGTCAGCTGCTCGGAGCCGCCGGCGACTATAAGGCCGCTCTGAAATTCTTTGCCGAAGCCATCAAATTCAGCAAGAAACGCACAGGCAGAGTCACGCGCAAGGAAGTCACCATGACAATCGAGATGGCGGAGATCATGATGCGCATCAAGCAGATGCGTCCCCGCGCGAAACGGCTGCTTGAAGCCGTCCTTCCCCACGCAATCGCTCTTGAGACAATCGAACTGGAAGAGAATATCCTCGCTCTGCTGGAGATTCTCAACAATGATTCGACACGCGAACCCCGCTGGCGCACATTCATGCACCGCCTCAATCTGGCATCCCGCAAAGGGAAAGCAAACCAGAACTCCGTGGAAGATGGCAAAAACGAAGCGGAAAACAAACTGTAACAAACAGGACTTCATCAATACGATTCCATTCCATGTCTACCGAACTTACCAGCGGGAAAGCTCCCGTCGCTGATGTAAAGCCTGACGATCCCGCTTTCTCATGCGCCATCGTAAAAGCGCAGTGGAACGACCATATCACCGGTCCTCTGGCAGCCGGAGCTGTCCGGACACTCCGTGATGCAGGCGTATCTCCCGACAACATAAAGGAGATCACCGTGCCCGGAGCCGTCGAACTTGTCTTCGCCGCCCGGCGCGCGATAGAGTCACTGCATCCTGACGCGGTCATAGTGATCGGATGCGTGATAAGAGGCGACACACCACACTTCGACTACGTGTGCCAGTCTGTAACCCAGGGGGTGACAATCCTCAATACCGAAGGGAAAGTGCCCGTCATATTTTCAGTGCTGACAGTCGAGAACGAGGATCAGGCCCTTGACCGGGCCGGTGGCCGTCTCGGCAACAAAGGATCCGAAGGAGCTCTGACAGCCATATCGATGGCAAACCTTTCCCGCTCCCTCTCACGATAATCAAAACCCCTCCGATTACATTAAAAAATCTTCTTTTAAGATTTTTTAATGTTTCGGGGGGGGTAATTTGTCTCCCTTTTATTAATTTTGCAGTCTACTACCCTCACCTCATACAGGAAGGATATGATGCAAAAGGGGTTCCATCACATCCATCCCTGATTAAATATCATTTCACCAACGAACCCCTCGAAAACCGCATGAAACAACTCAAACAATTCTCAGTTGTGGCGTCAGGACTGATAGCGTTTGCAGCATCAGCCATGGCATCTCCGCCTGAATCGGCAGAGGCTCTCATGTCGGGAGGTACGCCGCCTGCACCTCAGAAGGTAACAGCCCAGACGGTACAGCCATCCTACACCAAAGCCTTGAAAGGAGAGAAACTATCATCAGAGAGACCTAACGCCAGCAGAAAGGGTACCTGCCTCCCTGCAAAACGTGCCGGGGCCGTAACTGTGTCATCATTGGCCGGACAAGGCGTGATGACATTCAGTGCCCTGACCGCCAACCTGGGCGATGACGGGACCTCATGTTCCGTCCAGACCATCGAGGGCACCGACTCTATCGCCATCGTCAACTTCTGGCAACCGGGCATCACAGTCAAAGGAAAAGTGAACCCTTCCGACGGCTCAGTCACTATCGCACCACAGTATCTCTATACACACGAGACCTACGGCCCGATGTGGCTGGCTCTGTGTAAATCCGACGGCAAACCCGACTACAACGCGTCCCTTACCGGACAGGCTGACAACTCCGGTTCCATATCCGTTGCCTCCTGGTGGGGCATCTATGTGAAGGAGGGCACACAGGCCGGTTCCTACATGTATGTGGGCTATGACGCTCTTATCCAGAGAGCCAACTCCACGATGAAATGCACCGAAGATATCACAGGCAATGTGACGTCATACAATGTGCTTGTCTCCCAGCCGCAGATGAACACCGTAAGAGTGGTCAACTTCGGCAACCATGGACAGACTGTGGATATCGATCTCAACGATAATCTCGGTGGCACCATCCCCCAGCAGACTGTCTGGAACTATCCTCAGAACGCCGATTTCGTATCGTATACCTACGACACCTATACCAACAACAACGGTTCGATCAACATCACCGGTCTCGGAGGCACGATCCCTCTCGACAAGGCGACGTCTGCCACTGTAAGAAAACTGTCGTGGAAGAAATGGACCGCCATCAGCCGGGGCACGAAGACTCTGCTTCTCGGAGCCTGGCAGTCGGGTGAGATAGAATGCGGTATTGATATTACTTTCCCGCAATTCTCCGTCACTGAATTACAGGGCGACGGCTCGGAGGCCAATCCCTATCAGCTTTCCACTCTGGCCGACCTTGTGCTCCTATCGCGCAAAGTGGCGGAATATAATGAAACCGAGGGGGGAACAATATATATGAAGCCCTTCAAGGGGAAACATTTCAAGCTCATGAACGACATCGACATGGGCTCATATCGTTTCACTCCTATCGGCCATGACGGCATCCGTATCTTCGCCGGTAATCTCGACGGCAACGGCAAGACCATCTCCAACCTTACCGTCAAGGACATGGCAAACGGTTACTGCGGTCTGTTCGGCCGTGTCGACTCCCTGACCGTGTTCAAAGACATCACCATGGTCAATCCCGATGTGGTCGGAGCCGGCATGTGGGTCGGCTCGCTCGTAGGCTACTCTATGGGTACGCTTGAGAATATCAACATCACAGGCGGCTCTGTGATCAACTACGGTTCCGCAACCGGCGGACTCTCCGGATCGGCATACATGGTGAAAAACTGTCACGTCGACGGTACAGGCGTTATGGGTCTCGCAGGATGGGTCGGCGGACTCTCCGGTGAAGTATACGTGAGCATCGAAAATTCCGATGTAGTCAATTCCAAGGTGATGGGTGCTCCCTCCACCGGTTATTCTCTCGGCGGAGTCTGCGGCTCCATCTACGGCAAAGGCACCGACCTGTATTTCATGGGGCAGGTAGACGGCATGACTCTCCGTGCCAACGACGGTGTCGGCGTCAAGGCCGGTGGTGTGGTAGGCGATCTGGCCGGTGGCACTCTCTCCGATTCGTTCGCCGTCGGCAGCGTCACAGGCTACGGTTCATATTCGAATGCCGGCGGTGTGGCCGGACAGGTGATGGCAGGCTCGATCGACAACTGCTACTTCAGAGGATCGGTATTCACCAACTTCTCACGCAAAACCGGCGGTCTCGTCGGCTACGTGCCCAACAAACGTATGAACGGTTCGCCGGCTGTCAGCTCATTCACCAACCTCTACGTTGCGGCTACCGTACGCGGCGAGGACTACCAGTACAACAAAGAGACAGGTACAATCGAGACTCTCGGAACCGTCGAGGAGAATGCGATCGCGAAAGCCGAGAACATCTATTTCGACCGTCAGGTATACAACCATAACTCGGTCAAATACACAGCTCTTTCCACTGCAGAAATGACTTCGGCCAACGGTCTGACCGGATTCCCGGCCGACAAGTGGCTCTTTACCAAAGACCAGTACCCCAGACTGAAGAAATTCGCCACTACCCAGGCCGCATATATGTCGGCTTCAGCCATTCTCTTCAACCAGACCGGTTCGGTGGCGAAGGTAAATGAGAACGTGCAACTCACTCCGATGGGCAACACCGAATTCTTCCTCTACAACAACGGTGAACTCTCCAAACAGGGTCATTTCTCCTCAATCGAGGGCAACACTCTGAAGATAAAAGAGGAATTTGGCACTGATACTCTTTTCTTCGTCAACGGCAAATCCAATTTCTACTACAACATCAACGTGGCTCCGGTTCCCTTCGAAGGATTCGGTTCGGAAGAGTCTCCTTATCTCATCAAGACCAAGTCTGATCTGGAGGCCCTCTCCCAGATGACCACTGTAAATCTGCAGTATTTCCCCGGAACATACTTCCGCCAGACCAATGACATCGACCTTGAATATTCCGAAAACTTCATCGGAATCTGCACCGACGCCAATCTGGCGGCCAACAAGTTCGCCGGAATATACGACGGCGGCGGCTTCACCATCCATCGCATGAAAATAAGAGGTCTTGTATGGAAAGTGGCTCCAAGTGAATCCAACAACTGGCTCGGAACCCCATCCACATCAGGAACCGAAAAATCGGTAGGATACAAAGGCTTCATCGGACGTCTGGATATCGACGGCGTGCTGCGCAACCTCAATTTCGCCGCCGACTGCGACGCTACGACAGAGGTTTGGGCCACCGCCGGTCTGGCCGTGGGCGACAACAACGGCCGCATCGAAAACGTACGCAACTATGCCGACATCAAAGGTGTAAGCTGCTGGATAGGCGGTATCACCGGCATGAATGAAAAAACCGGTGTGATCGTCGACTGTTACAATGCCGGCAACGTGGCCTCCAGCTACAATACTGCCGGAGGCATCGCGGGCAAGAACGACGGAGAGATAGAAAACTGTGCCAATGCAGGCGACGTCTCCGTATATCGTTTCGCCAACTTCGGAACCATCGGGAAATACAATCTTGCCGGAGGTATCGCTCCGACAATGAGTGCCGGAATGGTCAAGAACGTCCTTAACGTAGGTACTGTTTCCGCAGAGACCTCATCGGGGGGCATCATCGGTAATCTCAACAAAGCCACAGGATCCAACCTCGTACACACCAACGACGTGATCGGAGCGGTCAACTACGGCACTGTACGGGCCGATAACAAAGCGTCAATCGGTGCGATAGGCGGACTGAACACCACAGTCAGCGGCGTTGTTCCGACCGTCGGCACTGTCCTCGCCTACTACGACAGCCAGATTGTGCCTTATGGAGCGATCGGCAATATGCCGGCAGAAGGGGCGAATCCCATGACTACCGAGGCTCTCATCTCCGGAACACCCCTCCAGGGTCTTGACGCCGAGGTATGGCAGTTCGACAAGGGTATGTATCCCGTCCTACAGAAATTTGCCGACGAGCCGAAACTTCAGGCTGCACGCAAGATGACGGTAATTATGCCTGAAAACATTACATTGGGCGACCTTTCAACAGATGCCTCACTGGCCTCCGGATTCGACTGGACTCTTGACAACAACTCATATTTCTCCATATCCGGCTCCACACTGAAAACAGGAGCGGTACCGACACAGGTCATCAACGCCGTGCTTACAGGCTCTTCCGCGGCCTACACACGTCCGTTCGACCTTCGCCGCACTCCTCCCGTACCTCTGGCCGGCGACGGTACAGAAGTCAGCCCATACCTGATAAGCAGCGCATCTGACTGGAATAACCTCGCCGACTATATCAATTCAGTCAGCAACGGTTTCGAAGGTAAATTCCTCAAACTCACAGCAGACATCTCCTTCGACAACAACTTCCAGCCTCTATTCATCAAAGATGTCGACTATCTGCTCGGAACTCTCGATGGTGACGGACACACAGTGTCAGGAGTAAGCATGACAACCACTGATCGTTATCAGGGCCCTGTTTCGAAGATAGGTACCACCGGTGTGATGAAAAACATCACATTCGAGGGTGACTTCAGTTCCAAATTCGCGTACACCGGAGGTGTGACAGGCAAAGTGTTCGGACGCCTCAGCAACGTCACAAGCAAGGTCAACGTCACCATCTCCACAGGATCGGGTGTCTCCGCCTTCGGTTCGCTCTATACCGGAGCCGTGCTTGAAGACGTGGTCAACAAAGGCACCATCACTGGTCCCTCTACCTATATCGCGGGCATCGCGGCCGACGCCCAGCCTGGAGTCACTTTCACCCGATGCGGCAACGAAGGCCATATCGTAAGCGTCTATAAAGGCACATCAACTTCAACGGCACAGAGCATCGGCGGTATTGTCGGAGCAACCGGCCCGAATGTCTTCACCGGATGTTACAACAAGGGCACCATCGGCCTGCTCACTCCCGCGACATCATACGGAGTAGGCGGTCTGATCGGCACAGCCAATTCCGACGCAGGGATACCCGAAGGCCTACGCATGACAGACTGTTACAACGAGGCCGACATCACTGCCGGATGGCTGATAGGCGGTCTGGTGGCAAATGTAAATGCTTCGGTGGCTGTACCCAACCCGATTGTACTCACCAACTGCTACAATACAGGCGACCTCACCTCGATGGCAACCACCAGCAAGACCTCCACATCCGTAGCCGGACTTATCGCTCTCTTCTCTCCCGGCACAAAAGTCACCGGATGCTGGAACAGCGGCAACATCACACAAGGTGCGAAATCCACTTACGCCGCCGGTCTGGTGGGTTACTACAAGGTGGCCCCCACCAAGGATCAGCCGATGACTATCTCTGACTGCTACAATACCGGCACTATCAATGCCGTGGGCAATCAGGGCGCAGGCATCATCGCCTATATCCACAACTATACCACAGTATCCGACTGCTACAACAGCGGTACCATCACCGGCGGCTTCGGTCTCGGCGGTATCGCGGCAAACCTCGGATCGGCATCTGCCAGCATTCTGCGCTGTTACAACACCGGTACAATCTCATCGGCAGGCAACCGCGCAGGAGGCATCTTCGGATGGAACGGCACAAAGGCTCTGGTTCAGGACTGCTTCAATGCCGGACGTGTCGAAATCACAATCGATCCGGTCAAGGCCACCAACGGCAACATAACCAATGGCTACGGAGCCGGCGGCATCGGTGGTTCGGCAAGTGCCACCATCGAACGCTGTTACAACATAGGCACTATTGCCGGAAAATGTCAGGTCGGCGGTCTGGTCGGCGTCCCCTCCAAGGGTGCCACAAACTTCAAATCGTGCTACAATACAGGCATGCTTGAAGCTCCCGTCGACACTTGCGGCTCTATCGTAGGTATCAGTATGACTGACAACGGCAAGTACTGGAACGATGACAACAAGGTGACGGATTGCTACTACATCGGTCGGAATCTCGCCAACGACATCGCCGGGACTGCCGTAAGCGAAACCGAGCTTGCCGCCCTTAAGATGGGTGAAGGATGGAACAATGGCGACGACTATACCTATCCTCTTCTTGCCGCCCTCGCTCCTGACACGGCAAAGATCGAGGCAGCCCGCGTGATCCTTTCCGAAGCCGATGCCAAGACCGGCGTAGTGACCGATACCTTCCATGTAGGAAGACCGGAAGGTCTTATATGGACAAGCTCCGTACCGGCTCTTGCATTCAATGAATGTGATGCTGTATGGAAGGAGACCTACAAAGGCGACCTTACGCTTACCGCCAAGTGCGGTGACGCCTCACGCGACGTAGCTCTGAAAGCCGATGTCGAAGTAGTCGGAGTTGATGACGTGACGACGTCGCGTATCATCGACAGTCAGACCATCTACACCCCTGCAGGTGTAAGGATCAGCCGCTCAGAATGCGTACCCGGTTCAGTCTACATCGTAGTGACCGTCTACGATGACGGAACCCGCCAGACCGAACGGATGATATTCTGAATTATATTAGAGTGTATTTAAATGGCAGGTGCGCTCCGGAAAGGAACGCACCTGCTTTTTTTATGATTCTCTACGGCTATTGCCGAAGAAGCAATTCTTTACTGTTTAATGGTAGGATTGACGTTGTTGGGAGTATCAACCACATTTTTATTGTTTCCCGGAGCCATATCATTGAAAAGACCATTGTACTTGGTATTTTCACCCTGATTGCCGGAAAGGATTACCGAAGCGGGAACTGTGCAGCCCGTTATCTCGATCTTGTTTTCCCATCCCAGACCACCGGCAATGCCTCCGATATATTGTGTCTGGGCCACCTCGCCGTCGGTGATAGCTGTCAGATTTCCATTGTTCGTGCAACCGGTGACAACAAGATCATCATAACTTGTGGATGCGAGTATACCACCCACATATAACCCATAATTATATTCTGTATTGGCACCGGAAGCCATTGATGTCACATGACCGGTCACATCGCCGTTGTTTGTGCAATTGATTATGTTTTTAGGACCGGTACCCCAGCCGCTACCTCCGTAAAGACCTCCGGCAAGAACTATTGCGTTGGCATTTGCAAGCGTAATCTCGATATTGCCGTTATTGATACAATCGGTCATATCGAAACCTGCGTTTTCCCAACCTATCATTCCGCCTACAGCTCCTATGTTTTTGGTAGTAACAGAGATATTACCATAATTGGTGCATTTTTCAAGCACTACCTTATAAGCAGGCATACCGACGAACCCGGCTGCTTTCCCTTCAGTGGAACGATTGGAGATGACATCGCCATAGTTCTCGGAATTGCGGATAGTCACCGTACAATTGTCCGTACGTCCTACAAATCCGCCGGCACAATACGTATTGTCGACAATAGTCGCTCTGTTGACAGAGTTCTCAATCAAGACATTACCGCCTTTGGCACAACCGATCATTCCTGATGCACCCTGTTTGGAGAAAAGGGACGAACCCGTTACGGTTCCCTCTACTGTAACGCCAGATATGGATACATCGCCGGCAGTCTGTTTTATCAAAGCGGAAATTGTCGGATTGGAAGCCACCAATTTGACATTCTTGACAGTGGCACCATCCACATTGCCAAAAAATGAATTTACCAGACCTTTCACCTCTTTTCCGTTACCGTCAAGAGTCCCTTTGAAAGGTTTCGACGAAGTACCGATAGATTTCCACTTGCTGCTACCGGCGAGGTCAACATCTGTATTGAGAGTTACAGTCTTTCCGTCAAGATCGTTGCCAGCATTGACCACTTCATACAGTCCTGCAAGCTGGGCCGCGCTGTTCACCGACATATTTCCTTCCGCATCCGTATCCGGAGCTATAACGGTTGTTCCATCCCATACAGAGGCGATATTGTATGACGGCTCTCCGAAGGCAGGGTCGATAGTCACTGTGAAGGCGTTCTGTGTGGTCAGAAGCGAGCCGTAGA
>CANEHE010000014.1 GCA_947427285.1 uncultured Porphyromonadaceae bacterium
CAAAGGGGGCAAATCAGCCTGGCTCAAGGGGTCATCCGACCCTGGGTTTTCCAATTATTATCGATTAGCGACATTTTGCGTTTACTTTTTCTCAAAAGTTGCGAGTTAGTTTTTCCATAAGAGTAGGACAGTTCATATAGGTGCAGCCTATTCACTATTCTTTATTGTAAATCAGATTTCGTCGGGAATGGCGTCGTAGGCATGGATGGCCTGTTCGAATCGGCGCATCAGATCTTCCATCGGATAAAGTCCATCGGCATTTGGTGTCAATCCTTTGAGTTTCAATTGAACTATCATGGGAGGATTGTCGAGATCAAGGAGCGAAATGTCGCGGAGCTGGTCCACACTCTGATACACAAGATTGAGACTTCCGTATTCCTTACCGTCCGCTCCCTGCCATTTTTCAATCACAAGTTTCGAACCTATCGGTGTCTTCTGCTCTATCGCCTGAGGAAGCGTGTAGTCTTCTACTCCAAGAGCTGCCATGACACTGGCCAGATTACTGTCGTGCCCTACTAAAAAAGTAAATTTGCGATCGGGAGAATTCAACTCGTCAAACATATACCTGAGAAGTGGATTCGCAACATTGGCGGCAACGACAGGAGCTGTGAAAAGGACATCACCATATACATCCTTTATTCTGGCTATCTGACGCCATTGATCTCGGTTGATATTATGTCCGAAAGCCGCCTTAAGCGTATCCGGTTCCTCATAATATTGAAGAATGAATGCGTCCGAAGCCGAATTGGCATCTTTAAGAGAACCTTTCATAGACGGCTCTTTCCATTTATCAAGCATGATTTCCGTGTTGTAATTGTCGAAAGCCTTGATACCACCCTCTGAGGCGGCTGGCGATGTCTCAAGATCCAACACTTCAGAAATCAAGGCATATTCCGGTCCAATGGCCTCGTTTATCCCGACAATACCTTTCTTACCTCCCATAGCCGCAATCTGACTCATTGCTTCTTTCCGAAATTCCGGGGACGTCTTCGTGAGCTGAGGGTTGAAAACCGGGTCCATCTTCGAAGGAGCGAAACGATGATTGACCTTTAGATTGGCCATCGGCATGAAGCCGGATGTGAAATATTGAGCTGTGGCAATTGTACGCTGCATTGAGTTGGCATAAATATTGACCTCATCGGCATCAGGTACATAATTCTCGGGAAACAATCCTTGATCAACCAACCATTTACGGAAAAACTGTCCCATAACTGTCTCCAAGGCTCCTCCACGTGAAGTGAGTTCACTCGGAGCGGAGCTCCAAACCGTCCATTGGTGAGGAGTCAGTTTGCCGAGAGCGGAACCGTTGCCGGAAAGGGGCGACCGGATATTATGGCGGCTAAGTACCACCGCTTCCTTCAGTTTGTATCGGTTTTTGAAATCATCTGAACGGACAGCCTGCGCGGATGCCAGAAGATGAAAGGCGAAAACAGTCGCCAACATAATAAGTGTGCGGATGCTTCTCATAGCGATTTAGGTTTAAGTTAGACAATTGTCTAACAATTACAATCCGGAATTGGTTTCATCACATTGACAATATTCCCCGGATGCCACTCTTGAACTGCATCCGGGGAACTTCATAAAATTCAGATACTATCTCTTCAAGGCATTATTTGCCTGGAGAGAGCACAACTTTCTCAGTCATGACACGACCGTCGGAGAAATGTGTACGGACGATACATACCGTACCATCGGCAGGACGGACGATCTGTCGGCCCTGTATGTCGAAGTATTCACGTCCGGCTACATCAGAATCGATGAAAGTCTCGTCCACACCGACAATCTCTGTGGCAATGAACCGGAAAACCCGATTTCTTTTTCCGTCGGGAGAAGAGGCTGTAAGGATGACCTCTCCAAGTTCTGTCGGACAAGCCTTCTCACCGATAATCTTGCAGTTTGACGATGCAGACCATTCCACAGCCTCCAACTGACCGAGATATACGTTCGTCTTCACCGATAACTCATTCTCTCCCTCGGCAAATTCAATACCGACAGCGGCAAGATTGGCATAAGCCGGCTCCGCGGTGGAGACAAGTGTGGGCAGACAGGCCCGTTCATAATGATACCCCTCTCCAAGAGAAGCAGTCTCCATCTCTTTCCGTGTAAGTGCTTCCGCATACGGATCGTAGCCTGAATGATCAATGATATGGGAATTCACATCTTTTACATAGAATATGCCGCTAACAGCCGACGGACGTACTGAGACGGAAGTGGGACCCATTATTTCAAACAGATGGGAGGCGCCCTCATCGGTACCTGTCACCTTTCCGGCATTATAACAGTTGGTCATTGTCCAGCTGCCCGAAAGACCTGAAGCAATACCGCCTGCGTAATCGGGAGCAGTCACATTTCCGAGATTATAACAATCCCTGATCTCTCCGGAAGATGCGGTGTAACCGAACACACCTCCGGCAATGCCACCCCATGCAGGATGGTCATCACCCTTTTCCACAGTCACGTCACCGAGATTGAAACATCCGATAAGGTTAGCCTGGGGAAGACCGGATATTCCGGCTGCAGCATAACCTGTGGAATATACATTTCCGGCATTCCAGCAGTTTTCCACCGGACCCGTGTTGTTTCCGCATATTCCGCCTGTCTCCCATACTTTCTTGGCTCCGGCGACTGTCAGTTTGGTTGCACTCACGTCTCCCGTATTGTAACAATCGCGCAGAGTAGCCGAGGTCACTTTACCTGCCACTCCTCCGGTGTAATCTGCATGAGAACTTACGGCTCCCGTGTTGTAACAGCCGGTCATAAGCGAAGGAGCAGCCGATCCGCCACAAAATTGTCCGGCAACGCCACCGGCAGATCCGGTGAATGTACCGGCTCCGGCAGTAGAGGTTATTTTTCCGGAGTTTGAGCAATCAGTCATTGTGGTGCCGCTCTTGGCCTCTCCTACGATACCGCCCACCATCGAGAGGGCCGTTATGTCAGCCGTATTGCTGCAATCAGATATTTCCACTGTTACAGAGAGGGGAACCGAACCGATTATTCCGCCGAGAGTACGTCCTGTGGAGGAGGTCACTGTACCGACATTATGACAGTCCTTGACAACCGCGCTACCCTGTACGGCACCTATGATGCCGCCGGCAGTCTGAGCCACAGATATACGGCCCTCGTTGCGGCATCCGGTATAGGTGCCTCCTCCTTGTGCGACAATGCCGCCGACAGTGTTGCCCGAAGAGGAAATGTCTCCCTTGTTGACACAGTTCTCGATAAGTGAGGCAGTCGATGCCGTGGCCGCGATACCGCCGACCGACGGTTTTTCACTTGAGAATGACACCTCATTCACGCAATTACGTATCACAGCTCCGGAATTGGCCATTGCGACAAATCCTCCTGAGAACCCGTTGGAACCAGAACTTACCACTGGAACCATACGGTTGACACAGTTCTCAATCGTGCCATATAGACGACCGGCAAAACCACCCACGTAAGCGATACCTGAAATCTTTCCCTCAAGTGTCAGATCCTTTACTACAGCTTTCTCTCCGATTGTACCGAAAAATCCGATACTCCGGCCCTTCGGATAGACAAGATTCTCATAATTCACACCATGTATGCGCTTGCCATTGCCATCGAACACGCCATTGAATTTACCGGCATATCCTATCGGTCGGAAATCCTTCCCGGAGCAGTCTATATCGTTCATGACCCTGAAATAATAATCCGAATATTCCATCATAGTCGAGTCCATGAACAATGCCAGATAATTGAGATCTTCCGGAGTACGGATCTGATAAGGGTTGGAAACGGTGCCCTTTCCCTCAAGCACATCAGGCATAGTCCGGAGAGCGTATCGCTTCACGAATTTCGTGCCGACAGAAGCCGTGATGGTGTCGTTGACCACCTCCATACTCTCGGGAACGGTGACATTGAGCTTCTGACCATTGATCTTGAAGTTTGCACCACTCTTCACACTCCACGACAACCCGTCGTATGCGGAAAGATCCGCATCGGCAGTAAGATTGGCACGGCTTTCACCTTCGGCAAAACTTATATGGATGGAGCGCAGAGTCTGGGCAGCAGGCTGAGCGGCAAAAATCTTCAGCACAGGATATTTCCCGGCAGTGAAATCGAAATCTTCGGATGAAAGGGATTCAAGAGGCTTTCCTGCCACAAGTTCCCGTGTGGAAGCCGAACTTACCCCCTTACGTCCGAACGAAGCTACAGAACCGCCTATATTGACCGAAGCGTCATACCAGTTTCCGGAAAATTCCGGGCTTCCTATCAGATACCCTGCTACAGCACCGCGATAAGTGCCGGGGCCGGTAATCTCTACCAGAGCATTATTGAGCGAATTGCATATCTCGCCCTTGCCATACGCCTGCGACACATTGCCGGCTATGCCTCCGACATAAGCGAAGGAAGTCACCGTACCGTTGTTGACACACCGGTCAATCTCTCCGGCATGGGCGGAAGCGATACCTCCGGCCTCACCCGTGCCACCACCGATTATATCCGCATCATTCTGGCAAAGATATATATTACCGATATTGAGAGCCACAATACCTGCCGCTCCCTGCTGGGAAGCCAATACGCCTCCGGAGTTGTGACAACGGCTGACAGTACCGTATTCTCCAAGCATACCGACAATGCCTGCTCCATAGGCCCCGGTCTGTATGACGGGAGCCGCATTGGTGCAATTGTCCACAAGACCTTCGGTATAACCGACCACCGCGCCACTGTAATGGAAGAATCTCAAGCTGCAGTCGGATGCGATGTGTATGTTTCGAATGGCACTTGATTTCAGAGCCGTGTTGAACAGGCCTCCATACCAGTAATTGTTGGAGGAATTATCTACGCTGAAATTATGGACAGTATGTCCGTCACCGTCAAATTCTCCTCCGAAACCATATACGGAGTTGCCGATTCCGTCGAATCCGCTTCCTGAGAAATCAAGATCTGTGGTAAGACGGAAAAAGTCGCCGGAATGAGGCTGTGCGAAAGTAGACACCGCCTCGTCAAGACGCTTCATATCGGCCACCGATTTAATTAGATAAGGCGATGCGGACGTACCGTCACCGTCGAATACTTTAGGTACGGCAGCGAGTCTGATAGCCTTTATCTGGCCATCAGTAGTACGGGCCATGAGAAGATTGTTGCCATAGTTTTCCTTCACGGTAATGACACGTCCGGTGATTTTCATCGATTCGGATTCATCGGAGAAGGTATCTCCCTCATAAAACTGCCATGTCACACCCTCGGGAGCCTTCAGTACGGACGGCTTCTTCACCTTGGCGGCATTCTCGGTCTTGTCAAGGGTCAGAGTAGCCGAGGCGAGAAGAGCCGAAGATGATTCTTTCATTGACGTCAGAAGAGGATAATATCCCGATGAAGCAGTCCATACCGACGCGTCGAGAGCCTCCGGAAGTGCACCTGTAAAGAAGGAGGTCGGGCGTCCGTACTGCGGATCATCGAACGGATTCACCTGATTGTCAAACCAGCAGTCGTGTATCGACATTGCAATAGGATCGAATCCGTTGCTCACGTATGTGTCGCCATATATTCCCTTATGTCCATGTGTGGACGGAGCCGAGACCTGACCTGAGTTGTAGCAGCGTGCGATGTCGCTGACATTGTTGATAGAGACTCCCGCACTGGAGAAAGTGTAGCTTACCGACAGATAGCCCACTACACCGCCAACCATCTCGCTGGACTCGATACCTGTGCCGAGTGTCCGCATTATTGTGCCTGCGTTGAAGCAGTCCTTTATTGTGGCTCCCTGAGCCCATGCGGCCACACCGCCTGCATATACATCGTTCTCTGTATTTCGCAGAAGAGAAGAAATAGTGGCCGCATTGAAACAACGTTCCACCTTCGCTTTGGCCACAAGGCAGACCACACCGCCTACACCACTGTACCCGTATGTGTCGCTTATCGCCCCTCCGACATAACAGTCGGTGATGGAAGCAGTCTCGCTATCGAGAGGAGTGATCATCTGTCCGGCGATTCCACCGGCCTGATGATACATCGAACTGTTCATTCCTGTCAGTTCAATGATTCCGATTGTATGGCATCCTGAGATCTGACCATAGTTAAGTCCAGCGATTCCGGCTATGCATCCTGTGCCGTCGATATTGCCTGAGAAAGAACATCCGTCGATCTTTCCTACAGACTGGCCCACTATACCGCCCATCACCTCTCCGGTGCCTACCAGACGTGCAGAGACATGACAGTCACTGACAGTGCCGTATGATGTGGAACATACCGCACCAAGCGTGGCACCCGAACTTCTGAGCACCATATCCTTTATCTGAAGATGTTCTATACGGCCTCCTTGTCCAAGATAACCGAAAAGGCCTACATCAGGAAATCCGCGGCCATCGGCATTGAGTCCGCTGACAGTATGTCCCCGACCATCGAAAATGCCACAGAACGGAGTCCCTTCGCTGCCTATTGGCTCGTAGGTATGAGAAAGTCCCGACAGACTGACATCATTGGCAAGAGCAAAATACTTACCTGAGTAACGGTTGCCCCCTCTGACAGACTGCGACAAGGCAGTAAAATCTTCCGCCGTCTTAAGCAAATACGGATCTGTCTGGGTTCCGGAGCCTGTCAGAGCAAACGATGTGGCTTCTGGAAACCGTACAAAACCGGGGTCAACCGATATGACCGTCTTCACGGCCTGCAATGCCACACCGGTTCCAGTGCGCAGAGCGGCCACCCACCCTCCGAGAGTGATGGATGAAGAGTCGGACGTTCCATCGACAGGGATTCTATAATTAATTTTACTGTTCTGGAAATCACAGTTGTACACGCACACATCCCCATAAAGAGGATTGGTAAACACCCATTGAGGCGACATCTGTACGGATCCACCGGGATAAAGACGCAAAGCGACATAGTTTGTGTTGCCGATTATGTTGAACACGTTGATCTCATTATCGCTTACCTGCTCCACCACCGACATAAACTGCTTATTGTCTTCCTCTTTGGGAGCCGTGATGGATATTGTGGCATTGACCGGCATCCACTTCGACTCGGTAAACAATCCGAAGTTCGCATCCTTGTAACTTCCCGCGACCGCGAATATACCCCAGTCGGAAAGCATGATGTTTCCATTGGCATCAATAGTGCCTGTAATCGGATCTGTCTGGGAATATACCCCTTTCTGCAGATCGACCGAACACATCCATAGATCGCCGTATGTCCGATGTGTATTGATGATCTGAGGGGTTATCGACACCGTTCCGGCCGACTCGTTGACAGAAATCGTTATCGTACCACCGAGACCATATACGTTTGACACCGAATACGTTCCTTCGGAGGTTTTCTCCATAGTCAGTTGACTGGCATTGTTTTTCTCAGAGTTTCGATTGTACTCTCTTGCAAAAAGAGTGCCCGTCTTTACTTTTCCCGCTCCACGACGCGATGGTGCATTGCTTGCACCTACAGCTCCAGGCGCAAGACTCACCGAGGTCTGCGAAATTTCAGTGTCACGTTCTGAACCGATAGTCTTGTCTGGCAATGCCACACCCGCATCGGCAAGCCTCAGCGTGGCGACAGACTCAAGAGTCTCCACCTCACGTTCGGCTTTCAACCGTGCCTCATCGTTGCCGGCACGAGACTTAAGTGTGAAATCAGCCTTCGTCACCGGACTTCTGGAAGGGAGAGGAGTCAGAGCCGGAGGTGCGGCAGACATCCACGGCAACGTCGTGAGACATACCGCGGAAACAAATGTAATCTTTTTGAGTTTCATAAGTATATTGGTGAAATAGTGAAATATATGAATCTATACTCCAGATCATCCGCAATCGAGTAAGACTACAGAATGGAAACTTTGCCTCAAAATTAGACAAATTATCCATATATACAAAAATTTTCGTTAAAAAAATCTGCACACCGTTAACGGTTAACGCGCGCAGATTCGCAGGTTCAACTGATAATTCAAATTAGAGATTTCTATTTCAGTCCAAGCATGAACCGAAGATCGGACACAATATCAGCCGCCATGGAGCGAAGAGGAGATATGATAGGTTTGAATTCCGGCACTTCCGACGGGACATATACCCTCAGATTGGCGGCTTCGATCCCGATCTCAAGTCTTCGTCCGAGAGAGACCGGCTCTCCGTCTATATGAGCCCCGCCATCCTTGAGCCTGGATATTGTGGCCGCCGATACTCTGAATGTGTCGATAAGCGTGTTGCGATCGAGATGGCCGGTGAAAAGCTCCACTCCCGCCAGAGCTGTATGGATAAGGGAACCGGTATGAACCACCGTGACATCGAGCAGTCCGTCCGTCAGCGACGCACGTGGAGCGATATAGGCATTGTTGCCATATTGGGATGCGTTGCATACCGCGATGAGAAACGCAGTCTCGGTTATGACCCGGCCACCTACGGATATGGCATACGGCTGAGGTGAATATCGCAGATAGTCGAGCAGAGCGTTCTTGATATACGACAGTCGTCCGCGTCGCTTCTCAGCTGCGAAACGACGGCTCACCTCCGCATCAAAACCTACACCGCAGGTACAGAAAAACGGATACCCGTTCACCAGACCATTGTCACAGGCGACAATACGACCGGATTTTATCAGTTTTGCGGCTGCGGAAAAGTCGGGAGGGATGCCCAAGGCACGGGCAAGTCCGTTACCGCTTCCGCAAGGAATGATTGACAAGGAAACGGATGTGCCCCTCAATACAGATGCCACGTCGCTCACCGTTCCGTCTCCTCCGGCTGTCACGACTGTCCCGAAGCCTTCCCGCACAGCTTCGCCGGCAAACCGTGAGGCATCATCCGGCGAAGCGGTAAACCGGACCTCAAGCGGCAAGTCACCAAGAATCTCACGGACTATTTCAGGAATAGCACTCTTGTCGCGTGTACCCGAAACCGGATTCACTATCAGCATGGCCGGGGCCAATGTTATTTCCTCTCCCCTTTCCATTCACTATACGGACACTCAAAGTCCACATGAAGAAACGAATGATTGAACCGCTTATCCTCCGGAGGCAATTGCATATAATCGCCATACTGCATGCGAAGATAGGCGTCATTGTCACGCATACCCATCAGTTCAACACCTTCGAACATGACAGGGGTACCGTCTCCGTACACTTCCTCTCGATCGACAAAAGTCCGGTAATTAGGAGAATAACATCCCACTCTCTTGCAACTGTCATAGTCAAGACGGCCGATATGTCGGTTGAGAGCCTCGCACACCTGCTTCCTAGTGTAGATCCTCCTGAGAAACAGGGGCCACCAGCTCCTCGGACCTTTACCATGTTTATAGGGATCGCGGTGTAGGAAATGGAGTAATTTGCAATGGTTGCGGAATTGACGGTCAAAGCGGTTGAACTGCGCCATGTTGTCCGGAATCCCGTCAATGGGGAAAACATCGATAAATACACCTCCGACAAACGGCCTTGTGGGTCCTTCCACAATCGTGGTGCGTAAATCCTCTATTTTTGCATAATAGAACGGATAATCCGGATCGGAAAGATGCGATCTGAGAAAAAGATGAGGTGAAAGCCATTCGGCTGCATGCCGCAGAAACTGCTCATAGTCAGGGCGTGGCATCGCTATGTCGGCATCGTCATCCCAGGGAATGAAACCGCCATGACGCACAGCACCAAGAGCTGTCCCTCCCGTAAGAAAATAACGCAGACCTCTGGGACGGAGCACACCGTCGGTCTCTTTCAGGATCTCAAGCAGTCTAAGCTGCATCTTTCTTATATCGTATCCCATTTCAGTTATCAAGGTTTCAGGGAAGAGGGGTCGAAGTCACGGTAAGGATGGTCGAGATCAAGATAGAAGAAATTGTGCTGCTCTATATCCTTCGGAGGGGGCGGCGTCATGTAATCGCCGAAAAGACGCGTGAGATGCGTGTCTGTATCAGCCACGCTTATAAACTCCTCCCTTTCAAATGTGATGGGAGTGCCGGGTCCGAGTTCTTTTTCGCGATCGAGAATACCTCTCATGTTGTCGAAAAGATTCGCCACATATTTCGATTCCTCAAACGGATACTTCAATGAATGCTCCCGCATCATCTGCTGCACCCGTTCAGGTTTGTAAAGACGACGCAAAAGAAGCGGCCACCATGACGCCGGACCGTGTCCGTGCTTGTATGGATCACGCCATGTCATATATAGAAGGGATTTCAGACGGTGATAGCGACGGTCATGCGCACGCTGTTCTTTCTCCATAGAGGGTACTCCGTCAATGGGAAATATATCTATATATGCTCCCCCAAGATAATAGAGATGCTGACGCTCGATAAGTGTGGTCGAGGCATCCTGTACTTTCCCGAACTGTAGCGGATATTTCGGATCGTTCTCAAAACACACGAATTCGTATGGTTCGGGGAGCCATTCCTTTGAATGTCTTATAAATCGTTCATAATCCGGCCGGGGCATCATGATATCCACATCATCATCCCAGGGAATGAAACCACCGTGGCGCACAGCACCGAGAAGTGTCCCGTCCTCCAGATAGTAACGCAGGCCGTTTTCGCGGCAAGTTCTGTCAAACGCCTTGAGAATCCGCAAAAGTCTCAGCTGCAAAGTCCGTATATCGTATGATACCATATTCAGAATTTATCTTGATATCACAATTTGTGATTTCTAATTCAGCCCGATTATTAATCAGTCTTTCTCAAAGATTATGCGGGGTGCATTTTTAAGTGAATCCACTTCAGCTATTCCTGAAGGAGTGCGTACAGTGCCGTTGCGTAGACTTTCAAATGCCTTGGCACGGTTGGCATCGGCATTGTCTCGCGAAAGAAACTTATGGTGAAGGTGAAACACAAGAGCTTCGAATTTCACCTTTCTCATTTTCAGCCCGGCGTTGTGAAGCCGGAATGACAAATCCTTGTCTTCATGACCCCACCCGACAAGCGTGTTGTCGTATCCATTGACCTTAATCAAGTCTTCTTGAAAAAAAGCCATATTGCAACCCTTTACATTATCAATGTCATCACTTTTGTGACTGACAAATCTTGACAGCAACGGTATTCGCACTGCGTTCAAAGGATTGCTCCCGACAAAAACCGGCATTTTGGCAGAATCTGTTTCTCCACTGAAAATTCTGCCGGACAATTGTTCATCCAGAAAGGAACGGCTTCCACGGACATAAAATCCCTTAGATGCCCATCCAAGATGATCCGACACAAAATCAGGATGGAGGATTATATCGCCATCAGTCTGAAGTATATAGTCACCTTTCGCAATTCCAAATGCCTTATTTATCATCACCGAGCGTCTGTAGCCATCATCCTCTCCCCATATATGCACAAGACGTGTCGGGAAGGTCTTCGCATAGTTCCGGATGAATTCAGCTGTGTCCGGTCTGGAACCGTCATCGGCTATGATCACCTCATCGGGAAGATGAGACTGACGCTTCACGGAATCGAGAGTAAGCCGCAATGCGTCAATCCAATTGTAAGTAGTGATTACGAGGGTGGAGGTCAGATTGTTCATAAACATCGCTCTTTGTTTTCAGGATGTCGTTCACGCTTTATCTCCTGTTCACGTTCATAAAGTTTTGCAAGGAGATAGAATCGCGCTGCAGCATCTTTTTTTGCAGCAATATACCCTGCAGTGCCGTAGCGGAAAGAACCGTGAAAAATATACACTTTCAAGAAAAATATCCATGGTTCCACAATCATACGCCATAACGAACCTTTCTTTTTTCCCTGACGCTTATCAACTTCAGTTGTAGTGTAGCGGTTCATTTTCTCTACCACATTGAACATGTCGAAGTTCTTATGACGCATTGCCAGCTCCATCCTCTCATGAGGAATCTTCTCAACCTTTCCGGCTACCTGAGGTCGCGAATGAACGTAAGGAGGCCAATAGGAGCCTTCTTTGCGGAAAAATCTAAGTTGATAATCGGGATAAGATGATCGTTTGAAGCGATGAAGTATATAATTTTTTCTGGCTACGAACAGACCAGCAGTCTCTCCCGGATTTTTGATAAAATCATACAGATAGTCGTGCAACTCCGGAGTTATTATCTCATCGGCATCTACTACGAATACCCATTCTTGCGTGGCTTGATGATCGGCATAATCGCGAGCCGGTTCAGCGCAAAGATGATTCCCTTTCGGGAATGTCACCACCTTGCAGCCGTTGCGCCGGGCAATCTCGACAGTCTCGTCGGTCGATTCCATATCGCAGACTACGATCTCATCGAAGTCTTTCACTGAGTCAAGACATTCCTGAAGGTTTTTCGCCTCATTATATGTGTTGATCACTACGGAAATCCCCATGATGTCAACCCTCTCTTATTCAACTATAATAAGATAGTAGTTTTTCTTTCCGCGCTGGGCGAGTATGTATTTACAGTTAAGCAACGAATCGACTCCTATTGTCATGGCCGGATCCGACACTTTCTCTTTGTTGATACTGACTCCACCGCCCTGAATCATCTTCCGGGCTTCCCCTTTCGAAGGGAACACAGCAGTCTCGGCGGCAAGAAGATCCAATACGGGAATACCGGCCTCAATCTTCTCTCGCTCTACCTTAAACTGGGGCACCCCTTCGAAAACATCCAGAAGTGTCTTCTCATCAAGATTCCGGAGTGCATCCTGAGCCTTGTTGCTGAAAAGAATCTGACTCGCCTCAACAGCCGCATTATAGTCCTCCTCGCTATGCACCATCACTGTCAGCTCCTTGGCCAGACGTTTCTGCAATGGACGCAGACCCGGATCTTTCGCATGTTCGCAAACAAGATCCTCGATCTCTTCCTCAGTAAGGAATGTGAATATCTTGAGATATTTCTCAGCATCCGTATCGCTGACATTCAACCAGAACTGATAAAACTTATACGGACTGGTGTAACGAGGATCAAGCCATACATTGCCGCTCTCGGTCTTGCCGAACTTGCCTCCATCGGCCTTGGTGATCAGAGGACAGGTAAGTGCAAACACCTCTCCTCCGAGCTTACGGCGTATCAGTTCCGAGCCTGTGGTGATATTGCCCCATTGGTCGGAGCCTCCGAGCTGGAGCTGACATCCCTTGGTCTCATACAGATGCAGGAAGTCAAACCCTTGCAGAAGCTGGTAGGTGAACTCCGTGAACGACAGACCGTCGCGGGCCTCACCATTGAGCCGTTTCTGAACCGAGTCCTTAGCCATCATATAGTTGACCGTGATATGCTTTCCGATCTCACGGGCAAAATCCAGAAACGATATATCTTTTGTCCAATCGTAGTTATTGACCATTTCAGCCCGATTGGGGGCATCGCTTTCGAAATCAAGGAATTTCGAAAGCTGCTTCTTTATCGCCTCCTGATTGTGGCGGAGAGTGGCCTCGTCAAGAAGATTCCTTTCGGCCGATTTACCGGAAGGATCACCTATCATGCCGGTCGCGCCCCCGATCAGAGCGATAGGCTTATGGCCGCAACGCTGGAAATGCCGCAGCATCATGACGCCGCATAGATGTCCTATATGAAGGCTGTCAGCCGTAGGGTCTATACCGAGATATGCGGTAGTCATCTCTTTTGCGAGCTGATCTTCCGTACCGGGCATGACGGTATGTATCATACCGCGCCATGTCAGTTCTTCTATGAAATTTTTCATCTTGTTATAATTGTTATTTCTGTTCGGGAGGAAAGAGCAGATTGATCATCGTCTGTCCCACGGCACGCAGCGATTCGGAGTCAATCTGGTCCATCGTGTCCGAACCGGTATGCCATGCCGGGAAAAATCCCGTATCGGGTCTGTAATCTATAATATCAACCGCAGGTATACCTGCTTTTATGAAAGCCAGATGGTCATCCGTGACGGCTCCTCCCATCTCATTTGGAAACCGGTCAGCGAATCCGGCGGCAGCGGCAGTGGAATATATGCGGTCGAGAAGCACCGGATCCGACTGTTGGGAAAAATACTCGCGCGGAAATCGTGCGTTTCTTCCACCTACCATATCGAGTACTATCACAGAGGAAGGCCGATAGCCGGGAAACATCGGATTTCCGACAAAATAATGTGCTCCCAAAGCCCAGGAATCCTCATCGCCATCACTTCCCCAGTCTTCGGCATCGACAAACAGGATATCGACTCCTACCGAGGGGCTGTTGGCTCCGAGCAGTCTGGCCATTTCCAAAAGTACGCCGACTCCGCTGGCTCCGTCATTGGCTCCGTCCACAGGCCGGGAAGCCTTGTCAGGATCCGGATCCTGATCGGACCATGGCCGACAATCCCAATGCGCGACAAACAACATGCGCTCTTCCGCATCCGGAAGATAACGGCCCATGATGTTGCGCGTATCAAGCCGCGTGCCATCAAATGCGGTAAGTGTCATCTTCTGTTCCGTCACCTCCGCGCCATGACGACAGAGTTCCGACACAAGCCAGTCTCCGGCACACCGATGGGCATCTGTATTAGGCACTCTCGGCCCGAATTCCACCTGACGACGCACATAGTTATATGCCGAATCAGCAGAGAAAGCCACACGGGGAGCAACAGGAGAATCGACACCCTGTCCTGAAGCCACAGCCTGACCTCCACGGGCCCCACAGGCCACCAATATCACAAGAGCTGTCAGCGATAGGATAATCTTTTGCATAGTGCAAAATTAATAATTATCTTTGCAACCTCAAAATTCCAACAGATGATTTACGTAAGAGACAAAGGACAGATGTGCAACAATATCCTCCAGTTCGCGCACGTCTGGGCATTCGCCCGCCATCACGGACATCGGGCCATCTCTATGCGTTTCGCCTACAAATACCCGTGGTTCAGGATATGCCGGTCGTCCGGTCATAATTTCCCCCGTTATGTGGCGGCGAAAATCGCAGCCGTCCGCGGATGGATGCCAGTGGTCTCCTACGACATCCCCGGGGAAATTTCTTCCGAAAAGGAAAATCTTATATTGACGGCGCGCAATGTAATGGTACAGGGATGGGAAGTGAGATTCTACGACCTGTTCCTTAAATATTTCGATGAGATCAGAGAGATGTTCGCATTTCTTCCCGGGATAGAACATGCCGTGGCACCATTATTGAAAGACAAGGAACAGAATCTGAAACTCGGGCTGCATGTGCGCCGGGGCGACTATTCCCGGTGGCATGAAGGGCGTTATTTCTATTCCGACGAAGAGTATGCGCTTGTCGCAGCCTCCTTTGCACGGCTTCATCCGGAAAGAAAACTGACCATATTTATATGCGGCAATGACCCAGCGATCAATCCGGAGGCTTTCCATCGTGCCGTGCCGGATGCGGAAATCATTCTTGCAAGGGGCAATCCTGCGGAAGACCTCTGCCTTCTCTCGAAATGCGATGCGATCGCAGGGCCTCCAAGCACTTTCTCTCTTGTGGCCTCCATGTATCGGGAGATCCCTCTGTGCTGGATTGAGAATCCGAAGGAGGAACTTAATGAAGACTCCTTCTCAACTTTCCGGACACTTTTCAGGCATATCAAATGATCCGAAATCACCATATCCAAATCCCTCTGAGTATCAACCATCTGACTTAAATCATCAATTTTTGGCGTATTTTTTATCAAAAAAATTTGGCCACAAATAAAAAAGTGTCTAACTTTGCACTCGCAAACGGGTCACAACGACTACGGGGCAAAGAGATCCTTACAGGAATGGTGCGGTAGTTCAGCCGGTTAGAATACAGGCCTGTCACGCCTGGGGTCGCGGGTTCGAGTCCCGTCCGCACCGCCGAGGAGAGAGGAAGAGCATCAGAGTAAACTTCGGTTTCCTGATGCTCTTTTTCGGTTTACACCCCTTTCATACGTCTTTCTGACACCAATACACACCGTTCCTCTTCAGGCGCATACGTTTCTCAACCGACTTCATGAAGAAAAGAATCATCATAATCAACGGGCCGAATCTGAATCTGCTCGGTTTCCGCGAACCTGACATATACGGGTCCTGTTCTTGGGAAGATTTCTTCCCACAACTCCGCGACGCCTTCAAAGACAGCGCAGAATTTACCCATTTCCAGTCAAACTCTGAAGGAGAGATAATCGACCGCATCCATCAGGCACGAGGCAGTGACACTCCCGTCCACGGGATAATCATCAATCCCGGTGCCTACTCTCACTATTCTCTGGCTATCGCCGATGCACTCGCCGCTGTAAAAATACCGGCAATAGAAGTGCATATCTCCAATATAATGGCAAGAGAAAGTCAACGCAAGACATGCGTGACCGCAGCGTCATGTATCGGGATGATCTGCGGACTCGGACTTGACGGCTACCGCTTTGCTGCGGAGGCCATTCTCTCCATGAATCAGGAAAAATCTGAAAATGGATATTGACGACTACATAGAAGCCCATATCGATCCTGAACCGGACTATCTGTCTCGTCTCGACCGGGACACCCACGTCTCGCTGCTTAACGGACGCATGTGCTCCGGACATCTACAGGGGCGGCTGCTGACGATGATCGCACGGATGATATCCCCGATGCGCGTTCTGGAACTTGGTACATTTTCAGGATATTCGGCTCTATGTATGGCCGAAGGGATGCCTAAGGGGAGCACACTCCACACCATAGAAGCCTCAGATGAGCTTCAGGATTTCATCGAAGCACATCTGGCGCAGGCTCCGGAAAATATAAGACAGAAGATCGTGTGCCACTACGCTCCGGCTCTTGAAGTGCTCCCGAGTCTCGGAAAGGATTTTGACATGGTATTCATCGACGCCGACAAAAGGGAATATCCCGACTACTACCGGACTGTACTGCCGATGGTGCGTCCGGGAGGATACATTCTGGCCGACAACACTCTCTGGGACGGCCATGTGGTGGAAACGGGTCATCATCATCCTCAGACTGCCGGTGTGATGGAGTTCAACCGTATTGTTGCTGCCGACCCTTCGGTGGAGAAAGTGATCATTCCTCTGCGTGACGGACTTACGATAGTCCGCAAGAAAGATACAACAGAAACGCTTCCACAGACGTTTAAATAATGACGCCTCTCCCTCATACATTTCCACTCTGTACTCTGTACTACGTACTTTGTACTTGACTTTGTACCCTGTACTTAAAAAATTTAGACATGGAAGGAAAAAGACAAGCAAAGATAGCGCGGTTGATCCAGCGCGAACTAAGTGAGATATTCCGTCGTCAGACGGCAAAGACAGCAGGCACTCTCGTGAGCGTCAGCGCAGTGAGGGTAAGTCCGGATCTCAGCATTGCCAAAGCATATCTGAGCATCTTCCCCTCGCAACGAGCAAGTGAAATTCTTGATAACATACGCAGACAGTCAAAGACCGTCCGTTACGAACTCGCCCAAGCGGTAAAACAGGTGCTCCGCAAATGCCCCGACCTGCAGTTCTACCTCGACGATTCTCTCGACTATATAGAAAACATCGACCGTCTGCTGGCTTCCGATCCACCGTCGGACTCCAAACCCGAGACCGAAACGGAAGAGTGAAAACATATCCACTACGGATCGCCTGGCGATATCTCTGGGCAAGAAAATCACACAGTGTCGTCAGCGTCATCGCAGCCGTATCTATTATAGGTGTAGCGGTGGCGACGGCGGCTATTGTGTGTGTGTTGTCGGTATTCAACGGCTTTCAGGAAGTGTTGTCGTCCAAACTTGACACCCTTTCCCCCCAGCTGATTGTACAACCGACCTCCGGCAAGGTATTTGCCAATGCAGACTCTCTGGCATCGGCGTTGAATCACATAGAGGGCATCGACATAGCCACACCAACTGTGACCGACAACGCTCTGGCAATATACTCCACCCATGAGATGCCCGTGACTCTAAAAGGTGTGGTTCCCGAAGAATACGACAAAGTCACTGACATTCGTTCCATTTTGAAAGGAGAGTCTGAATATATTGAAGCCTTATCGCCAGCATCCCGCCCAGGAGCACTTCTATCCATAGGCAGCGCATCGCAACTCGGAGCGCATACACTCGGGGAGAGCCTGCTGATCTTCGCTCCCAGGCGTGAGGGTCGTGTGAACATGGCCAACCCGGCAAACTCGTTTCTACGCGATTCCGTGACATTCTCTGGATATTTCCAATCTCAGCACTCACAGTTCGATCAGGACCTGATCATAGTACCCATCGAAGTGGCCCGCGATCTTTTCCAATATGATTCAGAGGCGTCCGCTGTCGAACTCAGACTTAAGTCCGGAGCCGACATCACGGCCACTGCAGAAAAGGTGCGTCTCGCAGCCGGACCCGGAGCCATTGTGAAAGACCGCCTCCAGCAACAGGAGATCAACTTCCGGATGATAAAAATAGAGAAATGGGTCACATTCCTCCTTCTGTTCTTCATCCTCCTGATTGCTTCCTTTAATCTTATCAGCACTCTCTCAATGCTTGTGCTGGAGAAACAGAAATCACTGCGCACACTACGCAATCTGGGTGCGACACCAAGTGCCACGGCTTCCATTTTCAGATGGGAAAGTCTTCTGGTGGCTCTTCTTGGCGGAATATCGGGTCTCATCCTCGGGATAGGACTTTGTCTTATGCAGCAACATTTCGGACTCATAAGACTGAACGGCGATCCGTCTGCTATGATCATAGATACATATCCGGTCAAAGTGGTAATGACCGACTTGGTAGCCGCCATAGTTCCCGTAGTAGTTATAGGCCTGTTCACAGGATGGATAGCAGGCCGTTTTGCCCGCTCCCGCTCTACTGGCTGACAACACCATCTCCCCCCATTTCATATATCACCAAACATATCTGACCTCCATGAAACTGACCCGTACACTCCTTTTTATATGCGCTTTTCTGACCATCCTTTCCGCCTGCGGAGGCGGTGAGAAAAAAGAGTCCGATTCCGGATGCCCGGCACCGGTCACTTCCGGATCCCATTATAAGGAAATAAAACAGGGAGCAAGATACAACGACCGCATCCAGATCAACAATATCGGTCGACTTGCCGATGTGTTCAACGACAGCAACAAATATCAGTATGTATATGCCGAACAATTGGGCATAAACCCCATTACCGACATTCATGAGGCATATTTCACTCGCCGGCCATTGCGGCACATCACCTCATGCAACCTATACAAAGTGGACAGTCTGACCCACTCACTGCCTTTCCTTGTGCCGGAGGCAGCAAGGCTTCTGGAAGACATTGGTCAGAATTTCATAGACTCGTTAGCCTCGCGCGGCGCAGACGGATATCGCATCAAAGTGACATCCCTTCTACGCACAGCAGCAAGCGTGAAACGCCTGCGCAGAGTGAATGTGAACGCGACCGACTCCTCAACCCATCAGTTCGGCACAACCTTTGATCTCTCTTATACACGTTTCCACTGTCTCGACACCACACGCACAATACACGACGGCGATCTGAAGAATCTTCTGGCAGAGGTGCTTCTTGACCTACGCGCTCAAAACAGATGTCTGGTAAAATTCGAACGCAAGACCGGCTGTTTCCATATCACAGCTACCCGTTGAACCGATACATTCAGGTCCGTAAACGAAAAGACACTTCGTCATATCATAAGGAAAGGTGCCCGACGGGCACCTTTCCTTATTTTATACGATTTGTTTATTGCGTTACACGTTCAAGCCATTTTACCATGCCGAACATCACGCCCATCGATACGAGGCAGACGCTCAGGAACACGGCCCAGGCTATCCAGATAGGACATGCGTTATAGATCAGCGGGCCTATCCAGAGGAGAAGGTTGCCTACTGCGGTAGCTCCCAGCCAGAGACCCTGACAGAGACCCTGCAGATGTTTCGGGGCCACTTTCGACACGAAGCTCAGTCCAAGCGGAGAGATGAAGAGTTCGGCTACTGTAAGGAAGAAATAGAGCACGATGAGTACCCACGGGCCGGACATCACACCGCCGTCAGCACGGAATTCGGTAGCGGAAGGATAACCCATCCAGAGGGAGTAGACCATCAGGAACAGATAAGCGAGTCCGGCAAGTCCCATGCCTATGGCGATCTTCTTAGGAGTGGATATCTCCTTGCCACGGCGTGAAAGCGCGGAGAATATCGCGATTACTATCGGAGTGAGCACGATCACGTAGAAAGGATTGAGGGCCTGCCATATCTCCGGGGCGATGGAACCGCTTTCCACGAAGTCGCGGGCGAAGAGTGAAAGTGATGTGCCGTTCTGGTGGAATGAGAACCAGAAGAAGATGGCGATACCGAGCACTGCGAAAAGAGCGGCCATGCGCTGTTTGATCTCCTTGGCCATGCGTGCTTTCTCCTCGGGAGTGTATTTGACAGCCTCCACGGCTTCTTTTTTCGCTGGAGAGGGAAGTCCTTTTTTGGTGAGCACGAAGATGAAGAGAGAGATGAGCATTGCGGCCACCGAAGCGATGAAGGAATAGTGGATGCCCGTGTTGAACACATCAAGATATGTGGAACAGAACTGTGAGATGTCTCCTGCGCTATCGCCGCCTACCTGGGAGATGAGGGCATACAGGTTGTCGGCGTTCTGCTGGTTCATGTTGTCTGTCACGCTGAGATACTCATGGCAGAGAGCCGGTAATTTTGCGTTGTATGCGAGATTATGCACGCCAAGCCACCAGGAGCGGAGCATAGGAGCCACAAAGGGGGCAAGCACACCGCCGATGTTAATGAACACGTAGAAGATCTGGAAGCCGGAATCGCGCTGCGCCGCATAGCGGGGATTGTCGTAGAGTTGTCCGACAATTGCCTGGAGATTGCCTTTGAAGAGACCGTTGCCGAAGGCAATGAAGAAAAGAGCGGCACATGTGAGCGAGAGAAGCCATGTGGTGTTTTCGGCTGTTGCCAGAATAGGAATGGAGAGTACAACATAGCCGAGGGTCATGATCACAAGACCCCAGATGATGGTGCCTTTGTAGTTCTGTGTCTTGTCAGCGATAAAACCGCCGACGAGGCTCAGCACGTAGATTCCGGCATAGAAGAAAGAGTAGACCAGCGCACTGGTTTCTTCCGACAGGCCGAACTTGGAGCAGAGGAAGAGAACGAGCACGGCGTTCATGATGTAATAGCCGAAACGTTCTCCCATGTTGCTCAAGGCCGCGGGAATGAGGCCTTTGGGTTGGTTTGCAAACATAAGGTTGAAGATTATAAGGTTTTGATTATTTATTTTCAAGAGCTTTGAAAGCCACGGCATAGTTTCGCATCTGCTTCACCATCGCCACAAGTCCGTTGCTCCGTGTAGGAGAGAGATGGTCTTTCAGACCGATGCGGTCGATGAAATAGAGGTCTGCGCCGATGATCTCCTCTGGCTTCTGTCCGGAAAGGACACGAAGCAGAAGTGCAACTATGCCTTTCACTATAAGTGCGTCGGAATCTGCCTGAAATACCACGTTCCCTTCCGCGTCAATATGGGCCGTAATCCATACCCGGCTCTGGCATCCTTCTATAAGATTGGCCGGGATCTTATCCGCTTCCGGGAAGGGAGGCAGGCTCTCGCCAAGTTCGATGATGTAGGCATACCGGTCCATCCAATCAGTGAGACCTTCGAACTCTTCAATTATTTCGTCTTGTATTTCGTTGATAGTCATGATGCGTTGTGTCTTGTAAGAGGTTGATGCCGTTAGAATGGAATCAATTGTGCATAATAAGACAGGCAAAGATACTAAAAAAAATCCGACCCGCGGGCAAACGGGCCGGATTTTTTTGGTATGACGAGTATTGGTTTTACTTATTTCCTGATTATCCGGATGGCCGGATGGCAATCGGGTGCCACTATGTAGACTCCAGGCTGCAGATCGGACACATCGAAAGTGATCATGCCGTCAACACTTACCTTCGCGGCCAATTTGTGACCGGCAAAATCGAAGATTGAAGCTGAGCGGAGGCTCGGTGAGGCGAGTTGTACAGACTCACCGACATAGCTGAAAATAAAATCGTCGGCTTTCAGATCCGCGATTCCGACACTTATGTCGGTTTTCTCAAAGTCTATGTGTGAAACCTCATTGCGCGGCAGTTCAAGAGGTTCTATCTCCTGTGAGTTTACCACCATCTTGTCATCGGCAAACCTTATCTCCGGTTTTGTCGGCAGACGAAAACGTACTGTGGAACCGTCGGTCTTGTTGATTCTCACTACTGTGACAATGTCTGACGCTCCAGATGTCTGCGCGTATGTCCCTAAGGAGACACAGACAGCCATAAGAGCCATGCATATTGTGAATATTGTCTTTTTCATTTCTCGTAATAATTTATTGAATTAGAGTACCACTTTGAATGTGTGCTGTCCTATGCGGGCCACAAACACACCGTGTCCCCAACCGGAAGCATCAATTGTGTTCATACCATGATTCAGACTGAACGAACCGACATATTGTCCTGAAACGGAGTATATACCGGCAGTCCCGTTTTCCGAATCCTGAAACGCGATACATACCGATGACTTTTCTGTCCATACCCGTGTGCGCTCTTTCATGCTGTCGGATACAGGAATTTCTGCCCCGCTGTCGAAGGAAACAGCTTTCTTGACACATTCAAGAGTATTTATTTTCCCTGAGCCATACTGATTGTTGGGCAAGGTTCCCATGAAATCCTCCTGAATTGCATTGGACATGATTATTTCCCTGACATCTTCGGGTGAAAGATCCGGATTCGCCTCCAGCATCAACGCCACGGTACCGGCCACAAAAGGCGCGGACATAGAAGTGCCAATATTATATATGTAATAGTAGCTGATCCCATCTTCGCCTTTAGATACTCCATTGGTAGCGTAGTCGATCTGCTCCTGGGTAGCCCCCATGGTGGTGAGGTAGTACTTGTTGAATGCCGACACCACCGGGTTACCTCCGGCAAGTACATGCGGCACAGTACGGCCGTCGGCCGTCGGGCCGCAACTTGAGAACACCGACCGTTTCCCCTGTTCATAATTGCCGGATTCGGCCACAAGCGAATATCCTCCGCTTACCCAATCAAGTCTTTCGCGGGCATCATACGCACCGACAGTGATGATTCTTTTTGCTGTACCGCCTATTTCACCCACGGTGCCCTCCGTGGTTCCGTCAGTCCAGCCACGTTTCCCGTTGGATGAGAATTCGTTTGAACCGAAACTCCACATATTGACAGTCTGGCCTTCCTCTCCCTCTACGATGATTCCCATCAGACGTCCGGTGTTTATTTCAGTTACCTGACATTGCACCTGTACATGTGGCTGGCCGTTGAGGGGATTGCGTTCCCCTTCTATCAAGACATTGGCGGCGATTCCGTGTTCGGCAAGAGGAATCAGATCGAATACACGGGAATCCTCCACAGACGTGTCGACGGACTTGGTCTGATAAAGTATGTTGCCCTTGAGGGCATTCACCACACAGAGGCTTACCTTGATGTCGGACGAATCAGTGCCCCACACGTCAATGTAGTGCATATTATGCTGTGTATTCTCAGCTTTTGTAAGCATCGATTTAAGTTGCCTGTCCTCGGAGGTGAAGGTCTCTGATGCGTGCAGGCGCACCTCTCCCTCATTGCCGCATGCCCCGACTATGATTCTTCCGGGCCCGACAAGATCATCAATCACCTGATCGAGTGGAGAGGTTCCGTTGTGCGGACCGATGTGATCACCAAGGCTCATATTGATCACACATGGTTTCCCAACTTTGTCGGCATAATTGAATATATATTTTATGGCGTCGGCTACCCCTGTGCTATTTTCCTGATCCAGACTTACAAAAACGATGTCAGCATCCGGTGCCACTCCGTAGAAAAGAGAGTTCCGGTCACTTCCGGCAGCAGTTCCGGTGGTATGTCCTCCGTGAAACTCCTGTGCTGTATCGTAGGCGGCGTTTCGTAGTTCTTCGGCCAAAGTGTATTCAGTGCCGTAGCCGAAAGCTCCCGGAGGTGTGCCACGGGAATTTCGTTGGTTCCATACGGATTTGATGCGTAGATTGCCTTCAGCATCACGATAGGCAGGATGGTTATACTCTATACCGAGGTCAATTACTCCTACCACGACACCTTTCCCCGTAAAAGGATCTGGGAGAAGACTGTTTTTGTTGGAATGAACCTCGTCTACTCCGCATATTCTACGGTTATAGTCGTTAAGAAGGTTGACACGGTTCCCTACAGAGATATATTCCACGCCCTCCATTGCTCCAACTTGTTCCAGGACTTCGATGGGGATCGAGGCTGTATAGAAAAGACCATGATTATGCCTGAGCTTTACTCCAAGTGACTCCAGAGGTCCGATGGCATTTTCGTCATTGAGCATTATGTAGGCTCCGACGATTTTCTCGTCGGAGACTTTCATAGTGCGGTTTTTTGAGTCTAATTTCACTGCAGGGATTCCTTGCTTCAGTCCGTTGACCAATATGCGTGCCGAAGGGGAAAGCACCTGTCTCCCAGCCATGGCAAATACACATAGACCGGCAAGCAAAGTTCCTGCAAACAGTTTGTTCATAAGAAATACTGCTATTAGAATTTTATTTCTGTACGAAGGTACCTTGATAGTCTATCACGGCACGTTCTATAGTGCCGGCGACTACTCCCGGTGAATTGGGACTATAATACTTATTGGTCACATCAGCCTTGATACGGATTGTCTCACCGTCTTCTACGACTGACATTGTCCCGTTCACACCCTGGTTTCTCCATTGTCCGTTGGGGCTTGCCACCTGAATAAGATCATATCGGAAAAAGAAGTAAGGGGCACCCGTATTTGCATCTGTGTATGCCGCGAAATTGATTTCTTTGCCAATGTATTCGGGAAGCATCTGAATCTCACATTTGGTGTATTCCTCGTCACCTCCGAATTTGATTGTGTATACCATCATTCCGCTTCCAGACTGTTTCCTCTCCACGGAAGCGATTTCGATTGTCTTACTGAGTACGCCATCGTTATTATAATAGAAAACGGAGTTGGTGGCTTCTTCTTCCGGAAAGAGAATGTCTATGCTCTCCACTTCTATTGGTATAGCGGAATAGTAAGCCTTTACGTCCAAACCGTTATTGAACACGGCTTCAAGAGTCATAGTGAGCTTCTTGGTCTTGTTGTTGACAGAAGTCGAGATGGTTCCTGCCGTTACGGTCTCGTATGTGTCTGACAACTCTCCTTCGGTGTATTCCAATACTTTCACAGTAGCATCTGTAGTGGTGGAACCGAGCGTAAGGGTCTGCCCGATTGCCTCTGGTTTCAGATCAGCCATGATAATGTATTTTCCACTTTTGAGATCAGCAAGTTCGGCAGCTCCGTCAACTGTACCGAAAATCAACTGTATATTGCTTTCAGCTGTCGGTGCGTAACGGAAAAGAGGATCCACATCAGCGGCACTGTAGACAACGTTGCCATTATCGGACACTACCAGATTGACTTCCTTTTCTCCCATATCGAAAGAGATGTGATCGACGTCATCAATCTTGTATTCCTGTTTGGTGCCATCAAGTTTATTGACGGTCATTATTTCTACCGGTATGGTGTAGGCCAAAGCCACAGCACCTGTCGCAACCACGCTCAGCGCGGCGATTAAATTCTTGATCTTCATGATGAATTGGTTTTAGAGAATGATTTTGGATGTCTGACCTTCTACACGGATCACACGGACACCTGTACCCAGAGAGGAAACGGGCACGGCTTGGGAAGCGGGACCTACATGCAGCAGGCGTCCGTCAAGGTCATATATCGAAGCCTCAGTATTTCCGGCATTCAGAATGTGTATCATGTCGCCGTCTTTCATAACCGCGATTTTCACACCCTCCGCGTTTACGTCGTCAACGCCTGAACCACCGCCGATATCATCAGGATTGTACTGATATTCTACCGGCTTATTATCCCAGAGTCCGCGTATCTCGAACTCAGCGTCGTCAATCAGGTTGATTTCGAAGGTATAGTTGATGTTATCATTGGTCTCCACTCTGACTGTGCCGGCATGTATCGGTGCCACAAAGTCATATACATAAGTCAGCCCTTCCTGGAAATGGGCATAGCGTGTGCCGCCGTCGGTCGCGGCCCATCCCTGATGAAGACTCATGGGTTCGTAGGTGCCTCCTCCCTTGAGTTCATTTTCATCCCAGCGTTCGGCTGCTACAGTGTAAAGGCCCGGTTTGATACGACATTCGTTTTTATCTGTAAGGAACTCTATCCGGATTATATCTGCTGCTACTCCCGCTTCGGAGTCGCGTCCGGCAGGTGAACCCAAATCAAGAATGAAGGAACGACATCCTCCCTTTTCACCGTTATGCCAGAGTCGGCCTTTCTCTAAATAGTCCAAATCAAGGTCCACATCATCTTCAAGATTGGAGATGGCGCTGTCGTATGAGGTGCTTGAGAAGTCGTAGGTCACGTTTCCGTCAAGTGTGGCGGTAATATGGTAGCCCATATCCGTATATGCATCCAGTGTGCCTGTCAGATGTTTGGTCGTCTTATCGAATTCCACAGTGAACGTACCGCGCTGTAGATAACCATATACATATTTGCCGTTCTCTCGTATTCGGATATATGAACCGAAGGGAATGCTTATCGTCTCGTTGTCCATCGGGTAATCAATCTCTCGGCACGGATACCACGTATAACGCGCAAAATCTGTCGAGCTCTCGTATGTGCCCGGGATAATCATGTAATCCTCTTTCTTTGGAATCTTTTTGTGTGCAATCATCATCACCAGATTGATGCCGTCCCCAATCAGCGCACCGTTGGTGTCATACGGAGCGGAAAAGAAGTTGAGGGAGGTGACGGTGTTGGTCGAATATCCTGTTTTTCCAAGATAATATGCGATGCCACCCTGATTGAGTTTCATATCGGTCATGTCACGGTTGAGCTGATCGAATGCTGCGGGTTTGGCGTTTGCGTCCAGAATTGGGATTCTTCCTGTGAACGTTATTTCGCGTTCCGTCTTATCGGAGGGATCCTTGGCCTTGGTTGTCAGAGTGTAAATACCGTCATTGTTGCGTGTGACAACTACAGGAGCCTCGATTTCCGTAGTTTTGGCCTTTCCATTGGCATAGAGCATGAACTGCGAATTTTCCGCACTTACTGTAAGTGGTGTGTATTCTTCGGATATGGTATATGTACCGTCGGGAAGAACAATTGGGGTTGTGGCGACATTGTACAGGTCGAGGACGAGCACATATCCGTTGTCAAGTGTGAGGGCCCCGGTCGATTTGTTGTACCTTGCCGAGGGATTGTCTGACAACACAACGTAATAATTTGGTGTCTGGTAGTTTTTTGCGTCCATGAGCCCCACCGTAGTATAGGAAAGGTTCACGACATCGGCTGCAGATACGCCAAGACAGGCGCAGCCGAGCAACGCGGAAAGTAAAATCTTTTTCATGTGTTAAATGAATTTGTAATTGTGAAACATGATTCGATAGATTCTTTGTGCAGATTTTTCGGTTGTAAAGTTATGCATAAAAAGTGAGCGCAGCAAATGGGGGGGGTAAAATGATGTTAATCATTTTTAAATTTAGTTAAAATAACAAATGAGCCTTCCCGGATAAATCCAGGAAGGCTCCGAATATCAGATTCTTCTATGATTATGCGTTGAATTTACGTGTCAGCGTTCAGCCCGCATCGGGTTGTTGAGGAAATCTTCGTATGCAAGCCGGACCCCCTCCTCCAGTTCAATGGAATATCTCCATCCGAGGGCCGTGGCTTTCGACACATCGAGAAGTTTGCGCGGGGTACCGTTTGGCTTGGATGTGTCCCAGAGGATTTTTCCGTCATAACCTATTGTCTTGGCAACTAACTCTGTAAGCTGACGAATGGTCAGTTCTTTGCCGGTGCCGGCGTTTACGGTCTCATTGCCGGAATAGTTGTTCATCAGAAAGACACAGAGGTTTGCAAGATCGTCCACGTAAAGAAATTCCCGCAGTGGGGATCCGTCGCCCCAACATGTCACACTTTCAGCTCCGCTCTCTTTGGCTTCGTGGAAGCGACGTATCAGAGCCGGAAGCACGTGGCTGTGGGTGGGATGATAATTGTCGTTGGGACCATATAGATTGGTCGGCATGACTGAAATGTAGTCGGTGCCATACTGCCGGTTAAGGTATTCGCAGTATTTCAGACCGGAGATCTTGGCCAGCGCGTATGCTTCATTGGTCTTCTCAAGTGCTGAGGTCAGGAGACAATCCTCACGCATGGGCTGCGGAGCCATGCGTGGATAGATGCACGACGATCCGAGGAATAGAAGTTTCCGACATCCGTTGCGCCACGCCGAATGGATCACGTTCATCTCAAGCATCATATTATCGTACATGAAGTCGGCCAGGGCAGACTGGTTGGCCACTATGCCTCCGACTTTGGCTGCCGCGAGGAAGACATATTCCGGTTTTTCCTCGGCGAAGAACCGCTCCACAGCCCGCTGATCGATAAGATTGAGTTCGGAATGTGTACGTGTGATGATGTCGTTGTAACCCTGACGGTGCAATTCCCGTATTATTGCGGACCCGACCATTCCCCGATGGCCCGCCACATATATTCTGGCGTTTTTCTCCATACTATTTGACAATACCCTTCTCCAGATATTCCTCCAGATTCATTTTTACATGTTCGGAAGCCCGTTCGGAAGCAACCTTGCGCATATCGGAGTCTACCATGAGGTTGACAAGCTGTTCAAAGGAAGTGGTCTGCGGATTCCATCCGAGTTCGCGTCGCGCCTTGGACGGATCTCCCCAGAGATTGACCACATCCGTAGGTCTGTAGAAGTCGGGGGAGACTTCCACCAGGGTCTTGCCGGTGGCTGTGTCGATCCCTTTCTCCTGAGCACCCTCCCCTTCCCAGCGGAGTTCTATTCCTACCCGGCGGAAAGCAAGGGTGGCAAATTCGCGCACAGAATGCTGCTCCCCTGTGGCGATGACGAAATCCTCAGGCCTGGAATGCTGGAGTATGAGCCACATGCATTCCACATAGTCGCGGGCATATCCCCAGTCACGAAGAGATGAGAGATTGCCGAGATAAAGTCTGTCCTGTTTCCCCTGGGCTATCCGGGCCGCGGCAAGCGTGATCTTGCGCGTGACAAATGTCTCGCCTCTACGCTCGCTCTCATGATTGAAAAGGATACCTGAGCAGCAGAACATCCCGTAGGCCTCGCGGTATTCCTTCACTATCCAGTAGCCATAGAGCTTGGCCACAGCATAAGGGCTGTAGGGATGAAAAGGAGTGTTCTCGTTCTGAGGCACTTCCTCCACCTTGCCGTAAAGTTCGGATGTCGATGCCTGATATACACGGCATGTCGATGCCAGTCCGCACAGACGTACAGCCTCAAGAACGCGGAGCACTCCTGTGGCAACTACGTCGGCGGTAAATTCAGGGACATCGAACGACACCTGTACGTGGCTCTGGGCCGCCAGATTATACAGTTCATCGGGACGCACCTTGCCGATCACCTGCATGAGACTCATGGAGTCGGCCAGATCGGCATAATGGAGATGGAAATGCGGATTGCCTTCAAGATGGGCGATACGTTCACGGAAATCGACGGAACTGCGACGGATGATGCCGTGTACGTCATAGCCTTTCTCAAGGAGAAATTCGGCGAGATAAGAGCCATCCTGCCCTGTGACGCCTGTTATGAGTGCTGTTTTCATTGTGCGTGGGAATTGTTTATTGTGGGGTTTCAGCCGATTGCGGCGGCAATGGTGGAGGTTATACGGCGGACGTCATCGTCTGTCACCCACGGACCTGCAGGCAGACATAGCCCGCGACGGAAGAGAGACTCGCTGATGCCGTTTATGTATGAAGGAGACTGTGCGAACACCGGCTGGAGATGCATAGGTTTCCAGAGCGGACGAGACTCTATCCCTTCCGCGTCGAGAATCCGTCGGAGTGCTTCTGTCGCGCGGTCCGGTCTTGAAACCGGCCCGGATGTTTCCGGATATGCGTCCTCTTCACCGCATACATGAACGCCGTCATCGAGAGTCACGGCACAGAGCCAGAAATTAGAATCAAAATCAGGAGAGGGATTGTCATGGAGACTTATACCGTCAACCGGACCTAAAAGTTCGCGGTAAAGCTGTTGCACGTGGCGATGATGGGCTATGTGCCGGTCAAGCACCTCCATCTGCCCGCGTCCTATTCCGGCACAGATATTGCTCATCCGGTAATTGTACCCGATCTCCTCATGCTGGTAGTAGGGATAGTTCTCCCGCGCCTGGGTAGCGAGAAACTTTATACGGCGTGCCGCCTCGTCGTCTCCACATATCAAGGCTCCCCCTCCGGAAGTGGTGATCATTTTGTTACCGTTGAACGACAAGGCACCATATCGTCCGAAAGTGCCGCAGCAGCGACCCTGATAACGGCTACCCAAAGCCTCTGCGGCATCTTCCATTACGGGAATATCCCATTTCCGGGCTACGGCAAGTATTTCGTCTATTTTTGCAGGCATCCCGTAGAGGTATACCGGAATGATGGCTTTGGGCTTTCGTCCGGTCTTTTCGATACGGTCGGCGATCGCACGGTCAAGAAGTTCCGGGTCCATATTCCATGTCTCCGGTTCGGAATCCACAAAGACCGGTGTCGCACCGAGATAACGGACAGGATTTGCGGAGGCCGAAAACGTAAAACTCTGCACCATCACTTCGTCGCCCGGCCCCACCCCACAGCCTATCAAGCCAAGATGGACTGCAGCCGTACCTGCGGAAAGAGCCACTACATGCTTCCCCTTTTCCGGTATGAACCGGGGAGCCGGAGCGTCAAGACGTGCCGGGGAAGGACCGGAAGCGAGAAAATGCTCAAGATCATGTTCGAAACCGTCTACGTTCGGTCCGAGAGGCACCACCCAGTTGTCGGCGAAAGCCTCCTCGATATATTTCATCTCGTGTCCGCCCATCCGGCAGAGACACAGCAGTATTCGCTTGTTTTTCATGTCATTCTTCATATTTCAGAATTTTTTTGCGCCGGCTATTCTGAAAAATGTCCGGGCGAGAATCTTCATGTCGAGAATCCAGGAGCGGTGTCGCAGATAAAAAAGATCGTAGCGGAGACGCCGGAGCATCTTTTCCATCGTGTCGGTATATCCATTTCGCAGTGTAGCAATGGATGTCACTCCGGGACGGCATTGATAAAGCGACATATACCGCGGATCGTGCTCGATTATCTGTTCGATGTAGAACCGGCGTTCCGGCCGGTGGCCAACGAATGTCATGTCTCCTTTCAATACGTTGAAGAGCTGCGGAAGCTCGTCAAGGTGATGGTCACGCAGCCGGCGACCTATCCCTGTCAGACGCGGGTCATCGTCGCCGTCATACAGAGCGGGACCGTCTTTCTCGGCATCGGGTCTCATACTTCGGAATTTAAGAATGAAAAACGGTTTCCCGTGAAGTCCGATTCTTTCCTGCCGATAGATTGCCGGACCTCCGTCCTCTCGCTTTATGGCCAGATAACAGATTGCATAAAGAGGTGAAAAACAGACAATCAATATCGACGACATGATTATGTCGGAGGCTCTTTTGAGGTATTTCCCGATCGGGGACATTCCGTCAGCAACCATGAAAGAATAATTTCCCCGGCTTCTGGAATCCCCCCCGTAATTGTTAAATACCGAATTATGTTTTGAAAGGTGGTCAGGCATAGTATCAATGTTCAGTCGTTGTCGCGGCTGTAGATCGATTTAGATAAATGAAATGAGAATATTCCCTGTATTTTAGGCAGAAGTCTCATCATAGGATAAAAAGGTGATATTTTTATGCCGTTTGTCCTGAAGGCCCTTATCACTTCACGGTTGCCGGCAATGATGTTGTGCAGATTCCGGGTACTTGTACCGCCCAGCCGCATATCAACCAGATACTTGTCTACGTAGCGCGTGCGGATTCTGTTTTTCTCGATGAAACGCAGCATCAGTTCGAAGTCCGCTGCGATCCTGAAGCTTGTGTCGAAACCTCCGAATTCGGTGTAAAGCTCTCTTCGGGCATAGAATGTAGGATGGCACGGATGCCAGCCTTTTCTGAAACTTCTGTAAGGAGAGCCTTTCCAGATCCTCAATACTTTGCCGGGATCTTCGCGGCTTATGAATTTCAGGTTGCCGAATACGGCGTCTGTCCCTTCGGCGAAAGCATCAGCCACCGTCTCCAATGAAAATTCGTCGGTGAGAAAATCATCAGAGTTCAAGACTCCCACCACATCGCCGGAAGCCATGCGGATTCCCTTGTTCATCGCGTCATAGAGGCCACCGTCCGGCTCGCTTATCCAACGCAGACGTCTATTGTAGCGCGGTTCGTTCTGCCTTATGATTTCCACCGTATTATCGGTTGATTTGCCGTCTACGATCACATGCTCCACGTTGTCGTATGTCTGGGAAAGGACACTTTCGATCGTCTCCCTGATTGTGGCGGCACTGTTGAAAGCCGGAGTTATGACAGATATTTTCAGATTTTCCAAAGTATTAAAGAGAAATGACAGATGAGGGATGTCATCTGTTCAGAAGCATGTTGTACAAATCGATATATTCTGCGAAACGTTCGTGTTGGTCGAAGAATCTGACAGCTCTTTCGCGACAATTTCGCGACAATATTTCCTGTGACAAAGAAGCGAGATCAAGAATGGCATCGCGCATTCCACTGATATCTCCACGATCTACTATCCGCCCTGTATCTGGATCTATCGTTTCCGGACTGCCCCCTGTCCTATAGGTCACTACAGGTGTTCCACATGCGATAGCCTCAAGATTAGTGGTAGGGAAATTGTCTCCGTAGGTAGGATTGACAAATACAGATGCATCGGAATACAGGCAAGCCAGAATCTGCTGATTCTCAGTGCGAGTGATTCCTTGTATTCCCTTCGGTAACTTTTTTATCTGTTTTGGTGTAAGTCCAATTATACAGAGCTGGTAGTCGGGAGGCAGAAGTTCACTAAGGCGTGAAAGATCTCCGAGGCCTTTCAGTTCAGTCCATACCCATGCGGTGGCCAGAACGATTTTCTTTTGAGGTTTGCTGGATTTGTGCGGCTTGAAAATATTCAGATCTATACCGTTGTGTATCACATGACGAGGATATTCCGACATAAATGATTTGCCGATTGTCGAGGCAAGCCATTGCGATGGGGTAATGATATGGATCTCGTCAAGCGATGTGAATGCGGACCGTTTGTCGAGAAAGTTTTTTCTGCTTCTATCTGTAAACATAGATCTGGGATATGCCCCTCTTTTAGGGCAGCCGAAACATCCACCAGTCCATTTCATACATTCATTATCTGCCGAAGGACCCTCATTATCAAAATACGCACAGTGGCCGGTAAATGCCCAACAGTCATGCATTGTCCAGACAACCGGACCGTTCCATTCCTTCAGATAACGAAACAGTACCTGATAATTCAGATAATATCCGTGTATATTATGGAGATGTATGATGTCGGGAGAGATGTTGCGTATTCGTTCGATGAACCTTCGCGTACTTTCCTTTGAGGCAAGTCCATGATTGTCGAAAAGTCGGGTTGAGAGAGCATGAGAATATACATCACTCTTGTTTCCTATGGAAAGAAGACTTGACTGACTTATTGGAGTTCCTCGGCCGAAAGCGATATATGATTCCCATCCATGACGGATGGCTTCCATGCCAATCGCTTCGGTTATCTTTCCCGTAGCTCCGCTGTTGGCTGTGACGTTTATCTGTAAAAGACGGGGCATTTCAGGTGGTAGAGATTATTGATGGAATGTATCCGGATTTTTCCGGATGCACAGTGCCATAGATATGGAGAAGCATCCAAGAGCGGCCAATGTATATGCCATGGCCGACATAAGACTGCCTCTCAGCAGAAAGAATGTGGAAGCGGCAATGATAAGGTATACTCCTTTCCTCCAATATCCTCCGCTGGCGTATGGAGAGATAGACAGTCTGGTATCAGCAGCTGCAGCACCAAGAGCCAGCAGCAGTGTGAATACGGCTGTGCCAGCCCATCCGAAATTTATATATCCTTCTGAGAAATACGGCATAGACACATTGACAAATTTAGCACCGTTTGTCTTGGCAATCAGATGCCCGCTTCCTTCGGGCTTGTCGGGCCAGACGCCCCGTGGCACAAAGAAGAGCATCGAACCGAGCAATTGCCGTCCTCCGGTGATAGTGTCGGTCTGTATCGTAGCCATCATCATCTGCGAGGCATCATAGCTGATAGAGTTGAAATCGGCTGTTCCAAATTCAATGTTTCGGTTTGCAGGTGATTCGTATCGAAATATGCTGAGTATCGGAAAAATTATCAGCATGGCAGCCAGCATGGAGCATACGAATATCTTGCCTGGAATAATTCTTTCACTCACAAGAAGAATGACAGGCAGCCAGCATGAAGCAAAAAGATTACGGGCGATTCCTGTAGGGAATACTGCGATGAGGGATAAGATTGTGAGAGCGACAACCGTACTACGTTTCTGTTGTGATAGAAGAGCGATAAGCAGACATGCCGCAGGGATTGGCCTGATCACTCTGTCGACTGAAAGCCATATAGGAGACAGTCCTGAGCGAGACAGAATTTGTCCATACGTATCCCATGCATTCCGGGAGAAGAGTATCTGGATGTCGAAACTACAGAATGCAGTCAGACAAATAGTGGCTGTTGCAGCCACTACAATTAGTCTTCCTCCTCCGACAGTATATTTAGTATATTGCGACCGACGGAGCTGCTGGTATCTGTTTTTCCCACCTATTCCGCGACATAGATATAGATAAGTCCCATTGAAGAGTAAAAGTATAGCCAGTACAGAAGCCTGAAACAAAAGATATTCGGAAGAAGTGAACGCTATGGAGAATGAGGTTGTTATTGTTCCGCTTCCGTATTGCTGTGAATTGGCTATGACAAAAAACAACAGGATGAACAGATTGGCGAAACGATTGACCAGATGACCGTAGAAGTCTCCGGTGAATACCATCAGACTGCATATAAGAGTATTTATGGCGATAAACGCCATATATGGCATATCCTGAACACCTCCATACGCGGTGAATGCGACAACACAGACCGTAGATACAGCGGAAGCAATCACATCGTATCTGCCAAAATACTCTTTCACGACCTTTGTCGCGTTCATTTCCATCGAAGTATGTTCCTGAACATGTAAGGGGACAGTCCGTAAATCCAGGCAACCAGTCTTGCCTTGATCTCAGGGAACCGTCTCAGATTTGCAGCATGCCTATCGAAATCAAGATCATACATCAGTTGCCGCACATCGCTATTCGAATGATCATTCCGGATATATGCGTGGATAGTGCCGAGTACCCATCGTGACAACATGAACTGTCGGGTTTGTCCCGATGCTCCTCTTTGAAATCTTAAATCCTTGTCAAGGATAGAGTAGGCCTTATATGCATCAATGACGCCCTTATGATCCATACTTCTCATTATGGATCCTGGACGTTGCAGATAGTTATATAGTGTGTGCGGAATGAAGATGGCTCTACGGGCCCGGCATAATGCTTCCCAAATAAAGATAATATCTTCCGAATAAGCGAGTCTTTTAAAAAGAAGATTGTTTTCCTGAATCCATAAAAGAGAAAATGCTGTCCCCGGCACAAGTATGGTCTTGGTTCTTTTAAGAAAGTCGTTTTGCAGAAGGTGAACGTTGTCATAGACTACCGGCTTAGTACTTCCTGTCGCAGTCTGGGATATAGAGTTTTGATCAACATATTGCACGCCAGATGCCACCACATCCGGATGATCATGTATGGAGATCAGACTGTTGTAAAGTTCAAGTGTCTGGGGCTGGATAAAATCATCGCTGTCGAGGAAAATTACATATTCCCCTTTGGCGAGCCTGATGCCGGTGTTGCGCGCGGCTCCCAGACCGGAGTTCTTCTGTGAGACAAGATATGAATATGGATGGGTGAGAGCAAAATCCTCACATATCTTTTTGCTGCCATCTGTAGAGCCATCATTGATCATTATTAGTTCAAAGTCTCTGAATGTCTGGGCATCCACGGACTGGAGAGATTGGCAGACATAGTCTTCCACATTATAGATCGGCATTATTATGGAAAATCTTACACTCATTGCTGACAAAACTCTCTAATGAACTTTTCAGTGACGTTTATTCTTGGCAGAAAATATCTGGGTGATATGTCGGTGACAGGAGTCGGAATAGTCCCGAATCCCAAACGATAATATTCGTTGACTAATTTTTTGTGACGGAATCCACATTGATAGACCGATCCGTAAGGAAAAGCGAAAAGTTCGATCTTCTTTCCTGTAATGTGTTTTAGCCTTTCTCTTGAGTCATACAGTTCCGCACGCATGATCTCCTTGTCAAGATGGCGGAAAAAGCAGTGATTGATCCCATGAGAACCTACTGTACACAGAGATGATTCCGAAATTTCACGGAGCATCCGTGTAGAGATGAATCCCGGAGTGTCAAGAAGTGATAATGACACGAATATGGTGAACGGAATTCCAGCGGTCTGCAGAATAGGAAACGCGTTTGTGTAGAAATTCCCGCATACATCATCGAAGGTAATGGCAAATGACTCTTCGCCATCAGTCACCTCTTCTCCTCTGACGATATTTTTGTCTGCCAGACAACTGACAAGTCTGGCGAAACTGGCGGTCGAGATATTGAATTCACCTTCGGTTCCTCCTATTGAATGCAGCATGAGCACCGAAGTCTTTCTCTGTCTGAAAGATGAAACGATAGCGGTGATTTCATGTACGGCTCGACCGGCTCCCCGTTGTAGAAATTCGACGGCAGTCATTCTGCAGATACGTTATTGGAATATTGTTCTGATCACCTCCATCTGGGCATGAGGATTCCATCGGTTGTCTATCTCCGAATAACACTCGCGTCGTATCTCCTCGCGATCTGAATGTTTCGAAAACCACCGCTCTATGGTTGCCACAAGATCTCCGGTATCTTTGAAATGAAAGAAATCCCCCGTTTTTTCAGGTTTTATAGCTTCGAATTCCGGTCCCTGATATATAAAAGTGTCGTGGGTGATGACAGGAGTGCCGAACATCAACGAGTGTATGGCCGTCAGCCCTACATTTCCAGGAGACACACATATATCGGCATTATACAGATATTCAGCATTCATCTGTTCGTCAAAGCATTCCCCTGCGAAATATATTTTATCCCTGATCCCGATAGTGCGGGCAAGATCTTCAAGTTTCTTGCGTGCCTCACCGTCGCCTACCATCATTAGATTACATGACATACCACGATCGGAAAGAAGGCGGACAGCGGTTACAAGCCGATCAAGTTCCTTGTAGGCTGTGAGACGACCCAGATAGATGAGAACCGGCAGCTTGTTGCCAAATATCTTCTCATAAACATGAGACTTCCGGATGTGTTGTCTTATTGCCAATTGGGTGTCGAAGTCAAGTGAGTTGGATATGACTCTGATTTTGTCTTTGTCTATACCGTTCCGCACCATCAGTTTCCTGGCATGGTCTCCATATACGGCTATTCCGTCGGGCAGACTGAAAAAACGCCGTTTTATATACTTCTGGATGCTAGATTCTCTTCCATACCATCCGTGTGTCCATAACCATATTTTCGGCCGATGTTTACCCATCAGGCGTATTTTTATCATGTTTGCCCAGTCGCTCAGATTGCGGATTACTCCAGGTAACACCACATAGTCATATTGTCGGAGATTCAGATCGGAATTGTGACGGTAATGATGTATCGGATTGACTATAGTGGTTTCTTCCAGATGTAAGTCACATCTGTTGAGACGTGAATAGTCATAGAAACGGAGATTCCTTCTTGCATTTCCGGCAAAATACCAGTCAATGTCGAATTCCTGATCCATCAGCTCGTATATCGCTTTCCGGTAGGAAGGCGCATACGGGAATATCATGGCTATGCGTTTCTTACGCTTTGTAGATGTCTGTTTCATAGGCGTTCATCCGCCTGGCCCACGGAAAGAGTGCTTTTTACGTCATATACCACCCCGCCGGGTTTGAGCAAAGATCGGAAGTCGAAATCCGCATATCTGGCGTGGGCTACAGCATGTATCACCACGTCATAGAGAGTGTTTCCCGGGAACGTATCGAAGATGTCGATGCCGTATTGTCGTTTAGCTGTTGCCGGATCGGCGTGTGGATCGACTATTGTGATGGAGTCTGTATATCGTTTCAGAGAACTGATAATATCTGCCACTTTGGTATTCCGCATGTCAGGGCAGTTTTCCTTGAATGTGAAACCGGCAATCAGTATGTCAGCCCCTTTCACGAGTATGCCCCTTCTGTTCATCAGATCTACGACGCGCTCGGCCACGTAGCTTCCCATGCCATCGTTGAGATGTCGTGCGGCCTGCATGATCCGAGGCATGACGCCATATACCTGAGCTTTCTCAATCAGATAGTACGGATCCACACTTATGCAGTGGCCTCCGACAAGACCCGGTTTCAACTTGATGAAGTTCCATTTGGAAGATGCGGCTTCAATGACCTCGGCTGTGTCGATTCCCATGGCATTGAAAATCTTGGCGAGTTCGTTCATGAAAGCTATGTTGACGTCTCTCTGGGCGTTTTCAATGATCTTGGAGGCTTCCGCCACACGTATGGAACTTGCCCGGAAAGTGCCGTTATAGAGTACAGACCGGTATACATTATCTATAAGAACTGCGGATTCCGGCGTTGAGCCAGATGTTACTTTCATGATAGTCTCCACTCTGTGGTTCTTGTCTCCGGGGTTTATACGTTCGGGAGAATAACCGGCGAAGAAATCACGGTTATAGCTCATACCGGACGTTTTCTCGATGACAGGGATACACTCCTCCTCTGTGACTCCAGGATAGACTGTGGATTCATAGACGACGGTGTCTCCGGGCGATATCACTCTTCCCACGGTCTCGCTCGCTCCTATAAGGGGAGTCAGATCCGGATGGTTGTTTCTGTCCACCGGAGTCGGTACGGCCACAATATAGAAATTACACTCTTTTATTTCTTCGGTTAAAGTAGAGAACGATAGATTCCCTCTTTCAATAGCAGTCTGCAGTTCAGTTTCTGTAAGTTCGCCGGTATGATCTTTTCCGGCTTTCAGCTCGTCAATACGGTCGGGATTTCTATCGAATCCAACTACCGGGAATCTCTCAGAGAAAAGTCTTGCCAGCGGTAAGCCGACATATCCGAGTCCGATGATACATATTCTGATGTCGCTTAAGTCTGTCATGGTTATGTATTTTAGTCTATATCAGGTGAACAGATCCCTTCGGTGAATACCGTTTTACCGGAATTGTATCTGATGTCTGTTGCAAGTTTGATAAACCTCGCTGCCACTCTTTGTGGAGAGAACTCTTCAAGCATTTTTCTGTAAGCATCTGTACCTATCCGGCGTATGCGTTCCTTATCCCGGACCAAAAGGAGAATCTTGGATAGGAGATCGTCTGTGTTTCCGGATTTGAAAACTATTCCGGTATTCTGATCGGATATAAGCCATTTGGCGCAACCCGGAGCATCAGAGGAAATCACGGCACATCCGCGGCTCATGGCCTCATTGATGACAGCACCCCACCCTTCGCGCCGGTCACTTGTGAACAAAAATATGTCGGCTTCATCCATTTTGCGCATCAGTTCCGCGTTAGGCAGATTACCGTGGAAATTCACATATTCTTCCAGATGTTCATGAATGACTCTCTCTTTTATCTTACTTTCCTCCGGACCTGTTCCATACATATCCAGAGAAAATCTGATCCCGGCATCTTTGAGACGGGAAGCAACGACAACTGCCATTTCCGGGTGCTTCAGTCTTATAAAACGGGCACACCACATTATCCGTATTACATCACTTCCACGTCGCGAATGCAGCTCAGCCAGATTTTTTTCCTGAACATCTGTGAAATAGCCCCATTTGAACTGTTTACCTCTGAATGAATGCAGAAACCTCATGTCATCAGCTGCGTATGCTCCGGCATTGAGCCGGTAAAGTGACTTTCCTGAAAAATGGACATGATAATGCCATTGGTGTTTCATCAATCGGGGAGACAAAAGATTCCATATTCCTCTTTTCATCCATCTTTCGCCGTATTCAAAAGTGATTTTTCCAGTGTCGAGACGCTGTATTATCCATTTATATGGATAATATCCACCATAAACAGAAACGTCTGCGTCAAGAAAAAGTCTTTCAGCCTTTTTATATGATTCGATGTTTTCCCATGCTTTTATCAGCCAGGGGATATCGTTAAATTCCGGATAGCCCGAGGAAAGGAAACTCTGCCTCATCTGCTTCATTTCGATAAACCGATATTGTCCGTCTGTGAGGCGGAACAATTCACGTGCCACAGGAGCCTGATGATGATTGATGAAGTTAGAAAGCCAGACAATCATGAAGGAAAGAGTTCTGGATTCTCTTTACGTAGAGCTCTTATTCTATCTCCGAGGTCCCGGAGAAATTCAGGTTTGAAATAATTCATCTTCCCTCCACAACTGGATAATGTAAGCTCTCCGAATATCGGTCTCCCTTCGGACTCGTAGAGATCAACTCTCATCTGCGGTTCACCTTCCGAGAGAATTGCAGCACAGCGCAACATTTCGTCAAGACATTCCGGTTTTGGAAAAGGAGTTCCCGCAGGATGATATTCCTTTTCATATATTATAGCATCGTCACGGCGATTCCAGTCGGCGTCGTACATATCGACAGTAAGATGGTGCGGGCCACGGTCGTAGCATAGAAATATATACAATGGTTTGCCTCCTATGCACCAAATTTTATAGTCTACCAACGATTTGCAACCGGAATGTTGCGATTCCGGACTTATGAGCTTTTCAGCATAGATACGTGGCCGGATAAGACTATAGTGGCTTTCACAGCTCTCAGTACCAAAAGTTTTTCCAAGCCATTTATCCATTTCCTCCACTATTTTGTCTATGTCTGGAGAATGTTCGCTGTCTACGATTATATTGGTTCCACACCCATGATTGGTCTTCAGTACAAAACTGGACGGAAGGATTGAGAAGTCAATTTCTCCGACATTATCCCAGACTCCATAGACAGGCAGAAGAATCTCTCCAAGCCCTTTTGATTTCACGATATCTCTTACAGCAATCTTATCGGCCATACGAGCCCATTTTTGCCTGTCCGGGCTTGTCATAAACACATTGATCCATTCATTAAGGTCGCGAGGGTTTTCCCAGTCGATGGTATGTCCGAAAGTATACCGGTAGCGCATATCCGCAAATACTTTCCGCGGAAGCAGGCGGCTCAGAATCCTGACAGAAGTTTCTTTCAATATGCGATTCATTGTTGCGGGGATGAAAGCGATGGCTGGTTTATGAACTTTCGTTTTCCTTTCTCGGCCAAAGCGAACCCTGTCACCATCCAGAGGATGAAACATTTCACTCCCGGGCCGAAAGGAGGATAGGCCTCAAACAAAGAATTTATTATCAGAATCCAGAAAAGCAGAAACGCGGCCAGATTTATACCTGATCGCGGTTTGAGACTGTATATCTTCCGACCCAGACTGACGAGGAACGTAAATATTATGAATGCGCCGACAAGACCGTACTGCACTATTGCCATCAGCGGGAAACAATCCATATAGTCAGTGCCCGAACCGAATACTATATTTTCAGGAATTTTTTCTATCTGTTTTGCCATCAGATACAGTCGTCCTGATGATAACTCGTCAAGATCCGTGGTATCACGTCCTCCCAATAGAATATTGTTTACTATTGTGTCGTAAGCGGACGGACTTGTCCACAGGTAAACGAGAGCACCGGCGGCCAATAGAAACATGAGAATCCGTATCTTCACGTTTTTGAACATGAAGATATAATATCCGATTACAAAAAATACTCCACATAGAGTGGCTCTTGATTTCATCATGAACACTATGGTCAACATGAATATACCCGCTACTATGTAGGCTACCCGTGAGGGTTTGTATTTGGGAATGAAACATGCAATGCCGAAGACCAGTACATTTACAAGGATCTGACCCATGGAATTTTTCTCCGAGAATGCATATTCCACTGCTGAAATGTCTGACTTCACAAGAAACTGTGTATACACAGCATACGCCAGATAAACTCCGCAGATGAAAAGGAACACAACAAGCCAGCGCAGCTTACGTGGTGAGCCGTAATTTTCCCAATATGCGTAAGAAACCACTGTGATCATCAAGGATATACAGATATTCATGATGTCAGACCCCTCTTCCGAAGAGAGATAGTCAATATTTGTGGAAAGCTGCATGAAACAGCAATATAGTCCGAATACGATCGTAAAAAAATAAAAGAAAGCAAGCCGCAGAGAAATCACAGACCGAAATCTCACCACGATGAGATAGAGCAGTGGGAAAACCCACATTACCTTGAAGTATGTGTCCGCCTTCATCTGGATGATATCCGGAGTCTGGGAAATCATCGAACAGATTACAGCCATGAAAAAGAGTAACGTCGGCATGTGATTTCAGCAATTCCCGTCAGTTCGTCGGAACAGTTTGATGACTCCGCAGGAGATGAACAGGATAATAAAATATAGTGCAGACCCTGCTGTATAGGCAACCGAATAGCTTATTGCACCGGAATCTTCACCGAAGCGGAGAAGGAGTAGCCACGCCAGTCCGAGGATTGCGAGATCCTGAAGTATGCGATAAGCAAGCAGAAGCCAGTTGTGGCCGCGGGAGAGCAGTTCAGAGTAGAGTACGGTGGAACAGGCGGAGAAGACGGTAGCGAGTGTCAGGATACGCAACACACTTTCAAGACCAGTGAACGTATGGCCGTAGAAACCGGTGATCCAACCGGCAAGCAGATAGACCACTACGAAAGGGATGAGAGTTGTGATAAAATTGACGCCAAACATCGTTTTCAGAGTGTATCGATGTGTGGTTTTGTCTCCAACTGTTCCACTGAGATGAGAGATTATCACATTGGTGAGCAGACCAGGTATGAATGTTATCACGCCGTTCCACATTGCAGCGGCTGTGTAAAGCCCGACCTGACCTGCCGATGATAGTTTTATGAGGAGCATTATTCCACCCCAGTTGCACACGGTGTAGTTAAGTTCCTGCAGAGCAATAGGAAAGGAGAATAGACAGAGTTCACGTTTGCGGGAGACATCGGTCTGTCCTGCCAATCCTTTCAACAGTTTGCGGAGTGACAACCAGTTTAGCAGAGCGTTGAGTGCCTGCGAGAAGAAGAGAATAGCCAATGCGCCGTCAAGATGAAACCAGTATGTGAGCGGCACGCACCCCAAGAGCATTGCAGTGCTTGAGATAACGTTGTTGCGGGCAATCGTGCGGAAGTCGCCGAACCCAGCGAGTATGCCGTTCTGAGTGGTATTCAGGGCTTTGCAGACTATTATTACACCCAGAATACGGAAAGCCCAGGCAAGTTCCGGCTCGTCGAGGAAACGCGCCAGCGGTGTGGCTGCGATCAATAATCCGATGGCAAGCAATGCGCTGAATACAACTGTGATCTGCACCGCATCACGCGACAGCGCACGGACAGCCGATCTGTCCTCTTTCAGAGCGTTGGCAATGTATTTTGTTGAGGATATTCCGAGTCCCAATGTGGCGAAACCGGCTATGTAGAGCATTGTGGTCTTTACGATTCCGAATTCCCCATAAGCGTTGACACCAAGAAAATTGGCTATGACTATTCCGGCAAGAAGCAAAAAACCGTTGCCGAGTCCGTTGCCGAAGACAGCCCAGAACGAATCCTTGGCCAATTTGCTTGACTTGAGTTTGCCGATATATGTCATCGTCTTCGTATCAAATCCTCTAAAACCTGATCCCTAATTACCTGTCACCTATCTATCACCTGTCACCCGATCTTGTCGTAGGTGAATCCAGCCTCTCTGAGATACTCCGGATCATAGATGTTACGTCCGTCAATGATCAGCGGACAGCGCATGGTGCGTTTCAGCACCGGAAGCGACGGCATGCGGAACTGTTTCCATTCCGTCACAAGCAGAAGCGCGTCGGCATCCACAACCGCATCATACATGTCGGAAGCATATTCCACTGTATCACCGAGTCTGCGTCGGCATTCCTCCATCGCTACCGGATCGAATACCCGAACGGTGGCTCCGGCCTCTTTGAGCCGGTTTATAAGAATAAGAGACGGAGCCTCGCGCATGTCGTCGGTCTCAGGCTTGAATGCCAACCCCCACAGTGCGACGCGCCGCCCTTTTATGTCGCCGTTGAAATGCCGGAGCAGTTTTTTGAACAACACCTCTTTCTGAGCGGCATTCACTTCCTCCACGGCCCGCAACACACGCATGTCATATCCGGCCTGTGAGGCCGATTTGATAAGAGCCTTCACATCTTTTGGGAAGCATGACCCTCCGTAACCGCATCCAGGATAGAGAAACTTTTTTCCTATGCGCGTGTCGGAGCCGATCCCTTTGCGCACCATGTTCACGTCCGCTCCGACAAGTTCACAGAGGTTAGCGATATCGTTCATGAACGATATACGCGTGGCCAGCATTGAGTTGGCCGCATACTTTATCATCTCCGCCGACGGTATGTCGGTAAATATCATACGATCGCTGACCACCATAAACGGACGGTAGAGACGTTCCATCACTTTTCGCGCCTGTTCGCTTTCCGTTCCGACCACCACGCGGTCCGGACTCATGAAATCCTTTATTGCGGCTCCCTCCTTGAGAAATTCCGGATTGGAAGCCACGTCAAAATCCACGTCGACGCCCCGTTTCTGAAGTTCTGCTTTGATAGCCTCGCGTACTTTCGCCGCTGTGCCTACAGGAACAGTAGACTTGGTGACAAGCAGCGTATAACGGTCTATATTGCGTCCGAACTCGCGTGCCACATCAAGCACATACTGCAGATCGGCCGATCCATCCTCGTCCGGCGGGGTGCCTACGGCGGAGAATACCACTTCCACATTCGAAAGCACCTCAGGCAGCGATGTGGTGAAATGAAGACGCCCCGCCTCTACGTTGCGGCGAACCATCTCTTCCAGACCGGGTTCGTAGATCGGGATCTCTCCGTTGCGGAGACGATTGATTTTATCTGAATCGATGTCTACACAGACCACATCGATCCCCATTTCGGCGAAACAGGCTCCTGACACCAGACCTACATATCCGGTTCCGACTATCGCGATGTTCATTGGAGTTGGTTTTGTGCTGTACGCGCGAGCTTGTCAAGAGCTTTTCCGGCGCGTATGCTTTGTGAGAAAAAACGAAGCATCGATGGGCGGTGTATGTCAGACCCGACGATATCAGTCAACCCTTGGTTCAGAAGCCATTCAGCTTTTTTCGCTGCATCGGGACCATATATGCCAAGCAGGGAAAACAGATTGGTCTGAAATATGATGTCGTTGTCTTTCATCCACCGGTAATCCTTTTCTGTCATATACCGGTATCGTTCCGGATGGGCAAGGACCGGGAAATATCCTTTTCTTTTGATTTCCATGAGCAGTTCCCGGAACCTTACAGGCGCGTTGATATACGAAGTCTCCACAAGCAGATGGTCTCCACGCTCTCCTATGGGTAGGAGATCATTCTCGGCCAACCGCTTTTCAAAGAGTGGATCTATCATATTTTCAGCTGCAAGCCTCAGTTCCACAGGACCGGAATATGCTTGTGTCAGTTCGGCAAAACGAGACCGCAGTCCGTCGGGAGTATTCGGGACGTCCTCCATGATGTGAGGTGTAAGCCACACCCTACGGATGCCCATATCGGCGTATTCGTCAAGAATCTCAAGTGAATCCTCAAGATTCTCCACACCGTCATCCACACCGAAGAGTATATGGGAATGCCAGTCTGTCATGCCACCGGTCATTCCGATGGATGATATCGAACTATGACTTCTGAAGGGCCACATCTTTTAGAGTATAAAGTAGGGAGGATAGAGTAGAAAGTAATAGACTATGTTGCAACTTAGGGCCTAAACCCTAATACCTAAAATCTGATTATTTGGAATAGTAATAGTAGGAGGATCCGTAGTAGTACCCGTAGGGAGAGGTCGAAGTCTGGCGCACATCGTTGAGTACGATTGCCATACCGTTGTATTTTTTCGAACTGTACAGTCTGGTTATCTCCGGAAGAAGTGACTTGTCGAATATTCCGGCACGCACCACAAATACGGTTCTGTCGGCCACGCTGGCTATCAGCTGCGGATCGGCCACTATAGTGTCCGGGGGACAGTCAATGATAACAATATCGTATATTTCCCGGGCCTTCTTGATCATCAGGTCGAAACGACCGTTTTCAAGGAGTTCCGCAGGGTTCGGGGCCTTGTGTCCTATAGGGAGGATCTTGAGATTGGCCTCAAAAGGTGTGTCTTCGACAAGTGACTCCCAATCGTCGGTCTTGTCGGCCAGATAGTTGGTGACACCCTCCTCCGGATTGCCGATTACGGCTGACGTTGAGCCATGACGCAGGTCGCCGTCAATAAGAAGCACTTTTTTGCCCTTGATGGCATAGGTCATGGCCAGATTGAGCGATATGAATGATTTACCGGAGCCGGGAAAATACGACGTCAGCATTATGACTTTGCCACGGTTGTTCTTGTCGCCCATGAAGTCGAGATTGCTTCTCATCACACGGAATGCCTCGTTGATGGCATTGCGGTTTCCATGCTCCACAACTGGTTTTGTCTTTCCCTCTTCGCGCTTTTTGCGACGGGAGAACAGACGTTTGCGCAGACTGTTTTCGCCGGGAATCTCTCCGGCAAAAGGTATAGGCAGAGATTCCAGATCGCGGGAACGGCGCACCTTGGTGTCGAGTGTCACGGCCATGTAGAGTGCCACGGCAGGAATGATGAGGCCGATTATGGCCGACACAAGCATGATGAGCGATTTCTTCGGTGCCACGGGGCGCAGCGGCGTAGTGGGAGGAGTGATGATGCGGGTGTTGTAGGAGGTAAAAGTCTGGGTCAGCTCGTTTTCCTCCCTTTTCTCAAGCAGAAACAGATAAAGTTCCTCTTTCACTTTCTGCTGCCTCTCCACAGACAGAAGGTATTTGGCCTGTGAGGGATTGGACGCGATCTGGCTCTGGGCTTCTCCACGTGCGCCGCGGGAATTCTCAAGAGTGGTCTGCAGCCCGATTATTATCTGGTTTATGGTTTCGGTGATTGCCTGACGCAGTCCGCGGATGGATGCGTCATAGTTCTGCACGAGAGGGTTGGACGCGGATGAGTTGGCTGCGATATTGTTGCGTGCCAGAAGAAGTTGGTTGTATTCGCCTATCTGTGTCTCGATATTGATGTCGCCTATTCCTGTGTTGACCGGCAGCACAGATGTGGCATTGGCCGGATTCTTGAGGAAATCGCGCATATATCGTGCGATCATGAGCTTGTTGGTCGTGGCATACATCTCCTCTTCGCTTTTCACCGATTTCTCAAGATAGAGTCTCGACGCCTCTTTCACGTCGGGGATCAGATGCTGGCTTTTGAAGTTGGAGATGTCCGCGTCGACTACTCCGAGGTCTTTCTCTATGAGAGCAAGACGATCGTTGATGAAGTCGGAAGTAGCATGGGCGATGATGTTTTTGTCTTCAACCCATTTCTCATTGTAAACCTCGATCATTGTGCGTAGGATGTCGATGGCCAGCTGCGGAGACACAGACGATGCGCGAAGGTCTATGACGTCGGCCATCTTATCGTGGAGAGTACCTTTCACGGCGGAACAATAACTCACCACGGTCGATTCCAGCCCGCTCTTGCTCACCTCTATCTCCATCGGAGTTTTGATCTTTCCTGTAAAAGCCGGATTGCGGCGCACCGTTATGGGTCCTATCGGTGTGCGCACGGTGTTGAGATTCCAGTCGGTAGTGACTGTTTTATCGTATTTCCGTTCACCGTCCGGGCCAAAGGTCACGAAGTCGGTCATGGTGATTTTTCCACTCGGCTCCAAGAGAAGTTTGAATGAACCGGACGCGTTCTCTGCCAGACCTCCGAATCCGACAACCACCGGGAGATTCTTCCCGTAAAGGAGATTTGAGTGGAACGTACCTTTGGTGGTGTAACTCACATCGAGCCCGAGACGTTTGACCACCTCATACATGATGGATGGCGACGTGAAGGCAATCAGTTCGTTGTTGACCGATACGTTTGAATTTACCAGTCCCATCGAAGAGAATGCCTGACTCACGTCCATCATAGAGCGACCGTTGTTCTGCTCCTTGATGAGCACGGAGGCAGTGGACTGATAGACAGGAGGCTGCTTCTTGCCGTATAGATATCCGATTATAAGGAATGCGGCGATAGAGATGACAAACCATTTCCAGTTGGCCAGACACAGCCGGATGAAATCCGTAGGAGAGAATGGTTTCTCGGGCTGTGCCGTAAAGTCTTGAGGTGTGTTATCCATTTCGTGGTCGTTGTTTTTATTTGAACACCAGTACGCAGATTGTCGTCAGAAGCGAAGCGACAGAAATCCAGAAAGCAGTGGAGAGGACATTGTTGCCGTTGGTTGTGGTCTGTCGTTTCTGAAAATTGTTTGGCTCCACATATACCACATCGTTCTGTTGCAGATAGTAACCCGGGGAATTCATGGTCTTTTCTGCGTCGGTCAGATCGAGGCGGTAGGCTTTGCGGACACCTTCTTCGTCGCGGATCACAAGGACATTGTCTCTCTGCCCGTTGATAGTGAGGTCTCCCGCCATTGCCAGGGCATCAAGTACCGTCAGGTGGTCACGGTTCACCTCCATGCGTCCGGGCTGATTCACCTCGCCGAGCACACTGATACCGGTATTGACGAACTCCACAGTAACAATAGGGTCTTTTACAAGGTCCCGGCCCATCAGCTCCCCTTTTATGAATCCGGAAACCTCGGCCCGGGTCATACCCTTGATATTGAGAGTTCCAAGTATCGGGAAATCAATAGTGCCGGCCGGACTGACAGTGTAGACCGAGACTCCCGACTTCACTCCTCCGTCGTTTCGGATGGTATTGACATCGCTGGTGAGCATGGCCTGCGTGATATTGGTCGACACAACCGGCAGGTTGAACAGTTTCGACAACTGATCATCTTTTGAGTGGACGATTATGGAAAGTTTGTCTTCCGGTTTGACACGCAGCAGTGATTTCTGTACGTCGATGGCCGCCACAGTCTGGTCGATATTCTGAAAATAAGCGACATTCTTGGGTGTGCAGGATGCCAGTGCCATAAAGAGCGCGAACATAATGGCTTGCGTGGCTGTGCACAGCTTCTTTCTGGTCATTGTGTGGTTGATGATGGTGGGTTAGTTCGGATGATTGGTATTGGTCGGTGACATTCAATGACACGGTCTGATGTCAGACAGAGCCACACTCACCGAGGCGCAGCAGAGATTGTCGATATGTATTGTGAGGCGTCGTGTGCCTTCGGAGTCCCGGGAGGCAAAACCCTCCAGACCGCGCAGCGACCCACGAACGATCACCACCCTCTCCCCTTTCGCCACACGGGGAGCGGAAATCTCCACCGCTGTTTCGGAGTGGCCGAGCAGAAACATGAAACGGTCCATCTCCTCCTGGCGTATACGGGCCGGTACAGACTGTCCGGGAGACTTGAGCAGCGAGGTGACACCGGGTATGCGGAGCACTTCCCGAAGTTTCGGCAGCGGCGCATGGATAAAGATCACCCTCGGTATGATGATCGCCTCCACCCGTTTTTTACGGTCACTCCATTGGCGGATTTCGGATCTCACCGGAAGGTATGTCCGCAGCCCGGCTCTCGCGACAGCCGCGGCCACTGTGCGTTCGGCATTGGAGCGGGTAAAAGCCGCATACCAGCCGTCCGCGCACGCTCCGCGGTCGTCGGTCACATCGACTGACGCCACATCCGCCATTGAAAAATCTCTTTTCCGCTGCATGATGCATTGATATGCAGTCAGGTTGGAATGATGTCCGTTGCCTTACAGCAATTCGCCATCACTATCCGAAGACTGCATAACAGTCTGCAAAGTTAGCAAAAATCCTCCGACTCGCCAAGATGAGATGGCATGTCGGAGGATAATCGATGTATATTACCTGCTCTCAGGTATGGATATTCACTGTAAGATTACGCATTTCGGTGTGTCGGGTATCTGTTCAGCCGGATCAAAGAGCCAGCTTGCGGACAGACTTACCGGCCGTCACGATATAGATTCCCTTGGAAAGCGGAACAAAAGTCTCGGAGTCGGAGAGCCGTCCTCCGACTGCCTTGCGACCGTCTGCTGTATAGATCTGAAATGTAGTGCCGGGAACAAGTTCTCCCCGGATAATGATACCTCCCGCTGCCGGTACAATATCGATGTTCTCTTCCGCCACTCCTATCTGGTCTACCCCTGACAACGGCGGCATGTCGGCCAGCTCCATGATGTTGGTGAAACGCTTCCATCCATAATCGGCATCTTTACGGTAACTGCTTAATGATCCTACGGGAACATAGACAGGGATATCATAAGGGGTACTGCCGCTGAAAGCGTTATACTCGTCCGGAAGTTCCGATTTTGTACCAGAGTTTATATTGCTTGTACAGGCCCGTGGAGCTTTCGTGGCATGAGAATAAATAACTTTCAGATGAGAATTGTCACCAAACGACTGGCTGTCCATCGTCTGGATTGTGGAAGGAAGAATGAGTGTTTCCACAGGACAATACTGGAAAGCATTCGGACCGATGCTTCCGAGTCCTTCATTAAAATTAACTGAGCTTAGCGACTTGCACCAATAGAATGCCTTGTCTCCAATCGACAATACAGATGAAGGGATGGTGATGGATTTGAGAGACGTGCATATTTCGGCAAATTCTACCGGGATATACTCAAGCCGTTCCGACAACTCAATCCGTTCAAGTGCAAAACAGTTTGCAAAAGAAGCAGTGCCCAAGTTAGTCACAGTTGATGGTAGAACCACCTCCTTCAAGACTGTATTTCCCGCAAAAGCCTCCATGCCGATCTCCCGAAGGCCTTCACTGAATTCCACTTCACCGAATTTACATTCATAGAAAGCCAATGGCCCAATTTTTTGAAGCGATTCCGGACATACCAATTTCTCTATATTTTCACAATTAGTAAAGCACCGGCTTCCAATTTCATTGAGATTCAGAGGAAGATTCAATGTGCCTGAAAGAGAACTTTTATAGAATGCCGAGTATTCCAAAATGGTTAGATTCTCTGGCAAAACACATTTCTCTATGTCGGTGTAGGCGAAAGCATTGCTCCCTATTATAGTGACTGTTGTAGGTAAAATCACGGTCTTCAGATGAGCCGGTGGCACTATAACCACGAAATCGTTCTGAACCACTGATTGCTCTTCAGGGTGAAAAAACGCGTGTGAAGGTATTTTATTGTTCACCGGAACTGCTTTTTCCAGATCGAGATAGGCAAGCCGGCCATAGAAGGCACATTTCCACATTGTCTCAAAATCCGCTTCATTGACTTCCCCGACCACAGACAGAGTATCAATCTCATTGATATACACGGAGATTTCATTAATAAGATTTCCCGCGCCCTTGGTGTGGACCACTACTTTTGATCCCTGCGCTGCCGTAGAAAAGAGACACATCGCAGCCAGAAGAATATAAAGAATATGTTTCATAATACAGTCTTTTAGAGGTTATAATAGTTTGAGCGATGACACTCCACTATTTCTTGTAGAACTTTTTAGTGTCTATCGTTTTCTTGCCTACCACCAGTGTCACGGCATATAAGCCGGGGGAAAGAGTTTCTACCGCCACTTCGGTCTTTGCCGTGTCAGCCGAAATGAGATGGGTAATAGGTGCTGATAATGATTCAACAGGAGTGATTATCAATTCCGACTCAGTACTGAGAGGAGAATACAACTCAACTCCCAGAGTACTTTCCACTAACGGCGGATAGGTACTTCTAATTCCAGTCTCGGGAGTCAGGGTAATGCTCCCTTTCCCTTTCTCTCCGCTATTGGAAAATGCAACGACTGAATATGTTGTTGAGTGCGGTGTAGGTGTTACATTTACGCTGTGACCATTCCCTATTTCCATACCATTATGATTGTACCATTCGCATGTATAGTTTGAATCAGGTAACACAGCAGTCAGTTTTGTCTCAGATCCAATAGACTCCTGAACTATCTCAATCGGAGGAAGAGCTATTGGTGCTTCCCGAAGTATAAAGGCTTCTCCTCCGATTATGTTGCCGTTTTCATCGCGTTGAATCAAATCGAAAGTATAACTGTTGAATCCTGTTGGATTATAAGAAGATTTAAAATTTACTTTAACCTTAATCTTTTCAAATTCCCTTTCCTCAAGAGAGATATCCTGCAGCATATCTGAATTTGATAAAAAAGTAAATGTATGATATTTTTGCGGGGAAGAAGATGGACGAGCCCCAATTACTTTAGAACCTCCACGTTCCCATGCCTCGTAAATAGGCTGCGAAAGGGACACATCTACTGTAGCGGCAGAGAATAGACGTGGTTGTGTAATGGAAGAGAATGCAGGTTGTCGTTCTCTTAATTCAAGCGAATATTTACCTGTCGTAGATTTCTTCATAGAAAAGGTATGAGGTTAGTATTCTGTTGATTTTATCGTTGGATCGATTTATGCCGCAAATATAGCCATATTATTTTGTTTTTGCAAGTTTTTAGCAAAATCTTTTTTAAAATAAAATAATGTTTTCAATGCTTCGGTAAAAATTACCGAAGTAGTTGAAACTTAAGTTAATATATCGAA
>CANEHE010000015.1 GCA_947427285.1 uncultured Porphyromonadaceae bacterium
AAATCCATCACAAATCTTCCGGCTCTGCGTCAACAAGCATTTTTAAACAACCTCTTAATGGAGAATTTGGAATGGAGAGTGAAAATTCAAAATTCAAAATTGATAAAATTCAAAATTCAAAATTGAAAATTGCCGAAAGGTTCACAAACCGCATCACGGCAAACGCCCCAAGCCAGCCCACAAGCATCAGCGTGTCGGAGCCACGCCAGCGGCGCACTCCGGTGTCGTAGACCGGCACGCTCCCCGTGAAACCGCGGGCCAGCATCGCCCGGTGGATCGCCTCGGCACGGTTCATCGTCCGCAGAAACAGCTGTCCGCAGAATGTGCCCCACATCTTCACCGTCAGATGCCGCTTACCGTAGCCACGTGCCTGCCGCGCACGGCTCATGTCGAGACTCTCCTCAAGCAGTACCGTCAGATAACGGTACACCATCATCAGCTGTGTGGTCAGAAACGCAGGGACACCGACGCGCCGCAGACTCCGGCACATCTCCATAAACCCGCAGCTCCTTATCAGCACAAGCAATATCTGCACCGAAAGCACCGACCGTGTTATTATCGAGATGTAACTCACCCAGCCGCGGCTCACCTCCACCCCTCCCACACTGAAAGCCGGAGCACGGTCGTAGATCGGATTGAACACACCGATCATCAACGCGAAAGGAAGAGCCACAAGGCTCATGAGAAAAATACGGCTGAAATCCTCGCCTGTAAGAGCCGACATCACTATCGGATAGATGGCGAACCAGAGAAGCATCGACAGAGAATGCACCGGCACCGACAGCATCGCCACAAGACATGCCAGCGTAAGGACCAGCATACACAGTGGATGAGGCTGTCCGCGTCCCTGCGCCCCCGCGTCGGCGGAGCGAAGCAAAGTGATCGTCTTCTCTATCTTCATTTTCTTGGGTTTTAGGGGCTTTAGGTTTTAGGCTTTAGGCGGTAGGTAACAGACCTACCGCCTAACATCTACCGCCTTATGATTTTTCCTTGTGATCAGTCCTGTCAGACCCCACACCAACAGAAGCACCATCGCCGCACCGGCTATCCCGGCGAAATTGCTGTCGTAGTCGGGCATCACCGAAGTGGCCGACTGCACCTTCTCAGCCCCCTCCGAAAACGCACTCACATGCTGCACTGCCAGATCCGCCGTACCGGCCACTTTTCCTATCGACCATTCAAGACCGTCAGGGTCCGACGAGGCCAGAAAAGCGAGTCCCCCGGCAATCACCGCCGCCGCAACCGCAAAACCGATCACGACCCCGCGCACACCCCGACGGGAAGTCTTCGCCACGCTCTCCGGCACAAGAAGAGCCGGACGGCTCTTCTGCACGAACACCAGCACCGCGCCCGTGGCCATACCCTCGCCGACACCTATCGCCAGATGTATCGCCGTCATCAACAGGAAAAACTTTCCGGCCGGCAACGCCGTGATACCGGAAAACATCGTCTCCAGCGTCACCATGCACGCGCCGAGTTCAAGACCCGCCACGCAGGCCAGAACCGACACTCCCATCACCTTCCATCCCGAAGCCGGAAACTTCAGAAGAGGACGGAAAACAAGCGGATAGGCCACCAAAGCCGTCATGCCACCCATGTTGACTATGTTGCAGCCCAGAGCCATAAGGCCCCCGTCGGCAAACACCAGACACTGGATCACCAAGACCGACGTAAGCGTGATGAATCCCGCCCACGGCCCAAGCAGGGCCGCCAGCAGCACGCCACCCACTATATGACCCGAACTGCCAGTGCCCGGAATAGAGAAATTCACCATCTGGGCAGCGAAGATAAACGCCCCCATCACTCCCATGAGGGCCACCATATTATCCCTCTTCTCCCTTTTGAGTTTGGACGCCGCCAGAGCCAGCAGTCCCGCCGCGACCACATCGGCAGCGATGGCCACCGGAGCCGACAGCAAAGCGTCAGACATGTGCATGATAATACCTGTTAAAATTCCTTATAGAACCCGATTACAGATTAGTTCTGATTACAGAAAGAACCTGTTGTAACTGTTTCTATCTGATAGAATGGCCCGCGCCCCCCGATTGTTCACATTCTCCACTCTCCATTCCTCATTCAAAATTTCAAAACTTCATTCAAAATTGAACATTCAAAATTGAAAAACATTTGTTTTTTTAAGAATATTTGTTTTATCTTTGCCGCCGGGAATATTCCCAAATCACGAAAGAATCGCAAGTCAAATTCAAAAACAGATAAGAGATGAAAAGAAGATATTTTGTAATGGTTGTGTGGTGTATGGCTGCAATTGCCCTGATTACAGGATGCTCCGCAAGCGAGGAGATAACTATAACTACAGAACCAGAACTGACATCGTTCAGCCATTCGGATTGCAAACGCTACTACAGTCCAAAGAATATAGATGGCAGAGTGACCGCGCAGACCCGGTCCGAAGAGGAGCCGCCGATACTCTCATTGTCTTATTCCGTGGAGGGAGGAAAACTTGACCTCCATTTCGAAAATATCGAGCAAACCTGTGGCATTTCGTCTGTTAAATTTCTTGCTAAAGTAGAAGGAGGAGTGATTTCCATCGGTTATGCATGCGGTTATGAAGTTTATCCCGATTGTATCTGTACTTATGACTTTGATTGTGGTCTGGAACAGTTGTCGCCAGGAAAATACACACTTAATATCTATCATTTGGGTGAATATCTTCTTGGTGAAGAACCGGATATGTCCGGTTTCCCTTATGATCCGAAGTATGCGGTCTTAAGCGAGGAAGTCTACCTTATAAGAAACATCTCCATCTCATTCCCGTATGGACAATAGTCGGTACTGAAAATATTTGAATTCAAAGTTCAATCTGCAGTTTAGATAGGGACGCGAAAAATCGCGTCCCTGATTTTTTCTTTTATTTGAGTAGTTATTTCAATATTTTTCAAACAAATTATTTATCTTCATAAGATTTTAAATATCATTAAATTATTTCTATATTCCATCTTATGTTGCAAAATTTATTCGAAAATATTTGCTAAATTGTTTTGTAATTTTGAAAATTATTTCTAACTTTGCATCGAAAATCAATTAAATGTTGATTTTTGATAACCATTTATTGTTAATATTTTCAAACCATTTCCAATGAAACCATTTGAAACCATTGCAACTCCGGCCATCCCGGAGAAGAAAGAGATGATGGAGGAACCGGTCGCTGACAGGGAGACAGCTCCATCCGACAGCCCCGACCCGGAGGAAAATATCGCGCCGGAGGAAAATCCGGAGAACAACATTGTGCCGGATAAGGATCCTGACCCTGTGGCGACGGCCTCTCCCGACGGATCGCTGGATGTGAATGCGGCGGCTCTTGAAGGGATGATGCCCGTGGCCGAGGCGGAACAGAAGATTCATGAGGCTTATCTCCGCGGACGCAAGGAGGCCGTCGAGGCCCACTGGGACACACCGGCGCAGGGTCATGCTGCCCCAGGCGTCGCCTCCGACCCCTCACTCAGTCTTTTCCAACTCCGAAAGTCCGTCTGGGGCTGAACTATTAAATCAACCATTTTAACCATTTAATTTACCATTTGAAATGAGCACACAGAATCTCGTGACAGCCACCGGAGGCGGCAAACATATCTCCGGAGCACCTCTCACAACCGACCTCGCACGCGAAGTCTCTCCCGAACTTCTCCGCAACGCCATCGACAACGCGGTGGTGAAGATACGCCCCATGGCCACGCCACTCGACCAGATAAGCCGTCTCGGCCATGTCAGGCAGGTGGACTCGATGGAGGTGGACTATTATTCGGTAGACTGCCGGAAATCCTCGGCGAAAATTGTGTCGGCGGACACCGACGGCGACCACGACGGTATCGATGACAACTGCGTCCCCCTGAGCCTCCAGCTGAGCGACGCGTCGGTGTTCGAACCCTCAGAAGCGTTCGCTTTCAAGAAGCCCGACGGGTCGATGGGCGTAGGCTACGTGGTGGAGAAAAGAGAGGGCAATCTGCTGGCCCGGGTGGCCAAAGCTGATGGCGACTCTCTGACGCCCGGCACGGAGATCATCCGCCTCGGACGCGCTGCCACACAGCTCGACGTGCAGTCGCCCCAGTTTGCAGTCGTTCCGCGCAAGCAGACCAATCTCTGTCAAATCTTCAAAATGCAGATAGAACAGAGTATGGTGATGAAAATCAGCCACAAAGAGATCGGCTGGGACTTCACAGACCAGCAGGAGGCGGCCGTCTATGACATGCGCCTCGGCATGGAGAGACAGTTCCTCTTCGGCAAGCGTCTCAAGGTCTACGACCATGTGAAACAGGAGACCGTCACCATGACCGAGGGGATCTGGAACCAGGCCGGAAAGGAGATACAGACCGAACTGGCCAAGCTCGACGCCAAGGCACTCGTCGACATTCTCCGGCAGACTTTCACCGAAAACAGCGGCTCGCGCCGGAAGATACTCATCGCAGGCAGTGAACTCATCTCTGCGCTCAACAAGATCGATGCCCAGCGCGTCATCACCGCCCGCGACCAGGTGACTGTCTGGGGGATCGACTTCTCGGAACTGATCTCTAAGTTCGGACGCCTCTACGTGGTCTTCTCCGAAGTGTTCGACTCGATGGGTATGGCCGGAAACGGCATCATCGTCGACCCGGAGTATATCCAGAAGCATGTGTTCATCCCCTTCAATGCCGAACGTCTCGACCTGCGCGGCAGCGGACAGCGCAACACCGAGGCCCTTGTACTCACCGAGGCAAGCTGTCTCACTCTTCGCTATCCCGAGGCCCACGCCCGTCTCATCGGCGTCTAACATCTAAAACCTGAACATGATAAGGAGATACACCGAGGAGGAGATGCTGGCATACTGGAAACGGCGTCTCGGGCTTGCCGTGTCGCCCGCCGTCACCGGCGTGGAAGACAACAACGGTCTCGACCGCAAGCTGATCGATGACATCCGTGTCTGGTATGCCGACATTCTGCAGAACGCTCCTCCGCAACTTGTAAACTGCGAGAATCTCGCCGACGAGGCTACTGCCGAGATAATCGGCGACAACTGTATGGCGGTCACACTTCCCGAACGGGGCACCCGTCTGGTAAGTGTCAGACTCAAAGCCTGGGAAACACCGGTGACGCGCATGGTAAGGCCGGAGTCGCCTGTGGCCGCTTTGCAGACCGATCCGCTGACGCGGGCCACTGTCGACGATCCTGTCGTGGTGGAAGGCACCCACCGTCTGTTTCTCTACGGGCTCCCGCTTACGATGGAGGCCGACGTGGAAGAGGCGGGAGGTGCCAGAGTCCCTCCTCACCGCCCGTTGCCCGGGATTGCGAGTCTGGAGATGACGGCCTGGCCTGCCGACGGCACATACGTGTTCGATCCCGGCCTGCTCCGCCATTCCCGCCTACTGCTCAGCTGAGCTGAGCAGTAAGTACAAAGTACAAAGTATTAAGTAGAAAAATGATCAAAGATAGAGAACTTATAAAAGAAAGCCGCGAGGCATGGGAAGCGTTGTCGCTCTTCCGTCGCGGTCGGCGTCGCTGCAAGGATTTCGCCTACGGGCGGCAGTGGGACGATCCGGTGATGCTCCCCTCCGGAAGAATCGTCACCGAAGGACGCCGTATGACAGAGGCGGGGCGCACTCCCGTCACCAACAATCTTATAGGCCGGATGCTGAAACAGATTGTAGGCTATTATCGCTACATGAGCCGCCGTTCGTCGCGCTGGGGTGCCGACCAGGGACTGGCCTTCGACGCCGCCGGTGCGCCATTCGAGGAGATCGATGCCCGCAGTCTTGAGGAGTTTCTGATCTCCGGCATGGCCCTGCAGCGGGTGAGGCAGCCCGGAGAGTGGTGGCTCCCCGGAAAACCGATAAGCCCCCGGAGTCCCGAACGGGTGTTTTTCCGGCGTTTTCAGAATCCCGACGCATCCGATGTGCGGTTCATCGGAATGCTCCACGACATGTCGGCCGCCTCGCTTGTGGAGCAGTTCGGAGAGGGAGACCTGCGCCGGATCTCATCCATTCTGGAGAGCGCACGCGCCTCGGCAAGCCGCCGGAGCATCCCGTGCGTGGCCTCGGAGGTGGATTTCGGCGAACCCGATGTGGAGGGTCTCTGCCGGGTGGTGGAGGTGTGGCGGCTCGTCTGCGCGGAGGTGATGACCGTCTACGACATCGAGACGGGCAATCTCGTGGCCGGACCCTCCACCCCCGAAGCCGCCGACCGTGTGCGCTGCATCAACAGCCGCCGTGAGGAGGAGGGACGGAATGCGCTGATGGACCACACGGCAAGCCGAGAGGTGTGGGAACAGAGCTGGATGCTGCCCGACGGCACACTTCTGGACCGGCGCATCTATCCGCGCAAACACACCATACCGTTTGTACTGCAGCTCTATCCGATGGTCGACGGAGAGGTGCACAGCATGGTGGAGACCGTCATCGACCAGCAGAAATTCGTCAACCGTCTTGTGGGACTTCTCGATGAGATTCTGGCTGCATCAGCCAAAGGGGCGGTGCTCTATCCGGTGGACCAGCTTCCGGAGGGGATGACGTGGGAGGAGCTGCGCCGTCTCTGGTCGTCGCCCTCGGCTATCCTCCCTTTCAAACGCACCTCGAAGAGCATACAGCCGCGCCAGATAGCCGGAAGCGGCAACTGTCCGGGTGCGACGGAACTTCTGAAGACCCAGCTGTCGCTTTTCGACGACATCTCCGGATCGGGCGGCGTCATCTCCGGCACGGGCCGACAGGCCACCGGAGCCGACATGATGCGTCTGCAGCGCGACGGGGCGGCGATCGCCATGCTCGACATCCTGTCGGCCTTCCGGGAGTTTACCATGCGCCGCGACTCCCTTATGGACCATAACAGCATGAAAAGAGATGAAACCGCGTAGAATGGAGATTATCCCCGGGCTTATGGCTCCGGGGATAAACGGTCCTCTCACCGTGCCCGCGACGGTTTCTCCTCGACGGAGCGAGATGCCCGACGGCACGCATCCCGCCTCCTGGTGTCTCAATCTGCGCGACTCGGACCAGGGTGGCCTGCAGGCCGTGCATGAGGGGCTGGTGACAGGGCGCACGGAGCATCCGGTGGTGATGGCCGACAGGCGCGAGGACCTCAGGTCTTTCTTTACGCTCGACGACAGTCTCGGGCTGCGGATAGAGCTTCAGGAACGGGAGGGTGAACCGATGTCGGCGGCGGGTGGATTCATTGCCACGCTCCCGGCTCCCCTGGCCGAGTATGCGCCGGTGGGGGAGTTTCTGGTGCTGAGGCTCACCGACGGAAGGCTCTTCTACCTGATGTGGAATCCGGATCTGGAAAACTATTCGCCGCTCGGACTGCTCCCCGGTTTCGGTGATATCGCGGTGGAAGCCTCTCCGCAGAGGGAGGTGACGGCCAGCGTGGCGGCGGCGAAATTCTCCGCGGTGGTGGCCGATCCGAGGAGTGTGAATCTCGCCGATGTGGCGCAGCCTACGGTGAAGGCGGTGCAGACGGCGTTTCGGGAGGCGCAGGCCCAGGCGGCGGTCAACGGCTGCTGGACCCAACCTGTGGGTGTGCGGCTGGCATGGCGGCTCTGGGACGGCTCATTGCTCCATCTGACATCGCTTGAGATCCCCGCCGAGGTCCAGGCGGCCAACGGAGGACGGATCTCTTTGGGACTGACTGCCAACGACAAGGGATACACCGGCACGGCCGAAGGCACTCTCACTCTCCCTTCCTACCGGCTGACGGTGATGCTTCCCGACGCGATTCCCGAGGCGTGGCGCGACGTGGTGAGAAGCATCGAGGTGTGGGTGACGGAGGAACCGGATGTGCTCACCGGAGAGGCCGGGGTGGGGTTAAGCTCCACATCTTCCGGTTTTCTTGTAGGGGTCACTCTTGTCAGACGCACGGAAAGGGAGGTGGAAAGGGTGATAAGGCAATTGCCGTTGGAGAGGATGAAGCGGCTCGACGCATCGGCGGGCGATCTCATCCTCGACATCGTGCGGGAGGCCGGGGACGGCGTGGTACTCGACACGGCATCCCTTCCGGAGGGGTGTCCGGATCGGGCCTCCACAATCGTCTCACACGGCGACAGGCTGTATCTGGCCACTTCCTCCAGCATCGTCTCCACTCCACGTGGCAATCCGTTTCTCATGGCTGACGTGAGCGGTGCGCCGGGAGGTGCCATCCGTGCCATCGCCGCGCAGCCCTCGGGAGGCGGGGCCTATACGCGCCAGTATGTGTATCTCTTCACCGACAGGGGGATATGTGCCCTGACCCACGACAACGACGGGCGTCACCGCACGCTGAGGATGGTGTCGCAGAGTGTGGTCAGAGGCCGGAGGGCTGTCGCTGCGGTGACGGATGCCGTCTATGCCCTCGACGAATCGGGGCTGCTTATCCGGCTGTCAGACTCGAAGGCGGTGACGGCAGGCCGCGGATTCGGCGACTATGACGCGCTGGCATACGAACGCCGGTTCAACGAACTGTCGCTCTTCCGCGCCGGATCGCCGGTATGGTTTACCCTTTCGCTCGACCATCGGGAGCTGCGCGGCAGTTTCCGCAAAGGGGAGACCGTGGAGGGGATGCCGCACGACTGCGGAGGACGTCTGTATGTGACCGAAGGGCGGCAGGTGGCCCGTTTCGAATCGGAGCTGGCTCCCGAGGCCCTAACACAATGGGACAGTCTGAGGTCGGTATGGCCTGCGGGAGGAGCGGTGCGTGTAAGCGCGGATCTCTATTGTGACGAGGCGTCGCTTGATCTCAGTCTGTGGGCACACGGCAATTTCCAGAAACCGTCGTTGGCTTCCGGAGTCTGTCTGTGGCGGACGCGTGTTAGCGGCGGGGTCAACGGTCCTGTCTGGGGCGGCGCGCTTCTTCCCACGGCGCGGCCGGAACCCCGCTCCCTCACGCTCAGCATGAAAGGGAAAGTGAGCCGCGTGCAAAGTATTGAGTGCAAAGTATTGAGTACAAAGTATTAAGTAGAAAGTAGAAAGGGACTTTAAGGACCTTAAGGACTTCTTACTTAATCCTTAGTACTTACTACTTACCGATGGTGCTTCGCTCCATCGGTAAAGGCGGTCGGCGGGGCGGATCTTAGCCGGGACTGGCATGGAGAAAACCGAACCCTTCTCCACACGCTCCACAGGGTCCACGTCGAGTCTCAGTTCCTCGACCTTGAAGATGAGCGCGCCGGTGGAGGGACCGGTGAGCACTACCTCGTCGCCTACCGCCAGGAAACCGCTTTCCAGCCGGAACTCCCCGACGCCGAGACGCGGGTAGTAGCGTGTCGCCTTGGCGCAATACGTTTTGGTGCGTGTGGCCGAAGAGCCGTATTTCGCGCTCCATTCGCCGAGACGCTGTCCGAGGTAATATCCGTTCCAGAATCCGCGGTTGAAGATCTTCTCAAGACGGGCGTCCCATCCGGCCACTTTCTCATCCGAGAAAGAGCCGTCGCAGATGGCCTGCAGGGCTTCGGAATATGCGGCGACGGTCTCGGCCACATATTCCGGTCCGCGGGCGCGTCCCTCGATCTTGAAGACGGTGACGCCGGCCTCGGCCATGCGGTCGAGAAAATGAATGGTCTTCAGGTCTTTGGGCGACATGATGTATTGGTTTTCAATGTCGAGTTCCTCCCCGGTCTCGCGGTCGCGCACGGTATAGGAGCGACGGCATATCTGGTTGCATGCGCCACGGTTGCCCGAGGAGTTCATCTCATGGAGCGAGAGATAGCATTTTCCGCTGACGGCCATGCAGAGCGCGCCGTGGCAGAACATCTCAAGGCGGACGGGCTTTCCGGATGGTCCGCAGATGTTCTCCTCCCGGATGGCGCGGGCTATGACGGCGACCTGGTCGAGATTCAGCTCCCGGGCGAGGACCATCACGTCGGCCCACCGGGAATAGAAGCGGACGGCCTCGGTGTTGCTGACGTTGACCTGGGTGGATATGTGGACCTCCTGTCCGATGGAGCGGGCGTAGAGGATGGCGGCCATGTCGGAGGCTATGACGGCTGAGATGCCGGCCTCTTTCGCCCGGTCTATGATCCGGTGCATGAGTTCCATGTCGGAGTCGTAGATGACAGTGTTGACAGTCAGATATGTCTTCACGCCTGCGTCGGCACAGGTGGCGGCGATGTCGGCCATGTCGTCGGCGGTGAAATTCGCGCTTGAGCGGCTGCGCATGTTTAGTCCCTCGATGCCGAAATAAATGGCGTCGGCACCGGCGGCGATGGCTGCGGCAAGCGACTCGCGGCTCCCTACGGGGGCCATTATTTCAAAGTCTGAGCGTTTCATGGTGCAAATTTAGTGAAAATAAGGCTTTAAGGATGATTAAATCAGAAAATTTTATGAAAGATTACAAGGATGATTTCCAGCGGTGGGCACGGGAGTGCGTGAAGATCACCGACAAGCTGACGGGACGGCCCGTACCTTTCGAACTCAACCGTCCGCAGCGGCGCGTGCTGGCCATGCTGGAGGAGATGCGCCTCGACGGGGAGCCGATCCGGCTTATAATGCTCAAGGCGAGGCAGTGGGGCGGATCGACGCTGATACAGGTCTATATGGCCTGGATGCAACTTGTGCGCCGCAAGGGATGGAACTCTCTGATATGCGCCCATGTGAAGGATGCCTCGTCGCAGATACGGGGTATGTACAGCCGTCTGCTGAGGGAGTATCCCGAGGGGATGAAGACCGGCCAGCCGCGCGACTGGGCCTTTATCCCTTACGAGAAATCGCAGTCGGTCAACTGGATTCCGGCGCGGGAGGCGCAGGTGGCCGTGGCCACGTCGCTTTCGCCCAACAGTGTGCGTGGAGCCAATTTCGCGATGGCACATCTGTCGGAGGTGGCTTTCTGGGCCGACGGCGACGAGAGGGCGGCGTCGGAGATAGTGCGGACGGTGTGCGGATCGGTGGCGCGCGAACCGGACACTCTGGTGGTGATGGAGTCGACGGCCAACGGAACGGACAACTATTTTCATCGGGAATGGCTGAGGGCTGTGGAGGGGAAGAGCGACAAGAGGGCGGTGTTCGTGCCCTGGCATGAGATCGACATCTACCGGCGCGACGTGGCCGACCGGGAACGGCCGGCTGTGGAGGCGTCGCTCGACGATTATGAACGCTCGCTTCTGGAGGATGGGGTGGAACTGGAGCGTGTGGCATGGTATCACGACAAGCGGCGGGAGTATGCCACCCACGAGGCGATGATGGCCGAGTTCCCGTCCACTCCGGAGGAGGCTTTCGCCAATGCCTGCGTCCAGACCCTTCTCAGACCGGAACATGTTCCTGAACTGACGGATGATGTGCCGTCGGAGGAGGGACGACTGGGGGTGCTGGTGGTGTCGGGCGACGGGTCGGGACAGCTTCTGTCGCTCTTTGCCACGGGCAGCGGGAGACTGACACCTCTTTCCGACGAACCGCTTGACGGCCTGACGCTTCCGCGGGCGGTGTCGGAGGCTGTGGCGCGTTGCCGCAGGGCCAGAGCGTCGCTGACAGTGGCCGAGGCTCCGCGCGAAGGGGAGCCGTCACACACCCGCTGGTGTGCCGAAAAGGCGTTGCGGCTCGGTGCTGTCCTGGCATTCGACGAGGAGGAGCGTCCGGACGCCGTGGCCGACCCGCGGTTTCTTTCGGAAGCGGCTGACTGTTATGCCGCGCTGTCGGAGGAGGGAAGAGTCACTGAACACGACGCGGAGGCACGCAGGCAGCTGCTCAGATGCAGCCGGATACGTCCGTGGCAGACTCCTCTGGCTCTTTCGCGTCTGGTGGCGGCCCACCGGTGTGCGGGCGCGGAAGGGAAACCGGTGAGCATAACAGATTTCATGGACTGACAAAAAGTGTATGAACCAGAGAGATATTTGGCGATATGCTTTTTTTGTATTAACTTTGCATCGTTTAGAAAATTCTGTGTCTGTAAGCACAAATTCTATCTTCGAAAACCTCATATCTCATATCAATGAAACCGATTTTACGAATCCCGCTCCGTGCAGGACTGTCGGCCATGTCGCTGGCTTTGCTGTGCGGATGTGTCGATGACAGCTACGACCTGTCGGATATCGACACCACCACGGAGATCAGGGTCAACGACCTGACTGTCCCCATCAATCTGAAAAGCATCACTCTCGACAACATCATCGATGTGGACGAGGATGATCCGGACGCCACCGTGAAGTATGTCATCGTCGGCGACCAGCGTTATTTCGCCATCGAGAAGCATGGCGGTTTCCATGCCGACGTTCCGGAAGTGGCCCGTGTGAAGGCTGCCGCTCCAGGCCGGGTGAAGACCATCGTGGAGGAGCTGACGGCCATCGGCACGGCGCAGTCCGCCCGCAGAGCCGCCGGATATGGAGTAAGATTCGCCATCCATGAGGACCATACCGATTTCACCTATCGTGTCGGCGACAAGGAGGGTGAGCGTGTCGACGAGGCTATCCGCACCATCCAGGCTGTGGAGATGGATTCCGAAAAGCTCCGTATCACTGTCCGTCTGGCTGTGCCCGATGTGGCCGCCGGGCGTCTGGAATTTTTCAATCTGCGTTTCCGTCTTCCGGAGGGGATGGACGCCGAGTGCCCGCAAGGCTCGGTGAGCGGTGATATACTCACTGTGCCGTCGCTGGTGTCGGATGGCTCCACGGCGACACTTGAGCTGACAGCCGGCCGTCTCGACTTCCGCCCGCAATACGGCGCGGACGGAATCGTGGTTGAGAACCGGAGGTTTGACTATACGTCGGATCTCTACATCATGGACGGGGAGCTGCGGGTGTATCCGGCAGTTCAGTCGTCGGCGACGATTCCGCAGAGCATTCGCTTCACGGTGGACTATGACATGTCGGCCTTCACGGTAGACCGCTTCTCCGGACTGGTCGATTACAGTTCGGACGCCGTCAGTATCGATCCGGTCAATCTCACGGACCTTCCCGATTTCCTCGAGGGTGACGACACCAATCTCATAATGAGCAATCCGCAGCTTCTTCTGACGACCGACAATCCGGTGGGCGACTACAGGCTGGGGTGCACGGCAGGCCTGACCATCACGTCTGTCAAAGGTGATGCCGAGAGAGGACGGCAGACTCTTCCGGGAGGTTTCACTGTCGGATATGACCGTGGAAAGGGCCCGTACAACATCCTCATGGCCCCGCATCCGGACAACGCGTTCAATGTGCCGGTCGGATCCGATCTTTACACTTTCCCCGGATTAGGACATATTCTGGAGGGGGCGGGCCTGCCCGACCAGCTCCGGATAGAGGTGGCCGGAGAGGGTCTTTCCGCGCCGCGCATCCACGGCTATGCCGACGGTCTTCCCTTGGGAACACCTCTCGGTGACGTGGAGGGAGAGTACACATTCCTCACCCTTCTGGCTCTCGACGACGGTTCGCGGATAGTCTACGAGAAGCGGGAGGACGGCTGGTCGAGTGAGGATCTGGAGGCGGTGAACATCACGTCGTTTACCGTGACGGCGGAGGCCACCACCGATGTGCCGTGTGCCATCAGTCTCTGGGCGCGTCCGCTCTCCACCGACGGCAGCGACATCCCGCTTGAAAATCCGGAGGAGGCGACGGCCGAGATCGGCCCGATGGCCAAAGGACAGGCATTCTCCATCACCATGAAGGGTGACATCCGTCATCTCGACGGCATACATTTCATAGCCACGGCCAGGAGCTTCGACGGAAAGCCTCTGCGTCCCGACCAGTACATACGTCTCGACAATATCCGCGCCACCGTCAGCGGCACTTATACAAAAGAACTGTAACCGACAGTCAAAGCCATGAAAATCAACATCAAAACAATCATAGCGTTTCTTCTCGCCGGTGCCGCATCGGGCATCATCTCCGCCCAGAACACTTATTCCGGATATTTCACGGACAATTATCTCTACCGCCATCAGATGAATCCGGCCTACGGCAACTGCCAGAACTTTGTGGGCTTTCCCGCGCTGGGCAATCTCAACATCGGCATGCAGGGGAATCTCCATCTCTCCGATGTGCTCTACAATATCGACGGCCGCACTTCGCTCTTCACCAATCCGAAGGTGGACGCTGCGGAATTCATGAGCCATATCCACGACAAGAACCGTATCGGAACTGACTTCAAGGTGAACGTCCTCAACGGCGGCTGGAAAGCCTGGGGAGGTTACAATACGGTAGGTATAAGTGTGGTGGGCAATGTCCGCGCCAGCCTTCCCGGCTCGCTCTTCTCGCTTCTTAAAGAGGGTGTGGAAAACCGGGAGTATGACATAAAGAATCTCCGTGCACACGCCGGAGCTTACGCCGAGATCGCCCTCAACCATTCGCGCGACATCCGTCAGGTGCCGGGACTGCGCGTGGGCGCGGCGGTGAAGTTCCTGATCGGAGCGGGGAGCGTCGACGCGCGTTTCAACGACGCCCGGCTGGTGCTCGGAAAGGACTCGTGGGACATCACGGCCAACGCCGACCTATACGCCAATGTGAAGGGTCTTAAGTTCAAACATGACTGGAACCACGACGTCACTCCGGCACGTGAGTATGTGAGCGGGGCTGAACTCGACGGGTTCGGACTGAACGGGTTCGGACTCGGATTCGATCTCGGTGCCACCTACAGCTGGCGCGACTTCACTTTCTCGGCGGCTGTGCTCGATCTGGGTTTCATCTCCTGGGGAGAGTCGCACCACGCCTCTACGGACGGGACTGTCAATTTCCAGACTTCGAAATATGTGTTCGACGTCGATTCCGACGATGACCGGGATGCCTTCGACGAGATGAAAGATGACCTGACACAGATATATCAGCTCAAGGATATGGGGAAAGCCGGAAGCCGTGCGGAGGCTCTGGCGGCCACGCTCAATTTCGGGGTGGAGTATGAGCTGCCATATTACCGGCGTCTGCATTTCGGACTGCTCAACACCACCCGCGTCGACGGTCCTTTCACCTGGACCGAGTTCCGTCTGGGCGCGACGGTGCGTCCGGTGGACTGCCTGTCGGCAAGCATCAACATGGCAGCCGGGACATTCGGGGTCGGCATGGGCTGGATGCTCAATCTCAATCTGCGCAAAGGCTTCAACCTGTTTGTTGGGATGGACCGTATTCCCGGAAAGCTCGCCAAACAGGGGGTGCCGCTCAACTCCAACGGAGAGCTTAATTTCGGCATCAACTTCCCGTTCTGAGCAATCTTCTGATCAATTTTGAATGGAGAAGGTTGAATTTTGAGTTCAATCTGCAGTTTAGACGGGGACGCGATTTTTTCGCGTCCCTGCTTTGTGGCACGATCTCTCTACTATTGCCCCACACTACGGACGTTCTAACCAATTCTCCATTCGAAATTAAAAGTTTAACAAATTTTAAGAAGTGACATTTGTAAAGCGAAAATAGGATTGTACCACCGGTATCTGTACTGTCTTGCTTGACAAACTTCAAAAAAATGGGCTTTTTTCTGACATTTGTCAATTTGTCCGGTTTTTTAACTATTCTCCATTCAAAATTCTAAATTTAAAATTACAAAAACATTTGTTTTTTAAGAATATTTGTTTTATATTTGCCGCCGGAAACATTCCCTCAAAACTAAAACAACAATATCATGATAAAACAGTTACTCGCATTCACTTTTTCCTGTCTGTTGGGTGCAGCCTCACTTTCCGCCCAGATCGCCGTCGAGAATAACCGGATTGTCATCGGTGAAATACAGGAGGCATCCACCCCCGTCGATCCGGGTACAGGGATTATTCCGCTTTCCGTGTCAGATATTCCCGGTGTCACCACTCCCGATAAACTTGATAATTTAGCTGACCTTGTGATTCTCGGCAAACAATCCGGCAACATCGGAGGACGCCTTACTTTCGGCACCGGAAGCAACGTATATATCGGCGATATGACTGGCAACCAGTTTCTCATGCGCGGTTACGGCGGTTTGAGATACGTGGGCCGCAACCTGATATTCAACCATACAGGAAACCGCAACGACCATTTCGTTTTCTATACCGACGTCGACGGACTGTCGTTCAACGCCACCTCCGACGCACGTCTGAAAAAGGATGTGACCTCGATCGAGGGGTTCGCAGCATCGCTTGCCGCGCTGAATCCGGTCAGCTACCGCCTGACAGGTCTGCCCGTGGCCGGGGATGAGGGTGAGGAGACCGCGGAGGCCGCTCCCGACGACCGTCTGCGCTACGGATTCATCGCACAGGAGGTGAAAGAGGTGTTTCCCGAACTCGTCTCGGAGAACGCCGACGGTTATCTGGCCATCGACTATATCGGATTCATCCCGATGCTTGTGGAGGCCGTGAAGAGTCTGAACGCGAAAGTGGAGGAGCAGCGGGAGACTATCGAGTCGCTGCAGATGGAGCGTGCACCGCGACAGACACGCGGAGCGGGAATCGAGGGGACCATCGTCACGAAGCCGTCGCTGTCGCAGAACCGGCCCAACCCGTTCAGCACCTCGACACGTATCGACTGCACGCTTCCCGAGACTGTGTCGCAGGCCGTGATGTGTGTCTACGATCTTCAGGGTAAGCAGGTGATGAAGATCGAGGTTGAGGGACGCGGCGCGACCTCGGTGACGATAGACGGACAGACCCTTCAGCCGGGGATGTACATCTACGCCCTGATCGCCGACGGGGAGGAGATCGACTCCAAACGTATGATCCTTACAGACTAATACCCCCTCTGCCATGAAACATAATATACCACATATACCCCGGAAATATCCGGGTAGATGGCTGACAGTAATAGTCATGACCATGATATTCATGCTGTCTTCCCTAACAGGCTACGCCGACCGGCTGACAGCTGTCAGAACTTACGATACATCTGCCATATCTCTCGGCACGAAGACAGCTCCGGATGGTTCGCAATTCCAGACAATCGAATGGAAGGATATGCAGACAACAGCCGAAACAGGAAAACCGGAGCTGCCGGTGGAATATTTCCGCTTGCTTGTGCCGGTAGGTTCGACCAATTTCCGTGCATATATTACTTCTGTCAATGGAGCTTACCCTCTTTCTCTGGACTCTCGGGTAATACCTGTCCAGATTCCACAGAAGTCTGACGGAAGTCCTCTGCCCCAGTTTGTATATCCCGAGGCGGAGATATACTCACAGACCTATATACCTGAGGCATGGGTGGTCGATGACGGTTTTATCGACGGATGTAACCATATTGTGACCGTGGGAGTATGTCCGATCGCATACAATGATGGAGAGTTGACGGCTTCGGCATACGGGGAGGTTCACATCAGCCTTGACTATGATCTCTGCGGAGAAGACAAGATTGCAGGCTCAAAACCAATATTCCCTCCCGTAGCTTCCAGATATGTGAAAGTTGACGATCTTGTCGCAAACAAAGCGGATGTCGCCCGCTTCGCTCCCCGCAAAGCGGCTTCGGTTGAGAACGGAGATTATACCGACTGGTACTATATCATTGTTCCAGAAAGCCTGAAGGAGGCAGTGAACGATCTTGTCGTGTGGAAACGTCAGAAAGGATATACTGTAGTGGTCAAGGTAGTCGAGGATATACTCGCAGACCCGGAATATGCGGTCAACGCATCTGCCGGACGTGTGGATGAAGCCGCAAGTCTGCGTGCCTATCTACAGGATGAGTTTGCTGCCAACGGTGCTTTCTTCTGTTTTCTTATCGGTAACTCCAGAACTTCCATGCCCATACGGAAAGCGTCTTGTGGACACGAGGACAAAAGCACTGAAGCCCAGATTTTCAAGAAAGAAAACAACGGAAGATATGTCATCCCTACAGATATATATTTCTCAGATCTTACTCAGAATTGGAATCTCAAACAGGAATTCGGAAGAACTATTTTCACTACATCTATTTCTGAACTTGCCTATAATCCGGATATTTATATAGGACGATTACTCTGCAGTACTGCAGAAGAAGTATCCAACTATCTGGAGAAACTTTTAATATATGAGTCAAATCCGGGTTATGGAGACAATGAATATCTTGATCAGGCATTATTCTTTGAATCTGCAGATAATATAAAAGGTAACACAAGAGAATTAAGGCCATTGCTTGAAAACACATTCAATATCGAATTTCTTGAAGATACCGGCTTTGCATTATTTCCGACAGGCAAGGATGTAATTGACCGCATGTCTGTATCAGGTTTCAGCAGCTGGCATGGACATGGCTCACCGTATTCAGTGTTTTGTACAGATGAATATCATAACAAGGAAAAAGATATTCATAGAGCAAGACATGCCATCACTTCAATGGATTTTCTCAATACAAACAGTTATCTATTTGATGAGATTCATATTCCGGCCTGGATTTCATGGGAAGATGGAAACGGCATAGACAAACTGAGAAACCTGTCAAAGCCGTCTGTCGCTTATTCTATGTCATGTGAAAATACGCCCTTTGATCTGTTGAGGTTTTATGTAGGGGAGAGTTATGGAACATGGGAATTCGATTCCACCTATAATTTAGGAGAAGCCTTTACTGTGGCCACAAGATGTGGAGGAGTCGCATTTCTCGGAAATACAAGATATGGAAAAATTTGGTATTCCCCTGAATTGGAAGCGATATTTCTCAAACTTATTCTTAAAAATAATAAGATTGGTATTTCTGAAGCATTGTCCAAATCATTATATAAATACGATTATCTTTTCTGTTCCCATAACCTTATTGGAGAACCGGAGTTTGAGATGTGGTTAGGTAAACCGGAAGGTACTGATGTCAATTTTACTTTGGGTACAAACTCCCTTGACTTCACCAATCCTTCTCAGAATAAACTTATTGTGAGTATCTCGGACGGGATAGGAAATTTTGAGAAGAAGATGTTTTTCAGTTCTACAGGCAGTTTCGCTTCAACAATGACCGGTGGAGATTTCGCCTTGTCTGCATGGAGATCCGGAATGTTGCCAATAATAAGTTATTATGGGCAGAACAACACCTTGACCGGAATCAGGAAATCTTTTATTGTCCGCGATGCTATTCTGGGAAATTCTCAGGCTGATTTCACACCCAAGAAATTCAGTGTCGGACTTGATGCTTCCTTGTCAATCCGGGCCATCGACAGCATAACATCCACCAAACTTTTTGAAGTCGACAACGGAGGAACTGTAGAGCTTAAATGTGACAGAGAGATTGAAATGAAGGGTTCGACTATAAAGAATGGAGGCGAACTTACCATAGAGGGAAAGACAGTCAGACTCAAATCCGGCTTCAAGGTTGAGAAAGGCGGAAAACTCGTCATCAAGGCTAACAAATGACAAAAATCATCGGAAATATGAAAACTTATATAAAACAGATACTTCTGGCAGCCATATCGCTGTTCGCGTTGCCTATATCGGCACAAGAACGGCCTAAGATCGTATGCGAAGGTAAGGTCTGGAACTATTATCTTGAACATACCCTTCTGGCTCCGGCTCCCTGGGAAGAAGGAGTGGAAAGGTATGATGTTCCCGGATATCATTTCAAGGGGACAAAAGAGAAGAACGGGAAAACCTACAATGTGTTCAGAGACGGAGAGGGAGAAGAAACAGCTCTGATGCGTCAGGAGGGTAACAGAGTATATATGTATTACTATGGCTATGATCGTGTTGAACCCGGTATGGAAACCGATATCAAACCGGAGTTTCTTCTTTACGATTTCGATTTGAAACCGGGCCAGACATACGAGGCATTCGGATATGACTGCTCTATACATCATTTGCCCAAACTGACAGTTCTTTCTGTAGACACGATCATATTGAAAGGGGAGAGACATATCAGACAAAAGATTGAATCCGAGATGTGGAACAATCACATTTTCACAGTTGTGGAGGGGATCGGTATCGATTATGGCATGTTGCACCTTCCTCAATGGGGAGATCAGAATGCCTGTATTGCCACGGATATATATCATATAGATAATGTAGCGGACGCCGACGGCAATATGATTTTCAATAAAACGCATTTCATGGGAGGTGATGCGCATAGTCGGTTTGTCTCAAAAGAGAAGGTATGGCATTATCTCCTTATGAATTATGGAGCCGGTAGGGTTGAGTCCGTGACAGAGGGGCCTTCCGTACGGTTTCAGAAAGATGATGTCAAAATGGAAGGCAAAGACTATTCCGTGTTGGTCCGGATCAACAAACAGGGAGAAGTCACCGACACTGTCGCTTTGATGAGACAGGAGGGAAGCCGGGTCTGGTTTTTTAATAATGAACACACGAACAGTCTGTTTGTGAAAGGACACGGGAACGATACAGAATATCTCGGTAAAGAGATTCTTGTCTGCGATTTCGATGCCAATCCGGGAGATTCATACACAGGAATGGCATGCGGAGACCTCGGTTATGAAGTAATACCGATTAAAGTTGATTCTGTAGGAACCGTAAAAGCCAATGGAAAGACTTACAGACGACAGTTTCTGACTCTTGAAGACAATCCTTATTGGAGGGTTGAATATATAGAGGGAATCGGTGTCTATGGTCCGGAATGGTTTTTTCTGCCATATTTGGGAGTCCAGTTAGCCGGTTATATGAGTGCCCACACAGATCTGAGACTTGACAAAGTGACCGATGCCGAGGGAAACCTCATCTACCAAGTGGATCATAAATCCGGTGTGGAGGAGATCGCAGCCGAGGGGACGATGGAGGACAATCGGATGTTTGACCTGATGGGGCGTGAGATCCGCAATCCTCTGCCGGGAACCGTCTACATCCAGAACGGCAGGAAGTTCATCGCACGATGAGAGCAATGGAGAATGGAGAAGTTAGAATTTTGAATGTAAAATTTTGAAGGTTGGATTTTGAGTTCAATCCGCAGTTTTGACGGGGACGCGAAAAATCGCGTCTTCAGGCAGAAAAACAGGTAGTTATGTTTTATCACCACGGTAATTATTACCGTGGTGATAAAGTTTTTACTGGGTGACTTGGGCGAGGAAGGGGTTGACGCGGGCTTCGGCTTCGTAGTCCCATTCGGGGGGAAAGCAGCCGGGACACCAGTGGCCGCCGAGGATTACGGTGGCGGGGGTGGCGGTGAAGCGGTGGCCTCGTGCGCATTCCCATTCCAGCGGTGTGTAGAGGTCGCCTTGCGTCATTTCGGATGACAGACAGCGTCCTCCGCGGAATGCGGCGGCTTGCTGCATGTCGGTGAGGGTGAGCTGATTTTCCGGTTTATCTTCGTCGTATCCGTGGCTGAGAAGCCGGGGTGTGTGCGATGGTTCGGAGAGGTCGAAGCGGTCCCATCCGGGGATGGCGTCGCGTCGCTGCTGGCTGCCGAAGAAGGCTTTTGTGCGTGCTGTGTCGCCGTCGCGTTCCCATGCGAGTGTGCCGAGTGGTTTTTTCAGTGCCACTTGTTTCATCATGGCTTTTATGAGTGGGGCAGGGACTATCCTGGCCAGGCGGAACCAGAAGGGGAGGCGTGCGGCCATGTCGCGGAAGTAGGTGTCGGCGTCGATGCCGGAGCGGAAGGGGAGCAGTTCGTTCAGACGGTCGGAGTCGGTGTACCAGATGCCGTGGAAGTTGCCGAGGGCAAACCAGCGGGTGTCGAAGACTTTCTGTGGTGGAGGGCACGACAGGGCTTTCATCAGACGGCGTTCGAAGTCGTAGTTTGACATGCGGAACTGCTGTCCGGAGCCGATGTTGTAGAAGCGTCGCCAGAAGGTGTCGGGCAGCGATTCCGATTTCTCGCACAGGAGGGCCATAAGCCGTCCGGATTCTTCGGCGGTGGTCCATTCCAGCACCCCGCGCAGTGGGACGTGGAATGAGATGGGATCGGAGCCTTTGAATAGGATTTCGGGGCAGAGGATGCCTGTCTGCCGCAGCGACACCCATCTGCGGAGTCCGGATTCGGCCAGAATCCTTTCGGCGGCGATTTTGGAGAGGGCATACCAGTCGCCTGTGGCGGCTACCATCGGGTCGCCGGTGCGTCCCCAGTGGAATGGCTCATGGCGTGGCCCGTATTGCGACACGGAACCGATGTAGACCACCGTCACCCGGTCGGCGTCGGGACGGCTGGCGACGGCTTCGGCGATGTGCCGCATCGATCCGGTGTTGACTTTCCATGTGAGCCGGGGGTGTCTGTCGGCTGCAGGCGAGACCATTCCTCCGAGATGGAGGATGATGTCGGCACCGTCCACTCCGCGGCGTATGTCGCCGGGATTGAGGAGGTCGCCCCATACCACGGAGATCTCTCCGCGTCGTTCCCTTTCGCCGAGCAGGCGTCGGTTTCTGGCCGATGGGCGTGCGAGGACCGTGACTTTGAAAAGATCAGGACGGCGCGACAGTTCACGCAGGGTGGCTGTGCCCATTGTGCCTGTCGCGCCGGTAAGAAATATATTCCGCATTATCGATTATTTCAGGGCGGTCTTGAAGGTTCCCGCCGGGGTAGTGATGAGATATACGCCCGGGGCGGCGAATGTCAGACGGAGATTGTGCCCGTCGGTCACGGCGTCGAAGCGCGCGGGGAGGCCTGTGGTGTCGAATGCGCGGACGTCGTCGGCACCGGAGCCCTCTACTGTGACTGTGAGTCCGTCGACACGCAGGGTGGCTGAGCTGTCGGTCACGGTTCCGATGCCGGCATTGCTGTCTGTTTTCGGGGATGTGGCCACTACGGTCATTCTGGAGGGGAGAGTGCGCTCTGTGCCGTCGGTGGCCACGACGGTGTATCCGTAGCGTGTGAGAGGCTGCAGGCCGGTGACGCGTATCGACAGTTCTCCGCCGGACAGGCGGTCGGTATAGAGCGGGAGGGGTTCGGAGGTGTAAGTGGCGTCCCAGCCCACGGCGATGTCGTCGATTGCGAGGGAGCTGAGACTCCCTTCGGTGCGCAGAAGCGATATTCTGACGGCACGTGCTCCGGCCGGTACGTCGGAGATCTCTATGCGGCGTCCGCCCTCGGCTGTCTCCACGGGGAAGGTCTGGGGAAGAATCCAGTTGCCGTCGATGTACCAGCGCACTTCAACCTGATTGTCGGCTCCCTCGGCGGGTGAGCGTTGCCAGAATGCGAGGCTTACGATGTCGGAGGAGTATTCCGGACTCTGTACATAAGCTCCGTCGGCACCGAGGCGCAGGGAGGGTACGGCTTCGCCGCAGAAGAGGGGGTCGTCGTATGTGAGGGATGTGGATGCGGTCCATCCGGAGCGGAGGGAGAGAGTTCCTTCGTCGAAGGCTACGGAATCGTAGCGGCATTTCTCTGCTGTCAGGCGTCCGACGTTGATCAGATAGTCGGTGGCATGGTCGAGTGGGAGCCATGAGGCGGTGAAGGCGGAGTCGCATATCTCTTTTGCCGCAAGAGCCTCGGGCATCAGCGACGAGAACGGCGCGGCGGCTGTGCGGAGCTTCACTTCGTTGGAGGCGAGGCTGAGGCCTTTCTTTTTTTGCTTGACGAAGACTGTGTAGGCATAATCTGTCTCGGGCAGAAGACCTGTCACCTGCCAGGATGTGGCTGTGCCGGTGTTGATGTATGCGGCTGAGGGGGCTTTGAAGCGTCCGGCACTCTTGGCGGGGTTTGCGTCGCGGTATACGTTCAGCTCATAGTATTCGGCGTCGGCCACGGGTTTCCATGATGCGGTGAAACCGCTGTGGGAAAGTGATTCGGCGGCTACGGGAAGGGCCTGTGTGGTGTCGCTGTATTCCAGTCCTCCGGCCACCTTGAAGGTTATGATGCCGTTTTTCTCGGCGATTTCGGTGAGGGGGAGATTGAGGCGTGTGCCGTCCCAGGTCTTCATGGACGGATATGTGTCGTCGGTGAATTCGGTTATGCCGTATCGGCCCGGGAAGGGATCGCCGTCGCGTGTGTAGTCGTTTCTGACATTGTCGGCTTCCTCGATGTCGACATACTGGTGGGAGGGGGTGTTGTTGACTTCGTTGCGGTCCCATACCCGCTGGTTGAAGTCGACGTGCCAGATGAGCATGCCGTGTCCGGGGAGGTAGGTGTCCCATCCGGTCTGCTGGCGGTTCTCGAGGAGGAAGAATTCGTTGTCGAGGTGTGTGGGTATTATATATGCTTTGTTGGAGGCAACAGGGGGCAGGGATATGTTTGCGGGTCCGGCGATAGGGGTCGGTTCCATCCATCCCATTGCATAGCGTTCGAAAGCGGAATATAAAGGAGGTGTGCGGCCGTCGTTGTTGTATGGGCCGTAGTCGAGTACGTTCCACGCTCCGGGAGTGAAGGCATTGGTATAGGTGGTGGCATACAGGTCCGGCAGGCCCATCACGTGGGAGAACTCATGGCAGAAGGTGCCGATGCCGTCGGGTTTGTTTCCGGTCCATTCGTTGGTGCAGGCATAGTGTCCGAGCTGCACGCCGTCGAAGATGTATGGAGTTGATGACGCCGACCGTATGTCCCATGAGTGGGGCCAGACGGTGTTGGCCGAACCGCCGGAAGCCTCTCCGCGTCCGGCGTAGAAGATGAACACGTTGTCGATCTGGCCGTCTCCGTCGCGGTCATATTCGGTGAAATCGACAGTGTCGTCGAGCATCTGGCATGCGTGGATGGCCATCATCTCGGGATGGAGGTCGTCGCCCCGGTAGTTGTTGCCGCCGTAGTATGCCATCGGCTGTGGGAGTTTCACTGGTCCGTAGACGTCGAATGTCGGGCGGAAGAGGGAGTCTGAACTCTCTATGAAATAGTCGCGTGCCGAGCCTGTGCCGTTGGAGAGGGAGAAATCTTTCTGGTTCAGAAGGCGAGAGAAATAGTCGTGCGGGTCATTGAGGGTGAAATCGGCGTCGGAGTAGCTTACGAGTATCACCAGCCCTTTCTGATCCCCTTTTCCGGGGAAGGTGGTTGACGACAGGCCGGGACCTTTGCGCGGCACACGTTTTCCGGGTGCTGCCGATGCGCGTCGGGCCAGTCGGCTTACGGCCTCTTCCGTGTCGACGGAGGCAAGGAAGTCTCGTGTGGCCTGATCGCGGAGGGCGGGGGCCACGGCGCGGAAGGGTGATGCCTGGACCGAACCGTCGGCCGCCACGGAGGCGAAATAGAGGAAGCCCTCTTTTTCTGTAAGGGGGAAGCCGTCTTCGGAGAGGATGAAATGGGAGTGTTCGTCACCCCGGAGCATTACGCTGAGGGTGGAGCCGTCGGCCTGATGGCGTTGGATGAGTCCCGGTTTTGCGGGCACCGCCATTGCGGCGGAGGCTGCCGATACCATCAATGTCGCCGTCGCGGCACATCGCATGGCATTTCTGATAGAGATTTTCATTGTCAGATGTATGTTTGAATAATGGATTTGTTTTCTACGCCCCAAATTTAGCGAAAAAATCCAAAAGATTCTTTATATCTGACAGAAAAAACGGAAAATCCGGAGAATTTTATAAACCTATAAGTTTCATTTTGTGGAAATAATGATTAACTTTGCAATCAGATGTCGCTTTGAAAGTCATGGATAGAAAAGAAATATTCAACAGAATAGAATATGTTGTTGCGTGTGTGGGGGCTTTTGCTCAGCGATACCGGCTCTCCAATCCACAGGCATACGCATATCTGCGCCGTTTTACAGGAATCGATTTCCTACTCGACTGTTATGCCGCCGAACATACTCTATCCATTGACGATGCGGTTTCTGATCTCCAGATTCTTTGCAGCCGGAAAGGAGGGAGGATATGACGAGACTCTACCATGGTTCCAATATGGCCATTGAAAGGATCGACCTCTCCCGAAGCAAACGGGGTAAGGATTTCGGACAAGGTTTCTACCTCAATGCCAATCCTGATCAGGCCATGGCTATGGCAATCCGTAGAGCCCGCTTCATGGATGAGGGTCAGCCAACATTGTCTTGTTTTGAATTTGATGACATTGTTGCCGAAGAATCAGGATTGAATATAAAGGTGTTTTCTGATTATTCGGAAGAATGGGCTGAGTTTGTAGTGATGAACCGTAAGAACAACACTGACATCCCGGCCCATCCATACGATATTGTGATCGGTCCGATAGCTGATGATACTGTCGGCGTCCAGATCCGCCGTTACATCATGGGATATTTGTCAGCAGCCGCTCTGGTCGAGGAATTGAAATTCCGGGGCGACTTTGCGGTGCAATATTTTTTTGGAACTTCCCGCGCCATAACACTTCTTAAACGTATTGAGCTATGACGCAGGATATTCAATTTCAGTTAGAATGTCTGGCTGCCGAGTTGACTGAAATGCTGATGGCAGAATATGGCTGGGATATACGTAAGGCTCTTGACGAATTGTATGCTTCCACAACCTTCGCTAAACTCAACGATCCCGAATGTGGTATTTATTATCAAGGAACCGTCTATATCTTCCAATATCTCAAATCAGAAATTGAAACGGGCAAAATATGACCGGCGATAATCCAGTGTCTTAAAATGCTTTGGATTTAATGGTTTATTTGCGGGATTTCAGTTCGTCGCGTATCTCGGTGAGGAGCTTTACTTCGGGGGAGGGTTCCTGTTCGGGAGCCGTTTCCTCGACTTTCTCCTCTTTTTTCATGAACTTCACGGTGACTCTCAAGGCGATGAAGATGCACAGGGCGATTATGACGAAGTCCACGATGTTCTGTATGAAGAGTCCGTAGTTGACGGACACCTCTTCCACTGCGGCGACTCCGTCGGATGCCGGAGTGGCCGGTGTGATCACATATTTCAGATTCTTGTAGCCGTCGCCTCCGGTCACGATGGACAATACCGGCATGAGGATGTCGTTGACCAATGATGTGACAATTTTGCCGAAAGCACCGCCGACGATGACGCCGATTGCCATGTCGATCACGTTTCCCTTGAGGGCGAACTCTTTGAAGTCGTGTAAAAATTTACCCATGGAATGATATTTTTTGAGGTGTGGTTTGTTTAATAAAATAGTGGATCTTACCCTGTCCGCAGGGATATTTCCTCTGAGGTCAGAACACCGTAACGGAAAAAGGGGTTCATTACGATGCAAATTTAAGAAAAAAATAGTTAACTTTGCGCCATATCCGGAAAATATACAGATAAAGAATAATCAATAATTCAAAATAATCAAAAAAGACAATGATCAAGATCGGAATCAACGGCTTCGGCCGTATCGGACGCTTCGTATTCCGTGCGTCGACAAAGAGAGACGACATTGAGGTTGTGGCAATCAACGACCTTCTCCCTGTGGACTATATGGCTTACATGCTCAAATATGACACCATGCATGGCCGCTTCGAAGGAACTGTGGACTATGACCTTGAAAAGGGCATTCTGATTGTCAACGGCAAGGAGATCCGCGTCACCGCCTGCAAGAATCCCGCCGAGATAGGATGGGGTGCTGTCGGTGCCGAGTACGTGGTGGAGTCGACAGGTCTTTTCCTCACCAAGGAGAAAGCCCAGGCTCATATCGAGGCCGGTGCGAAATATGTTGTGATGTCCGCTCCTTCGAAGGATGACACCCCGATGTTCGTGTGCGGCGTGAACGCTGACACATACGCCGGACAGCAGTTCGTCTCCAACGCTTCCTGCACCACCAACTGTCTCGCTCCTATCGCCAAGGTGCTCAACGACAAGTTCGGCATCAAGGACGGCCTTATGACCACTGTGCACTCCGTGACCGCCACCCAGAAGACTGTCGACGGTCCCTCCATGAAGGACTGGCGCGGCGGACGTGCCGCTTCGGGCAACATCATCCCCTCTACCACCGGTGCCGCCAAGGCTGTGGGCAAGGTGATTCCGGAGCTTAACGGCAAACTCACTGGTATCTCGATGCGTGTTCCTACTCTCGATGTATCGGTTGTGGATCTTACCGTCAACCTTGAGAATCCCGCTACCAAGGAGGATATATGCAAGGCCATGAAGGAGGCCAGCGAAGGTGAGCTGAAAGGTGTGCTCGGATATACTGAGGACGCAGTCGTGTCAAGCGACTTCCTCGGTTGCCCCCTCACTTCCATCTTCGACGCCAATGCCGGTGTATATCTGACCGACAAGTTCGTGAAGGTTGTCAGCTGGTATGACAATGAGATCGGCTACTCCAACAAGGTTCTCGATCTCATCGCCATCATGAAGAGACACAACGGCTGAAAAAGCCTCTTTCCCGTCTCTTAGACAACCTCTGACGCTTTATGACACAGGGACATGGATTTATACCGTCCCGGCTGCAACACTCTTGCAGCCGGGACGCTTCCGTTAAGAATATTTAATAGCGGATTTTTCCGCTTTTTCTTGTAGACACAGCCATTTAGGCTTACCTTTGCAGAGGCGTTTCCGGAGGGAATGATTCTTTCACGGCGACGTCACCGTACTGAAAAATCATAAATACAGACATAAAATGGCAAAGAAGAAAACAGCGAAACTCCCGGTGGGCCGGATGGTCGACGCCGACGAGAAAAGAAAGGCCCTTGAGGCGGCTCTCGGACGAATTGACAAGGATTTCGGCAAAGGGTCGATAATGTGCATGGGCGACGAGGCGGTCCAGGATGTGGAGACCATCTCCACCGGATCGGTGACACTCGACTATGCGTTGGGCGTCGGCGGACTTCCCAGAGGCCGCGTCACCGAGATCTACGGTCCGGAGGCTTCCGGAAAGACGACTCTCGCCATCCACGTGATTGCCGAGGCTCAGAAAGAGGGAGGTGTCTGCGCCATAATCGACGCCGAACATGCCTTCGACCGCTTTTATGCCGAGAAACTCGGGGTGGATGTCAACAATCTCTGGATATCGCAGCCTGACAACGGTGAGCAGGCTCTCGACATAGCGGAACAGCTCATCAATTCGGGTGCGATCGATGTGCTTGTCATCGACTCTGTGGCGGCCCTCACGCCTAAGGCTGAGATAGAGGGAGAGATGGGCGACAAGAATGTGGGTCTGCATGCGCGCCTTATGTCGCAGGCCATGAGAAAACTCACCGGTTCCATCTCGCGCACGCGCACATGCTGCATTTTCATCAACCAGATGCGTGAGAAGATCGGTGTGATGTTCGGCAATCCGGAGACCACCACTGGCGGCAACGCGCTTAAGTTCTATTCTTCTGTAAGACTCGATGTCCGTCCGTCGGCTTTCATAAAGGACGGCGACACGGCTATCGGACGCACGGTGAAGGTGAAGGTGGTGAAAAACAAGGTGGCACCTCCGTTCATGCGCGCCCAGTTCGATATAATCTTCGGAGAGGGTATCTCCAAGGCTGGCGAGGTGCTCGATCTTGCCGTCGATCTGGGGATAGTGAAGAAGTCGGGGGCATGGTTTTCCTACGAGGGGTCGAAACTCGGTCAGGGACGTGATGCGGTGGTGCGCATGCTCGGCGACAATCCCGAACTGTTTGACGAACTTTCCGCTAAGGTGCGCGAAGGGCTTGAGTCGCAGAGGGAGGAAAGCCGCCGGTCGAACGCAAGACCGTTTGTGCCGATAAGCGGAAAGGTTTCCGACGGTGAGGAGGGGTCTTCCGCCGACGATGACGGGTCCGATGCCGTTCTTCCCGAAGATGAGGATATCGACCCGTTTAGCGATGATTTCGACATCGAGAACTGAGTCTTAAAGCACAAAGTGCTTTAAGAAGTAGGGAGTACGAAGTAGAGAGTAGGGAGTGTGATACCTGAGGCATAAACCGGGTAATCCACTCCCTATTTTCTATTTTCTGTCAAGAGTCTTGAAGAGTTGTCGTGTCCAGTCCGTGTGCAAGGGGTCGGACATAGCCACTATCTGAAGTTCACGGCCTTTATGAACAATTACGGCTGCCGTAACCTGTTTTCCCTCCATGTCGCCTGTGACGATGGCACCTTTCATTCCGTTGACAGTAGTCTGTCTGACGGAAGACAGCGGAAGGTGCATCGTTTTGGCGAGACCTTGCACTACAGCAGTGGCGCGTTTCTGGTCGGATGCTTTTGCATCGGTGCGCATCATCGACACTCCGAAAGAGCCGTCGGAATATTTGGCCATGAAAGTATTCCTGCCTGTTTCGGTGAGGCACCCCTCGGGGAGATCGAAGCGGAATCCGTCAAATTCGGCAAGGGTGAAGTGTGTGCGATCCTGAGTGGAAAGATTGTTCTCCACCGGTATGGTGGCCGGAGATTCTGGCTGACTGGCGAAGGTTGTGAATGCCAGAGTGGCGGCAATGATGGTGAGTGTCCTTTTCATAATATTCTTGATGGGTTGTGTGTCATGTCAGATTCCGGACTGTGTAGGATGTGCTTTCCACACCCCGGAACAGGCGGAGAGTATTAGCACTTATCGTGCTTGTGACGTCTTCGCCGAGGATATTGGATATTCGGGCGATGATCTCCTCTATAGGTAGAGCCGATTCATCGGTTTCGGCCAGCAGACGGTCGCGTGGTACAGCCCGGAGAGAATCAGGATTCCATTTCTCGCCGAAAGAGAAATAGAAATCGGGAGAGGCTTTGAGCATCATCTCCACCACGGAGGGTTTCGCGCGGAAGCCGTGTAGGATCCAGGGCTGTCGCGGGCGGAAATCACGACGCAGACCGGCCACGGTGTCGTGGGCTTTTACGTCGTGTATCACCAAAGGTTTTTCAAGTTGTTCGGAGATCTCTATCTGCCGGCGGAACGTCAGGGCCTGCTGATAGAGCGGCGCGCCCCGCAGGGCATCGACTCCGGCCTCTCCGATGGCCACCACCTCCGGAGCCCGGGCGACGGTAAGGAGCAGATCAAGGTTCTCCGGGGTAGCCTCCTCGGGATTCCAGGGATGGATGCCGAGAGAATATGATTGACCGGCGACGGGGGAGAAGCAGGCAGGTGAGACGCATATCACAGCCTGTGGCTGTGGGGGCATCCGATGGGTGTGGCAGTCGAGAATCATCATCATATATCATAACGTGTGCGACACCCCGGAAAGTTCATTTCCATATAATATCGCACATTCATCGATGTTGTGTATATGTGGAGCGGGGCACCGGTATCAGTCCGGTGCCCCGCTGTCGTAAGGGTCAGTGTGTGGTGTCACACCCGAGGGGTCAGAAGATCATCTTGCGGGTGACGGTCTTGCCGTCGGCGGTGGTGATGACTGCGATCACGAGTGTGCCTTTCTCGGGATCGGCGATCTCGCGTCCGTCGGGAGTGAAGAAGCGTGCGTTGGCGATCTCGTCGGCTGTGATGGTGCTGACTCCACTCATGTCTTCCTCGATGTTGGTGAAGTTTTTCCATTCGTCGGCGGCGGCATACGCGTCTTTGGTACCTGGGGGCACGATGAGCTTGCATGTGCTGTAGTTGATGCCGTCGAAGGCCATCATGTCGGCTGTCGGTACGGTTGTGGCCAGTGTGGTGAATGTGGCGAGTGCCGAGCATCCGTCGAAGGCCATCATGCCGATTGATTTGGTGGTGGCGGGGATTGTCACCGCTGTCATGCCTGAGCAGCCGCTGAAGGCCATCATTCCGAGTGTCTCTACGCCTTCGGGGAGCGACATCGTCTTGAGTCCGCTGCAGCCGTAGAATGTGCTGGAGGGGATCTCTTTGATTCCGGCGGGGAACTTGACGCTCTCAAGCGAGGAGCATCCGAAGAAGAGGCTTTCGCCGATGGTGCATCCGTCGGGGATCTCAATAGACTTCAGGTTGGTGCAGCCGTTGAAGACGCTGTTGCCGAGCGATTTCAGTCCGGAGGGGAGAGAAACGCCCTCGATGGAGGTGAGGCCCTTGAATGCATACGCATTGACGGTCTGGGTCTCTGCGGGGAGTGTCAGTGTGGTTCCGACGGGAGTGCCGTCCACGTAGAGATTGCCGCAGTTGTAGATCGGGTTGGCGTTGCCGTTGGCGAACTCGATGGAGAGCCAGTCGCCGAATGTCGGCGTGGAGACTTTCTTGAGCTGGGTCATGTTGCGGCATCCGTCTTTCTCGATGGTCTTGACTGTGCCGGGTATGGAGAGTTCGGTCACCTTGGTGTTGTAGAAGGCCGTCTCGGCTATGCCGATCACGGTGTATTCCTTGTTGACGGAGGTGACTTTCGCCGGGATGTTGACCACGCCGGTGTATTCGCCGGGCATGACTACAGCTGTGAGCTTTTCAAGATCGAGATGGAGGTTGAGGCCGTCGACCACGATGTCTTCGGGATCGCCTGCGGCGGCTGTCATGGCAAATGCTTTGGAGCGGCTGCCTGAGGTGGCTACCAGATATGTGGCACCTTTGCCTGCGGGTATGGCCTTGCCGGGTTCGAATGTGAAGAGACCTTCGTCGGGGCAGCTCCAGACCACATGCTTGAGGTCGGCCAGAGTGACGGGGTCGGTCACGTTGGTGAGGGTGTTGCCTTCGGCCAGGAGATACCATGCGGCGGCAAACTGTGCGCCGGCCACGGTGTCGAGACCTGCGATCATCGGGAATGCGGCGGGTTTGGCCACGAATGCCGGGCCGAGTTTTTCAGCCGCGCCGAGCAGCTGCAGGGAGTCGAGACGCTGCACCTTGAAGACGGTGTCGTACTTCTCACAGGGGGATGATGTGGCCAGGCCGTAGCAGTTGGTCACGGTCATTCCCGTGCGGTTGTTGATGAAGATCTGGCCTACTTCGTTGGGGTCTGTCTCGTTGAGCGAGGTGAGCTTGCCCATGTTGTAGCAGTTCTCGGCAGTGGATGCGGTGGGGTTTGATGCGGAGCTTCCGAGTCCGTAGCCGATACCGGCTGCCACCCATCCGGTCACGTCGCCTGCGTTGTATGAATTGCGCACGCGTGAGAATCCTCCGGCGATACCCGACATTGTAGGCATGGAGGGTTTGGCGGTGGCTGTTGAGAGAAGGTTGCCGGTGTTGAAGCAGGAGTCGATCTCCACTACGCCGTCCACCACGTAAGCGACGAGACCGCCGCACTGGTTGATGGCGGTGAGATCACCCGTATTGTAGCTACGTATGATGTTGAGCGGGTTGGAGACGTTGACACCGTCCACTTTGGTGGAGCCGGCCTTGATGGTGGAGATGAGTCCGCCGATGGAGTGTCCGGCTGTGGACATTGTGCAGAGCGAGGTGACAGAGCCGGTGTTGCCGCAGTCGGCTACGGTCCAGTTCTTGCCTACGTATCCGAGCAGGCCGCCGAGATACATGCCGTTGCCTTTTGTGGCTTCGGCCTGGCCGCCGAGGATGTCGCCTTCGTTGACGCACTTCGAGAGAGTGTTGGGCAAGGTGTAGCTTGAGGCATCCAGATTGTAGCCGATGAATCCGGCCACATAGTCTGCGCCATGCACCTGACCGCGGTTGACGCATTCGGTGATGGTTGTGTTGGCGTAGCCCTGACCTACGAAGCCGCCGATGTAGTCGGCTGTGACGGCTGTGACATCACCTTCGTTGACAGTGTTGGAGATAGTTCCGGCGAAGAGACCGGCGATACCTCCGATACATGCTTTGGTGTAGTTCTGGGTCGGAGCACCTCCGCCTGAGCTGCTGGTCTCCATCGGTACGGTGGAGGTGACAGTTCCGTAGTTGGCACAGTCGGCGATACGTGCGGTGGTCTCCACGTTGGCGGCAGCGGATTTCACATATCCTACCAGACCGCCGGCATACCAGCGTGTGGTGGAGACAGGAGCGCGGTTGACGCAGTTGAGGAATGCGGCTGTCTGAGAGGCGTATGCCGCGAGCGATCCTACATAAGAGCCATCGGTGTTGGTGCCTGTGCTTGTTCCCTTGCGTGTGCCGGTGATGGCGCAGTCAGCTCCGATCTCGATGCCGGAGATGGTTCCGTCGCAGTTGGCGGCGATACCGCCCACATAGCTGTAGCCTGTGAATTTCACGTTGGCCAGCTTGAGGTTTTTCACCACGGAGCCTTCGCCGAGGTTGGTGAAGAGACCGATGTGATGGATCTGGTTGTCGTCATTGCCTTCGTATGTGAGGTTTTTGATGGTCTTGCCGTTACCGTCGAAGATACCCTTGAATGCGAGGGTTGTGGTGGAGACGGGAGTGAAGTCCTTGCCTGCGAAATCGAGGTCGGCCATCACTTTGAAGTATTCGCCTGCGAAGGATGACTGTGTGGCCTCCATGAAAGTGCCGATCTTGATGAAGTCTTCGGCTGTGGCCACTTGCCAGGGATCGGCCTCGGTGCCGGAGCCGGGAAGCACTGCGGGCACCTTCATCAGCGGATAACGGTTGAAGTGTGTGCCGTTGGTGAGCACGAGAGTGTCGGCTGCGAGTTCCTGGGTAGGACCGGCGATCACTTTGCCGTTGGCGATGCTGAAGACGGTGCTGGGCTGTGTGAGGGATGCCGTGAGAGGCATGGTGGTCGCGATCACGCCTTCGGTGTTGAAACCGCTGATGGTCTCGTTGGCCGGGAGGGTGAGGTAGGTGGCTGCCGCGCGGCGCACAGTATCGTTGGAAGCCCAGAATGTCGGCATGGGATAGTAGCCTGCGGTGAAGGTGAACTTGTCGCCGAGAGCGGCCACGGCTGTGCCTGCGGTGAGGGCGGAGGTGAGCATTCCGGTGTTGCCTTCAAGGTCGGCATTGTTGACAGCTCCGTATACGGAGAGCTGGGAGTCGAACACGTTTCCTTCGAATACGGGGGAGCCGGATGTGTTCTTCAGACCGATGATCATGCCGGTTGTGCCTGCCGTCTCGTTGATGGTGGTGACAGATCCGGTGTTGAGGTTGCGGCGGGTGATGCCGCGGTTGTATGATGTTCCGGTCTCGCCTCCGATACCTCCGATACGTCCGTATGCGGCAGTGCTGGAAACCTGTCCGTCGCTATGCACGGGGCCATAGTTGGCGCAGTCGGTCACGGTGCCGTACTGGTCGCCGCAGATGCCGCCTGTCCAGCAGAAGTTGGTGTTGTTGCCGAAGAATTTGTATGCGGAGATCTCGCCGGTGTTGACGGATTCGGTGATGAGGCCCTTGTTGTAGCCTGTGATGCCGCCGTTGTAGGTGCCGCATGATTTCAGGCTTCCGGAGAAGAGGGCGCGTGTGACGGATGCGCATGTGCCTTCGCCGTTGGCGTCGGCCTTGTCGCCGTCGATGTATCCGACGATACCGCCGTTATAGCCGCTTGCGGCGTAGAATGTCATCTGTGCCGCCGAGGATACATTCTCAAGTTTCGCGCCGGAGAGCATGCGTCCGGCCACTGTGCCGGTGTAGGCGTAGCCCTTCACTGTGCATGAGGCGTCGAAATGGAGATTCTTCACTGTGGCGGTTCCGCTCAGGGTGCCGAAGAATCCGGCATTGGTGACGCATTTGGCTGAAGCGGTCATGTTGCCCGCGTCGTTGAATCCTACGGTGCGGAGAGCCATGTTGCGGATGGTGTGTCCATCGCCGTCGAATGTTCCGGCGAAGAAGTAGGTGTTGTGTGCGCTGGTGTTGTTGAGCACCGCACCGATGCCGATGAATGTGGAGTCGTTCTCCATGTCGATATCGGCAGTCATCTTGAAGAATTCACCCTCATAGTGATTCAGAGTGGGACCGTTGACACTCTCCATGAGATTCATCACGTCGGTCTTTGTCTTGATGAGATATGGATCGGCCTCTGTTCCGGAACCGGAGAAGAGCACCGGCACCTGCATCACGGGGACAACGAGCGAGTATGTGCCGTTGGCGAGTGTGATTGTGCCTACGCTGAGGGCTGTCGGGGCGGCTGCGTTGATCTTGTTGCCGTTTACTGTCACAGACGGGAGGTCGGCGACAGTAGCGGTGATTCCGCTCATGGCCGAAGAGATGTTGGCTTCACCCTGGAAGTCAGTGGCGTCGACGCCTGCAGGCATCACGAAGTATGTGGCTGCGGCGCGCTTGGCGATGTCGTTGTCGAATTTGACCAGACGGGGATAGAAACCGGCTTCGAATTTCCAGATTGTCGGGTCAAGTCCGGCGAGAGCGGTGCCGGAGGTCATCTCGGAGGTTGAAAGGGTCGAGACGCCGGTGATGTCGAGATTGTTTGTGCCGAAAGGCTGACCCATCTGAGCGGAGAGCTGTCCGTCGATATAACAGTCTGTGAGTACCGGGAGACCGGAAGCTGATGTAGCTGAGCAATAACCGATCACACCTTTCTTGGCTATGTCGGGGCAGATGACTGAGCCGGTGTTGACACATGCGGTGAAAGTGCCGTCTGTGCCGCTGCGGCTGACATTGCCTGCGATGCCGCCTGCCGTGTTGCCGGCTGCATAGACGTATCCGGCGTTGAGGCAGTTGGTGACGGCGCAGTACTGGTCGTTGCCGAGTATACCGCCTGCCTGTGTGCGGGCTGTGGTGGCTGAGTGGCCGCCTTTGAGAGGCTCACACTTTATGGTGCCGTAGTTGGCGCAGTTCAGGACGTTGATGAGGGATCCGAAGCCGATGATACCGCCTACGGGATTGTAGTCGGCGTTGATTGTGCCGTAGAATGCGCATCCCTCTATCGATATCGGACCGTTAGCTGCCTTACGGCTGGCATATCCGGCGATGCCGCCGGTGTTCCCGGCGTAGGTGGTGATGGTGGCCGATGAGGAGCAGTTGATGATCTGCGCGCCTTTACCTGGTTTGGTAGCACTTCCCTCGGCCTTCATGTAACCGGCGATTGAGCCGGCGTAGTTGCAGGCCTTGATGGTACAGGTGGCGTCGAGGTTGACGTTTTTCACCACAGAGTTGTACCAGAGGGTGCCGAAGAGGCCGATGTAGTTGCGGCTTGTGCCTTCACCGTTGCCGGTGCCACTGTTGTATGATCCGTCGGCCTTGAAGGCGATGCCGTTGATCGACATGTTGCGGATGGTGTGACCACCGCCGTCGAACACGCCGTCGAAATAGAAGGCGGAGTTGCCGGAGGATTTGCCCCGTCCGGCTGTGCCGATGCCGAGGAAGTCTTCCACACCGCTCATGTCGATGTCGGCGGTCATTTTGAAATACTTTCCGGAGAAGTGGCTGTTCGCCGACGCTGTGGTGCCCTGGTTGTTGCAGGCATCCGCAAGCTCGACGAGGTGGGCGGGAGCGGATATGATGTATGGATCCGCTTCCGTTCCCGAGCCGCCACCTACCGTAATCGCCACGTCGGCCGCCGAGACCGTAAAGGCGGTTCCGGCCAGCAGAAGTGACAGACAGTGTAGTTTTCGCATGATGGAAAATAGATTAATATAGTGAAACAATAAAATGAATTTTGAATTTAGAATGGAGAAGTTTGAATTATTCGGCCGCCGGGGTACGGACGGGACGGATGCTCAGCCCTGAGTAGCGGTAGTAGGCGTTTGGTTTGTAGTAGCCTCCGTTGGCCGTGATGCCGAATGCCAGTGCCCAGCCCATCTCTCCTTTGGTTGATGAGGTGGAATCGGATGTGCCGTACCAGTCGCATCTGTCGATCAGTTCCTGTGCTTCGGCCAGAGTGGGGAGACGCCAGCCGTCGCCAAGATTTTTCTTTGCTATGTCGAGGTCGGTGTCCGAGATCTGGTTGGGAGGTGTCACACCTCCATAGAAGCCGAGGACGGTGTTCTTGTTGGCCATATATGCGCCGTAGGAGGATGTGTGATATTGCTCATGATGTGAGCCGGTGACGTCGCCCCAGCCGATGAGGTCGCCATAGTCGGCTGTGCCGTATGCTCCTAAATTTTTTGAAGCCCAGTCCACGCTCAGACCGAGGTCTGTCACCGAATCGGTCTCGGTGATTATACCGGAGAATACCACCTCGCGCATTCCGGTGAAGGGGTAGCGTACCACGTCGCCGTTTTTCATGTATATTTCCTGACACACGAAGCGCGTGCCGGTCTCGTTGGTGACAGGATCGGTTTTCGAAAATTCGATATGGTCGACGTCGGCGTTGGCTATGGTAAGGATGTTGCCGTCGGCCTGCACCACGTAGAACTCGTAATCCTGGGCGGCTGCGACGGCTGCGACGCCTATCAGAAGTGAAAGGAGAAACTGTTTCATTTGCGGATGATTGATTTGAAGGTTATGCCGTCGGCCTTCACTACGTATGCGCCCGAGGCCGGGGTGGTGAGAGTCATGGTGCCTTCGGATGATGCGGAGGCATAGTCTACCAGACGTCCGTCGGCATCGTATAGGCGTCCTTCGGATCCGGGGGCGAGTCCGCCGAGAGTCACGGTGCGTCCGGCAGTGACAGCTGTAGGCGAGTCTGTCGACGTGAGGCCGATGTCGGCGGCATCGAAGTTATATTCGCCAAATGTCCAGGCACGGACTTCCTTTCGCGGAAGTTCGATGTCGGACCCGGTCGAAGTCACTTTTATATTTGTGTCGGTTACATATACCCGTGGCGAGTCGGCCATACGGATATACTTCTTCGCGCCGTCGGTCATCTCTACCACTACGGCGTCCTCTACAGCTGCCGAGACACATAAACCTGTGCCCAGCAACAGAGCCATCAGATAGAAAAATCGCATCTGTTTATTGAAAAATGGTGAGACATAGTGAAACGGCATTCTGCTCTGAGAGTACCGGTGAAATCGCGATGTGACACAGGTCGGAGGGGCGTGCGGCCCCGGTCATTACAGGAGAATGGAAAACTAAACCGTCAGTCTATCGAAAAATTCCACTCGCAAATATACGATGAAAAAAATTCACTGACAAGAAAAATGCACATTTTTTTGAATTTTTTCTGCATACTCCCTGAAACTCCATAAAATAGGTCAGTGCAAATGCTTTATCTTGGGGCGAAATGAAATCGGACTGGGGGTATGGAATTCAAATCTTTTTTGAATTGCCCTGTCTGACGTAATCGCTTCATACGCCGGCGGATTTCAAAAGTGATTCAACGCTTGTCGGATCAATGTCTTTTCCAACATATTGACCTGCGCGTGCTTCATTTATCGCCGCGATGGTCTCTGCATTTGCCTTATAACGGCGATTTGGCCGACAGCGGAAATTTTTGTAAATTTGCACGTTCAGGCGCACGGGAGACTGAATCTGTATGTGCGTCGGTTAGGATATATCTGAGTATGAAACCGTTGAATATGTTAGCGGCATTTCTCTGCCTTGCTTCGCTACCGGCGGCCGCAGACACTGTGGAGAAAATCCGTTATGCCGATTTTTCCAATTGGTTCACACGCGACATCACCGAGTCGAAAGTGATAGGGGGGAAGCACAAGACCGTCTATGAGATCGCTCCGGCAGGGCATCTGACCGGAAACAAACCCTACCGCAACCGCGGCGGATCGCCGTGGGCCACAAGCAATGTCTACGCGAAGGTTTCCGGTATCACGAAGGCTTCCAACTCCGTAAGTCCGGCCAGACGTGGCTCAAATACTGTCGCACGGCTTCAGAGCAAGATGGAGGAGGTGAAGGTGCTTGGCATCATCAACCTTGATGCCGCTGTGGCGGGCACCATCTTCCTCGGACGTATAAAGGAGCCTATCACTTCCACCAAAGGCCCTTTCACCAACATGGAGATGGGCATCCCCTTCACAAAGCGTCCGAAAGCTATACAATATGACTTCTCGGTGACGATGCCCGCCGTCAACACCCGTACGCGTGCCACGGGTCTCTCGGCCAAGAAAACCCTTCAGGGTCGCGATCAGGCCGAGGTCTATGTGCTGCTTCAGCGTCGCTGGGAAGATGCCAAAGGGAATCTTTACGCCCATCGTGTCGGCACGGGCCGCGAGAGGTATTCACGTTCGATAGCCTGGAACACCGGCCATCGTCTTCCGATCCATTATGGCAACATTACCAGGAAACCCTTCTATAAGAGTTATATGGGTCTGCTCGACGGAAAGAAGGCATATTACGCATACAATTCGAAAGGTCGGCTTGTGCCTGTGCATGAGGTGGGATGGGATCAGGCTGACGCCACTCCTACGCATGTGTTGCTCATGGCTTCCACCTCGTGTGGAGAGCCGTTTGTGATCACCGAAGGCATTACGCTTGACATAGACAATATATCGTTTGTCTACTGACAAACGATAAAGTACAGAGTACAAAGTATAAAGTAAAAATATGAAAATCGCGATCATCGGCTACGGCCGGATGGGACATATCATAGAGCGTATCGCTCAGGAGCGCGGACATCACATCTGTGCCCGTATCGACGTTGATAACATCGACGACACTGATTCCGCTGAGTTCCGCAAGGCGGACGTCGCCATCGAATTCTCACGTCCGGAGGCTGCAGCCGACAATGTGCTCCGAGCTTTCGCCGCCGGTGTGCCGGTAGTGAGCGGCACCACGGGCTGGGACGGATCTCTCGGAGAAATAAGGGAGATGTGCCGCAAAGGGGAGGGGACACTGTTCCATTCCTCCAACTTCTCGATAGGGGTCTGGCTCTTCCGGGCCGTCAACCGTTATCTTGCCGGACTGATGAATCGTTTTCCGCAATACATACCGGCGATGGAGGAGGTACATCACATACACAAACTCGACCATCCTTCCGGCACGGCCATCACCATAGCCGAAGATATAATCTCCGTGTCGGACCGCATCGACGGCTGGAAAGAACCTGACGACACTGAAAAATCCCGGAAGGGTGCGGCCGTCATCCCCATCTCTCACGAACGCCGCGGCGAGGTGCCCGGTATCCACACTGTGGTGTGGGACAGTGTGGTCGACTCGATCACACTGACGCATTCCGCAAAGTCGCGCGAGGGTTTCGCTCTCGGTGCGGTCATGGCCGCCGAATGGCTCAAGGGCCGCAAAGGTTTCTTCACCATGGACGACATGATGGATCTCTGACAAAAATTTTCAAAACATGAAATCATTCAAAGAACGCCTCTCCGAAGTAAAGACCACACGCTGGATACGTTTCGCCGTGGTCTCCATACTCTTCTTCCTCTTCGTGATCTGGATCGGCAATCCGTGGCTGTTGCTCGTATGGCTTCTGCTCGCCGATATCTACATAACAGGCTACATACCTTTCACATGGTGGAAGAAGTCGAAGTCAAAGACCACAAGGGTAGTGATGGGATGGGTCGATGCCATCGTCTACGCTCTGGTGCTCGTATATATCATCTTCGCATTCATTGGCCAGAACTACAAGATACCCTCATCCTCGCTTGAGAAATCGCTCCTTGTGGGCGACTATCTGTGGGTAAACAAGACCATCTATGGGCCGCGTGTGCCCCAGACACCTCTCCACTTCCCTCTGGCGCAGCATACGCTTCCTGTGGTCAATACCAAAAGTTACATCGACAAGCCACAGCTTGAATATCACCGGTTGCCGGGTCTGAGGAGCATCCGCCGTGGCGACATAGTGGTCTTCAACTATCCGCAGGGCGACACCGTCTGCCTCAAGATCCAGAATCCGGACTATTATCAGATATGCGCGGCCCTGCGTGCTCAGGGTGTGGCTGATCCGGCTGCATATATCCGTTCGAACAAAGCGGAATTCGGCGACATCGTGTGGCGTCCGGTAGATCGCCGCGAGAACTATGTGAAGCGCACTATCGGTCTCCCTGGGGAACGCCTCCGTATCGTAGGCGACAGAATTTTTATCAACGGAAAGGAGATAGCCGAACCGACCAACGTGCAGTTCAACTATATAGTGCCTGTTTCCGGACAGATCTCGCCGGAGAAATGGCGCGACCTCGGTGTGCGTGCTGACGACTATGCCAACGGACCGGTCGATAACCCTTACGGCGGCTATCGTTTCTATGACGTGCCGCTGACCGCCGAGATGAAGAAGACTGTGGAGTCGTGGCCTGAGGTGATCGCCCCTCTCATCCGCGAGTCGGAAAGCGGACTCTACGATCTCGGGGGAACATGGCCGCTTGGCGCATCCTACGGCTGGACACGCCCCGACATGGGTGAGTTCTGGATTCCGAAGCGCGGAGCCACGCTGCATCTCACTCTCAACAACCTCCCGATATATGAGCGCGCGATACGTGTCTACGAGGGGAATGACCTTCAGGTGCGCGACGGAAAGATCTACATCAACGGTAAACAGACCGACTACTATACGTTCAAGATGGACTATTACTGGATGATGGGTGACAACCGCGACCGTTCCGCCGATTCCCGCTACTGGGGATTTGTTCCCGAGGATCATATAGTCGGATCGCCGGCTTTCGTCATCGTCAGCTTCGACGAGGAACGCGGTCTTTTCGACGGGAAGATACGTTTCAACCGCATCTTCCGCGACGCCAATCCGGACGCCGCGAAATGGAACTGACCCCTTATCTTCCCTCGCTGGCGTGGTTGCGCCGTGAGCCTCAGGCTCTGGCTGCGGCCAGACGCCACCCCAACCGGACGCTTCTTGCCGACGGGCTTCTCCTCACTGTGCCTGTGGCCGGAGGAGGCCGCCGGTTCCGGAGACCCCCTTTTCCGGGTGAGACATTTCCGCTGTCCGACCATGGACGATGGACCCATGTCCATCTCGGAGCCATCGAGACCCTCTATTCCCGTACGCCGTACTTTCCGCATTATTTCCCGGCGGTGGCCGATATCCTTGCGGCCTCTCCGCAGTTTATGGATCAGCTCAACGATTCTCTGATGCGTTTCATGCTCGATGCGGTCCATGCGTCGGAACTGCTTCCTCTGATGAGACAGCCTGCCCGGCAGATCGCGGAAGAGGCACGGCGGCTACGGAAAAGTGTCGTGCCGGAAGTCTCTTTCCTCGATCCGCTTTTCCGGTTTGGCCTCGAGGCAATATTTCTTCTTGCCCCGACGTTATAACATCCTATCCAGACGCTTTTTCCTACTGATGTCCTCTCTTGTCAAAATAACGGTATTTCTGATTCTGGCTCTTGTCGGGGCCGGGGGAATGGCTGCGTCTGAAACCCAGCCTCCGATGCAGAATCCGCGCATCAAGGTGCAGGCATATACGGGATATTACCACTTTGTGGACCAGTATGGCGACACAGTGCGCATGACGCTTATCCGGGAGATAGTGGTCTACCCCCCTCTGAAATTCAAAAACAGGAAACATGAGGAATTCTACTGGCGTACGGTCCGCGATGTGCGCCGTACGCTCCCTTACGCCAAACTCGCCTTCCAGGCTCTCTGCGAGACATACGAATACATCCAGACCATTCCCGACAAAAAGAAGCGCGAGGCGCATCTCAAGACTCTGGAGAAGGATATATTCGAACAGTACAAGCCCGTCATCAAGGGATTCACGAAAGGTCAGGGCAAGATCCTTCTCAAGCTGATCAACCGCGAGACCGACCAGACGTCGTTTAACATCGTCAAAGCCTTTCTCGGTACATTCCGCGCCGGATTCTGGCAGACTTTCGGGCGGTTTTTCGGCATGAACATGAAAGCCGGTTTCCATCCCGAAAAGAACAAGGAGGACGCCATCATCGACCGCATCGCCACCCTCATAGAGCAGGGGGCCCTTTGAGGGTGTCAGGTTTCAGATCTGATATCAGGTGGCAGATTTTAGATGAGCTGCAGAAGGTGCAGTTCGTCGGCAAGTTCCATCCCGGAGAGTGTGCGTTTGCGCGAGATGACACGTGCGAATTCCTGAATGGCCGGGTGAATCCGCGGATTGCAGAATATGCGCCGCGACATGAGCATCATCTTGTCGAAAAGCGCGTCGATCTCGTCTTTCTCCAGCGAGCAGGTCTCTTCTCCTTCCGCCTCTATCTCGCTGCGGATGCGTCCGATGATTTCGTCGGGCACCTCGCGTCCCAGCCGCACTATGGAGCGGGCCAGAACGTTTGACACCACCATCGCCGATGTCAGATAGAAATTGTTGATCAGATGGTCCCATGTCGATTTGGGTGAGACCGACGGCGAGCCGCTGTAATAGTATTGATGAGAGAAGCTGATCATCGGGCCGTCGGTGTCGATGGTCACGGAGCTGACGCGGTCTATCGCGTTGAGGGCCGCCAGTGAGATTGTCATTCCGGCCAGACCATATGCCCGGTCGTCTTCATTACTATAGTAGAGTGTGTCCAATTCCTTTTCCATAGAAAGTGTCCGTTTTGCGGGGAGATGGCCCCTTCTATCTAACTTTTACTGTTTGAGTATTGTTCAGCCTGATCAGAAGAGGAGATTTACCCCTCCAGTCACGCTTATGCCCGATGTCGGTGTAAGCGGGAGGATGGCGTCGTGGCGGTTGAGAAGGTTGGCCGCCTGGATGAAAATTCCTATCTTTGGAGTGAACTGCCATCCGGCGCGTGCATTGAGCAGTGTCAGGTCCGGAAGCCTGAGCGATGACAGTGGCGAGTCGCGTTCGGTGTCATCCACCACCGGAAGGTCGGATTTCGTATCGGAAATCCAGTCCCAGGAGGAATATATGTTGCGTACGCCACGATACTCATACCCAACCTCTATCGACAGCTGGCTCACGGGCCGGACAAGGGCGGAGAGAGAAGCTGTCCAGCGGGGCCGGTCGTAGCCGTTGAAATATCCTGTGCGTCCGCTCTGCGGCTGATAGGTTCCCGATGCTTTTATCTCCAGAATTCTGCCGAGTGTATAGGCTGCGTGTGCCTCTACGCTCATTCCGTGGATGTTCAGACCTTTTCCGCCGGGAGTGAAACTTTCCGGCGACGGCCATGCGCCTCCGGGAAAGGAGATGCCGGGCATCTGTGAACCGCCGTAGTTGAGATAGGCCATATACCATCCCCCTTCCGGCATGCCGCGTGTCACCTTGTAGCGGAACGATGCTCCGGCCGAGAAGCCGCCGTATGGCCCGAAGTTGGCCCCCAAGGCTGCGTCGAGAGGTGAGTAGACCGGATTTGTAGTGCCTGTGCATGGCATCGTGTACCAGTCGAGCGACCGCATCCATGCCAGCGTGCGCAGTTCGGTGCCGCCAAGTACGTTGAGATACAGACCCACACCCCCTTTGCGCCAGTCGAGACGCACGTCCGGGGCAATGCGGAATGCCGGGTAGCGGTCGCCTGCAGGTCCGGCATTGAGGATAAGGTCGATGTCGGCACCGACGCGGATGTTGAGCAGTCCGCGCGAGAACCGGTAATAGGGTGTAAGCCCGACGGCTCCGTAATTGTCGGGAGAGACCTGCTCACCGGATTCATCCTCGGTTTTTGTGTAGAGCATCAGTGTGGTGCGGAGGTCGGCTCCGAGTTCAGACCCTCCGCTCCATTGCTTGCGTGCGGATGCGTTGAGTCGCAGACCTGTCTCGCGGTCGCCGCGCAGACGTGTCAGACCACTGTAGCGGCCATCCGGAGAAACCACGCCCCCGGACGGGGAGGGCAGATACAGGCTCCGGTAGCCCAGATAAGAGACGTCAAGTCCGGCGTCGTAGCTGAATCCGTGACGGTTGCGCGTGGAGTGCCATCCGAAATCGCCACGGACTTCGTTGACTGTCTGTGTAGGCACGTCTGCTTTTGTTCCGGCCGGAAGCCAAATGAGATCCTGAAGAGCCGAATATCCGTAATAGTTGAATCCCGACAGTCCGTAGAGCACCGTGCCGTCGAGTGTGCCTTTCCCGTCGAAACGGTGTGAGGCATAAACTCCGACACGTCCGTCGGCCAGACGCCGGTGTATGTCGGATGTCAGTTCGCTGATCTCCGGCTTCCAGAGCAGCGACGTGTTTGCCTGGATGAATGCTCCGGCTACGGTGCGCTCCGTGTTTACAAACCGGTATCCCGCGCTCAGATTGCCGTCGAGCCACGATCCCAGACAGAAATCGAGATAACCTTTTGTGTCGGGAACCTGCCGGTCGGCAAACGGTGTCACGGTGGGCATCGCCACCCCCTGCGGGCGGAAAGGTGTCGGTATGCCGGTCAGGGAGTATGCCGGTGGTGTGCTTTCAAGGGTGAAGTTGAGCTTTTTCGGCAGGGTGTAGATCTTGTCCTGGATTATTACCTCGCGTACATATTTGCCGTCGACCCCTATCGACTCGTGGAGTCCCTGGGCCTGGATGGCTCCTAATGTGAGCATCAATGCGGAAAATGCCGATGTCCTTTTCATTTCTTCCAGTTTTTGAGTCGTGTGTCAATCATTTCGCGGATGTCGGTCTCCTTGCCTGGATAATTGCCGCGCAGAGAGGTGAGATATTCGCGGGCCAGAGAGTTTCTGCCCATTTTGTGGTACGTGTCGGCCAGAGCGATGAAGCCGCGGGCCAGCCAGTACTGATGGGGCGATCCGGCGTCGGTGAACGCGGACAGTGTCTTCTCTGCCATGCCGGTGTCGCCGGCTGCCAGATAGTTCTCGCCAAGTTCTACGGCGGCGCGTGCTCCGGCCTCCGATTCGGGACGTCGGGCCAGTTCATGCATCAGTGCCCGTCCCTCTTCCGGCCGCCGCAGTTCTATCAGGGCCAGAGCTTCCTGAAGTGCGGCCTCGTCGGCTAAGTCTGACGTCAGGCCTCCGGTGCGTCGCAGGCGGCGTGCATATTCCAGGCGTTCCGACGGGTCGGAGGTGGTACGTGCGATTCCCGCGTAAGCGTCAGTGGCATATTCCGCTCCTCCACGTTTCAGGGTCTCGCGCCATGCCTCCAATGCCTCGGCACGCCGTTCAGGATAATGCTCCTCTATTATCTCCGCCTTTATGGCCAGTGCCGCCGGAGCCTGACGTGAGTCGGGACGTTCGGCAGCCAGACGTCCGGCCGCTTCCAGTGCCTGACGATAATTGCCGTCGGTGTGGTATACATCGGCCAGGTCATAAAGTGCCTGCGCCAGATATTGGCCGTCCGGATAGTCTCTGACGTATGCCTCCAGACGTGAAGTGTCGGAAGTGTCCTCATTGAGGGCGCGTTCGGCTGCGTCGAATGCCAGACGCTCTATCTCGTCGGTATCGAGCTGAGGTGCGCCCGGAACGCTGCCGAGCCACGCCGCCAGTTCACGGAGGCTTCCCCGTGACGCATATATTTTGCGGAGGTCGTCGCTTGCCATTGCGGCCTCTTCGGAGGTGGGCCAGCGCGAGATGAGGGTCTTGTAGGCGGCTATTGCACCGTCCGTATCATTTCCGGAGGTACGCGCGATGGCGAGATTCAGCATTCCCTGACGTGCTTCCGAGCTCTGCGGATAGTCGCGGCCGAGACGTTCGAACGCGACTATGGCCTGATGTGTGTCGCCCATGTCAGTGTAGGCCAGACCCTCTTCAAGGAGAGCCTGGGGAGCCCATTTCGATTCGGGCCAGCGTTGCAGCAGAAGCCGCAGGTCGGCGGTTTTCGATTTCTGGTCGCCTGCACTTCCGTGTGTCATGGCCCTGCGCAGAAGTGCATAGTCGGCATCGGTGGCTCCGGCCTCGATGGCACAGGAATATGAGTCGATGGCACTCCGGGTGTCGCCGCAGTAGTACAGACAGTCGGCCAGACGGATCACGGCATCGGTATTCAGAGTGCCGGAGAGGGCTGGTTTTGCCTCCATCGCCTGACGGAAACGGGTGGCCGCCTCTCTGTATTTTCCTTCACGGTAGAGCGAATAGGCCAGATCGTAGATGGCGAGAGTGCGGTTTTCACCGCTCTTCTCCTTTGAAAGAAAGGCCAGATAATTGCGTGTGGCCTCGGCATATTTCCCCTGTTCATATTGCGCGTCGGCAAGCCAGAGAAGGGCCTGCGTGGCTATCCGGGAATCCTGTCCTGTGATTCCAGTGGCGATACGCATATATTTCTCAGCCTCTGCCGCCTGGTTGTTGGCCATACATTCCGCCCCCAGACCGTAGGCCACTTTCTGTTTTGCCGCCAACACTTTGGCCGAGGGATTCTTGATGCGCTCTATGCTGGCCATCGCCTTGCGGTAGTCCTTTTCGTTGAAATATGCCGTGGCGAGATATTCCTCCACAGCCGGTGCGAATTTCGAACCGGGAAATGTCTGGAGAAAATCCTCCATCAGTGGTATCGATGAACTGAAAGGCACGTTTCCGCCCCGGGTGCGTGCCGCCACATAATTATATAAGGCGGACTCGCTTACCGTCCGGTCATAGTTCATCCTGTATGCACGCTCAAAAGCCATTGCCGCCCCGTTGCGGTCATCTTGTCTTACATGGCACTGTCCCAGATAGAGGTTGGCACTCTGTCCGATCTCGTTCTCCTGGTCGGCCAGTGCGTCCATCAGATTCTCGGTCTGGTCATAATCCCCTTCGCTGTAAAGTATGCATCCCAAAGCATAGACGGCTGTGGGCATCGCCTCACGGGGATTTCCTCCACTGCTTCTGAGATAACTCTCCAGATATGGTCGGGCTGCTTGCATGTCGCCCAGTCTGAAAAGACTTTCGCCTGTGACACGTTCCGTCTCTGGCAGAAGCTCCGCCACCGGATTGGTACGTACCAGTCTCGCCCCACGCTCCGCCGCCTGTCGGTAGTCACCGGCCAGATACTCGATATGCGCCATATAGTAGGCTGCCTCAAATCCAGTAGGAATATACTCTCCTAAGTTCCGGACAGTCTTTTTGCCGCGACGCCGGACATCGCCTGTCGGAAGCGGTTCTCCTGCCGGGTCGAGGCGGGAAAACGCCTCGTAAGCCTGCCGGTAGTTTCCCTTTACATATAAAAGATACGCCAGATAGAACCGTGCCTGCTCCGAGAAAGTCCGGTTATCCTCAAGACTCTGGAATATGGCACGGGCTTTTTCGAACGCCCCGGTTTTAGTGTAACTGACACCCAGACGGAAAAGGTAGAGCGCACGCCGTTTTGCGTCAAGACCCTCGATGTCTGTTTCCGCGTATACATTTGCCGCTTCTCCGAACTCATGGTCAAAAAAATACCAGTCGCCCCTCATCAGCTGAGCATCAGGGGTCAGCGCCGATGCCGGATAACGGCCTGCAAAATCCGCCAGCATCTCCACACATTGAGGGTCGCCCGACTCATAGAGCGAACGGGCCAACCCGTAGTCGCACTCCTCCCGCTCTTCGGAAGTAAGGCAGGCTCCACTGTTTATCAGTGTGCGCAAAGCGTCGGCAGCCCCCGTCCAGTTGCCGGTATGCATCATCTGGCGGGCACGTTCCAGACTTCCCTCCGGACGCGGACTTGTATAGCTCCCTATTCCTCCAGACGGAGGTGCCACCCCCTGAAGGGCTGCGCCACCAAATAAGGCTGTTCCGGCCATCAGCCAGATACCGAACATACTTCGTTTTCCCATTTTTCTAACAGTTGAATTTTGTCGGATAGAAAGTATCCGGACAGCATTAGCCTGCAAAAATACGAAATTTCCACGAATCCCCAATAAGAATCCGGGTTTTCCTATAATCAAGGTCGCCCAATGCACTATGTCCTTTAGTTTGGTTTAAATTGAAGAATCTTATCCCGAACTCGCGTAATTACAAAATATGCGAAATGTAATTTCTTTTGTTTTTGGTTTTATTCTCCGCGGATATCCAGAGTCTCAGTATCTTTGGAGGTTTATTTTCTTTTTGTTAACTTTGCATCCGCTTTTATCCTCTTCTCCTTGATTATATCATTTATCATTTTGTGAAATGGCACTCAAATGCGGCATAGTCGGCCTTCCAAATGTCGGCAAATCAACTCTTTTCAATTGCCTCAGCAATGCTAAGGCCCAATCGGCGAATTTCCCTTTCTGCACTATCGAACCTAACGTAGGCGTGATCTCTGTTCCAGACGATCGGCTTACAAAACTTGTGGAGATGTGTTCGCCGCGTTCCACTGTCCCTGCCACTGTCGAAATTGTCGACATCGCCGGACTTGTCCGCGGTGCCTCGAAAGGTGAAGGTCTCGGCAACAAGTTTCTCGCCAATATCCGCGAGACTGATGCCATATTGCATGTATTGCGTTGCTTCGACGATGACAATATTACCCATGTGGACACCACCGTTGATCCCGTCCGCGATATGGAAGTCATAAATTATGAACTCCAGATCAAGGATCTGGAGACTGTCGAGGCCCGCATCGCAAAGACGGAAAAGGCTGCCAAATCGGGAGGTGACAAAGCGGCCAAAACGCAGCTCGCTGTGCTGATGCAATATAAGGATGCACTTGAGAAAGGATTGCCGGCCAGAAGCGTGGAGGTAGAAGGGAAGGAGGAACAGCGTTTTGCCAGAGAACTGTTTCTGCTTACAAACAAACCGGTCCTTTATGTATGCAATGTCGACGATGCTGCCGCAGTTTCCGGCAATGATTATGTTGATCGTGTGCGCGAAGCCATAAAAGATACCGGTTCAAGTCTTCTGATTGTGGCCGCAAAAACGGAGAGTGAAATCGCTGAACTCGACACATGGGAGGAAAGAAAAGAATTTCTCAATGAGATCGGACTGGAAGAGTCTGGTGTCAGTCGGCTGATACGCGCCGCTTACGCACTACTCGACCTACAGACATATTTCACCGCCGGACCCGACGAAGTACGTGCCTGGACATTCCTCAGAGGGACCAAGGCTCCGCAGGCTGCCGGAATAATCCATACCGATTTCGAAAAAGGGTTTATCCGGGCTGAAGTCATCAAATACGATGACTTTGTCACCTTCGGATCGGAGACTGCCGTGAAGGAGGCGGGTAAAATGGCTGTCGAAGGAAAGGAATATGTGGTTTGCGACGGCGATATAATGCATTTCCGCTTCAACGTCTGAACCCCTTCTTTAGGGTGATTTCCCTCCCAAATATATTGTTTTTACATGTCGATGTATTTATAAATATATTTTAACACTCAGCTAACAGTGTGGTCAGCAGGTTATTGGCAATAAGCAGGAGAGGGGTATAACAAAAAAGGTCTAAAAAAGTT
>CANEHE010000016.1 GCA_947427285.1 uncultured Porphyromonadaceae bacterium
GCAACATCATCTACAAAGGTGAAAACAAGGCCGGTGTGGAGGAGATCGCAGCCGACGGAACGAGAAAGGACAGCCGGATGTTTGACCTTATGGGGCGTGAGATCCGCAATCCTCTGCCGGGAACCGTCTATATCCAGAACGGCAGGAAGTTCATCGCACGATGAGAGCAATGGAGAAGGGAGAAGGGAAAATGTTGAATGGGGAATTTTGAAGGTTGAATTTTGATTTCAATCTGCAGTTTAGACGGGGACGCGAAAAAATCGCGTCCCTATTTTGTGGCACAATCTCCCTACTATTGCTCTCACAGTACGGATCTGCTTCTGCACGTCCTATCCGACCTTACCCCTTCAAAATTCTACATTCAAACTTCTAAATTCTCCATTCCAAATTCTACATTGGTGTCAGCGGAGCCGTAGACGCTGGCCGGGACGGTCTTTAGCTTTCGGATTGAGTGCCCGCAAGGCATCAAGTTTCATCCCGAACCGCTGGGCAACGCTGTGGAGAGTCTCGTCCTCGCCGATAGTGGCCCACGGGGTGTCGGCCGGACCTTGATCGAGTTTCTCCTCCAGATACACTTCCTGCCACTCACGTACATGGTCGGACGATGCGTCGTTGATCTCCATAAGCCGTTTTTTCTTGATATGAAACTCTTTGGCCAGAGATGAGTAGGTGTCGCCCGGAGCGGCGATGACATAATGGAGTCCACGGACGCGACGCACGGGATGGGTCTTACGAAGCTGACTGAGAATGAATTCGGTCATCTCCTCGGTATGACGCGAGGCAGAGGAGTCGTAGGTGTAGAGTGCGTACCGCTCGATGATGGCGATCAGGCGTGATGCATAATTGGGATCGGTGGCATATCCGCATGCGCTGAGACCGCGTGCCCATGAGGCATAGTCGGTGACATCGTGGTCGAAGAGAGATCTGTAGCGGCTGCGGGTCAGAAAGATGGAATGGTCGCGGAAACTTTCGGCGGCCGAAGAGTAGACGCGGAAACACTCGTCAGGAGCGTCATCGTCGCGGAGCATAGTGTCGCCCTTCCAGTCCTTATGACATTTTATGCCGAAATGATTGTTGCCCTGCGAGGCAAGGGTGGAGCGTCCGGCCGCACTCTCCAGAAGGCCCTGGGCGAGAGTGATGGACGCCGGTATGCCGAATTCCTCCTGTTGGTCCACAGCCATCGCACTGTAAGTGTTGATATACGTCATGTAACGGTCGTCGGCCTTATCAGCCGCGACATGCAGGCAGACGAGAGATGCGAGGACGGAAAGCAAAAATCTTTTCATTTCAGAGCACTTTGTCCTGATTTCTTGAAAACTGTGATGGATGCTGCAAATTTAATCAATCTTAGCCGTTTCTCGGGAGGAGCGGTCGGAAATTATCATATTTTTTTGCAGAAATTAGATATTTTTTACTAAATTTGCGGAGACAAAGGGGGTTTGCCCTGATAAATTTCCATCAGTCCACTAATACACTTAGCTACAATGAGAAAAACTTATGTACTGCTATTGACGGTTCTGGCATTCGCCGGAGTCATAACAGCATCTTTCCATGGAAAGGAAAGAGACGCCGTAGTGCTTGATTTGCCACCTGTCGGCGTATGGGATGAATCATCATTATCCCGACCGATGCGTGCAGTGTCCGATGCAGAAATCGTTGCCGCTCCCGACGGATATATGCTCGGAACCGACACACTTCTGAACGGAGCCTACCGCACGCGAAGCGTGGAGATCGTTGCCGACGGCGATAATACGGGAAACTACATTATAAAACAGATATATGGCTACGACACCGATTGCCGTGCCACAGTGAGCGGCAATACCATCTCCATTCCGGTGCAGGAACTTTACCGGGTAATGATGACCGACACAGAGTCGGCTCCGGTCTCCATCTGCCGGATAGATGTCGCTGCGGGAAAGTTTGACGCTGTCAATCCCCTCACCGGCACAATCGCTCCGGACGGGAGCATAACTCTCGATCCGTGGGGACTGGTGGTACTGGAGAAGGGGAGTTATTACGGCACTCTTGTGGTCGGTGTGCGCGGAACGGTGATGCGACGCTGCAACGCCACCTCACAAGCGGTAGATTTCTCCGACAAGACAACCAGGAAATGGGGTGTCATTGTCTCCCAGCCATATCTCAACAGACTGGAGGTGGAGAATTTCGCGAACTCAGGAGAGACCGTCGGTATGACTCTCGCTTCCGACGGTAAAATCTCAATGCCGTCGCAATATGTGGGCACCAACTCGTTAGGACATGTATTCACATTCTCCATCGATGCCTCAAAACCGAATCCTACCTCGCTGCCTCAGGCCGTGGAGGGGTCGGTGAGCGGAAATACCATCACGATAAATCCGTGGGGAGCTTTCCCTTTCAACAATCCGGCCAAGCCTGTGGACCGCTTCACCTCGACCGAAATCACCACAACTCTACCAATCGGACTTCCGGCCGCCGTGAGCACAAACTTTGAAGGAGAAGGGACCAAAGAGAGTCCGTGGCTCGTCAGGACCTACTCCGACATCATCGCTCTGTCCGATCTCGTGAACTCCGGACAAGATCAGACCGGAAAATACTTCCGCCAGACATCCGATATCGACTGTTCAGACGCCACTCTCTACTTCTCGCCGATCGGACATGCGCAGTCGAATCTCGACTACTGGCAGTTCGACCCGCGCACAGTAGCGTTCAACGGCCATTACGACGGGGCAGGACATGAGGTGAAGAATCTCACACTCAAGCCGGGCATGCGCTGGTACATGGGCCTTTTCGGCGTGATAGGCCAGGAAGGGACTGTACGCGATCTCACACTCGCCGACGCCGACATGGAAAGCTACGGGCGTATTGTCGGGATGATGTGCGGGCTCAATCTGGGTCGTATGGAAAACTGCGAGGTGAAAGGTGGCGAACTCTGGACGGCATACTATACCACCGGCGGTCTGACGGGCATGAATTTCGGAACAGTCTCGGGCTGCGGCGTCCACGGCACTGTCGTGACAGCACGTGGCGATATCGGCGGGATCGCGGGATATAATGCCGGGGTAATCGAAAATTCGTCCGCTGCCGGACAGATAGAACTGTCCGATGTGTTCAGCACATCGCAGGGACATGCCGGAGGTATCGCCGGTGTGATGAAATCCGACTCAAAGAAGATCACTATAGAGGGGAGTCCGCGCATCAGCGGATGCTTCTCGTACGGCTCCATCCGGGAGACGGCCGGTGCAAAAGATGCCGTTGTAGGCGGTATTGTCGGCGGTATGACGGGCACGAAAACACTCTCTGTAGGCGTCAGTGGCTCCTTCAGCATGGTCACAGTCTCCACCAGAGTCCAGCTTGCCGACGGACTGTTCGGAGGGCTGGCAGGAAGCATGGCATACGCCACTATCACGGACTGCTTCTTCGCCGGCATGCTACATCCGACGTTCGCTCCGACAGGAATGGGCGGCATTGTGGCCAGACTCGGTGCCGGACTCACAGAGGGATGTGTCAGCAATTGCTACTCTTCGGGACGGATTGTCTCGGCCAATCCCAACCCGAATCCCGAGATGGCCGTCTGTCCTTTCATCTCCACAGGGACAAACAGCCGGTATTTCAAAAACGTATACTATGACAGCCAGGCCTGCGGACTCACTTACGTCAGCGACACATTCTCGGGCGCACTCACCACAGAGGAACTGACAGGGACAACTCTCCCCGAGGGATTTTCTTCCGCGACATGGACAGCTGCCGAAGGTCTTTATCCACGGCTGAAAGGGACGGAAAGCAATGTGGCCGCTTCTGTGGCGGTCGCTCCGGCGTTCTTCATCAAAGGGGAATCGGTCCGTAAGGTGAAATCCCCGTTCACGGTGGCTACGGCAGGTGGTGTCTCATGGGGCATACTCGCCGACGGTCGGATTTCGGAAAAAGGGACAGCACTCACCGTCAGCGGCGACCGGGTGACACCGAGCAACACGGACGCCACGGAGATACTGTGCGCATGGGCCGGAGAGGAACTGTGCCGGAAGGAATATTCCGTCGATGTGGTCCCGGCCGGACTTTTCGAAGGGGAGGGGACAGAGGAGAATCCCTATCTCATAAACAGTCTGGCCGATCTGAAAGGACTTGCGGAAGCCACGACAGTGAAATCGATGTCGTTCGAAGGCGACTGGTTCAGGATGACCGCCGACATCGACTGCGGATATGATCCGGATTTCAACGGTATCGCCGCATCGGGAAGCGCGTCGCATGTCTTTGCCGGGACATTCGACGGCAACGGCCACACCATCAGCCGACTTCTTCTCGACAAAGTGAAGACAGACGCCTCCGGCACAGCCATCCCGGTCTCTTCCAAAGCATATTGCGGTCTTTTCGGACGTGTGGCCGCCAAAGGTGTGGTACGCAACCTGACCATCGCCGCAGACTCCCGAATAACACTTCTTTCCTCTTCGGGAGCCTTCGCGGGAACACTCGACGGAAGAATTGAAAACTGCATCAACCTTGCCGATGTGATCGGTGTCAACGGTCTGATAGGGGGAATCGCAGGCGTCGTGAGCAAGAACGGAGTGATCTCCGGATGTTACAACGCCGGACATATCCGCATCGGCTCGACCTACGGCGGCGGTCTGGCCGGCAACTGCGCCGGGCGCATCGAGGAGAGCCAGAATGACGGCCAGGTGTCGGGCACCGTGACCAATCCCCTGAGAGGACCAGGCACACAGAAAAACATCGGCGGCATCTCGGGCCAGATCGTCAGCACGGGCGTCATCACGAACTGCCTCAACACCGGCATCGTCATCTCCTACGGAGGATCGGGCGGCATCATCGGTTACGTCAACGGCGGCTCTGTCGAGAAGTCGGTCAACACCGGCGTGACACTCTCTTTTGTGGAAAACGGCTCGACCGGCGCATTAGGTGGCAACAGCGGCACCATGACCATGAAATTCGCGGATATCTATTTCGACTCGCAGCTCAACGTGACCGGAGCGGTCAAAGGGGGAATACCTGTCGGTGTCACTCCTCTGCCGACCTCCGCACTGACATCCGGCGTCAGACCCGATGGACTCGACCCGGAAAAATGGACCTTCACGGCCGGAGCCTATCCCGTACTAACACGGTTTGCCGCTCTCCCCCAGGCACGTGCGTTCAGCCAGATGACAGTGATCTTCGCTGACGGCCAGATCCGTTCGGACGTGCATGCCAACGCCTCTCTGAACCAGGGACCGGGACTGTCGTGGAGCCTGCGCCACAACACACCTCCCTATTCCATCGAGGGCTCGACACTCAAGGTAGCTGCGTATGAGGGAAAAGAGGCTGTCGCCGACACACTGCAGGTGGTTGCGGGAGATCTGACACGCTTCATACCCGTCCGGACTCTCCCGTCCGTATTCGAAGGGGAGGGAACCGCCGCATCCCCCTATCTGATACGCACCGCCGCGGACCTCGTCACTCTCTCTGACATGACAAACCGATATTCCGCCACCTATCAGGGATGCCGCTTCAAAATAACTGCCGATATAGACTGCAGCGAAGTGGAAAACTTCATCCCGATCGGTTACAACACGGCTGCCTTCGGCGGCTGGCTCGACGGCGACGGACACACTGTCTCCAACCTCATTGTGGCGGGCAATACGGAAGGCTCGGGACTTTTCGGAACTCTGACCGAAACCTCCCGAATCAGCAATCTTATACTCCGGGGCGGCTCCGTCACCACCACGGGCGCACAGCGTCCGGTAGGAGCGTTCGCTGCATATTGCGCCGGATGCATCGAGAACTGCGACAACCATAACTCTGTCTCGACTCTGGAGAAAGGCACCTACGCCGCAGGAATCGTGGCCCAGCTCAATCCTGGCGGCTCGCTGGCAAACTGCCGCAACTATGGCGCGATCTCCACCAGAAGCAACTATCTCGGCGGCATCACAGCCGAAATAAAGGCCGGAGCCGAAGTGACAGGGTGCGAAAACTTCGGCACCCTCACTCCCGGCGGAGGCCAGTCCGGTGCCATCGCAGGCACATCCTACGGCACTCTGCGCCACTGCGTCAACCATGCCGACGTGGAGACAGCGAAAGGCTCTTTCGGCGGCATCATCGGATATGCACGCGACACCACCGTAATGTATGCATGCGTCAATCTGGGCCGCATATCCGTCACCTCCGGTGCCAGCCAGGGCGGCGGACTTGTAGGATATGCTTTCGGACGCCTCAGAATGGATTCGTGCATAAACCGCGGTGATATCGATGTCAGCGGCGGATACGCCGGTGGTCTTATCGGACGGATCGCTCCGACCGGAACCTCCGTAAGCCGGTGCGAGAACCACGGTGCCGTGTCATCGGGCAAGCAATACGCCGGCGGTCTGGTGGGATATGCCGATGGCAACGCCTCGAAAGGCGACGGCCATTTCTCCGGACTGACCAACTACGGAAGTGTGGAGGGTACAGGCAACTACATAGCCGGTGCTTTCGGATACATCAAGGCTCACAATCATGTGGAAAAATGTGTCAACCTTGCCTCCGTCAAAGGCTCTGCAGGCAACTTCACATCCGGATTCGCCGGATACGGCTATGCCGACTTCTCCGACTGTCTCAACGCCGGAAAGGTCGAGGCAGAAGGCTACGGCGCATCAGGATTTGTAGGCGAGGCTTTCGGCTCCACAATACGCAGATGCGCCAACACTGGCAGTGTGACATCCTCTTCGGAAAATGCTTCCACCGCAAACATGGCGGCTGCCGGATTCTGGACCAAAGGCTGGGGCACAGCCGAAGACTGCATGAATCTCGGCGAGGTGAAGGCTCCTGATTTCGTGGCCGGAATGATCGGCAACTGGAGTTCGAAATGCAAAGCCGCAAGATGCTATACAGCGGCACCTGTCATCGTCACGGCAGAGTCTGCGCATACAGCGGCTCCGTTCATCGCCAGCGCACCCACAGCTTCGGAATTTACCGCCAACAGCTACGACTCCTCTCTTTGCGCCATCGCCGACACCATCAACGCAGAGGCTGCCGAAGGTGTGACCTCCACAAAATTGATGAGCATGGAGATGGGCGACGAATGGCTCAACCTGCGTGCCACATACCCACTGATCCGCTCACTTGCCGACAATCCGGCTCTCGCCATCGCCTCAATAGGAACGACCTACACAGCCATCGCCGACAAGGCCGACAACGTCACAGCCCCGTTCTATATCGGTTGGCCCGTTGCGGAACTTGTATGGAGCATGTCGCCACAGCTGGCTCTGAACGAGTCCGATCCCGGAGAAGTGCGTCCCATATCGCTTGGCGACGCGTGGATAAAAGTCGCCACTCCCGACGGACTCTTCTCCCGCACCTTTACTTTCACAGTCAACGGCATCGTCGGTGTGGACACTATCTCCGACACAGCCGCACCGGTACACGAAGAATGGTATACCCTCTCCGGTCTGAAAACCGACAATCCGGCCCCCGGACAGTTCTACATTCTGCACCGGGTGATGTCGGACGGCTCCGTGAGAACAGAGAAGCGGATCCTACGCTAAACGACTGAAAGATTCATTAAATTCCGGCCGGCGGACAAACGAAATCCCGCCGGCCGGAATTTATACTCCCACTAACACACAATATCATGCGGGAACTTTTGCCTCCGATTATTTCAATAACTTTCTGTTGGCCGCATCGCAGCCTTCCAGTATGCTCATCTGATGGATGGCGATCCGGTTCAGACTCAAAGTCGCTCGCCCTGCGTCATGTCCTGCTCAATGAAAACCGCATTGAGATTTTCCATATTTGACAGGCATATCAGCTCGTTGACCGATGCGTAATCACGTATGTTCCCTTTCAGGTCGGGATGCGCATCGCGCCATTGCTTTGCCGTCATACCGAACATCGCCACATTGAGAACATCGGCTTCGCTGACATAAATCATGCTTGCCTGCGCCGGTGTCACCTCCGCCGGGATAAGATTCTGCTGTATCGCATCGGTATGGATCCGATAGTTGATTTTAGACAGTTCCCGTTTTGCCGACCACCCTAAAAGCCGCTGTTCCTCCGTCTTCAGCCGCTGAAATTCCTCTATCAGATATAGTTTGAAGGGAACATTTATCGCAGAACCAAATTCAAATGCAATATCCTTATATGCGTAAGTTCCTCCGTAACGGCCTTTCTTTACGATTATGCCTACTGCATTTGTCCGCTCTATCCATTCGGATGCGCTCAATACAAAAGAGGGTAAACCTGCACTCATTCTAAAGTGGTCAAATTCGACCACTTTGAAATTCGGATTATGTATGACTTCCCATGTGCCGAGAAATTCGATAGTGTATCGATTTCTTAACCAGTTTTTAATAATATCCGCAGAGCGGCCATCACCCTCTTTGGCGGTAGCCATATCCGTGAGGGAAATATAATCCTGTTCCTCTACCGAGAGAACGGTAATCGGAGTATTCTGAACTGTGATTTTTGCTATTGAGTATGATCCGGCTATATGCCATTATGCAAAGTTACGCATTTTCGGCCGGCAGACAAACGAAATCCCGCCGGCCGGCGTTTAATCATAAGCAACCCGTTTCATTAAGTAGCTGGTAAAAATTAATGAGCTTATATTTGCGAAGGATTTTTGAGGATAAATTTAACTTGAACGAAGGAATTTAGCGGACTAAATGACTGAGAAAAAGCTAAATTTAAACCAAAAAGACAAGCAAAGATATGCTCACCTGAAAGGCTACTTAAATAAAACTATATCTATAGTTAATTTTTAACAGCTACTTATGCAGACAAAAGATATAACCACTCAGGTAAAAGTATGCTCCCTGGATGAGCTTACGAACGAAGACCGCCGTCTCGTGGAGAAAGCCAAAGAGATGACTTCCCACAGCTATGCCCCTTATTCGAAGTTTCATGTGGGAGCGGCCATACTCATGGCCAACGGTGAGATAGTGGGAGGAGCCAATCAGGAGAACGCGGCATTCTCTTCAGGTACATGCGGAGAAAGAAGTGCCTGTTTCTATGCGTCGGCACGCTGGCCCGGAGTAGCTTTCAGAAAGATCGCCATAGCCGCCTGGACACGCCTTCACAAACCGGACTCTTTGCCCGACAGTCTATGCTTCCAGGGCAAACCGATCAGTCCGTGCGGCGCATGCCGTCAGGCGTTGCTGGAATATGAGGTTCTTCACGGGCCTATCGAGGTGATTCTCTACGGAGCGGAAGAGGTATACATCCTTCCATCGGTAGCCTCATTGCTCCCGTTGTGTTTCACGGAGTTCTGATTATTTCATAACAAACCCAATGACATCATGAAACTGAAAACAATCCTGCCGACTTTAATCCTGATCGGACTGATGTCTTTTGCATCGCAAGCCCGAAATGATGCGGACACTTACGCCAATCACCTGAAAAGCTCTGCTGTAGATCCGATTGATTATGTCCTTTCAAAGCTGAAAGATTACAGAATTGTCGCTATCGGCGAAGACCATTGGATAGCCGACCACACGCCTTTTTTCTGCGATGTTCTGAAAAAAGCCGCCGAAAATAAAGAAACACGTCCCGATATAGTTGCTCTTGAATTCGGAAGCGAACTGGATCAGGCCACAGCCAACCGGGTGGCGTATTCCCCTGCATTCATGCCCGATTCGGTCATAAAGATTCTGCAACACGCGCCAGACGTATTAGGCAACCCATACAAGGAATACTTCGATGTCTTCAAATGCATCTGGGAGATAAACCGGACCTTGCCGGAAGAAGAGAAGATTGCGATCCGGCTGCTCGATCCGGCAGGAGTGCAGGACTCCTTCAACCAGACATCCCTGCAGAGAGGTAAAAACCGCGACATGTCGATGTTTGAAAAAATACGGTGGGATTTCATGCGCGGCAATAAGATTGTCTTCTATGCCGGACAGGCGCACACACAGCACCAGATAAGGGGGTATAAGCCAAACAACGGCAAAAATTACTATAATTATCCCAGTGCCGGATTTCTTATAAAAGCGGTATATCCCAACGAGGTGTTTACCATCGATCTGTGGGCACCGCTGAACATGGGAAGCGGATATGAACGGAATCCGCAGACAGGAAACTGGATTGAACGAAATTCCGGGCTGTACGACAAGGCGTTTGCTCTCAATGGAAACAAGCCTTGTGGATTTGACATAGCCAATAGTCCGTGGGGCGAGATAACAATGGCGGAATATTTCTGTCCCCCGGGAAAAGATAATTTTTATGTATCCCGACCGACTGATGCCAATCCATATACAAAAGAGATCCGGCTGTCACAGCTGATAGACGGCATAGTTTTCGTAAAGCCGTCCAAAGATTTCACAGGGGGACATCTGATAGACATCTACACACCTGATTTCGTTGAGATCTGCAGACAGAGGCTCAACGGCAGACTGACAACCCCGGCAGATATGCTCAGACAGGTACGGAAGTGGCGGCCGCAGATGGTGATGCCTGATTAGATTTTGCTATCGGAAAGGCAATAAGAGTGTGAGGAGAAGCGTTGATTTCTTTATGAAGCCCTCCGGTTTTCGCATACACTCTCTTTCCCGCGTCGGCGCACTTGTTGCCGGCGTGCTGACATGCCTGCTCATGACGGTCGGATGCTCCACGAAGAAGAATACGACCATATCGCGAAACTGGCAGGCATTCACCACGCGATACAACGTATACTACAACGGCGACGAACATTACAAGGAGCAGCTCAAGGAGATGGAGCTCAACTATGAGGACGATTACACCCGGACCCTTCTGACGCATCCCGCCGAGGCCCGTGCCGACGAGAAACTGCCCCAGCCGACCGGCGACTTCAAGCGCACCATCGAGAAGATGCAGAAAGCCATCCAGCTCCACAGCATCAAGAAAAAGCCGCGCAAAAAGGGCAACTCTCCGAAGGAGAAGGCTTTCCGGGCCAGAGAGGAGTTCAATCCGTTTCTGCACAACGCCTGGCTGATGATGGGCCGCTCGCAGTTTCTCAACGGCGACTTCGCCGGAGCCGCCGCGACATTCTACTACATCTCCCGCCATTTCACCTGGCTCCCTGCCGTGGTGACGGAGGCCCGGCTCTGGCAAGCCCGCAGCTACTGTGCTCTCGACTGGATATACGAAGCGGAGAACGCCCTCCACGGTGTGAAGGAGAAAGACCTGACATCCAAAAAGCTACGTCGCCTCTACAACATCACTATGGCCGACTATCTTGTCCGTGCCGAACGTTGGGAACAGGCTGTACCGTATCTGAAACTCGCCGCCGAAGAGGCCTCCGGTTCGCAGAAGAACCGCCTGTATTTCCTACTCGGACAGGCCTATAAGACTCTTGGCCGAAACCGCGACGCCTACATGGCCTTCAAAAAGGCCGGATCGGGAGCGTCGACGGCTTACCGCACGAAATTCAACGCCCGCATCAAGCAGACCGAAGTATACGCCGGAACCAACATAAGAGGGGAGGTCAACGCTCTGCGCTCCATGCTCCGTTACAGCCGCAACAAGGAGTATTTCGACCAGATATATTACGCCATCGGCAATCTATATCTGTCAAGGCGCGACACCGCCAAGGCCAAGGAAAACTATATTCTGGCCGTGGAGAAGTCCACACGCAACGGCATCGACAAGGCTCTGGCAAATCTGGCATTAGGCAACATCTATTTCGCCGAAGGAGACTATGTGAAAGCCCAGCCGTGTTACTCCGAGGCTGTGCCCCAGCTCAACGAGAAATATCCGGACTACAACGTCCTCAAAAAGAGGTCCGATGTGCTTGACGAACTGGCGACATACGCCGGAAATGTCCAGCTACAGGACTCTCTCCTCGACCTGAGCAAACTCTCGCCGGAAGAGCAGCTGAAAGTGTGCGAACGCCTTGCCGAGGAGTTGAAGAAAAAGGAGAAAGAAGCAGCCGAGGCAGCCGCACGTGAGGAATTCCAGGCACAGGTCGACGCACAGGGAAGTCCTATGAAAGACAATGCCAACGCTCCGACCACATACCAGATCAACAACGACAAATCCTGGTATTTCTACAACCAGACCACCAAAAACGCCGGAAAGACCGAATTCCAGCGTCGGTGGGGAGCGCGTAAGAACGAGGACGACTGGCGACGGCGCAACAAGGCTTCGTTTGCTTTCGACGAACCAGGCGACGATGACTCCGAACGCAACGATTCCACTTCCTCGCAGGGTTCCGGAGGTGAGCCGCAGGATTCCACTGCGATGGCAGCGGCGTCGGATCCACACAACGCCGAATATTACCTCCGACAGATCCCCAAGACCGACGAGGAAATACAGACCTGCAACGACATCATCCAGGAGGGTCTCTTCAACATGGGTCTTATCCTCAAGGACAAACTGGAGGACTTTCCCGCAGCCCGCGAGGAATTCAACGAACTGGAACGCCGATACCCCGACAACGTGTATCGACTGGACGTATACTACAACATGTATCTCATGGCCGTGCGCGACAACGACGTCGCACAGGCCGCCCGCTGGCGCGACAAAATCTTAGAGGACTTCCCCGATTCCCCATACGGCACCGCAATGAAAGATCCGGACTATTTCAACAAGCTCCGGGAGATGCATCTGCGTCAGGAGGAGTTATATCAGGAGGTATACGACGCCTATCTGGCAGACCAGAACAGCAAGGTGCATCGTCTGACAGCCGAGATGGAGAAGGAATTCCCCCTCTCGCCGATAATGCCCAAATTCGTGTTTATCGACGCTCTATCGTATGTTACGGACAATCAGCCCGACAAATTCAAGGAACGTCTGGAATATCTGCTCGACAAATGGCCGCAGACCGACATGACCGACATGGCCGGCTCCATGCTTAAAACCCTCAGCTCTGGTCGTAAACTGCAGGGAGGAGGCTCCAACGTGCGCGGCATGCTCTGGGACACACGTCTCACCACCGACACTCTCGCCGCTCCCGGTGCCGACGGCCAGCCAGCCGACTTCGAACGCGATCCGTCCAAACCCCAGTTCCTTGTGCTGGCGTTCCCGCTCGACTCCGTAAGCCCCAACCAGCTGCTCTACGATGTGGCCCGGTTCAACTTCTCATCGTTTGTGGTGAAAGACTTCGACCTTGAACAGATGCGCTTCGGAGGGATAGGACTCCTCATAGTGAAAGGCTTCGCCAACCTGCGTGAGCTGGAACACTACCGCAGCGTGCTCGCCGCGTCGCAATACCGTCTGCCCGAAGCCGTGCGTCCCATCATGATCAGCCAGGCCAATTTCGAACTTCTGCTGCGACAGGGCCGCTCGTTCGAAGACTACTTCCGTTTCGAAGAGGAATCGTCGCGCGAAGCCACAGAAGAGGAGGTAGTGGGTCCGGACCGCACCATGCCCGTCCCGGAAGAAGCAGAAAGCGGAGAGGAGGAACCAGAAGAAGTAGAAAGCAGGGAAGAGAAAGTAGAGAGTGAGTGACGGTAAAAATAAATTAGGAGGGGGATGGGGCATAGTAAGGAAAAAATTCGTAAATTTGCGGATAATTTAACCTTAACATCACTTTTTGATCACCATGACCGAAGATTTTCGCATTGAAAGCGACCTCATAGGGCCGCGCGAGATTCCAGAATCAGCCCTCTATGGAGTGCAGACACTCCGTGGCATCGAGAACTTCGAAATAAGCAAATTCCACCTCGACGAATACCCTGCCTTCATAAAAGGCTTGGCTATCACAAAGATGGCCGCTGCCGAGGCCAACTTCCAACTCGGTCTCCTCACAAAGGAACAGCATGCCGCCATCACCCAGGCATGTCAGGAGATAATCGACGGCAAGCACCACGACCAGTTCCCCATCGACATGATCCAGGGAGGTGCCGGCACCACCACCAACATGAACGCAAATGAGGTGATCGCCAATCGTGCCCTGGAAATCATGGGCCACAAACGCGGCGAATATCAGTTCTGCTCACCCAACGACCATGTGAACTGTGCCCAGTCGACCAACGACGCATACCCGACGGCAATCCACATCGGCATGTGGTATTCGCACGTGCGCCTTGTGGAGCACCTCAAAGAGGTGATCGCCTCATTCCGCAAGAAAGCCGAGGAATTCAAGAACATCATCAAGATGGGCCGCACACAGCTTGAAGACGCTGTCCCGATGACTCTCGGCCAGACATTCAGCGGCTTCGCAAGCATTCTCAACGATGAGATCGCCCACCTTGAAGAGGCTGCAGCCGACTTCCTGACCGTCAATATGGGTGCCACGGCCATCGGCACAGGCATCTGCGCCGAACCGGGCTACGCCGAAAAATGCGTCAAGGCCCTCTGCGACATCACCGGTCTTGAGTTCAGACTCTCCGGCGATCTGGTAGGTGCCACTTCCGACACATCATGTCTGGTAGGCTACGCTTCCGCCATGAAACGTGTGGCTGTGAAGATGAACAAGATCTGCAACGACCTCCGTCTCCTTGCATCCGGTCCGCGCTGCGGTCTGGGCGAATTCAATCTCCCCGCCATGCAGCCCGGCAGCTCCATCATGCCCGGAAAGGTGAACCCTGTCATCCCCGAGGTAATGAACCAGATCTGCTACAAGGTGATCGGCAACGAGCTCTGCGTCACCATGAGCGGCGAGGCCGCACAGATGGAGCTCAACGCCATGGAACCTGTGATGGCACAGTGCGATTTCGAATCTGTCGACCTTCTCTGCAATGGCTTCGACACTCTGCGCATCCGCTGCATCGACGGCATCACAGCCAATGAGGACAAGTGCCGCCAGCATGTGCACAACTCCATCGGCGTGGTGACAGCCCTCAATCCTGTGATCGGATACAAGAACTCCACCAAGATAGCCAAAGAGGCTCTTGAGACAGGCCGCAGCGTCTACGATCTCGTTCTGGAGCACGACATCCTCAGCAAAGAGGATCTCGACACAATCCTCAGCCCCGAGAACATGATCAAACCCGTCAAACTCGACATCAAGCCCAAGCACTGATCGGAGTCAGTTACGGACATAAACATACCCGGCGGAGAGGCCTGCAAGGCTTTTCCGCCGGTTTCTCTTCTCAGAAGTATACCATGTCAGGCGGAGGGAAGCGTCTCGACCGATGAGAGTATGTGAAGGGCCTCACGCACGGCGGGGACCGACTCGATCACAAACGAACGTTTCCCGTTGTTCTCGCGGATGCGGCACCGGCGCGGATTAGTCTGCAGATAGGTCAGTATGCGTCCGAAGGCCTTCGACCGGTAGTAGGCCTTGTTCTCGTCGCTCACGAAATAAAGATACATCTTTCCCTCCTTCAGCAGCAGACGCTCTATGCCGAGACGACGTGCCGCCATACGTAGAGGCACTATCCGTATCAGCTCCTCGGTGACAGCAGGTATCTCGCCGAAACGGTCGCGGAGATTAGTGCGGAAAGTCTCGATCTGTTCGGGCCGCTCCATATTGTCCAGTTCCTGATAAAGTCCGATGCGCTCACTCTCCTGAGGCACATACGATGGTGGGAGACGGAGTTCCAGATCACTCTCCACGGTGCAGTCGGCCACAAACTCCTCCTCAGGCGGATGCGGGCCACCGCTTCCGGTGTCGGAGAAAGTGTCGGCAAATTCCTCCGTCCTCAGCTCCGTGACAGACTCCTTCAGAATCCTCCGGTAGGTCTCATAGCCCAGATCGGCGATAAATCCGCTCTGTTCGGCACCGAGAAGATTGCCGGCACCGCGTATGTCGAGATCCTGCATGGCGATGTGGATGCCCGAGCCGAGATCGGAGAAAGACTCGATGGCCTGCAACCGCCGCCGTGCGACAGGAGTGAGCGGGTTGCCCGGAGGAGTCAGAAGCCAGCAGAATGCCTTGCGGGAACTGCGCCCCACACGGCCGCGGAGCTGATGCAGCTCCGAGAGTCCGAAATTCTGTGCATTGTTGACTATGATTGTATTGACATTCGGCATGTCGATACCGTTCTCCACGATTGTCGTGGAGAGAAGCACGTCGAAATCATGATTGGCGAAATCGATGATGGCCTTCTCAAGATTTTCAGGCGGCATCTGTCCGTGGGCCACAACCACTCTGACAGAGGGAACCAGCCGCCGTATCCTGTTCTCAAGTTCGGCAAGGCCGTCTATGCGGTGATTGACCACAAACACCTGTCCGTTGCGCGAGAGTTCGAAACCGATGGCTTCTTTGAGGATATCATCGTCGAAAACCGACACAGTTGTCTCGATCGGACGGCGGTTGGCCGGGGGAGTGTTGAGATTGCTGAGGTCACGCGCGCCCATCAGCGAGAACTGGAGCGTACGCGGGATAGGGGTGGCACTCATGGTGAGCGTATCGACGTTCACCTTCATCTGTTTCAGTTTCTCCTTGACCGCCACGCCGAACTTCTGTTCCTCATCGACTATCAACAGACCGAGATCCTTGAATTTCACAGACTTTCCGATCAGTTTGTGCGTGCCGATGAGAATATCTATCTTGCCCGCCTCAAGGTCGGAGAGTATCTGTTTCACATCTTTCGGCTTCCGCGCCCTCGATATGAAATCCACACGCACGGGCAGGTCGCGCAGACGTTCGGAAAACGTGCGGTAATGCTGCATGGCGAGCACGGTTGTCGGCACAAGCACAGCCGTCTGTTTCGAATCGGCCGCGGCCTTGAAAGCGGCCCGTATGGCAAGTTCCGTCTTGCCGAAGCCCACATCACCGCAGACAAGGCGGTCCATCGGTCTGTCGGCCTCCATATCGCTCTTTATGGCCTGTGTGGCCTTTATCTGGTCGGGAGTGTCCTCGTAGATGAACGAAGCCTCCAGTTCATGCTGGAGATATGTGTCGGGAGCGAACGCATGTCCTTTCTGACCGCACCGGGCGGCATATAGGCGGATAAGATCGCGCGCGATATCCTTCACGCGGGCCTTGGTACGCTCTTTCATGCGGTTCCACGCGCCGGTTCCGAGCTTGTTTATCTTCGGAGGCACACCCTCCTTCCCGCGGTATTTCGACAGTTTGTGGAGCGAATGGATAGAGACAAGAATGATGTCGTCGTTCTGATAGAGAAGTTTGATCATCTCCTGCGGACGTCCGTTTACATCGGTACGCACCAGACCGGCGAACTTCCCTATGCCATGGTCGATATGGACTATATAGTCGCCCGGCTCTATCTGTTGCAGCTCCTTGAGAGAGAAGGCGAGTTTGCCGCTGCGGGCACGGTCGGACTTCAGACTGTATTTATGGAAGCGGTCGAAAATCTGATGGTCGGTAAAGAAACAGATTTTCGAATCATGGTCCACGAATCCCTGATGGATTGTCCGGTCCACCGGCGTGAAGCTGATCTCGTCACCCCTGTCGGCGAATATCTCCCGGAGCCGATCGGTCTGCCTTACGGAATCGGAAAGAATGAGAATCCGGTAGCCCTTATCCAGGAAACCGGTGAAAGAATCGGCGATCAGATTGAAATTCTTGTGATAGAGGGCCTGAGGGGAGCAGTGGAACTCCATACGGGCGTCCGGCGGGAGATCGGAGGCCGAAAGAGTGTCGGCACTTCCGAATTCCACCACTGTGAACCGGCCTAAGGCTTCACGGAAAGCCGCAGGGTCCACAAGTTTCCTCATGGCGTCGGGATCGGCCTCCCCGGAGAGAAGAGCCGTCTCGGAAAGCGACTGGGAGCACAAGGCCTCCACACGCTCCGTGAGCCATGACAGCGACTGCACGAACAGCGGCGTGCCGGCATCTATGAAGTCGAGCAGAGATATCGAATCCCCTCCGGCGGTGTCGGCCAGAGCCGGTATGACGGTTATCTCTTTCAGTCTTGCCTCCGAGAGCTGTGTCTCAACGTTGAAAGTGCGGATGGAGTCGATCTCGTCGTCGAAGAAATCCACACGATAGGGGAGTTCGTTGGAGAAGGAATATATGTCGAGAATCGAGCCGCGGACCGCGAACTGTCCCGGCTCATAAACGTAGTCTGTCTGTCGGAAACCCTCCTCGCGCAGCTTCGCCACAGTAGCCGAAAGCGATGCCTTAGCGCCGCTTTTAAGCGAGAGGCGTGCCTCGCTGAACCTCTTCGATGCAGGCACTTTCTCGGCCATTGCCTCAGGCCAGCTCACCACCCACGCTGTGCGGCCTGTCGAATATGACTCCAAAGTCTCTGTGCGTAGAATCTGCGAAGGAGGATCTATCTGGCCGTAACGGATGTCGCGGCGATAGGCCGAAGTCAGTATGGACACGTTTTCCTGTCCGATGACCTGACACAGGTCGTGATAGATATATCCCGCCGCGTCGGCATCGTCGGCCACGACCAAAGCCGGGCCGGACAGTGGCAGCGACGCCATGAGCATGGCAGCGGCACTCCCTTCCAGACCGTCAAGGCGTATGCGGAGGTTCTTTTTGTCGGATATTGTCCGGGCGAGCATCGAGGCCCGCGCCGGAGAGATGAAAATCGAATCGGCTTCGGCAAGTGTCATTGTATATCAGCTGTATATCAGCGGCGGGAGAGAATGCGTTTCAGTTCGGCAGGATCAAGGAGTATGCGTCTGGCCTCGGCCATCGCCGGGTCATCGCGCATCTGCTGGGCGGCACGGCCGCGTTCGAAATAATAACGCGCCGCGATCTCCTCTCCGAGGAAGGAAGCGATCTCCTTGCGCTTGCTGTCGAGATCTGAATCAAGATCATGGATCAGCAGACGGCTCAGACCGTCGAGCTGGGTCTTGACGCTGTCGTTCATATAACCCTCGTCGGAAAGCACCTCGTCAAGTTTCTTTATGAGGTCTTCACCAACCTTGTCGTATTTGAACCGCGCCGGGTCGATCGAAGCCTTGAAGGCGGCATACGTGGTGTCGTCGATCTCAAACACCTCCGGAGCCGGAATAGAGGGATGCTCCGCGGCATATTTGGTGGCGAAGTCGAAAGCCCAGTTGTCACGCGCTATGTTGAAAAGCAGACGGCTCACCTTCCCCCAGTCAATCTCCACATCAGGCTTGAGTCCGCCACCGTCGCGCACCTCGCGTCCGGCTGCCGTATGATATAGATTCGTGAGGCTGTCCGGCGTGCGTGCCACCGAACCGTCGGGATTGCGACGCGAATAGTCAAGAGCCTGGATGAGACGGCCCGAAGGGATATAGTATTTTCCCGTGGTCACTTTCAGATACCCGTCGTAAGGCAGCGGACGCGGAGCCTGCACCAGACCCTTGCCGAAACTGCGCGAACCGATGAGCACGGCGCGGTCGAGGTCCTGAAGCGAGCCTGCGGTGATTTCGGAAGCTGAAGCCGATCCCCCGTCGATGAGCACCGCCAACGGAATATCCGGAAGAATCGGTTTGCGGGTGGTCTTGTAGATCTTTTCCGCGCTGCGTGTCTTCCCCTTCGTGCGGAGCACCTCAGTGCCTTTGGGCACGAAGAAACCCACTATCTCCACCGCGCTTTCCACCAGACCGCCTCCATTGCCCCGGAGATCGAGAACCACACCTTTCAGAGCCCCCGTGTTGCGGAAACTGTCGAGAGCGGCCTCCACCTCTTTGGGCGACTTGTCGATATACGACGTAAGGCGAATATAACCGAGTCCGGTGACAGTGTCGAGATGCCAGTAGGGGACACTCGGCGTCTGTATCTTGCGCCGTTCAAGCGTGACATCGACGATGCTGTCGGCCCCGGCGAAAGGACGCTCCAGAAGAAGACGCACCTTGGTGCCGGGCTGTCCGCGCAGACGTTTCGACACCTGCGCCGATGGCACACCCTTCATGTCCGTGCTGTCGATGCGCAGAATCTTGTCGCCGGACCGGAGACCGGCCATGGCTGCGGGTGAGCCCTCGGCAGGTCCGGAGATATAAGTGAAGCTGTCGCGTTCAAGTATGAAACTTCCTATGCCGCCATATTCGCCGGTGGTCAGCCGGTTAAGATTTTCAGCATCGTCAGCCGAATAATATTCGGTATAGGGGTCGATAGTGGAGAGCATCGCACCGATGGCTTTGGAAAAGGCTTCGTCGGTACGTATGGAATCGACATAGTTCATCTCCAGCTCCTTGACCAGAGCATTGAACACATTCAGATTCCTTGCCACAGCCGAATCGTGGCTCTTTTTCGCGGCATTCATCCCCCATGATCCGGCTATCGCCGCCATGAGTATCGCCGCCCCGGCCAAATATTTGAGTCTACGCATCTAATTTAAAAGTACGAAGTATAAAGTGGAATACCTGATGTATCAATAGAGAGTACAAAAATCAGAGCGGGAAAGTTCAGAATCCTTATATCTGATACCTGATCCCCATCACCTAATCCCTGTCGCCTGTCTCCGGATGGGGATAGTCCACCGTATAGTGCAGTCCGCGGCTCTCCTTGCGCTCCATGGCCTGACGCATGATGAGATAGGCCACATTGATGATGTTGCGCAGTTCGCAGAGCTCGCGCGAGGGCTTGCTGGCCTTGAATAGACGTTCGGTCTCGTCATAAAGTATGTCGAGACGGTTCCAGGCTCGGTGCAGCCTGAGGTCGGAACGGACTATGCCTACATAGTAACCCATGATCTGGTTCACCTCCTTTACCGACTGTGTGATGAGCACCATCTCTTCAGGATGGACCGTGCCGGAATCGTTCCATTCGGGCACATCGGTGCGGAAGTCATAACCCTTTATGACACTTCGGGCATGTCGTGCCGCGGCATCTGCATAGACGGCGGCCTCGATAAGGGAGTTGGATGCCAGACGGTTGCCCCCATGGAGACCTGTGCGGCTGCATTCACCCACGGCATATAGACGCTGTATGCTCGACTGCCCGTCGAGGTCGACGGCGATGCCACCGCAGAGGTAATGCGCACAGGGAGCCACCGGAATCATATCTTTGGTGATGTCGATGCCCAGCGAGAGACACTTCTCGTAGATGTTGGGGAAGTGATGCCGGGTCTCCTCCGGATCTTTGTGGGTGACATCGAGATATACATGGTCGGTGCCGTTGAGTTTCATCTCCGAGTCGATCGCACGGGCAACTATGTCGCGCGGGGCCAGAGAGAGACGTGGGTCGTATTTGTGCATGAACTCCGAACCGTCGAGATTGCGGAGCACAGCCCCGTAGCCACGCATGGCCTCGGTGATGAGAAATGACGGGCGGTCGCCCGGATGGTAGAGTGCCGTGGGATGAAACTGTATGAACTCCATGTCCTTGACCGTGCCTTTGGCGCGATACACCATTGCAATTCCGTCGCCGGTGGCTATCAGAGGATTGGTGGTGGTGGTGTAGACCGCGCCCACGCCTCCGGTGGCCATGAGGGTCACTTTGGCCAGGAAAGTGTCGACCTTGCCGGTGGATTCGTCCAGAATATAGGCCCCGTAGCAGGTGATGTCGGGTGTGCGGCGTGTCACAGTCTTTCCCAGGTGGTGCTGGGTGATGATCTCCACAGCGAAATGGTTTTCAAAAATATCGATGAAGGGATTCTCCTTCAGACGGCGGATGAGACTTTTCTGGATCTCAGCCCCTGTGTTGTCGGCATGATGAAGGATTCTGAACTCGGAGTGTCCCCCCTCGCGGTGAAGGTCAAACTCTCCGTCGGCCTTGCGGTCGAAATCCACACCCCATTCCACCAGATCAGCGATGCGGGCGGGTGCCTCACGAACTACTTTATCCACCGCCGCCGGATCAGACAGCCAGTCGCCGGCCACCATCGTGTCATGGATATGTTTCTCAAAATTGTCCACCCGAAGGTCGGTGACACTTGCCACTCCACCCTGGGCATAATAAGTGTTGGCCTCTTCAAGAGAAGTCTTGCACACGACGGCCACGCGGGAATTCTCTGCCGCCACTTTCAGGGCGAACACCATGCCGGCGATGCCGGACCCGATGACCAGATAATCGTACTTGCGAACCATGTTGAATACAAAAATCTACAGGCGGCTGAAAGCCGCGGGCAAAGTTAGCCATTCTTTCCCACACACTCACTCTCTGACCGGAATTTTTACTTAAAATTTGTTAACCGCCTCCCTCTCTGGCATGCCGTATGCTCCGCCGAGGGGGGATAACCATCAAACCATTTACTGAAATGAGAACCATTGCGATTATGACGGTGGCGGCCATATCCGCTGCCGTCGCCACGGGAGGATGCTCCCGCAAAGTGTATGTGCCGGTGGAAAACATGTCGCACTCCACCGACACCCTTACCGACATCCGCGTCCGCTCCGACACGTTTCTGGCACGAGACAGCGTGATCCTGTTCATCCGCGGCGACACGGTGAGCGAACGTGTCGTGCGGGAACGGATCCGGCTTCGCCTGATACGAGACACGGTGCGCGACGTGAGCCGCGACACAGTCACGGTCACCCGCATCGCCAGACCGGAGAAAGAGAAGCCCCGCGGCCTTCTCCGGAGAATAGGGGAAGGGGCGGGACTATTGCTGGCTGGTGCCGCAGCCGCGACAGTATTCATGATACTGTTCAGACGACGGACCAGGGGGCGTTGACATTCTCCTCGCGGACCGACATCCGGTCGCGCACCTCGCGGAGAAGCTCCTGTTCTATTTCTTTCACGGCCGAAGCGTCAAGCACCGGATAACCGGCATAGCGGCCACGGTGGTCGGCATAGACTTCGGTAGCCCTGGCACTGGTGAAATATGCCAGGTCAGTGGCTTCGGGCACCTCCTTGCGAAGCCACGACGTGAGTTCCTTCTCGATGTTGTCGAACGGATTCGGCTTGTGGAGTTGGTCGGTACCGGTCGGGACAGTGTAGTCCATCAGATATTTTTTTGAGTCGCCGAAGCTGACCACATAAAGTTTCTTTTCCATAATACAAAGATTTGTGTGGAAATTAAACGCTCTGCTCCGGCCCACGGTTCATTATTTCTGGTTCACTTCCCCTCCCCGGGAGTGAGCATCCGGGTCAGTTCGACAAACTCCTCCACCCCGAGACGTTCGGGACGCTCTTTCAGCAGGGGCGACGACAGTATCTCCCCCTCCGGAGGCAGAAGTGTCGCCAGAGAGTTGCGCAATGTCTTGCGACGCTGCCCGAAAGCGGTCTTGACCACAGTGCGGAACCGGCGTTCGTCGCAACCTAAAGAGGTTCGGGAGTTGCGCACAAGCCGTATCACGCCACTCTTCACCTTCGGCGGCGGCGTGAAGACATTCTCGTCTACCGTGAAGAGATATTCGCAGTCGTACCAGGCTTGAAGAAACACCGAAAGGATGCCGTAAACCTTCGATCCCGGCGGTGAGCACAGCCGCTGCGCCACCTCGCGCTGGAGCATCCCCGAACACACCGGAATCCGCTCACGGAAGTCGAGCAGACGGAAGAAGATCTGCGACGAGATATTGTAGGGATAGTTGCCTGTCAGCACAAACTCCCCTTCGAAAAGTTTCCCGATGTCGAGACGCAGAAAGTCATCCTCCACCACGTCGAGGTGCGGATAGGCTTTCTTCAGATAACCGACCGACTCCGTGTCGAGCTCCACCGCCTTCAGCGGACGCCCTGTCTGGAGAAGAAACTGTGTGAGCACCCCTGTGCCGGGACCCACCTCCAGAATGGGGAGTGAGCCCCACTTTCCGGCTCCCTCCGGCAACGTGTCGGGCGAAAGGGTGTCCGCGATTCTTCGCGCTATGTCAAGATCGTTGAGAAAATGCTGTCCCAGCGATTTCTTAGGTCTTACTGCCATTTTTTCATACCATTTATAAACTATATAACAACTATCAGATGAAAGATATTATTCTCGCTCTTCTCGGAGGGGGCGCGGCGGTGCAGCTGATCAACACTCTCGCCACTCTCCGCCCGAGCCGACGCAAGATCGAGGCCGACTCTCTCGGCGTGGAAGTCAACGCTCTGGAGCGCACCATAGAGGTACTTCAGAAGAATTTCGAGCTTGAAAACCAGCGTCACCGCCAGGAGGTGGAGACGCTCCGCGCTGAAATCGACTCGCTGCGTGCGGAAGTGGCCTCGCTGCGCGCCGCAAAAAACGCAAATCTTTAAAACAACGATCTCTTAAAACCCATAATCATGAATCAGAATCACCGCACAGTGCGCCGGATAGTGGTGCACTGCAGCGCGGGGCCTGTCGCACAGAAGGCTTCCGCCATCGTAAACTACCACACTCTTCCCGTGTCGCGCGGCGGACGGGGATGGAAGGCTCCGGGCTACCACTACATAGTGGAGGCTGACGGCAAAGTCGTCGCCACACTGCCCGAGGAGAGAGTGGCCAACGGAGCGAAAGGGTATAACGCTGACTCCATCCATATCTGCTACACCGGCGGCATCCTTCCCTCCGGCAAGCCGGGCGACACGCGCACCGTCGCCCAGAAATCGGCTCTACACACTCTCATCGCCGGAATCCGGAGCCGGAGAGGTAAGCTGCCGGTAATGGGGCACCGTGATCTCTCGCCCGACCGCAACAGCGACGGGAAGATCACTCCCGACGAATGGATAAAGATCTGCCCGTGCTTTGAGGCACGGGCAGAGTATCCGGTTTAGGTCTGACTCCTAAAACCTTATTTCTTGAACTTCTTCGCGATCGACTTGGGCACGGCGTCCTTGTGGAGCGTCAGCGAGATGGTCTTGTCGAGGAAGTAAGGCATCGACACATAGAAGTAGCCGCCGTAGAGCTGATTGGTGTCCCATGAGTTCTTCACCTTGTAGTAGCGGTTGCCCTCCTGGTCGGTGGCGATACCTTCTATCACCATTCCGTGGTCGTCGGTAGTCTCCCAGTTGTCGAAATGCTTCTGGCGCATCTCCTGGGTGATCTCCATCTCCTTCTGCGGGCCCTTCTTCTCAAAACGTTTCTTGTCGCGGGCCTTGTCGTCGAGCTGCACCCATTTCGAGATCTCGCTGTCGGTCATGTTGGCCTCGTCGAGTTCGGCGGGGATGATGGCGTAACCCTCTTTCCATTTGAAGCCGCCCTCGCTCACGTCGGCCGCCCATGCCACGGCATAGCCGTTCTCGATGGCGTTGTCCACGATCTGCCGCATCTCGTCCATCGGCACGTTGACTGATTTCGCCTGGAGCCAGTTGTCGGGAATCTCGACAGCAAACTCCTCATAGAAAGGATGATGTGTGAACGATGTCACGTTGATGTAGTCCGAAGAGTTGAGACCCAGCGAGGCGGCGTAGCTTTCCGGAGTGTAGGTCTTTCCCTGATATGTGAACTGTTCGGGTACCTTGCCGAGATAGGCGTCGAGGATGCCGATGAAGCCCGGAAGCCATGCGTCGGTGAGATGGTTTCCCTTTTTCTTGGCGTTGCGGAGCACACCTTTCAGGTAGCCGTCCATCGCCTCGGCCATCTCATAGTGGGAATGCTTCTTGTCGCCGTAGTTAAGTCCGGCGTAGGCCTCTTCGGGCATCGCGCCGTATTTGTCGAGCACATAGAGCACATCGCCGATCTGGCCTCCCTGCGAGAAATTGCAGTCGCCATAGAGACGCATCAGTCTCTTGGCCTTGTCGATGTAACAATTGCGTACTACGAACATCTCCGAGAGGTCGGTCTCCGGACCACCTTTGCGGAGGATCTCGTCTTCAAGAAGTCCCATACCGGAGAAGCTCCAGCATGTGCCGCTCTTGTTCTGGTCTTTCACGGGAGTGGCCTTCACAGTCTTCACTTCGGTGAATTTGAAACCGGTGGAGTCAGGGATCACGATGTCGTCACCGGCGGAAGCGGGAGCCTGCATGTATGTGGCTCCGGCCGGAATGGCCATCAGGGCAGCCGATGCTGCGAAAATGAGTTTTTTCATGTGTATGTAGATAATTACGTATGCATTGAAAAAGCGAGTGCAAATTTAATAATTAAAAACCAAGTAATCAAATCAAACGGATATGAATGAAATGAAAACAGAAAAAAAGGTAACGGAAAGGGAGATTATAATACGTCTGGATGACGTGGCAGCCGATGCGGGCACATCGGTGTCGCTGCGCAGGGGATGGGAGGCCGATACGGTATCGTCGGCAGGCGGGACTGTCATGCCGCGTTCCGACGGAAGCCGCGCCCGACGCATGATGCGTGTTGCTTTCGCGCTTGATGCAGCGGCTGTGGCACGCCGCATATCTCCCTGGACAGCTGTGACCGTCGATTCCGATACCTTGACAGTCAAGACAATGGCAGACGAAAGTTTCGCCTCTTTGCTTGAAGGGCTGCTGAGAGAGACGATCGCGGCGGCAGTTGTGGCCCGCATGTCGGAGTCGGCGCGTCATCCGCTGGCCTCCTCAGACCGCGAGAAGGCCGATCTGGCTCTGGAGCGTCTTGTCACTCTTTTCACACCGAGACCATGACACAGGTCAGGAAAAACGGTTGCGGTCGCGAGTGCGCCGCTTCTCCATTCCGGCCTCGAAGGCCTCCGTAAGGTCGACACCCGTCTGGTTGGCCAGACAGACCGTCACCCAGAACACGTCGGCAAGCTCCTCGGCCAATGATTTGCGGAGGTCGCCCTCTTTGGCCACCTGGTCGCCGTATGTGCGTGCCATGACACGCGCCAGTTCCCCGACCTCCTCGGTGAGCAGCACCATATTGGTGAGCGGTGAGAAATAACCTTTCCCTATGGTGCGGATCCATTCGTCGCACATCTCCTGTACCTCTCTTATCTCCATGCCAAGAAGTTGTCTAAAATATATAATTGTCAGAAATCGGCTGTGTCGGCGATTATGGTGACGGGGCCGTCGTTGACCAGCGACACCTGCATGTCGGCCCCGAACACTCCACGCCCGACGGGTCTTCCTGTCAGCTCCTCCAGACGGAGACAGAAATCCTCGTAAAGAGGCAACGCCTCTTTGCCCGGAGCCGCCAGAGCATACGACGGACGGTTGCCGCGCCTGAGCGAGGCGGCCAGGGTGAACTGGCTGACGGCGAGTATGTCGCCTCCGGCATCGGTTATGTTGACGTTCATCACACCTTCACTGTCGGGGAAGATGCGCATGCCGGCGATCTTACGCGCGAGGCGTGCGGCTTCCGCTCCGGTGTCACCTCTCACCACGCCGAGAAGCACCAGCAGTCCCGGCCCGATGGCTGACACCTCACTCCCTGAGACGCTTACGGAAGCGTGGCTGACACGTTGTATAAGGGCCTTCATACGCGCTGCATCTCAAGTGTGACTCCCGCCGGTGTCACCGACAGGTGTGCCTGCGACCCCTCGATGAGCGGCAGATTGGCACGCTGATGACCTACGGGATAGTTGAACGCCACGGGTATTCCCTCAAGTCCCCAGTCGAGTATGCGATGGCGGATCATCTCTTCCATCGAGGCGAAATTGCGGTCGGGCCTGTAGTCGGTGAACGCGCCGAACACCAGACCGGCCACACGGTTGAGCGTGCCGTTGAGACGCAGACGCCACAGCACGCGCTCCACCTTGTAGATCGGTTCGGCGATATCCTCCATGAAGAGAATCACATCTTCGTCGGCCGGATCGGCGCGGAGAATGTCGAAGCGTGAGCCTGCAAGACCATTGAGCACGGCGAGGTTTCCTCCCCGCAGACGTCCCTGTGCCTCTCCGTGGAAATCAAGAGGAGAGGCAGGGGTGGACCAGCTGACAGGATCATTCCCTGTGAGAATGGAAAACAGGGCTTCGGTCGACGGATCGTCGGCCGGTTCCTCGGTGAGATGACGGGCCATCGGGCCGTGGACCGACGCCACCCCGCACGACTGGAGCATGGCGTGAAGAGCCGACACGTCGGAGAAACCGATGAGCCATTTGGCGTTGGCACGGAGCATCGATCCGGGAATGGCCGGCAGTATCGACACACAGCCGTAGCCTCCGCGGGCACAGAGCACGGCGCGGATGGCCGTGTCGTTCCAGGCCAGAGCGAAGTCGGCTGTGCGGTCGTATTCGGAGGCAGAGTATGAGCCATCGGCGGGTCCTTTGGCATGAGGCATCACCACGGGCACGAATCCCCGGGCGGCAATCGCTTCGGCCGCACCGTCGATATATTCGGGTCTCACCACCGACGCCGGAGATATGATGGCTACCTTGTCACCCTTTTTCAGCGGCTGAGGAAAAATCATTTTCATCTGTGCGGAATCCAATCAGTAATAAGTCACTTTCACACCCGCTTTCTCCACTTCGGCGGCGATACGGGCAATCTCCTCGCGTTCCACTTTCCGCAGCCTCTCCTCTGGAGTGGAACGGTCGAGACTGTAGAGCATCACCTCTTTAGGACGGATTCTGCGGTATGCCTCCACGAGGGCGGCAATCTCCCCTGGAGTGGTGTTGTCTATCTTCCGGCCTTCATGTTCGCCACGCAGAAGCATGGTCTGGATCACGGCCTGCCCCTCAAACTGACGCAACGCCTCCACCACGCGCTCCACAGTGAAATCCTTCTGCTGAGGAGCGTCGATGAGGCGCATGGTCGGCTCAATGGCCGAATCGAGTTTGAGGATATTGTTGTCCACCTTTTTCAATGCCCCGGCCACAGCAGGGTCGAATATCCGGGTGGAATTTGACAGCACGGAGACCTTCGCTTCCGGATAGAATCTGTCGCGGAGCGAAAGCGTGTCGTCGATCACACCGGCAAACTCCGGATGGAGTGTCGGCTCACCGTTGCCGGAGAAGGTTATCACGTCGAGCGGGTCGCCTGCCTCATGCATCTCACGGAGCCTGAGGGCCAGCTCCTCACGTACACGGGCACGGTCGGGCAGCCCGGATTTCCCGGGGCCTTGCGCGTTGTAACCCGCCTCACAATAAATGCAGTCGAACGAACACACCTTCCCGTCGGAGGGCATCAGATTGATGCCGAGTGACACACCCAGCCGTCGGCTGTGTATCGGCCCGAAGATGGTGGAATGAAAAAGTATTGTCTGGTCTTTGGCCATTTCAGAGAATTTTGCGTACCGGATTTTCCCGGCACGCAAAATTAACCATTTTCAGCCGCACACACCAACAAATCCGCTCCGATATTTGGCCACCCCCGTGGAAATGGCTATTTTTGCACTGTCATGGAAAGCGCACACAGATTCAATCCACCCGCTCCGCTCCGGTTCAGACAGGCCGAAAGGCTCAGGCTCCGCACACTGGTGGAGCGGCTTTTCGCCGAGGGACATTCCTTTTTCGAATGGCCTCTGCGGGCCGTGGCGCATCCGCTTGACGCGGAGAGTCTGGACGCCCTGTTCAAGGGACATGTTCCGGCCCGCACAGGTGCGCTGCAGATGCTTGTCACGGTGCCGAAGCGCAAACGACACCATGCCGTGGACCGTGTTCTGATGCGCCGTCGTGTGCGCGAGGCGTGGCGTCTGAACCGGATACCACTGCGCGAAGCCGTCGAAAGCCATCCGGACATGAGGACTCTTTCCGTAGCCCTCATCTATACAGCCGACCGCAATGTGGAGTACGCAAAGGTGGAACGGGCCGTGACGAGGATTCTGGCGAAGATATCCGACCATCTTGAGAAAGACTTTCAGAAGAAAGGGGCTACACGATGAGAGTCTCCACCCTTATAGGGAAACTGCTGATACTTCCCATCCGATTTTATCAGGGGGCCATCTCTCCCCACTTTCCCGCTACGTGCCGCTTCACTCCCACCTGCAGCCAATATGCGGTGGAGGCGATCCGACGGCACGGGCCAGTGCGCGGACTGTGGCTGGCACTGCGGCGTCTGTCGCGTTGCCATCCCTGGGGCGGCAGCGGCCACGACCCTGTCCCCTGACCTCTAATCTCAATATTTAGGGATGGGAGTTGCGGATGACGGCTTTTTTTGTTATTTTTGCAGATTGAAACTTCCAAAGGAGAAAATCATGGATCTTTTTGACCGTATAAGCGACGAAATAAAGAAGGCGATGCTCGCCCGCCAGAAAACCCGTCTGGAGGCTCTGCGCGGCATCAAGAAAGAGTTTCTGGAGGCCCGCACGGCCAAAGGTGCCAATGGCGAACTCACGGATGAGACAGCTGTCCGTATCATGGTTAAGATGGTGAAACAGCGCAAGGAAAGCGCGCGCATCTATGAGGAGAACAATCGTCCGGAACTGGCTGCGGGCGAACTGGCCGAGGCCGAGGTAATCGAGGAATTTCTTCCCAAACAGCTGTCGGCAGAGGAGCTGGAGACGGAGATCAGAGCCGTCATCGCCGAGACAGGTGCCGCCTCGCCGGCCGACATGGGCAAGGTGATGGGAGTAGCCACCAAGCGTCTTGCCGGACGCGCCGAGGGACGCGCCATTTCCGAGACCGTAAAGAGACTGTTGAATTCTTAGAATTCAAGGTCGGAGGCATCATGTTATAGGTGTCAGGATTCAGCTATTCTACTCCCTACTTTGTACTCTCTACTCTAAACTTATACTTAATATTCAGGAAAGTGCTTACATTGCAGACTATAAAGGCAGATCCGGATTTCGTGGTGGATCGCCTTGCCGTGAAGGGCTTCGACGGCCGCGCGGTGATAACCGAAATACTTGAGATCGACGCCGAACGCCGACGTCTCCAACAGAAATGCGACTCCGACGCCTCTGTGCTCAAAAAGCTGGCCGCATCGATCGGCCAGCTCATGAAGCAGGGCGACAAGGAGGGTGCCGAAAAAGCCAAGGAGGAGGTGGCCCGTCTCAAAGGTGAGGCAAAAGGGATGCACGATCGTCTGGATGAGTGCGAGGCGAAGATGACCGAACTTCTTCTGACCGTGCCCAATCTCCCCTGTGCCGATGTGCCGGAGGGGCTGACGGCTGCCGAAAACGTCGAGGTGAAGAGCGGCGGAGAGATGCCTGCCTTGGGCGACGACGCGCTTCCCCACTGGGATCTGGCGCGCAAATACAATCTCATCGACTTTGAGCTTGGCGTGAAGGTGACAGGGGCCGGATTCCCGTTCTACATCGGACGTGGGGCGCGTCTGCAGCGCGCTCTGATACAGTTCTTCCTCGACGAGGCCTGGAAAGCGGGCTATACCGAGGTTGAGCCTCCGTTTGTGGTCAACGAGGCTTCGGGCTACGGCACCGGCCAGCTTCCCGACAAGGAGGGGCAGATGTATCATGTAGGGGTCGACAACCTGTATCTCATCCCGACAGCGGAGGTGCCCGTCACCAACATATACCGCGACGTGATCCTTGAGGAGAAGGATCTTCCCCGTAAAAACTGCGCCTACTCCCCATGCTGGCGCAGGGAAGCGGGAAGCTACGGCAAGGATGTGCGCGGCCTCAACCGCCTGCATCAGTTCGACAAGGTGGAGATAGTGCGTATCGAGAAACCGGAAAACAGCTACGCGGCTCTTGAGGAGATGAAAGACCATGTGGAGGGCCTTCTGCGGAAATTAGGTCTTCCCTGGCATATACTCCGTCTGTGCGGGGGCGACATGTCGTTCACCTCGGCCATCACCTACGACTTCGAGGTGTGGTCCGCGGCCCAGAAACGCTGGCTTGAAGTGTCGTCGGTCTCCAACTTCGAGTCCTATCAGGCCAACCGTCTCAAATGCCGCTACCGCGGTGCAGACAAGAAGACACACCTTTGCCACACCCTCAACGGCTCGGCATTGGCTCTTCCACGCATCGTTGCCGCGCTTCTTGAAAACAATCAGACGTCCGAAGGCATTGTAATTCCAGAATGCCTCCGCAAATACACGGGCTTCTCAATAATCGACTGAAGCCGATTATTGAGAAGAGTATGAAGTACAAAGTACAAAGGACAAAGTGGAAATGTACTGACTACTGAATCCCGTTAAAATAAACTATTATAACTTAGTACTTAAACATTAATTGCCATGAGCACACATCCCGGTCCCGGCCCATACATCAGCAAGGCCGAGAAAAAAATCCCGATCGACGATCCCTCCGGCAAATGGAGCGATCTGACGCTCCTTCCCGAATGGGAAGAGGAATTCTATGACGTATACACCGCCCGCAAACATGGAAAATGGGTGATGCTCAAGGCACTCAAGAAGCAGTATGCCGACAATCCCGAGTATCAGGCGATGCTTGAGCGCGAGTTTGACACCCGTTACAATCTGGCCCATCCGAACATCGTGATGGTCAACGATCTGGAAATGGTTCCCGGTGCAGGCCTCTCTATCATCACCGACGACGTGTACGGCTACTCGCTGCGACGCCTGATCGACGAGAAACGGCTCACGCCTAAAATCGTGTCGCGTCTGCAGACCCAGCTTCTCGACGCGATGGAGTATATCCAGGAAAACCATATCGTGCACCATCCCATCACGCCCGACACCATCATCTTCACCGAATACAACGAGAACCTGAAGCTGATCAACGTGGGCTACGACCAGAAGAGTGAGCTTTCCGAACAGGACACTCAGGAGGATATACGAAGCTACGGGCGGGTGCTCGACGAGGTGCTCGACAATCTTCCCACTTCGTTGCCGCGTCTGCGCCGGATAGCGAAAAAGTGCTCCGACCAGACCCATCCTTTCCGCGGCATACCCGACATACAGCTTGCCGTGGAGAAGAGAAGTGCCAATCAGATCTACCTCTTCCTTATCATAGCGATAACAATCCTGTTGGCTCTCCTCATATTCCTTGTAAGCACACAATGACATCAGTAGAAATACGACAGATCGATCCAGCCGACAAACGTGGTCTGAAAGCCTTCACGGAGTTTCAGATAAATCTTTATGACGGCAATCCATACTATGTGCCGCCATTGGTCAGCGATGATGTGCGCACACTCTCCCCTTCGGAAAATCCGGCTTTCGACTTCTGCGAGGCCGCATATTTCATGGCCTTCCGTCAAGGAAAACCTGTGGGGCGCATAGCCGGAATCATCAATCATCAGGTCAACGCCGACAACAAGAAACACAACGCCCGCTTCGGGTTCGTGGACTTCATCGACGATCCGGAAGTGAGCGAGGCCCTTTTCAAGGCCGTCGCCGACTGGGCGCGTGCCCGCGGGATGAAACGCCTCATAGGTCCTCTCGGATTCACCGACCTCGATCATGAAGGGATGCTTGTGGAGGGATTCGAGGAGCTGTCCACGATGGCCACCATCTACAATTATCCCTACTACCCGGTCCATCTGAAGCGTCTCGGTTTCCACAAGGAGTCGGACTGGGTGGAGTTTGTGATGGATGTGCCCGACGCCATACCTGAGAAGTATGCCCGCATAGCCGACATAGTACGCAAGAAGTTCGGACTGCGCACCATACACTACACTTCGCGCAAACGGATCAAGACCGAATACGGACGAGCACTGTTTCATCTCATCAACGATGCCTACGACGGTCTGTATGAGTATTCGCGCCTGTCCGAGAAGCAGATAGACTATTATATCTCGCTCTATCTGAACCTTCTCAATCTGGAGCTGGTCAGTCTGGTGGTTGACTCTTCGGACTGTCTGGTGGGTGTGGGCATCTCTATGCCGTCCATGAGCCGCGCGCTGCAGAAGTCGCGGGGCAAGATGCTTCCCTTCGGCTGGGTGCATCTCCTGAAAGGGCTCAAGGGGAAGAACGACCGCGTCGACCTCATGCTGGTGGCCGTGAAACCCGAATACCAGAATAAAGGGGTGAACGCTCTTCTCTTCACTGACCTGATTCCTAAATATATCCGCTACGGCTACAAGTGGGCCGAGTCAAATCCGGAGATGGAGACCAACGAGAAGGTACAGAGCCAGTGGAGTTATTTCAAACACAGGCAACACCGTCGCCGCCGCTCATTCGCAAAAGAGATCTGATAATTTAGAATTTTGAATTTAGAATGGTGAATGGGAAATGGAGAATTCAGAATTCAAAATTCAACATTTAAAATTCAAAATTGACAAAAACCTGACATGGAAACGCTTACACATACTGATTTCAATTTCAAAGGACAAAAGTCCGTATATCACGGCAAAGTGCGCGATGTCTATGACATCGACGACAAGTATATAGTAATGGTGGCTACTGACCGCATCTCGGCCTTCGACGTGGTCCTTCCCAAAGGGATACCTTATAAGGGACAGGTGCTCAATCAGATAGCCGCTGCATTTCTTGACGCCACTTCCGACATAGTTCCCAACTGGAAGATCGCTGTGCCTGATCCGATGGTGACTGTGGGACTGAAATGCGAGCCTCTCAAGATAGAGATGATAGTGCGCGGATATATCGCTGGATCGGCCTGGCGCGAATATGCGGCTGGCGCACGCGAGATATGCGGTGTGAAACTGCCCGACGGTCTCCGTGAGAACCAAAAACTCGACTCTCCCATCCTCACACCGACTACCAAGGCTGACGAGGGACACGACGAGAATATCTCGCGCGAGGAGATCATCGCCCGCGGCATCGTGCCGGAAGAGGTCTACAGCCAGGTGGAGAAGTATGCCCTGGCACTGTTCCTCCGTGGTACCGAGATTGCCGCCAGCCACGGTCTGATTCTTGTCGACACGAAGTATGAGTTCGGTCTTCTCGACGGAAAAGTGATTCTCATCGACGAAATCCATACACCGGACTCCTCACGTTATTTCTATGCCGACGGCTACACCGAACGTCTGGAGAAGGGGGAACCGCAGCGTCAGCTCTCCAAGGAGTTTGTGCGCCAGTGGCTGATAGAGCATGGCTTCATGGGCAAACCGGGCCAGAAAATGCCTGAGATGACCGATGAATACTGCGATGAGGTGAGCCGCAGATATATAGAGCTTTACGAGCATATCACAGGCAGCAGGTTCGTGCCCGGCGAGACCGACCGCAAACCACTCGACCAGCGGATTTACGACAACGTGGCCGTCTGCCTGTCGGGACTTTCTCTTTAAGGACTCTAAAGTCTTTAAAGACTCTGAGGTCTCTAAAGCCTTATTAAAAAATGGATAAAAGAGAAGGGGCTGAGGGGGTGATGCCCTACGACTCCCGGCGCGAAAAGGGGGAGCAGGTGGAGGAGATGTTCGACTCCATCGCTCCGGCCTACGACTTCATGAATACCGCAATGACCTTCGGCCTCCACAATTACTGGCGGCGGAGGGCTTTGCGTGCGCTTGAGCGGCTGTCGGGTAAAAACGGCGGACCGCTGCGTCTCCTCGACATCGCGACAGGCACGGGCGACATTGTTTTCGATCTCGCCCGGCGTTTCCCGTCGGCCTCCATCACCGGTGCGGACCTTTCCGCCGGGATGCTTGCCATCGCGCGTAAGAAACTCGCCTCTCTCGACACCGCCACCAGGGGCCGCATACGTTTCGAACAGGCCGACTGTCTGTCGCTCCCTTACGAAGACAACAGTTTTGACGCGGTGACTGTGGGCTACGGTGTGCGCAATTTCCAGCGTCTGGAGGAGGGCTACCGTGAGATGAGCCGTGTGCTGCGCCCGGGAGGCATACTCTGCGTCATAGAGCTGTCGCAGCCCTCACGCCAGCCGATGCGAAGCCTCTATGGCCTTTATGCCAACCATCTTATCCCTACAGTAGGACGACTTGTGAGCGGCGACTCACGCGCCTACACCTATCTTCCGGAAAGTATCGCGGCGGCTCCGCAGCGCGACAGCATGACAGCGGTCATGACCCGTGCGGGATTCACCGACGCCCGTTGGCGGTCACTCACTTTCGGGGCAGTGACAATCTATCTCGCCCGGAAATAATATTCCCCCTATAGAACAGAAAAAGGGCCAGAATCAGACCGAAGTCTGACGCTGGCCCTGATTTCATGCCTTTACGGCGACGGTTATCTTGCCAGAGCTTTCGCCACTGAACAGGAGCCGTCGGTGTAGATGGTCTTCACGATATAGATCTCTCCGGCCTCCGGGCGGACGGTGCGGATACCTTTCAGCGTGTAGTATTCCACACGCTCCACCACACGTCCGTCAGTCAGCGTGGAGCCGACACCGGAGTAAAGTGTCTTGACAGAGAAGGTCTTCTCCAGACCGAGCGACGGTTCGTCGGTCTCTGCCCTGACCCATCCCTCTCCGGCACTGAGGGAGGTGACATTCCCCTCCTCGTCTATGCCGAGGTTGGTCGATGAAGTCCAGACCACGTGGGGCATCATGCCTACACGGAAGGCCTTGCTGACACTATCCTCCGAGTCGCCCTCGGCAAAGTCGATATGGGCGGCGTGGAAAGCGGCGAGAGGCACCTCGTCCATGTATGCCAGAGTAGGCAGACAGGCGGGACGGTAGATGAAAGCGTCGCCGAGGGCGGCGGTCATCATTTCCTTGCGTGTCAGACCTGTGCCAAGAGTGTCACCCTTGATGACCAGAGCGATATCCTTGTCGAAATATGCACTGTCGACGCGCATGAGCGATGCGTCGACATCTTTGGCTATGGATATAATGGCTATGTTGGATGCATGCAGTGCGGTGTCGGGCACCACAACCTTTCCTACGTTGTAACAACGGCTTATCACAGAGCCGCCGTTACCGTTGCTCCACATGCCGCCGCTAATACCGCCCGCGCAGTCGGGAGCGGTGACAGTGCCGTAGTTGTAACACTCATGGATCTCGGCGGGGCCATAACCTCCCCAGATGCCTCCGGCACCGTATCCCTTGTCGGGAATCACACGCGAAAGGGTGACGTTTCCGAAGTTGACAGCCAATTTCACCTGTGCGATGGGCATCGCGCCCGTACCGAAGATACCGGCTGCCGAGGGGACGTTGGAAACCACGTCACCGGAGTTCCAGATACGTTCGGCAGTGGCACTGAAAGAGCCTATGAATCCACCCACGCCGTTTGCAGACAGGTCGTCTTTCTCCTTGGCGACTGTGACATTTCCGGTGTTGTGACAGTCAGTGACGGTACCCGCAGTGATCTTGCCTGCGAAGCCACCGGTCGACTGGGCCTCGTTGTATACCTCGCCCGCATTCCAGGAATTGGAGACGGAGGAGGGCCACGCAGTGCTGCTCTGCATCTGTCCGATCACGCCGCCTACGGCATAAGCCGTGGAGGAGAAACCGGCGATGCGTCCGGTGTTGTAACATGAATCGACGCTCATGCCGTTGGTAATTGCACCGATGATACCGGCCACATATCCCTTGCCGCGCAGATTACCGCTGTTGGAGCAACGGCGTATCTCGGAGTGTCCGCTGCCTGCGGTCTGAGGAGCGATACCGGCCACGTAGCCACCGCCGAGAGCTTCGATGTCGGCTGCGTTGACACAGTCGTAGAAGCGACCTGTCTTGCCCGCACGCCCGGCGATGCCGCCGAGATGCATGCGTCCCTGCACGCGTCCTTCGTTGCGGGAATTGGAAATGATACCGAGGTTCATGGCGGCGATACCACCCACATACTGCTGTCCGGTGTAGGTGGTGCCAGAGGTGTTCTTGAAATTGCCCACTGTGCCGCGGTTGACACAGCTGTCGATGACAGCACCGTCATCGACCTGTCCGGCGAATCCGCCCACGTAGTTGTAGTTGGTCTGATAGCTGGGGCTGACAGCACCTGAGAAGACAGACTTCTCGATACGTGCGCCGTCGTACATCCGCCCTACGAAACCTGCTGAATATCCACCCTTGCCGTCGACGTTCATCTTCGACTCGCAGTTGCGGATAGTGCCGTAGAGAAGACCGGCAAAAGCACCGCTGTAGCTGTAGGCTTTCATATTGCCTGCAAGAGTGAGATTGCGCACAGTGCCTTTCGATCCTACGGTGCCGAAGAAGCCGATATTCTTGCCGGTCTTCGATGCCTCGTCGGTGAAAGCGATGCCGGAGACAGTCTTGCCGTTGCCGTCGAAATCGCCCTGGAACTGGACCCCGGTGCGTGCGATAGGCGCGAAGGCGACAGTGTCGGGATAAACGATGTCGTTCATCACCCGGAAGTGATAACCCTCGTAGTCCATGCCCGAGCGTTCCATGAAGGAGGCGAGCAGAGCGAGATCCTCATGGCTCTTTATCTGGAAAGGTGCACCTTCCGAGCCTGATCCGGCGAGGATCACAGGAATGGATTTGAGCGGGAATACTTTGGTATACTGTCCGTTGAAGACTGCTGTGAGCGTATCGGCCACCACATCCTGTTCGGGAAGGGTCACATTGAGCTTGCCGTCGGCGAGGGTGAAGTTCTGTTCCGCCTTAAGCTGCCACACGATGCGGGCATCGGCAGCGAGATCGGTGGCACGGAGCACGTTGGTGCGTTTCTCACCCTTTCCGAAACGGACGAAAATGCCACGGCGGGCAAGTCCGGCGGGTTCGGCGGCAAACTCCTTGAGCGATGGATAGGCCGAAGGGAAATACTGCACTTTGTCGGACTTCATTGCGTCGGATCCATCGATCAGTTCGGCGGTGGAGAGGGCAGTGAATCCCTGCGAAAGTGAGGAACAGCCGTCCATATTGTTGACGGAACCGTCATACCAGTTGTCGCTGACACGACCGCGGCCGTTGGAGTAACCGGCCACACCCCCTTTGGAATCGGCATCGGAGACCACCAGACCGGATGAGAGACAGCTGACGATGTCTCCGAGTCCGTAACCTGCCGAGTTGGAGCCTACCACGCCACCTATATATTCCGCGCCCGTGACGGTGCCGGAGTTGAAGGCGAGTTCAAGCGTTCCGGCCGACGCACCGGCCACACCGCCGGTGTAGTTGCCTGCGGATGTGATGTCGGCGTCGTTCTGCGAACCGTAGACGATGCCCATGTTCTGTCCGACGATGCCGCCGGTGTAGTGGCCCGAGGAGGCGATGTCGCCTGAATTGTAACATCCGGCGATGCGTCCTCCTTCGTCGAGATGGCCCACGATGCCGCCTGTGCGCTGAGATCCGCGCTTCACAGCGGCGTAGTTGCGGCAGTTCTCCACCGTACCTTTGGTGTAACCTATCACGGCACCTCCGTAGCCGTAGAACTCAAGATCGCACGAAGAGTCGATGACCACGTTGCGGACCACGCTTGTCGGTGTGCCGATATGGAAGAGTCCGCCGTAGTTGTAGGTGCCCTGCAGAGCCTGTCCGGCCTCGTTGGTACGGACGGCGCGTATCTTCAATCCCTTCACGGCATGGTTACCGCCGTCGAAAATACCGGCGAATTCACGCAGATGGTTGCCGGCCGCCACGCCCTGGAAGTCATCGGCCATACCGAAGTCCACGTCGGCTGTCTGGAGGAAGAAATCGCCCTCATGGTCGTAGTGCATCACGGCGTTGTCGAGCTTCATGAAGTCGGCCTTAGAGGCGATGAGATAAGGATCGGCCTGTGTGCCTTCCCCCTGGAACACTTTTGGAACCACGTTGATGGCGTAGCGGCGTCCGGAGCGTGAGCCGGAGACTGAGGCCACGACAGTGTCGTTGGCATACACGCCGCGGAGCGACAGCGAGGATCCCTCTCTCATAAGTCCCTCGGAGATGTCGGTCATCTCGCCGCGGCTGAGCACATACCAGCGTACTCCGGCGGGAGAGGCGAGAGTGGCCGTGTGTTTCATCACGCGGGTCGACTCGCCGTCGGCGAAGAGCACCGCGGCCGCGGAGAGAATCCCTTCGTCGGTGTCGGCGAAGTTCTTGAGCGTGGGGTACATGCCGATGTTCGACTTCCATGGAGTGCCGAAACCTTCAGGCAGTCCGGAGATCAGGACACGGGTGTCGCGTCCGTAGACTGTATCGCGCAGGCCTGTGGCCTGGTTGTCGGTGTAGACGTGTGTGAAAGCGGTGTCGGAGGGTTTTTCGTCAAACATGTCGAGCGTGTATTCGTCGCCGAACACACCGGCATGGGCCGTACGCGAGGAAGCGACCACCTGACCTGTGTTGAGACAGTTTCTCACCTTCACCGGTTCGGTCATTCCGTCGATGGAGTTGTAGGAGGTGGTGATGAAGCCGATCAGTCCGCCGGTGTATGTGCTTGATCCCGCATGCGACACCTGGCCGGCATTGAAACAGTCAGTCATGGATGAATCGCGGATTATGCCGCAGATGCCGCCGGTGGGTTCTTCGGTGCCCCCGGTGGATGTGGTGGTGACGGAACCGGTGTTGAGACAACGCTGCATGTCGGCCGCATAGACATACCCGGCGATGCCGCCGGTGAATCCGTAACCGGAGCCTTGCGTCACAGTGCCGGAGAAGCAGCAGTCGTGGATCTTCCCTTCAAGTGCCGTTGAGAAGGACTGTGCGAGACCGGCGATGCCGCCCGCGCACGACGCGCCGTCGGTGAGACGCACCGGAAGACGCACGTCGGCGTCGGAGAAGCATGAGCTTATCTCACCGTAGGAGTAACCGGCCACGCCGCCGACATATCCGCAGGCGGAGACAGTTCCCGAGAAACCGGAGCGGCGTACCGCGCCGTAGCTGCGGCCTATCACGCCGCCGACACACATACCGGTGGTGTTGATATCGCCCTGCACGCGGCAGTTGTCTATCACACCCTGCGAATAACCGGCCAGCAGACCCAGATAGTAGCCTGTGCCCCTGAGGCAGGCTTTCCGGAGGATCACGTTGGAGATCTTCGATTCGGTATAGAGCGCGCCGAAGAGACCCTGGAAGTGATATCCCACGGCGTCGATTGTCAGATTGGAGATGACATGGTTGTCACCGTCGTAGTTGCCGTTGAAGGCAGCTTTCTGGCTGCCCACAGGGACGAAGCCCTTCACTCCCGACATGTCGATGTCGGCTGTCTGGCGGAAATATTTTCCGGCGAAGGAGTTCTTCTGCGAAGCCTCGGAGAGGGCCTGCAGATCGGCTGCGCTCTTTATGAGCCATGGAGACGAGGCGGTGCCCTGTCCCTCAAACGATGCCGGGACAGACGGCGGAGCCTGGAGAGTGATGGTCGCGCTCAGGGAGCTGGCCGGCAGCCAGAGGGCCACAAGACCGTCCTGCATGATGGAACCGGCCACCCACGGATCGAACGTCACGGTGTTGCCGGTCATGGTGCCTCCTATCGGCGATGTCTTGTCGATGGCGTTTGTCTGCGGATTGATGGGGAAGCAGTGGAAATCGCCGTAGAGACCCATAGAGGCGATGAACTGCGGGGAGACAGTCACCTTGCGGTCGCTGCCCACACGCGCACGGACGGGCACGCCTGTAGTGCCGAAGTTGTAGATGGTCATCTCGGCGGGGCTTGCCTGCTCCACCAGAAGCGGATAGGTGATCTGGCTGTCCTGGCCGTCGGTGCGCTTGGTGGCGGTCATGGTGGCGTTGGAGGGGATATACTCACCGGAATCGATGGCGGCGAGCATCATCCCGGCGTTGTCGCCGTAGCCCACTATCGCGCCCCACTGGGGAAGCCGTATCACCCCCTCGGAGTCGATCGAGCCGAGCACAGGCGTAGTGGGGTAGAACTGCACCTTGTCGCCCACATAGCTGATGGGAAACATGTAGACGTCGCCGTAGGTGGTGTTTTTCCAGATGCGCTGCGGAAGGATGGAGAGGGAGCCTGTAGTGACGTCGACCACAGCGTCTACCGTCTCTTCCAGACCGTAGAAGTTGTGGATGTGGATCATGGTAGGGTCGCTCTGGTCGGCCACCACCTGCATCACACAGTTCACTTCGCTGCCCCCGTGCACCCAGTCCTTGCCGATATAGTAGCCCTCGACTATTTTAGCCGGGGCGGATCGGCGGCCACGTGCCGGGGACGGAAGGATCTCCTTGGAAGCCACGGCGTGTCCGGACGGAACAAGCGTCCGGGATTCAGGCTCCACAATGCGGATGGTCTGTGCGGCGGCTGATTCAGTACGTGTGCCCTTCTCGGCTGTGGCGATGTCGGCCTCCAGCACCTCCGCGCTGTTGAACGAGCGGCTCAGCGAGGTGGCCGGTGCCGTCACGTCGAGCGTCCGGGACCGGTACTCCGGACGGACATGATCCACCACCTTTACCGTGGCGAAAGCGATGCCCGCGGAGACCAGACCAAGAGCCGACGTGATAAGCGTCAGTCTTGTAGATTGTCTCATGATGAAATAGTTGAATAATGAAAAGTTGACAAGGGAAGACGGCTCAGACGGTGAGGATCTCTTTCTCTTTGGCGGCAAACACCTCGTCGATGCGCTTCATGTACTTGTCGTGTATCTTCTGCACCTCGGCCTCGGCGTCCTTGCCGGAGTCTTCGCTCAGACCGGCTTTCACCTCTTTCTTGATGAGGTCGACGGCCTCGCGACGCGCGTTGCGGACACTGACCTTGGCGTTCTCGGCCTCACCCTTGCTCTGCTTGACGAGCTGTTTGCGGCGTTCCTCTGTGAGAGGCGGGATACAGATGCGGATCACCTCGCCGTTGTTCTCGGGGGTGACACCGAGGTCGGAATTGATGATAGCCTTCTCTATCTCCTTGAACATCGACTTCTCCCAGGGGGTGATGGCGATGGTCCGCGCGTCGGGGACGCTGATGTTGGCCACATTTGAAACAGGCGACATAGTGCCGTAATAGTCCACACGGATGCCGTCGAGAAGACGGGGCGACGCCTTGCCGGCGCGGATGTGGCTCAACGTGTCGTCGAGATACTCCACCGCGAGCTGCATCGACTCGTCGGCGTTGGTGATGATTTCTTTTACTTCCATAGTTCGTTATAAAAAGTAGAGGGGTTAATAGACTATAGTGCCGATTTTTTCTCCTTTAAGGAGGTTGAGGAGATTGCCGGGGGTGTCCATGTCGAAGACGCAGATGGGCATCGAGTTCTCCTTGCAGAGGGCTGTGGCCGTGAGGTCCATCACTTTCAGGCCGCGGGCCATCACCTCCAAGTAGCTGATGCGGTCGAACTTCGTGGCCGATGGGTCTTTCTCCGGATCGGCAGTGTAGACGCCATCCACACGTGTGCCCTTCAGCATCACGTCGGCCTGTATCTCGATGGCGCGGAGTGCGGAGCCGGTATCAGTGGTGAAGTAGGGAGAACCTGTGCCGCAGCTCATTATGGCCACACGTCCCTCTTCAAGAGTCTCGATAGCGCGTCGGCTGGAGTATGGTTCGCCGATGGGAAACATTCCGATGGCTGTCAGCACACGCGCCGGCTGTCCGGCTTCCTCGAGGGCCGAACGCAGCGCAAGAGAGTTGATGACAGTGGCCAGCATCCCCATCTGGTCGCCGGTGACGCGGTCGAAGCCTTTGGCAGCCCCGGCCACACCGCGGAATATGTTGCCTCCGCCTATCACAATCCCCACCTGCACGCCGAGGGCAACGGCCTCGCGGATCTGCGCGGCGTAGGAGGCGAGACGGGCAGAGTCGATCCCCTGGCCCTGACTTCCGGCAAGCGATTCGCCGGAAAGTTTGAGAAGTATTCTTTTGTATTTCATGGATGCGAATTTAATCAATAATTTAAATGATTGCAACAATTAAAATATTTTGGCGTTATAAAAATAAATTACTACCTTTGCGGCAGTATAACGCTTCATTGTGCCGAAAGGCTACGTTTGACGTAGCTCATCCTGTAGGTCAATGGAGCGTTTTTTTTATTGCTTTCTCTCGGAATAATCCCGAATGAATCCTTTTGGTTTGAAACTCCAGTGTCTGTATGGGCTGCTCCATCGTTCGGAATAATAATCAAATCCTGTACTCTCGCCAATATTAAAATTGGGCTTTATATTACAAATTTTAGAAAGAATGTATTTATAAAGTTTTTCCTTCAATATTGTTCTCTTTCCTCGGCGGCCCGTATCTTCCTGTTTAACCTTGTGCTTGTTATTCAATCTGAAACAGATTGCCCCAAGAATCAAATCAAGAAGTTGAAGAGGAAGATGCTCAGAAGAATCCACCTCAATTATATCATTTTCACGAATTCTGATATGATTGCGAACGAAATCATCGTTATTATTCAACCCAAGAATATATCGTTTGAACTGTCCGACTTGAGCACCACGCGCCGGTATGTCATCTATATAAAGTCGAACAAATCTGTCCTCAACAGGCAAATCACAATATTTCAATCCAAATCCATGCTTGATAAACTCATAGTAAAGTATAGTGAACTCATTTTCTTTTTGCTCATGAGTAAGCATCTGAGGCTTATACTGGTTATTTCTGAAGAAAATGCGTATTTTTGCCTTCCCTTGATACATCAAATCAAATATATAATCTACAACCCGCTTGTATTTTTCAAAGGTATATAGATTTACTTTTTGCCATTTGATCTCCTCATCAATACCGAGACTGTTTGTCAAACTGCGCAGGTCATATATGATTTCGTCATAGAAACGGCTTTCAATCAGTATTCCTCCATAAAAGTTGGAATAATACTGCCCGGTTTTATCACTTTCATCAAGCCAGATATAAATCATAATTGTATTAGAAATTCGTGAGGCCCTCACCAATCACATCGCAAAAATACGAAAAAAGCGCGGAACAAGCGACATCGCGGACCTCTTTTTTGGCAGAGTGTGAGTGGCTGTTTAATAATGAGCGGAAATTTAACACTTTTTTAATTGAATTTTAGGACAATATCAAAATAATTATATGTAACTTTGCAGTCCACATAGCAATGATAACAAAAATAAACATCAATAATTTAAAAATCAATCCTCTATGAAGAAAATTTTACTTTCTCTCGCAGTCGCCGCCCTCAGCACGACCGCATTCGCCGGTGAGGTGCAGGAAATCATCACTATTGATAATTTCCCTGACGCAAAGGTCAACACTTACTCAGATTTTACCTATACTTCCAACACAACAGGAATAACCTACAAAGCCCAGCTGACAAAAGCTCCCGAAGCAAACGGCAGTTGCCTGCAATTCCGTTCGAAAAACTCCAACTCGGGGCTTGTAATCACAGCCAATCCCAAAGGGGCTGTCTTCAAAAGCCTTAAAGTGGAGAACGGCACAGGAACCGCTGAAACGCGCACTTTTGATGTTTACGGCAAAAATGCCGCATATACAGCACCTACCCAGCTCTATGCCACAGCCGCCGGAGACCAGGGCACTAAAATCGGTTCGGCCAAAATAACTGAAAACGGCACAGTGACCGCCGATGCCGGAACAAACTATACATTCATCGGTGCTCGTTCCGCCGACGGTGCCTGCTACATTTCAAAAATAATCATCACCTACGAGATCGCAGGCGACACCAAGAAAAACGCCGAACTGAAGTTTGACGGCATCAGCGCGACTGTCTACATGGCTGAGAAGACTTTCCCCGGTCTGACTCTGACCAAAGCCACTACAGCGGCCGTGAACTATGAATCATCCAACCCTGAAGTGGCTACCGTGGACCACACCACAGGCGTGGTGACTCTCGTTGCTCCCGGCACAACCACCATCGAAGCCCAGGCAAGTGAGAACGACGAGTACTACGAAGGTATCGCCACCTACACCCTGACAGTGCTCTCCGACGATGTGATCTACACCGACGCCTGCACCACAGCCGACTGCGGATTCACATCGATCTTCGCCACAGACACATTCAACCCCTGGTCGATCGATGCCACCTACGGCCTCAAGGCTTCCGCTTACAAAGACAACAAAGCAAACGCATCCGACGCCGTGATGGCTTCTCCTGTTCTTGACCTCACAGGACGCAAAAACTGCACTCTCAGCTTCGAACATGTCCTCAACCAGTTCAAGCTCAACAATGTCATGTTAGAGACTGTCGACCAGGCACTCCAGTACATCTCGGTAGTGGCCCGCGAAGATGGTGCCACCGAATGGACAAAACTCTCCAATCCTGTGCTCCCCGAGAAATATGCATGGTCTCCCTGGGCTAAATCGGGCGACATCGACCTCTCCGCTTTCGACGGCAAGAATATCCAGATCGGTTTCCGCTACATCTCCACCACCGAGATCGCCGGAACATGGCAGATCAAGAATGTCGAGGTGAAAGGCACCAAGGACAGCGGCACAGGTGTGGTAGACACTCTCATCGACGAGAACACTCCCGCCGTATACTACAACCTCCAGGGCGTACGTGTCGACAATCCCGCAAAGGGTCTCTACATCAAGGTACAGGGCAACAAGACCACAAAAGTACTTGTGAAATAATCCCTCCCATACATACCACTGAAATCGGCCGCCGGGGTTTCCTCCCGGCGGCCTTATTTAAATGACCTCGTATCTCATAGACCAAGCATTTCATGAATTTGTTCAAGTGTCACTCGCTCAACGCGGCCCGCTTTTACGTCCTCTATCCCACGCATGACCATAGCCATGTTTTCAGGATCGTCAAACCAGGGATCTCCGGAGGGAGAAGGGTTTTCATAGACAGCGATATTTGTGCTGTTTCCTAACATAGGGATAAAATCTGTGAACCTATTACATGCAGTCCGGCAATGATTCTCGCACGCTGCATGGGACGGGGCTGTTTTATGCCGTTGGCATAGTGAGAAAGTTGTTTCTGGTTGATGCCTGAGGCACGACTGATAGCAGCCATTGTCGTATAGGTTTCGGCATCACGTAGAAGAGCAGCCGTGTCAAGCTCATATTCCAATTCATAATTGCCGTTTACGAGATATTCGGGCAATATATCCCCATCAGCCACACATCCCTCAATATGCCATTTAAGAGACTGTTCAAAATCCTCTTTGAGTTTCCGGAGCGTTTTTGCGGTTGCCACAACCGATCCGGCATCTTCATCGCTCCATGCACAGCAAAAGTTTTTGCCTGTCCAGCTTACCTCTATCTTTAATCTATGATCTGCCATATAGGAAAGTATTCAAATTAAAAAATTTATTACTTGTAGAAGACTGACTTATCGCCATCCTGCCTGCTTCCAGATACTATTCAGCAAAAATTGATCGAGAGTCTCACTTGGCTTACCTCGTACTGTCACCTTCCCTTTCTTTGTCGGATGCTTGAACTGTCGATGATCTCCTTTTGTCGTGATTCTCACCCAACCGTCAGCCTCAAGCATCTCAATTACTTCCTTTACCTTATATCGGTTCATTTTAGTCCTGTTTGAGGACACAAAGGTAGTAATATTTCTACTTATAAACAAATTCCAAAAGAAAAAATATTTATCAGAATATTTTTTCTTAAATTTGTCGGTCATGATCTCTATTGTGGTACCGGCTTTCAACGCCGAACGTTTTCTACAGCATGCCGTGGAGTCGGTTTTTGCCCAGACCTGCCAGGACTGGGAGCTGATCCTCGTCGACGACGGATCGACCGATACGACTCCGGCTATGTGCGACCGCATGGCCCGCACCGACGGCCGCATACGGGTGGTGCACAAACCGAATGGAGGTCTTTCCGACGCCCGCAACGCCGGACTCGACGTGGCTTCCGGCGAATGGATCTCTTTCCTCGATGCCGATGACGCCCTGCATCCCGATGCGCTTTCCCTGATGCTGCTCACAGCCACGAAGGAGAACGCCGACATAGTCTGCGGAGGTTTTCATGAATCGGCCGGAGCGGAAGTCCCGGTGAAATGGCGTCCGCGTTTCAGTGCGGAGACTGTTTCGGGCGAAGAGGCTGTGCGCCGGATGCTCTATCAGAAAGGACCTGACCATTCGGCATGGGGAAAGCTCTATTCACGCCGCGTGTGGGGCGAAGCACGTTTTCGGCGCGGCATCTGGTATGAGGATCTGGATCTTTTCTACCGCCTGTTTCTGCGGTCGGGAAGAGTGGCGTTGTGCCCCAGGCCGCTTTATCTCTACCGGAAAAATCCCGACAGCTTTCTCCACCGTTTCACCCCGGGCCGCCTGGACGTGCTTGACGTGTGCGACCGTATGTGCGCATATATGGAAAAGGAGTCTCCTTATCTGGTCCGCGCCGCGCACGACCGCCGCCTGTCGGCAGCCTTCAACATCTTCGGTCTTCTGGCGGCAAACCGGCTTCTCGACGATGACGGCTATCTCCAGGCTTTGAAACGTTGCAGGGAGATCATACGCTCCGGGCGAAGGGAATCGCTGGCCGACCCGGAAGTGAGACTGAAAAACAGAATCGGCATTCTCGCCAGCTATGCGGGAGGTTTTCCGCTACTGGCTTTTCTGTCCCGATTTATTTATAGATAAGACTCTTAGAGGTTGTTTAAAAATCATTGTTAAACGCAGAGTGGTGGATTTTTTGTTAAGGCGCACTTTATGAGGAGGGAGCATAGCGGGCTATGTGACCGA
>CANEHE010000017.1 GCA_947427285.1 uncultured Porphyromonadaceae bacterium
TCCCGGTATCGGGTTACAGCTACATTGAGATGAACTATCTGCTTGTGGCCCCGACGGAGGATGCCGCAAATCTGATCAATGCGACATACACAATCAACGGCAAGACAGGTGCGGCGACAGTGAACACACTCAACCTCGCGTCGACACCGGTGCGCCAGAACTACCGGACTAACATCTACGGCTCGCTTCTGACCACACAGAACGCCTTCACGGTGACTATCGACCCTGACTTCAAGGATAATATCAATGTCTCGCTTACTCCTGTGAAAACACAGGATGAATTTATTGCGGCGTTGCAGAACGACGGATCGGCCTACGTTCAGGAAGGGGTCGAGATCGATCTCTCCACTATGCCGGCAACTACATTCAATAATCCTGTCTACATCAAACTCGACGGCAAACTGAATAATCTTCAGACAAATGCTCTTGCTTTCTGCAGTGATGCCACTATAACAGGAAATGGAGAATTAAATTATGCTGACGGCATTACAAGTAGTTTCCATATTTTGGGATTTGTTCCTTCGAGATCTGATATTGGAGATGTAAGTCTGAAGGGAATAACTATCAATGCGACAAATGTAAAAAGTGAGTCAGTCTACTTGATTGATGCAAGATGCAAAAGTCTCGTTATGGAAGATTGTACTGTACGTACTAATTGTGTTTGCGTCTGGGGGACGGCTAAATATACTTTTAGCAACTGCGTTTTTGAGACTACATATAATACTGCCATTAATATGGAAGGGAATGCAGTTATAGAAAATTGCACTGTGAAGGCAAAAAATACTGCTCTTGACTGTAACGGAAAAAGTTCTAAAAGTGTAACTGTGAAAGGGGGCTATCTGATAGGACAGCAAGTGGATCAATCCGGTATGGATAATGGCGTGATTAGTTCTTCTTATGGCCAGAGTGTAAGTCTTGATAATGTATATCTGTATTCACCGGGCAATATTTATAAAGTTGGTTTCTTTTCTGTACCAAGTGTATTTGGTATAGAGTTCAACAATTGTTTTGTCAATAAGGAATTCAGTAATTCTAATGCCACAACAAATACACTTGTATTCACAGAAGATGTAAAGACAGAAAATATCTTGGGATCGGACTATACTTTCAATTACGTTGTAAACGGCAAGTTGAGCAAATAATCTGTCGGTTATACTTGATAAAATGGCTGCGCTTAAAAATGAGAAGCGCAGCCATTTCTGTAGTATGACGGGATTGACAATCTATCAGCGTATGCGGAGGGACAGGTGTGTGTGGTCCCATGTGCAGGGGATGGTCAGACGATGTGTATTTGCATCGTAAGACCAGATTGCCGGTTTGCCGTTGATTTCCACAGTTGAAGGTTGATGTTTCATTGCCTCTATCTCAAAGGTGATGGTCTGTGTTGCCGGTGCACCTTCGTATGTGCCGCCGTTGCCTTTGGCTTCGATCTCGATGGTCTGTCCGTTGTGCCGGCCTGAGAAAGTGGTCAGACGGTATTTCCCATCTTCGATCGATGTAGGGGATAGACGGTCATCGTCGTAGAGTGTATAGTCGCTCCATGCCGATGAAGGATAGTAGCGGACGGTAAGAAATTGCGGGTTGTATTGCGAGGTGTTTTCTATAGGTTTGGTGTATAGTGGTATGAATGATCCGGCGCGGACAAACATCGGCAGTTCGTCGAGTGGGGCTTCCACGGTGACGATGGAGCCTCCCCGATAGAGCGGACTGGCGGGTCGGTTGAAGTCGTACCATTCTCCTGTCGGGAAGCTGACTTTACGGCTACGCATACCTTTGTGCATCACTGGAGCCACGAGCAAGTTGTCGCCCCAGAGGTATTCGTCGGGTAGACCGTCGTGGATGGATTCCGGATTTTCGCCCCGGAAGTTGAGAGGACGTGCGAAAGGCAGTCCTTCGGTTACATTTTCGTAGGCAAGGGTATAGTTGTAAGGTAGCCATTCATAGCGCATCTTGATGAATTTTCTGGAGATTTCCTCCATTCCCGGATAGTTGTAAGGTTCGGGACGATCCTGGGCGTGAGTGCGCAGGGTGGGTGTGAAAGTGCCCATCTGAAGCCAGCGGACATAAAGTTCCGGGTCTGTGGGATGGTCGGGGTCTACAGCGAAACCGCCTACATCGCTGCTCATATAGGCGAGTCCCGAGAGTCCGGAGTTGAGCATGATGTTCACCTGAGGCTGTAGTCCTCCCCAGGAGCGCGAGACATCCGTGCTCCACGGGAAGACGTTGTATCGTTGCAGTCCAGCTGTTCCGCCGCGCATGAGCATCATTATGCGGCGGTCCGGGAAATCCTTGCGGAATCCTTCGTGGATTATGCGACTCCACTCGTTTCCGTAGACATTATGGTATTGCTCTGTGGTCTCACCGTTGTCGTGAACCATTCCAAGTGGATGCACTTCCGGTTCTCCCAGATCTCCCCACCATGCGGCCACACCGTCGTCGGTGAGCGATTTGTAGCGGTTCCACATCCATTCGCGTGTCGCAGGGTTGCTGACATCGAGCATTCCGGCATCTCCGACCCAGGTAGTCACGTCCTTTGTGTGTCCGGCGGAGTCCTTGACGAGCATCCCTGCTTCGGAAAGTATATTATAGTTGTCGATGGCCCCGATTTTATTGAGATAAGGCTGGGAGATGAGTACAGTATTCACCCCTTTCTCTTTGAGGTCGGCAAGCATCTTCCGGTGGTCGGGCCACTGTTCCGGATTCCATTCAAGACGACCCATATCGGTCTCTTTCCCATACCAGTAAAGGTCGAGCACGATGCCGTCGAGAGGATATCCTCGTGTTTTGAGTGTGTCCACCACTCCCAAAGTCTCCGCTTGTGTCCTGTAGCCGTATTTGGAGGTGATGTAGCCTAAGGTCCAGAAAGGTGGAAGTTGTTGTCGCCCGGTGAGTAGTGTGTATTGACCGGTTGCTCCTGCAAGCGTGCCATTGCCGTTGATGAAGAAATAAGACAGGGGTTTGGCCGTCTCACTTCGGTAGACGATGGTGTCGCCGAGAGAAAGTCCGGCTTTGGCATAGTCGTCGAAAAGCACCCCATATCCCTTGTCGGATACGAAATATGGGACGGTTATGTTCATCTGCGATATACGTGGGTCATCGCCGGTGTACCCGTAGTTCTGACGGTTGTACATGACGAGACTGTCGCCGTTTAGCTTAAGACGGTGGCCGCGTTCGCCTGCTCCGTAGAATGCCTGCTTTCCGTTCGGGACAAGGCTGACGCTCTTTATATTTCCGGTGTTGTCGATGCCATCAGCTTCGGAAAGGAGAGGCAGACCAGAGGCGTCGAAAAATGATATTTTACCGGATTCCTTGTCAATTGTGATTCGAGTGGTGGGAGAGATAAGTTGCACCTGTTGAGGTTTGTCGGTAGTCTTTATCTCACAAGGTATTCCATTTAGCACCTGTGCCTGACTTTTGGGCAACTCTTCCCTTTCTCCTGAAGAGAAGAGACTGATCTTGAAAATATTATTATTCAAAGGCGTGATATCCACGAGCCCTTTGCGCGTGGATATGTCGATGGGTTTGCCGGGAGTATTTGCAGTACCGGAATAGGCGGAAACAGTCATTGTGGCTGCAAGAAGCCCGAAGACTATAAGAAAGGACGGTTTCATTTTCAGAATCAATTGGATGTAAGAATTTATCCGCAAAGATAAGCTAATTTCGTGAGACAGCAAAGCGCGTGGCGGGATGCCTTGCGGTCATCTGCCACGCGCTGGCGTTTAATAAGAGTATCAGAGAATTACTTTGAATGCCTTGTTATTGATCCGGACGATTGCCACGCCGCGGAAGCCGGGATTGAGGACGCCGTTGCCTTCTGTAATGAAAGCGGAAGCGGTTTTGCGTCCTTCAAGTGTGTATATTTCCACTAATGATGCCTCAGTCAGGTTTACTGTGACAGAGCCGTCGGACAATACGTTTATACGCACTGCGTCTCCAATAGCGGTATCGACTCCGACTTCACCGCTTTCGACATTTGTCTCGTCGGTAGGTTCGGAATAAAGTTCATATTCGTTGCCTGAAGAGTCCACGGTGCGTACAACGCTCTGAACAGATACGGTGTAGCGGATGTTTTCAGCTTCCACAATCTGGAAATCAATATTTGTATCTTCCGTCTCCTTGATCAGGAACTGTGTTTTGATTACTGTTCCTGCCGGTACGACCTGAGAGATGGTGATTTCGTCGAAGAATACTTTGCGGGAACCGGAGTATGAGAGTTTCAGACGGCATGCAGCGGTGCCTTTGGTAAAGGCGATGTCGTATGTCTTGAAACCTTGTTCTAAGGTTATATCCTTTGACTCAAGCGTGTTTCCTTCTGCATCGATGATGCTTGCGGTAAGGGTAGCTCCGGCATAATACGTCCCGAATTGACCTTCCGCCATATTCACGTAGGCGGTAAATTCTCCGTCAGACTTGGACAGATCGAGAACAGGTGTGGAAAGATGGGCCTCATTGCTGTGGGGGGATAATACCAGATGTCCTGCTGCGGCTGCCAGATTTTCTCCTTCCCAGCCTTCCTGTTGGGTATAACCGTCAGTACGGAATATGAATTCGACACTTTCAAGAGTTCCGACTGTCACTTTTGAGAAATTCTCATTAAGGATGTCGGCGGCTCCGGCCTTGAGCATAGTCTCATAACGGTTGACTGTCACCACATATTTTTCAGCTTCAGGCACGGAATTCCAGGAGGCGGTCGCAACACCGTCTTTGGCTATGGCCTTTACGTTGGTGGGAGCGTTGATAGAGTTGTAACGTTTGATCAGTTCCTCGGGCTGTGACGGATCGGAAACGGCTGTGCCGTTGGATGCGCTCACGGTGTACCAATACTGTGGTCCTTCGGTAAGTTCTTCAATCTTCTTTGAGGTGCCGGTGGCGGCTTCGTCCTTGACAGCAAAGACTTTATCGCCTGTGGAATTGTAGCTGAACACATTGATCAGATATTGTGTCGCCCCGCTTACGGCTTTCCATCGGGCAGTGAATGAAGTCCCGTTGAAGTCTGTAGGAGTATAGATAGTGGGAGAAGGCATGAAGTCGGCGGACTGTTCCACTTTAAGGTTGGAAATCAGAAGACCGGCTGCGCTCAGGAAAGGAGATACTTTTACGTTTGCGCTTGAGGATGATGTTGTGGTCACGAGTGAGATATCCTGATACTGATCGCCGTTGAGCATCACAGATTGGGCTGCTGCATAGCCGATCTGTATGTTGACCATTCCTCCGTAACTGTCGAGGGCGCGTACGCGCATGCTCACTTTCACTGCCTGCGACGTTGTCATCGTAAGCCGGGAAGTCTGCACATATCCTCCGTCTGTCAGTTTGAGCTGACCTCCGGCCTGAAATGCTTTGCTGGAACTCCATCCCGTGAAGAATGTTGATATTGAACCAGTCCCGTAGGAGGGTATTTCGACAGGATTCTCTACTGATCCTTGTGTCAGCACTGAAAAGTCCGCATCAAGGAGAGTGGTGGGTTCTGCCGCATTGGCAGTCATAGGTGTCAAAGAGGCCGTCAAGGCGAGAAGAAACACCGGTAAATGTAGTCTTTTTCTCATGTTCAGATTATTTATTAAAGATGATAGAGAATGTGAACAATTTCCAATGCCCTTGTCTCCTTAATGAAGATTAGTGAGACAAGGGCATTGGAAAGGTATATATCAGGCTTCAAGCTCGATGTCGCCGTCGGTGATGACGCTCCAGGGGAGGCCAGAGGCGGCAAGCATTTCCAGGAACGGATCCGGATCGAACTCCTCGACGTTGTGCACGCCGGGCATCACCCATTTGCCGGTCAGGAACATGTATGCGCCTACCATTGCCGGAACGCCGGTTGTGTAGCTCACGGCCTGCGCACCGGTCTCTTTGTAGGCGGCCTCATGGGAGCAGTTGTTGTAGATGTAATATGTGGATTCTTTCCCTTCCTTGTCGAGACCGCGTATGCGGCAGCCGATGGAGGTCTCGCCGGTGTAGTTCTCTCCGAGGCTTCCAGGATCGGGAAGCACGGCTTTCAGGAACTGGATGGGAATGATCTCTTTGCCTTCATACATCACCGGATCAATGCGTGCCATGCCTATGTCCTGGATCACACGGAGGTGAGTCAGATATTCTTGTCCGAAAGTCATCCAGAAACGAGCGCGACGGATGGTCGGGAAATTCTGCACGAGAGATTCAAGCTCCTCGTGGTAGAGGAGATATGATTCACGTTCGCCGATATTGGGATATGTAAGAGGACGATGGATTTCAAGATTTTCAGTTTCAACCCATTTGCCGTCCTGCCAGTATTTCCCTTTCTGTGTGATTTCGCGAATGTTGATTTCAGGGTTGAAGTTTGTGGCGAAGGCCTTGCCATGGTTTCCGGCGTTGCAGTCCACGATGTCGAGATACTGCATCTCGGAGAAATGATGTTTTGCGGCGTATGCCACGAAGATAGCCGATACGCCCGGATCGAAACCGCAGCCGAGTATGGCCATGAGTCCGGCTTTTTCGAAGCGTTCGCGATAGGCCCATTGCCAGGAATATTCGAAATGAGCTTCATCCTTCGGCTCATAGTTGGCCGTGTCGAGATAGTTGACCCCGGTCTGCAGACATGCCTCCATTATGGTGAGATCCTGATAGGGGAGGGCCACGTTGATGCAGATGTCAGGTTTGTGGCGATTGAAAAGTTGCACAAGTTGATCCACATTGTCGGCGTCCACGCAATCGGTCGATATATTTTTCGCACCGATTTTCCTGGCAAGCGCGTCGCATTTGGCGATTGTCCGCGAAGCGATCACGATCTCCTCAAACACTTCCGGGTGTTGCGCGCATTTGTGGGCAACTACCGTTCCGACGCCGCCTGCGCCGATGATCAATACTTTTCCCATTTATCTGTTTTTGATTACGGTTGTTTTTGTCTTTAATTTACAAAAGTAGTTCAATTAAGAGTAACAGCCAAACTTATAGTGGAAATTTTTGTAATTTTGTGTCATGAAAATTCAGATTGATTCAGTAGAGGGACTGCCGGAGGCAGCTGGAAAGTTGCTGAAAGCTGTCGGAGACAGACGTGTGATCGCTTTCCATGCGCCGATGGGAGCCGGTAAGACAACACTTATAGCTGAATTGTGTCGTCAGCTTGGTGTGACGGATGACAGTGCAAGCCCTACTTTCAGCATTCTCAACGAATATCGTTCACAGACTACGGGAGAATCCATATATCATTTTGATTTTTATCGTCTCGAAACTCCTGAAGAGGCTTTCGACATAGGCGCGGAGGATTATTTCTATTCCGGCCGTTATTGTTTTATCGAGTGGCCTGAGATAGTGGAAGAGATGCTTCCGGCTGAAACGGTTGACGTGGAGATCTCCGTAGATCCGGAGACAGGTGTAAGGACTATTGATTTACCGGATTTATGAATCTGATAGAACTTGAATCCGTAGGAAGTACCAACGACTATGTGAAGGAGAACGCATCTTCATTGGAATCTCCTACAATGGTAGTGGCCCGCGAACAGACTGCTGGTCGTGGTCAGCGCGGCAATTCCTGGGAATCGGAACCGGGTGCGAATCTTACTTTTTCCGTATTCGTGAGACTTACGAAGTTCCCGGCACGAAGACAGTTTGCGGTCAGTGAGGCGGTCGCACTTGCCGTGGCCGATACGCTCGGTGTGTTCGGCATAGATGCTAAAGTGAAATGGCCCAACGACATCTATGTCGGCGACCGTAAGATATGTGGCATCCTTATAGAACACTCGCTTATGGGGTCGGAGTTGATGCATACAGTGATTGGTGCAGGCATCAATGTCAACCAGAAGGAATTTCTCAGTCCGGCTCCTAATCCGGTGTCGATGTTTCAGTTACTTGGCAGCCCAACTGCCGTGGAAGCTGTCAGGGAGGAGATGATGCGCAGACTTGATCTGGCATTCCCGCGTATATGGGATGAAAAAGGAAAACAAAGGGTCCATCAGGAATTTCTGCAAAGGTTGTGGCGCGGCGATAGTGATCTCCATCCCTTTCGCGACACTACAACCGGAGAGATTTTTGAAGCTGTGATATCCGGAATAGATCCGGACGGTCCGCTGCACCTGCGCCTTGCCTGTGGTCAGGAACGTACATACCTCTTCAAACAGGTGGAATTCCTACTTTGACAAGCGGGACAGATGAGCGCGCCCCAAGTGTCGCGGTTTAAGATTTCACTGTTTTCTCCAACGGGCCAGACGATGGCGACGCAGGGCTTCCGGATTCTCCTCAGGGACAAACACGTAGGCACCGAGTGCGGGATTGCCGTCGGCAAGGCGGTTGAGGCCATCCATGTCGTAGAGTGAAAGCTGGTTCACGTATGCCGGATTGCCTGCTCCGATGGCCGGAGAGTCTGGCTTGAGCCGATAGTTGAAGTAATAGTCGGAACGCACGGTGTAAAAGAGAGGATCTTCACCCCAGATGCAGTCGATGAAGTTGTCATCGTCAGAACCTTCCGATTTCAGAAGGACATTTCGCAGAAATACTTCCGATCCTGTAAGGTCGCCTTCATTGATGTCGGTGCCGAGACCGTAGACTATGCTGTTCTCAAATGTGGCTCGCATGAATGGATTGGGGTTGGTGCCGTCATCGGTTCCTGTCGGCAGGCAGTGATACAGACTCAGCAATGGTTCGCTGACGGCAGCGAAGAGATAGTTGTTGGCGATGGTGCATTGAGTGAACTCATGCAGACCTCCTGTGAGGCGTACCACCGCCTCGGCGGCTTCGGAAAAGCATACACCGTAGGCATCTACTTTGGCATATCGGCTGTCAAGGACAGTCGACTGGGAGTTGTGGAGCCATGAATTCCGCAGAAGGAGCTTCTGGCGGTCGAGATTGCCGCATGAGTCGATACGGATCCCTTCTGAGGTGGAGCGCATATCGACATATTCCATCCGGTTTTCAAATGATCCGGAAGCGAACCGGATTCCTGTCCATTGTCCGGCAAGAATATCGTATCCGACATCCGGAAGCACGTTGTCGAGACGGTCGCCGCGCATGTCGATCATCTTTCCCGGTTCTCCCACCGCATCGAGTCTGCCGTTTACTATCAGTTTGGCTTTATCATGGAATAGAAGCTTCACTCCCGGGTCGATCGAGAGGGTAACTCCTTCGGCCACTACAAGCGAGTCGAACACCACGTATGGGCGTTCGGTGGTGAGTCGGGTGTCTTCGGTCAGAGTCAGATCGCGCAGTCGGGTCACATTCTGTCCGTATGCCTCTACCTGCACTTCCTGTTGTACGCCATTGGTTACGAATACAAGCTGATCTTCCACCAGATATGGTTCGTTGCCCTCGGTAGGGGGAATGAAGCATTCTACAAAAATATAGATGGAATCGCCACCCCGGATCTCAACATCATGAAACCGTTCGCCGCTCATTCCGTCTACATTGAGCTGGAAATCGGTCTCCGGATTTTTGAATCCGATAGAGCTGATGTTAATCCCTTTCTTCGCTTTATTATAGACAAGAAGACGGGCGGTAGGAGTGCCTAAGTCGGTGAATACGGTGTCAAAACTTAATGTGTCTGTCGAGAATGTGAGCACATCGTTTGAGGATGTGGTTATGTCATCATTGATGCATGAACTGACAACAAGACCGATACATGATATGATTGTGAAAATGAAAATTCGCGCCTTAATCATATACGAAAAACGCCGGTTCATACGTATTATTGTATGGCCCAATAGAGTACAGAAAGAGTACAGAGTATAAAGTACGGAGTACAAAGTAGGGAGTACTTTTTTAGACAAATAACCGAGATGAAATATATGTTTATGGCCGGAGAGGCTTCCGGCGATCTTCATGCCTCCGCCCTCATCAGCTCAATCCGCGAACTGGACCCTGCTGCCGAATTTCGTTTTTTCGGAGGCGATCTCATGGCAAAGGCTGCCCGGAGAAATCCTGATCTGCATTATGACCGGATGAATGTGATGGGATTCTCCGAAGTGATCCGGAAATTGCCCCGCATTTACAGCAATCTGCGTCTTGCAAAAAATATACTTTCGGATTTTCGACCTGATGTGCTTGTCCTTGTGGATTATCCCGGCTTCAATCTCAAGTTGGCCCGGTATGCTTCCCGTCTCGGTATACGTGTCGACTGGTATATATCTCCGAAGGTATGGGCCTGGAAAGAGTATCGTGTCCGGAAAATAAAGAAATATGTCACCTCATTATATTCCATACTTCCCTTCGAGGTGCCTTTTTATGCGCGTCATGGCTATAAGGTGACTTACGTGGGTAATCCATCTGTTCAGGAGATGGACTACGCATTGTCGCATCTTCCTCCTGTCCGTCATTTCAGAGAACGTCAGGGACTTGGAGGTGATGAGAGACCAATAATAGCTCTGCTGCCGGGATCACGCAAGGGTGAGATAAGAAATAACCTTCACCTCATGATAGAGGCAGCCAAACGTTTCCCGGAATTCAGGTATGTGGTTGCCGCCGCTCCCTCTGTGCCTGAAAGATTTTATCGTGAGGTGGCACAGGATCCGGGACTTCCGGTGGTGTTCGGCTGCACTCCCACTCTGTTGAAGTATTCCCGTGCCGCTGTGGTCACATCCGGCACCGCTACGCTTGAGACTGCTCTTATAGGAACTCCGCAGGTAGTGTGCTACCGTGCGAACGGCAGAAAACTGTCGTATAAGATCATGGAGAAACTTCTGAAAGTGAAGTACGTTTCCCTTCCCAACCTTATTGTGGGCAATCAGGTTGTTCCAGAGCTTCTGGTGCATCACTGCACGGTCGACAGTATCGCCCGCGAGCTTTCTGCACTTCTCCAGAATTCTCCTCAGCGCGAATGGCAGGTGAACAGTTACAAGGCGATGCGTCGCAAACTCGGCACATCGGTGGCATCGAAGTTTGCTGCCGACCTGATTGTCGATTCCCTCAAGGCACAGCCAACTGTTCCCGATGAGAAGGATGTGTCTATGGAAGATGAGAAATCTCCACGTGTTCCGCGTCGTCGTCCCCGTAGACGTCCTAAGCCGGAGTCGCACCCGGAAGAGGAAACATCCGTTGCAGAGACTTCTGTTGCCCCGCGCGTTCGTCGTCGCAGACCCCGGCCTAAGAAAGAGGTCACTACGGAAAGCACTCCTTCCAATGGAATGGAAGTGCAGCCTGATTCAAAAGAGAAGGCATCCGGTGACACTCCTCGTCGCAGACCCCGACGTCGTCGTCCGAAGCCTGATCCCGAAATAACAAAGGCCGAATAGTCAGGCTTATTATAGTAGGAAAAGTTTTCTGGCGTTCAGATCGGTCATACGTTCCGTTTCTTCGGTTGTGATGCCAAGAAGTTCACTTACTTTACTGCATACATTTGTGATGTATGCGCTTTCGTTGCGTTTTCCGCGGTGGGGGACAGGTGCCAGATAGGGTGAATCTGTTTCCAATACAATCCGGTCTATGCCTATTGTTGGAATGGCGGCATGAAGGTCGCGGGCATTCTTGAATGTCACCACTCCGTTTATGCCGAAAAAAACCTCCGGGACGGCCGATAGGATTCTGGCGGCATCTTCCTCACTGCCGGTAAAACTGTGGAATACCATCTTTGGAAGTGGCTTGTGTAGCTGGCTGATAACATCCAACGTCTCGTCAAGGCCGTTCCGGCAGTGGATTATCGCGGGAAGTCTACGTGTGGATGCTTCCGACAGTTGCATTGCGAGGCATTCCATCTGCTGGTCGCGGTAGGTGGTATCCCAATACAGGTCAATGCCTACTTCTCCTACTGCCACGCATCCTGGTTCGTCAAGATGCTGGAGAAGTCGGGTTGTGTTCTCTCTCCAAGAGTAATCGACCGATGTGGGATGCAGACCCCAGGCGGTGAATATATGTTCGGGATAATCGTGTCGTATTGCCTGCAACAGTTCTGCCGTCTCAATGTCGACGTTTGGCATAACCATCTTGTCAATTCCGGCCTCGATGGCACGGAGAATGACATCTTCACGGTCTGCATCGAATTCGGGGAGATACAGATGAGTATGTGTGTCGGTCATCTGCGGCGGTCGATAAGTTTCTCAACAAGTTTCTCAAAACTTCGTTGCCCCTCTTCCGACATCCCAGTGGAGCGTACAGCACGGAGAGCCTTATGGCTGTAAAATTCGATATTTTCGCGGCAGAGATCGGGAATACCGGCCTGCTCATATATTTTCCGCACTGTCTTTATTCGGAGTTCTCCATCCGATATATTCATGGCATCGTGCAATGCCTGCGCTTCTGCACCGCCACGTTCCATGACACTCACCGTAAGAAACGTCTTCTTACGGTTGAGCACATCTCCGCCGATCGGCTTGCCGAATGTGGCCGGATCGCCAAACATGTCGAGCCAGTCGTCTTGAATCTGGAAAGCCAACCCTAACATATATCCGTATTGCTCCATCAGTGAACAATCTTTCTCGGAAGCCTCGGCTATAATTGCCCCTATGGCCGCTGCGGCACCCAGGAGTGCTCCAGTCTTTTTCCCTATCATGTCAAGATAGCTTTCCGCACTGACTACATCCATCTGTTCGAAATCCATGTCAAGACACTGACCTTCATAGACGGCGATGGCCATGCGGTTGAATGTGTCAAGCACGCGGCGGAGTACGACGTCCGGTACCGTGCTCACCATCTGTGTAGCCAACGTAAGCATTGTGTCGCCAGAAAGGATGGCAGTGTTCTCATCCCATTTCTTATGGACGGTCGGACGTCCACGCCGGAGATCGCTGCGGTCCATCACATCATCATGAAGGAGAGTGAAATTATGAAACATCTCTATTCCTGTTGCCGGGATCAGAGCTTTCTGCGCTGTCGTTCCGAATGCTTCGGAGGCCATCAATGTCAGTACAGGTCTGATGCGTTTGCCCCCTTTCTGTAGACCATACTCTATAGGGAGATATAGATTAGTCGGAGTTGCCGCTCCATATCCAAGTCCTGCGATAGACTCTTCCACCATGTATGTGTAGTCACTGACGCTTTTCATAACTGCATGCTTTTTATCGATTTCACTCCTCCGGAAGATTTGAGAACCGTGTATAGACTTCCTCGCTGATGCCATTGCCATGTTCCATCTCAAGAGCCGCTTTCAGCCCCTTGACAAAACGACGGTAAGTATCAGGATCAGATTTGCATGCTTTCTTGAATTCGGCTATTTCCGCAGAAATATCCTGCACGCTCATCTTACGGCTACGGATATTGTTGATATACTCCACACCGAGTTGGTATCCCATTTGCTGGGGATTTACCTGTGCCGCCATACCGTAAAGCCGCATCTTCTCAGGCAGCGGGAGTGACTGGCTGTATGTATCGTATGCATTTGCGTATGACGCCAGATCGGCATCACGATAATGCTCATAAGGATAAAGAGTGGCAGTTGCAAGAGAATCTATTCTGGCACCTTCTATCTTACCCAAAGCCGCATCGCAGATAAAACGAGCCACACTGTCGGCCGGCACACGCTCCATCATGAATGCTATGCGGCCTGCGTCACCGATTTTGTCAAAATTCTCCGGGAAACCATTTTCAGAGCCATTGCTACTGCAACCTGTCAAGACTACTGCCAGATATCCCATGGCCACTAAAGAGCCAAATCTGCCGTATAATGCCATAAATCCTTGATTATCATTAGAGACTTTTGTCATGGCTTATTCCGGATAAAAACCGGTAAAGTCCATGACGGTATAAAATTGCGCAAAAATAATAAAAAAAGAGATAAAAAGGATTGTTATGTCCCGGAAAAGTATTAACTTCGCACCGTCAAATACAGATGGCCTTTTAAATTTCGATTATAACGAAGGCAGTAAAGAGAAATTGACAAAAATTTTTAATTTGGAGTGGTGCTCGAGTGGCTGAAGAGGCACGCCTGGAAAGCGTGTAAGCGGCAAAACCGCTTCCCGAGTTCGAATCTCGGTCACTCCGCAAGGTAAAACGCTAATACTCAGACAATATTTGGATGAGCTTGGCGTTTTTTCTTTGCTTTTGGCCCTCCCGAGTAGCTTGAAAATACTCGCAATGCCGAAAGTTGGAGGAAAAGTCGCGAAAGTCAACAGTGTTTTAATGGAGATTAAAAGGCAGTTAAATAGCTGTGTCCGAAAAACACCGAAAAATGTACTTTTCGTTTTGCCGATTATATGCAGGTCGGAAAAATTCAGTAATTTTGCAGCCGCATGTGAGCCCGGTGACGGGAACAGGGTGAGAATCCCTCCGACAGAGCCGCTGCTGTGATTCTCCGATGCTTCCTTATGTATTGTGTCACTGGATGAAAATGTCTGGGAAGGCCAATAAGGAAGGGGAGATAAGTCAGAAGACCGGCCGGATGCTCATGCCTCGCAACTTTCGGTACTTAAAGTTACTCAGGCTATTCATGATCCGATATATTTCACAGGTTGTCATTGCTGCGGTGATTATGTCTCATCTGAGCATGGCGGCGGAAGAGAAGAGAGATTCGGCACAGACATTGCCCGACTTCATTGTGATGGGAAGTCTGCGTCCGGACAATGAGGTCATACCGGCTCAACGTCTGGACGGAAAGGCTCTTGATCAGCTCAACTCACACAATGTGGCTGATGCCATACGTTATTTCTCCGGTGCTCAGATCAAGGATTACGGGGGGGTCGGAGGCGTGAAAACGGTCGACATACGTTCGATGGGTACTAATCATTTAGGTGTGTTCTACGACGGAATACAACTCGGAAACGCACAGAACGGACAGATAGATCTCGGGAAATTCTCTCTCGACAATATCGAGGAGATCTCTCTCTACAACGGTCAGAAAAGCGATATATTCCAGTCGGCTAAGGATTTCGGTTCGGCAGGTACCATTTATCTCCGTACGCGTCAGCCCCGTTTCCCGGGAAAGAAACGTTTCAATCTGAACATCACTTTCCGTACGGGCAGTTTCGGTCTGGCAAATCCATCCGTCAGATTCGAATACAAACTGTCGGACCGTATTTCGGCTTCGGTCAATGCCGAGTATACCTCTGCCACGGGACGATATAAATTCAGATACCGTAAGATTTTTCCTGATGGAAGCGTGGCCTGGGACACTACTGCTGTCCGTAAGAACGGGGATATCCATTCCCTGCGGCTTGAGGCGGGTCTATTCGGACGCCTTGACGGCGGACGCTGGCATGCCAAAGTGTATTACTATGATAGTGAGAAGGGGATTCCCGGCGCGATAGTCAACAATGTCTGGAAAAATTCGCAGCGGCAATGGGACCGCAACTTCTTCGCACAAGGTAGCTGGCAGAAAAGTCTGTCGGATAAATTCGACCTTATGGCCAATGCCAAGTATGCCCGCGACTACATGCGATATCTGAATCCGGACACCACGCTGATGTATATCGACAATAAATTCTGGCAGGATGAGACATATCTGTCGCTTGCGGCCAGATATGAGATTCTGCATGATTGGGATGTCTCGATGGCGGCCGATTGGCAGTGGAATGCGCTTGACGCCACTCTTGTCAACTTCGTCGAGCCACAACGTCACACTCTCCTTGTCTCTGCCGCAACTGCATGGCGATGGAATGGTCTGAAAGCCCAGGGTAGTCTTCTCGGCACATTTGTATTCGACCGCTCCAGAATAATATCCGGCAATGAGAATCTGGGTACACGCAGAAAGCGTTTCCATGAGTTCACACCCGCAGTGTTTCTCTCATGGCAGCCGTTTGCCGACCGACAGTTCAATCTCCGTGCGTTCTACAAGAAGATCTTCCGTATGCCGACCTTCAATGATTTGTATTATACCGATATAGGTAATGCCGATCTGAAACCTGAGTATGTCAGTCAATATAACGTCGGAGCTGTATATGACTTCTTTTTCACCCGCTCCGTGTTCCGTTCGTTCCATCTTTCTATAGATGGGTATCACAATCGTATCACTGACAAGATAATCGCCGTTCCCAAAGGTACAGGCCAATACCGTTGGATGATGATGAATATCGGCAAGGTGCGTATCTGGGGCATTGACTTCACGGCCTCAACTGAGATATCGCTTCCAAAAGGAATCACTCTCAACGGACGTCTTAACTATACCTTCCAGCGTGCGATGGATTATTCCGACCCTTCAGACAATCAGGATGCCGCCGGCACTTACAGGGGACAGATCGCATATATCCCTAAGCACAGCGGATCGGCTGTAGTGGGCGGTTACTGGTGGAGGTTCAATCTCAACTACTCGTTCATATATGTCGGGGAACGTTGGCACAACAGTTCCAACATTCCGGTCAATTACGAACAGCCCTGGTACACACACGATCTTTCAGTAAGTTATACGCAGCCTATAGGCCGGACGCGTCTCCGGACCACATTGGAGATAAATAATCTGTTTAATCAGCAATATGAGGTGATTCTCAATTATCCGATGCCTGGCACCAACTTCAAACTTATTCTTCAGTTCGATATATGAAAAGCATAATCGTTGTTATTTTATCGATATTTTCGTTGACATTCATATCCGGGTGTCGCGAAGAAAGTATAGTCTATCCGCCGGAACCGGTTCCGGTGGAAGATCCGTCACCTCGTTTTGACGAAATCGAGGGTTTCTATCTTCTCAACGAGGGAAACATGGGATCGAACAAGTCCACGCTTGACAAGTATGTCTACGATGGCGCGATATATACCAGGAATATCTATGGTGCTGCCAATCCGGATGTGCCGAAGGAACTTGGAGACGTAGGAAATGATCTCAAAATATATGGATCACGGCTTTATGCCGTGATAAACTGCAGCAACAAGGTCGAGGTCATGGATGCGGAAACGGCACGCCGTATAGGACAGATCGAGATCCCCAACTGTCGGTTCATACAGTTTCATGGGAAGTATGCATACGTGACATCGTATGCCGGGCCTGTGGAGATACGGCCGGACTATTCACAGAAGGGATATGTGGCCAAAGTAGATACCGCCACGCTTCAGGTGGTGGACAGATGTATAGTCGGTTTTCAACCGGATGAACTTGCGATCGTCGGTGGGAAGATCTACGTGGCCAATTCCGGCGGTTATATGGTGCCGAACTATGAAAACACAGTCTCGGTAATTGATCTGGAGTCTTTTGTGGAGGAAAAACGCTTTGAGATCGCCATTAATCTTTCCCGCGTGCGCCCCGATTCCAAAGGACGTCTGTGGATTTCGTCGCGTGGAGACTATTACGACAATCACTCCAGACTTTACTGCTTCAATCCGAAAACAGAACAGGTGGAAAAGGAATTCGACGTTCCAGTGAGTGCGATGGATGTGGTGGGTGACTCCATATATATTGTCTCCACCTCGTGGAGTTACCAGACGATGAGCAACACCCTAACCAATGCGATCATCGATACTCGTCTGATGGAGAAGGTGTGTGACAATTTCATAAAGGACGGCACCGAGCGACAGATAAAGATACCATACGGTGTGAAGGTGAATCCTCTTACTGGACAGATTTTTGTCACCGATGCCGGAAATTATGTCAACCCCGGATGGCTTTACTGCTTCTCCCGGGAAGGGATATTGCAGTGGAAAGTACGTACAGGCGACATCCCGGCTCATTTCGCTTTCTTCGGGAAACGCTCATCCTGATCAGTAGTCGCTAACTTTTTTCGTTTTTATCTGTTAAAATAAAAAGAAAAAACACAAGTAGTGTTCAAAAATACTGTTAATTGACAAACCAATGACTAAACTTTATCCTTATTTTGCGGCAGCTGTCATGGCAGCCGTGACGGTCGGAACTCCGCCGGCCAATGCGCAACATTACCATCATCCGACCCAGAAACATGAGGGATATGTAAAGACCGTGTTCAACCGGGCTGATTCTGCATTGGTTTATCAGTTTCTGCTTGACAATTCCCCTTCGGAATTCGGATCTAATGTGCCCCGTTTTGCAGTAATGGGGAAAGACCATTCATATTATATCGGCATAGGTGGCAATATCAAGACAACGGTCAGCTATGATTTCGGAAATCCGATGGACAATCCCAATGAATTCATTGTATCGTCGATTCCGATGACCCGACGCAGAGGTGACGGTGGTCTGGTACAGTTTTCCGCACAGCAGACGAGCCTGTTTCTTAATTTCGTAGGTCTGCCGGGATCGGACAATCAGTTCTCTGCCTTTATCGGAGCCAATCTTCTCGGCGACAGTTATGCCCCCGCACTGCAATATGCGTATATGCGTTATCGTGGTTTTGAAGTGGGCTATGACAAAACTCTCTTCGCCGATCCGGCATCCACCCCTCCCACGATAGATTATGAAGGCCCGAATGCTTCTTCATCTGTGGGAAACTGTGTGTTGGACTATAGTTTCAGCTTCGGAAAGAAAAAGGAATGGAGTGCCGGTGTAGGTGCCGAACTTCCGATGTATTCAGTCACGGATGCTGACGGATATGGAGCATACAAGGTGAATCAGCGTGTGCCCGACATACCGGTATTCCTGCGTTGGAGCTGGAACGGAGGAGACAGTTGGCTGCGTCTTTCGGGAGTATTGCGCAACATGCTGTATAACAATCCGCTTTCCGGCAAGAATGTCGACAAGATCGGTTGGGGAGTTCAGCTCAGCGGTTCCGCGGAGGTGACACCCTGGCTCACCACTTATTATCAGGCTTTGTATGGAAAGGGGATAGCCAGTTATATACAGGATCTTACCGGCTGCGGAATGGATATGATGCCGTCGGCGACTGATCCCAATGTGCTCAACACCGTCAAGGCATGGGGTGCTTATGGAGGACTGCAGTTTAACATCTGTCCCAAAGTATTTGCCACAGCTACCTATTCGCATGTGCGCACATACGCCAATGATTGCGTCATGCCGACAGGCGACAGCCTGTATCGCTACGCCCAGTATGCTGTAGGCAACGTGTTCTGGAATATCAATTCGCTCCTGCAGGCCGGAGTGGAATATATCTACGGACGACGGGTGAACTACGACGGATCGCAGGCACATGATTCCAGACTTCAGGTGAGTCTGCAGCTTTCATTCTGAAAAGGATATAATTCATCAGATATGATAACCGGGAGCTGTCATTTACTATGCGGCTCCCGATTATAGTATCTGTATTGAAGCAGGGGTCAGAAGGATAGACGGCCTTTGAATTTCATGAGTCGGCGAAGCATTTCCGCACTCTCCTCATCGTATGTATTGGTATATTTGCGGAGGAAAGCGAAGTCCGATTCCTTGAGTCTGTAATGCCCGTGTGCGCCGGGTATCTCGCGGCGCGAGACGAATTTCAGTATGTCGTATTCTGCTCTGGCACGGTCTGCTGTCTCGGCGAATGTCGTTATCTCCGGGCCGGGTGGAGTGCGGCTGATCTTTAACTTATAGCCTTTTGGTGTTTCGACAAACCATGCGTAGCCGTGTGCCTGTTCACGGAGATATTGTTTCTTCGCTATGGTAAATTCGCGGTTGAAGAGACTCAGTGCATTGTCGGGATTGGCTGGATCGTATGACTCGCCGACGGAGTCGCACAGTTCCTGAATCAGTTTGTGGAAACAGAAGAGAGTGGCACGTGTGTCGGAAGATGCGAAATGAGCTTCCCCTTCGTCGAAAGTCATCCCAAGTTCGTTTGTAATCGCAATCAGATTTGGTACTCCGTAGAGATCCACTCCGGAGGAACGGCCTCTGACAAGCCAATACAGATCTCTTACCTCTATGGGTGTGATGTCGTCAAGACCCTCCACACCCTCTTTTCGGAGCATTTTTATGTCGTTGTCTATGGCATATCCTATGATGAAGCGTGCCCGGTCGAAGATCGGTTGTATTTTTGTCAGTGTCTGGCGGAATGTGGGTTCATTGGCCACCATTTCCGGTGTGATCTTCAGTTTATCGGGAGGGGCGGTCCAGCGCACGTCACGTGCCGGTCTGAAAAGTCTGTGGCATATCTCGCGTCCGGATATGGAGAATACGGATAATTCTATGATTGAGATATTGTTGACAAATTCCGTGTCAAGACATATATATTCGGTGTCAGCCATACGTAATCGAGTGTTTGAGACGATCTCTTAACGGTTGCGGCGTGCCTGTCTCTGACGTCTATGACGCCGTAGTTCAAGCCGTAGTGATGCATAGAGTCCGCGGACACGCTGGAGAGAAAGCAGAATCGGGGATGGGGCGGTCGACGGTCGTTGTGACAGTGGATCGATCGGAGCCGGCATCTCCACCTCGGCACCGAACTGTGCCGGATAAATGACAGCAAGATTCTGCCGCTTGAAATATTTACCGAGAAATGGCGGAAGCTGTGCGAGATCTGCGTCCCAGGATATTGACGTGCGGCGTGCTCCGACTACAACCATCAGGTCATCCTCTACAATCAGATTCGAGAAGATAAGAAAGTCATCCCATGTGCGCAGTTCCTCATAATGATGGCGTATGTTGTAGCCTTCGGCCTGTATTACCCCCTGGATATAGGGAATGGTGGCGGGGGCCGCTAGAAAATTAACCCGGGTCCCGAGTTGTGAGGCGAGATTTCCCAATCTGCCCACCCAGTCGCGGAAGCCGGTCTCATATTCAGCCTTGGGTGGCACGACCACCATCAGCGAACGCACTGTGTTGACCGGAATAAAGCATCGGGACATGATCACCATTTTGTTGGTAGCTCCCAACAGTCCGTCGATAAGTGAGCCGTAAAAGCTGTCTACTATGTTGGACTTGCGGTGGAGACCGATTACAATATCAGTGGCATCCTGCTCTTTGGCCACATTGATTATTCCGGAGACAATATTTATGTCGTATCGTTCCACATCCTTTATCGGTATGTCGGCCGACACCATTGCCTTGGCAGCCTCGGCCAGAGCAGATCTTCCTACTGCCCGTGTGGATGGATCATCATTGCTTCTGACAAACAATGCTGTCACCGGCAGACGGTTTGAGGGATGCCGCATCAGAATGGCCAGTTTCATGATGCCTTCGGCTGTGACAGGATTGGCTACGGCCACAAGCTGGCGTGCCGTCCGTACGCTTCCTTGACTGTCGGGACTGATTTCGGATTCGGTGATGGTCATCCGGAGGCGTTTGGCACTCTGTTCGGTGACGATGGAGGCAACCGCCGAACATATCAGAATCATGACAACGGCTCCGTTCATCAGATCCTCGTCGATAAGGCCGTATTTGAAACCGACCATTACCGCGGCGATAGTTGCCGCCGCTTTACCGGAGGTAAGACCGAACATCAGACGACGTCCGGTAGAAGTCATGCCGAATATTTTTTGTGCTGCAAAAGCCGCCAGCCATTTGCATGCGAGGGCTGTCGTGGCCATTATGACCGCTGTACGGGCTACGGTCAGACCGCCGAAAACCACGTTCACGTCGATCAGCATCCCGACTCCAATCAGAAAATAGGGTATGAATATAGCGTTGCCGACGAACTCGATCCGGTTCATGAGTGCCGATCTGGAGGGTATAAACCGATTGAGGACAAGTCCTGCGTAGAACGCTCCGAGTATGGCTTCCAGTCCAATGAGCTGGGCAAGCAACGAGGCTGTAAGCACCATGGCCAGAACGTAGATGAACTGTGTCACCGGATCCGAAACTTTACGGAAAAACCAACGTGTCAGCCATGGGAAAGTGATCCCTGTCGCAAGGACGTAGACGGCAATCAAAAGGCCCAGACGTCCTATACCGATCCAGCTGAACCGGCCGCTTGTCTTCACAGCCACAACTTCTGCCAACACAATAAGGGCCAGCATCACGGCGACGATTGTCGCACTGACCGCGATAACTGCGGATTTGCGGTTCTGAAGGCCGAAGCGTGATATTATCGGATATGAAATGAGCGTATGAGAGGCATACATCGATGCGATAAGAGCGGCCGAAAGCCAGGAGCGGCCGAAAGCCCAGACCGAACATATTATGCCTGCGGCCATGGGTATGCAAAAAGTCAGAATGCCGAAAATCAGACCTTTTCGTGCGTTCTGCCTCAGATTATACATGTCTATTTCCACAGCCGCGAGAAACATAAGATACAGTATACCGACCTGACCGAATATCTCAAAACTGGCGTCGCGGGCCAGAAGATTGAGTCCGTGGGGGCCTATAGCCACCCCTGCGATGATCATCCCGACGATATGAGGGATTTTCAAGGCATTGAATACTAACGGTGAGAAAAGTATTATTACAAGGACAAGCAGAAATATGGCCACAGGCTGCACCAGAGGAAAGGTTATGAATGTGGCTGCAAGGGTCATGTCTCGAACGGAAGTGGATGTAAAAATATGTCCCGGCTCAATATTCCAGACATTCGGAGTCTGTCCTGATAAAGACGGGAGACATTATGGAAAATGTGCGGTGTGGAGTCAGTCTTCTGTCGGTTTGCACTCGGCGGAGAGCTGGGCCATGGCGGTCGCCATAGCCTGAGTATCGGCAATGTCAACTGCCATAAAAGTTTTTTCCAGATTGATAAGATACTGTTTGGCGACCAGACCTCCGGCATATCCGGTGAGTTGTCCGCGGCTGCCGATCACACGATGACACGGGATGATCAGTGAAAGGGCGTTTGCTCCCACGGCATTGCTTACGGCCCGTATGTCTGTCTCGCTGGCCACGGTGGTTGTAAGCTGGGAGTAGGAAGTGGTTGTGCCGTAAGGAATCTGTGTGATGAATCCCCACACCTTTTTCTGGAAGTCAGTGCCGGTGAGGTAAAGATCAAGGTCGAAAGAACGCCTGGTGCCGTCAAAAAACTCTGCAATCTGTTCCTTCGCCTGTTCGATTACTGGCGAGGTTCCTTGCATGTAACGCGACAACAACTGTTTCTGTATCCGATTGTCGATAGTGCGGCGATGGCGTGATTTCACCCAGTCGCACAGGCAAAGCCTGTCGTCTGTGGCACCTAAAATCATTTCTCCGCACGGAGTGTCGAAATAGTCGGTTATGACGTATCTGTTGGATCTCATGAGAGTATTTGTGTTGGGCTTTCCTGTTGGTTGAATATTATGCGACAAAAAGACATTGATTTTACTTGTTCTTGGACTTTATACCTTGCAAAAGTAAACATCAGTGTCTTTTTCTTTTGGCAATAAATAGGATTACCAGGAGCGGCAAACGAGGCTCGAACTCGCGACCCTCAGCTTGGGAAGCTGATGCTCTACCAACTGAGCTACTGCCGCATTCATATTCTTTCCGGACAGGCATCATTTAGTTTTAGTGCTGCCTGATCCGTAAAAGAGTTGTGCAAAATTACAATAAAAATCTTAAATTTTCAAGCCGGCAATAAAAAATTAGATTTTTTTAAGTAAAATTGAGGTGCTGCGGTGTTATATCTGGAAATGTAAAATCTTTCTCTTGTGAAAAAACTGATACTTTTACGCCACGGTCAGAGCCAGTGGAATCTTGAAAACCGCTTCACTGGCTGGACCGACGTGGACCTCAGTCAGGCTGGTCGTGAGGAGGCCAGCGGTGCCGGACGCAAAATACGCGATGCCGGACTGAAACCGGAATATTTCTTTACGTCTTATCTCCGTCGTGCCATTCATACTCTGCAGATTGCCGCCTCCGAGATGGAACGCGACTGGGTGCCTGTCTTCAAGGACTGGCATCTCAACGAACGGCATTACGGGGCTTTGCAAGGACTCGACAAGTCTGATACGGCCAGAAAATATGGTGATGAACAGGTGCATATATGGCGACGCAGCTATGATGTGACCCCACCACCTCTTGACCCCTCTGATCCCAGATCTCCGGCTGCCGAGGAGAAATATGCATCTCTGTCTCAGGATGAGATTCCTCTCACGGAGTCGCTTGAGACCACGATTGCCAGAGTGCGTCCATGTTGGGAAGAGCGGATTTTGCCTGCGATCCGGCTCTACGATACAGTGATGGTGGTGGCGCATGGTAATTCCCTTCGTGGACTGGCCATGATGCTCCTTCATCTTTCTCCCGATGAGGTGATGAAACTGGAGATTCCCACCGGAGCTCCATGGATTCTGGAGCTTGACGGGCGAATGAATGCCGAAAAAAATTATTACCTTTGATCCCGGTTTTGTCGACGTGGTTGTCGTCGGATCCTATATAACGCGATAAATGAACAGATTAGTTGAGATGATCGATCTTCAGGCCGCACGCTACGGAACGCGTGAGGCCTATCGTTTCTGCTGGCAGAAGAAAGGGGAATGGATGCCTACCTCCTGGGATGAGTTTCGGATACAGGTCGATGTGGCGGCACGAGCCATCGCTTCTCTGGGTTTGCGGGAGAAAGATACGGTTGCCATCTGCAGTCCGAATACTCCCCAGATTCTTATCGCGGAGTTCGGAGCTTTCAACAACCGGGTGGCTGTCATACCGATATATTCAGGGAGTTCTCAGGAGCAGTTTGATTTCATAGTCTCCAACGGAGGTGCCCGGGTGATATTTGTGGGCGACCGTCATCAGTATCCTCTTGCATATTCCTACTGGAAACGCAATCCCGAAAATGTCGACAGGATAGTGGTGTTCAAGAATTCAGGCATAGATATCCATTCTGATGATATTGTCACTATCGGGTGGGACGATTTCGTGCGTATCGGCATGGATGCTCCTGAGGAGATGCATCGTCTTGTACAGCGTCGTCGTGCCGAGGGACTTCCTGATGATCCGGCGACACTTATATATACTTCCGGCACGACAGGGAAACCCAAGGGAGTGGTGATCTCGCATGCCAACTATGATGCGGCGATGGAGATGCATCTCAAGGCTCTGACTATGGTGTCGGACCGCGATCTGTCAATGGCTTTTCTACCCATGTCGCATATTCTGGAGAAGGCCTGGTCGTTTTTCTGTCTGACCAAAGGGATCCGGATTGCTGTCAACTATGATCCTCGGCTTATACAGGAGACTATACATGAGGTGCATCCCAATGTGATGTGTTGTGTGCCCCGCTTCTGGGAAAAAGTATACGCCGGTGTGAAGGAGAAGATCGCTTCGATGAGTCGCCTTGAACGCCTCGCCGTGCGTCGGGCATTGAGTGTCGGACGGCGTCGCAATCTCCGCTATGTCCGTCTCGGACGCAGTGTGCCTGCGATGCTTGAGAAGGAATATCGTTTCTGGGACCGCCGGGTGTTCTCAAAACTGAAGAATGCCATCGGTATACCCGACCCGAATATGTTTCCTACCGCAGGGGCTCCGTTGAGCGACCGTATATGTGAATTCATGCGTTCGGTAGGTATAGATGTCAAGATTGGCTATGGTCTGAGTGAGACGACCGCCACTGTCAGCTGTTTTCCTGAGACAGACTATACTATCGGGACTGTAGGGCGTCCGCTCCCCGGAATTGATGTGAAGATTTCCGCGGAGGGAGAGATCCTGGTCAAGGCTCCTACGGTCACACCGGGATATTTCCGTAATCCTGAGGCAAATGCGGCCGCGTTTACGGCTGACGGTTATTTCCGTACGGGAGACGCCGGATATATCACAGGTGACGGATCGATTGTGCTTACCGAGCGGGTGAAGGATCTCTTCAAGACGTCAAACGGGAAATATATCGCGCCTCAGGCACTTGAAAGCCGCTTGGCCGAGAATAAATATATAGATGAGGCTGCTGTGATCGGCGACCAGAGGAAGTTTGTCACCGCTTTGGTGGTGCCGAATCTTTCTCAGCTCCGTGCATGGGCCGGAAGTCAAGGTATGGCCGATGCTGACACGGAGGATCTGCTGGCTGACAGGCGCACGGTTGATTTTGTCATGAGTCAGATCAACGAGGTGCAGCGCGATATGGCTTCATTTGAGAAGATAAAGCGCATCACTCTTCTTCCCAATCATTTTTCAGTGATGAACGGGGAAGTTACCAACACCATGAAAGTGCGCCGTCCGGTTGTGGCCCGTCGCTATGCCAGAGAGATAGAGGCTATGTATGCCGATTGAACGCAAAATGCTTGAAATAGCTGTGAATTTTGGAAATTTATTCCAAATAAGGTGATAGTTAAGAATTTTTTATTATTTTTGTGGGGTATAACATAATTAATACCACATGAAGAAAATGACCCCCATTATTGCCCTCGGGGCAATCTGTCTCACTGGGCTTAATGCCATGTTCTCGGATACATATATCTGGACTTCCGACCATGCATACGATGCGCTGGCAAAAGCCGAGGCCGCGGATTTCTTCCGAGTGACCACAGGTGCCAACGCAGTGTTCCCGACAAAGGGACTCAATCCTCACTCCTACAATTTTGGTCATTGTATTCGTCTGGTGCGCGAATAATCTGATTCTTGTCTTTCCGAAAGAATAATGATGAAAATAGCCGCCTCCCGTATATTCCCGGGAGGCGGCGGTCGTTGTCTTATTTAAGAAGATGGCAGTGCATCAGTTTTCCGTCGGAATCTCGCAGATGCATGCCGTTGCCTTCGCAGTAACGCCATTGCCGACACTCCGCGCATGGCCCTGTGCGCATCCAGTTGCGGTCGCGGAAGGGCTGATAGCGCGTCTGCCACACTTCCCAGAAATCATCCTTGTAGATGTTGCCTTGCGAATAGTCGGCGCGGATGCTTGGACAAGATGCGATGCTGCCGTCGAGAAGCACCGACGCCACGCTCACTCCGGCCTCGCAACTGAAAAAGTGGTCGCGGGCTTCCATCTCATATCCCTCTAAGAATCCTTCGCAGCAGAAAGATGCCATTATGCGTCCTTCTTTCCTTGTGGATACTATGAAGTCGAGCAATTGACGCATCTCCTCCCGGTCGAGATCGAATTCGGGATATCGGGCTGCTCTTCCCGACGGAAAGATGGTGAACAGCCGCCACTCCCTGACACCGGCTTTTATCAACAGCTCCTTGATTTCCTCCAATTCTGCCAGTGATCGCCTGTTGACGCATGTCACCACATCGAAGCGCAGTTCCGGCACACCTGCGATCATCTCTATCGCCGCGTAGGCCTTGTCGAATGAGTCCGGTTTCCCTCTCATCCAGTTGTGGGAGTCCGGAAGTCCGTCGAGGCTTACCGTGATATTGTGGAGTCCCGCTTTGCGTAGTGACATAAACCTTTCCGGAGTCAGAGCCAGACCGTTGGTGACGATACCCCAGGGGAGTTCCCGCCGGTACAGCTCCAGTCCCACCTTCTCCAGATCCTCGCGCATGGTCGGTTCTCCTCCGGTGATTACGATATTCAGATTATGGCGTGCCTGCATGTCGAGATGCGGTAGTATGCTGTCGATCACGCGGAGAAAATCCCCGGCAGGCATGTCGGGTAGTTTCGAAGATTGCTTGCAGTCGCTTCCGCAATGCCGACAGGCCAGATTGCAACGGTGTGTACACTCCCAGAACAGTTGTCTGAGAGGATGCTCACGCCTGCGCTGATACATCATCTTGCGGTGCAGTTCCAGACCTATTCTTTTGCGGAGCGATATCGGTTTCATTGGAGATCTGATTTGTCGGTTGTAAATTATTTCTTTTTCCGGAGTCTGAAGTTCGCAGTAGCGGTGGCGGTTCCGATATTCCAGTTTCCGTCACCTCCCTTGAAGTCCAGGTGTACGTATGTTGAGTCGGCTTTAAGATCCGAGTCTTCCGGAGGTGTACATACCACCCTTATGTCTGGAGTAGACTCATAACGTTGTTTCTTCACAATGTATTCTCCGGATTTCGATGTGGTGGTCTCTGCAATTGACTCGTTATATTCCTCTTGTTCATAAACGGTCTTGACAGTAATCTTGGCCGCCTCCACGGGTTTGCCTTCTTCGGATGTCACATCACCCTTGACCTCAAAAGTTCCGGTAGGAGTTCCATACATACAAATTACACCACCATCATTGTCACACGCGGACAGGCCGAGGATTGTGAGTCCGATTCCGAAAAGTCGAGCGGCCATAGTTGCCGCCCTCATCTGTATCTTTCTCATTGTTTTTTCTTTTTGAGGTGGAAGTTTGCTGTAGCGATACTTTCAAATTTATCTTTGGAGATTTCTGTGGTGGAAAGCTGTACATCGGTAGAATCCGCATCCAGACCGGATTCTTTGTCAGGCTTGCATACCACTCTAATTTGGCGAATAATCCCAGAAAGATTTTTTTCGGTTAATTCCACATTGTATGAGCCATTGCTATTTGTCTCACCTTTATCTATAATTTCCGAACTATTGGGCCCTGTAGGATATTTGACTTCTATTGTCGCATTTTCCACCGATTTTCCGTCCTCAGACGAAACGGAACCTTCTACTTTCAGCGTCTGGTCGTACGATCCAACGGGGGTGCCATACATATCGGGATGGTCGCTGCATGCAGAGAAGCCCAGAAGCGAAAGGCCGATTCCGCAAAGTCGTGCAGCCATAGTAGCTGCTTTCATCCGTATCTTTCTCATGGCTTTTTCTTTTTGAGGTGGAAGTTTGCTGTAGCGATACTTTCAAAATTTCCGGTTGATATTTCAGTGGTGGAAAGCTGCACATCGGTGGAATCAGCTTCAAGTCCAGAATCTTTGGAAGGTTTGCAGACCACTCTTAGCGGCCTGTCAAGTACTTCGTGCATCCCTGTTTCTTTTATCTCGATATCGTAAATTCCGTCATTTCCTATTTCTCCCTCTTTCATTAGCGACGAACTATTAGGGCCTGTGGGATATTTAACCTCGATAGTGGCGTTCTCAACATGGTTGCCGTCTTCAGACGAAACAGTCCCGTTGACTTTTAGGGTCTGGTTATAAGGACCGACAATAGTGCCGTACATACATTTATTATTGTCACACGCGGACAGGCCGAGGATTGTGAGTCCAATTCCGCAAAGCCGTGCAGCCATAGTAGCCGCTTTCATTTGTATCTTTTTCATAATTTTGTCAGGTTAACGAGGGTTAAAATCTCCACAGAATTCAAGATCGTAGAACTTTACAATCTCGTACCAACTCTCATAATCTCCGGATGAGTCCCATCTCCATTGTTTAGGATCAAAAGGATCTGTGTACTTGAAAGATACTTCGGTAAATCCGCTTCCATGTTTGAAGTACCCGTTGCATTGTCCACCCCAGCCCCATACTACATGAAAGAAAAGGCCATCTCCATAAATAACTTGATCTCCAATTGCATTTGTATATTTCCACATATCACAATGCAGTCCATCTACAACCCAATTGTGTCCTTTGCCGTCATTATTTCGACCTCTCACAAGAACAGGCTTATTATTTGAAATATATGCACGTAAATTATCAGTAGAGAATGTTTCAAAGTCACGTGGTTCGTGGTATTCGAATGTCTTGAAAGTTCGTTTGTAATATCTTTTATCTTGAGTACCACTGGATTGAATGCCGTAATCAGTATTCATGTTCCCGCTTTTACCTAATTCTCGGAGAAGCCAGGGTACGCTCGTACCCTCGGGAATTGGCATATAACTTTCCCATGTTTTCATCGATGGCCAATCAAGAGTGCTGTTTCCGTATGTTTTGGGACATTCATAGTAAGACATTATCATGCCGATTGCGACATTTGTACATCCAACTACACATAAGTTCCGTTCTTGTTCAATATGTCCTGTTTCTGGATTGAACTTAAATTCAGACCTGATGGGGCACATTATATTGAATGGACTTCCTTGCGCCCAATTTCTGACCGCAGGCGTAAGCAATGGTTTAGTCCAGTATGATATGTCAGTTATCTGTTCATCCAATGGTTGGAAAATATGTATGGATGTGTCGGGAGTTTCCGGAGGGGTTACGGGAATTGGAGGGGCGGCTGCCAAACCTCTGAAAAATATGTTTAATCCTTGATTAAAGGTGGTATCATTCATGTCAAGATGTCCTTCTTCGGAGATTGCATACACACGGTCGAGACGTGTGTCGGCACCTAAAACAGCAAAGCCGCCTTCATTCTCGTAGTTTACAACATAGTATAGAGGTTGATCTCCATCCGCGCGGGTACCACTGCCACCGATGAATTCAACTGTTTTGACTGAGCGCGAACGAGTGGAAGGACCTTCAATTGAGGCAAGAAGACGATCGGCATGCTTTAGGGCTTCTGCGACCGAAATTCTTGTGGAATGTGTTTGATGTTCCGAAGGTTTCTCCATGATAACAGGAATGTCCTCTTGAGAACAGGCAGTCAGCAGTATGGGAACTGCTATGAACAGAAATAGGACCTTTCTCATAATTGGATGATTTTGAGGTTAATATACAGTTGGTGAAAGTGAATTTAGGTTTGATTCGGCAAATATACAGTTTATTTTTTAATAAACCAAATAATTTTAAAAAAATATAAATTTATTTTTCAATGTCAACAGTGTATTGATTTGCGGCTAATTTATGTATTAGGAATGTAGGGAATTATCTAAGTATAGGGGACGATTTCGGGGTACAATTTCGGGATTCTGGTTGAAAAAACAACCACTTAGTGTCCAGTGGCTTACTTGCTAAGTGGTTGATTTATATCAGATAAAATAAAATTCGGCCTGAGTGTAAGAACGGGTAAATTATTCCCACTCGATTGTGGATGGCGGCTTTGAGGAGATGTCGTAGACTACGCGGTTCACTCCCCGTACTTTGCGGATGATGGAGTTGGAGATTTCGGCAAGGAAGTCGTGTGGAAGTGGTGTCCATGTCGCGGTCATGCCGTCGGTGGAGTTGACGGCCCGGAGAGCAACCACGCTTTCGTAAGTACGTTCGTCGCCCATCACTCCGACGCTGCGTATGGGTGTGAGGATTGTGCCTGCCTGCCATACTTTGTCGTAGAGTCCCCAGTCGCGGAGTCCCTGAATATAGATGTGATCGGCTTCCTGAAGAATGCGCACTTTCTCGGGGGTTACTTCTCCGAGTATACGAACGCCGAGTCCTGGGCCCGGGAACGGATGGCGTCCGATAAGTTTCGGGGATATGCCGAGTTCACGGCCTACGCGGCGCACTTCGTCTTTGAATAGGAGACGCAACGGCTCCACCAGTTTCAGATTCATCTTTTCAGGCAAGCCGCCTACGTTGTGGTGGCTTTTGATGACCATTCCGGTGATGGAAAGGGATTCGATCACGTCGGGATAGATGGTACCCTGGGCAAGCCATTTTATATCTTTTAGCTTGTGTGCCTCGCGGTCGAAGATGTCGATGAATCCTTTGCCGATCACCTTGCGTTTCTTTTCCGGATCGGTCACTCCGGCGAGTGCGGTATAGAAATGCTCTTTGGCGTCGACACCCACGACGTTCAGACCCATCCCTTCATAGTCGGCAAGCACGTCCTCAAATTCATGATAGCGGAGCAGTCCGTTGTCGACGAAGATGCAGGTGAGCCGGTCGCCGATGGCTTTGTTGAGGAGCACGGCTGCGACAGTGGAGTCCACGCCGCCGGAAAGGGCAAGCACGACTTTGTCATCTCCGAGTTTCTTGCGGAGTAGAGTGACTGTCGATTCGATGAATGAAGCCGGTGTCCAGTCCTGTTTCGAACCGCATATTCCGGCCACGAAGTTGCCGAGCATCTTCAGCCCGTCTTCCGAGTGATATACTTCGGGATGAAACTGGACTCCCCATGTCTGTTCTCCGGTGATTCGGAACGCCGCGTTGCGCACGTCGGCGGTGGAGCCCACATTGACGAAATCTTCGGGTGTGGATGTGATGGAGTCACCGTGGCTCATCCATACTACAGAGTTGTCGCGTACACCTGCCATGAGTGGATCGCTTGCATCGTGCCATACGAGACGGGCCTTTCCGTATTCACGCGAATCGACCGATTCCACGGTTCCGCCGGAAGATTTGGCGAGATATTGTGCTCCGTAGCAGATGCCGAGCAAGGGCCAGCGTCGGCGTATTCCGGAGAGATCAATCTGCAGAGCCTGCGGGTCGTTGACCGAATATGGACTTCCGGAAAGCACCACGCCGATGATATCCGGGTCATCGGTCGGGAATTTGTTGTAGGGATAAATCTCACAATAGGTGTTCAGTTCGCGGATGCGCCTTGCGATCAGCTGCGTGTATTGCGAACCGAAGTCGAGGATGACGATTTTTTCCTGCATTGGTTTTATCGGGGTTGTTTTTGTTATTTTTTCTGTTATTGTCAAGTCATTTCATTTTGTCGAGTCTTGATGAGTCGCCCACAAACCAGACAAGGTCGCCCGGCTGCAACACGGTTGAGGGCTCCGGCTGAATATATTCATCTTCGCCACGCAGAATCTTTACGATCATTGCGTAATAATCGCGTCGGATATGGGTCTCTCCCAACGGTTTTCCGATGATCGGAGAGGATGACGTGAGCCGCAGACTGCGGAGTATGACTTCCGGCTGCGTGGCCGGTGTGGCTTTCATAGATGCAGTCTCGTCGCGTTCTATGTCGTCGTTGAGACGTTTTATCTGATCATCGGTTCCGATTATTCCGAGTATGTCGCCGGGGAATATCCGTTCATCCTTTGAAGGAAGCGGCATGATGCGTTGGCCTCGCTGGATGCTTGACACGCTGACTCCATAGTCGGAGCGGAGACCGGAGTCTATAAGCCGGTCGCCGACAAATGCACTTCCCGGGCCCACCTCTACGTATGCCTGATGCATGTCGTCGACCAGATTGTTGTTAAGTCCGAGGCGTGTGTTCTCACGAATGTTGAGATTGTCAATGAATCTCTGTTCCATGGCGGTGTAACGGCTTTTGAGTTTGCGCGAGGCGAAAGCGATTATGAACAGGAAACAGATCACGCCTGCCACCCATCCCACGGTAGAGCCGTATGACAAGGTGAGGAAATAGACGATGAACAGCAGCGTTAAAATGTAGCGCACAATCCGCATGACCATCGTCGGTACGTCGTATGTATGTCTTTTATCGGAATCCGGAGTCCTTATAGATGAGAAACATAGTGCTCCGAGAAACGGGAGCATGACAAGAAGCGTGACCACTGTAGCCACAAGACGTCCCCAACCGGAAAACAATGGGTCGAGCATTGGAAAGAGAAGCATCTGGCTTATCAGTATTATCGCTACGAGAATTACTGAATAGAGCACGATGCGTCCGGTGTTGCGTGCGATGACGTTTTTCCATTGGCTACGAGCCTCACCGGCGTCGATCTCCTGTTTCGAATACCGTGATATCAGGAAATTGAGACCTTTGGGAAGATGGCGCACTACGAAATTGTAGGCCGGATCCGCAAATTTTATGAAATAGGGGGTGGTGAATATGGTGATTACCGATACGGCCACGATGATGGGGTAGAGAGATGCCTGAAGCACGCCGAGACCCATTCCGAGTGAGGCGATGATGAATGAGAATTCTCCTATCTGTGTCAGCGTGAATCCGCTCTCAATGGCCACGCGGAGTGTTTGTCCGCCGACCAGCATGCCGAGTGTGCCGAACAGGATCATCCCGGCGATGACCACAACGGCCAGAAGCAATATCTCTCCCCAGTATGTGACGAGAACACCTGGATCCACCATCATTCCTACGGATATGAAAAATACTGCTCCAAAGAGATTCTTGACCGGTTGCACTACTTTTTCCATCCGTTCGGCCGCCATTGTGCCTGCGAGTATCGAACCCATCACGAACGCTCCGAGTTCAAGCGAAAAGCCACACACCACCGAGAAGACAGCCATCGAGAAGCAAAGTCCCATGCTGACGATGAGCATGGTCTCGTCGTTGAGAAATCCCCGGATGCGGTTGAGTCCTGAAGGAAGGAGGTAGACTCCCACCAAGAACCAGATGATGAGGAAAAAGGCAAGTTTTCCGACGCTGAAAATAAGTTCGGAACCCTCGACGTTGCCCATGGCCACCGATGACAGTAGCACAAGCATAAGTACTGCGAAAAGATCTTCTATGATAAGCACCGCCAGCACCAGCGAAGCAAATTTTTTCTGGCGCAATCCAAGGTCGGTGAGGGCTTTCAGTATGATTGTGGTGGACGACATGGATATCATGCCGCCCAGAAATATACAGTTGATGAAGTCGAGATGCAACAGTTTTCCTACCCCGAAGCCTGCCAGCACCATTCCTGTGATTATGATAAGGGCTGTCACGATCGCCGAACTTCCCGAACGTACCAGTTTTTTGAATGAAAATTCTAGCCCGAGGGTGAACATAAGGACCACAATGCCGAGATCAGCCCAGAAATCAATGTTGTCGAGATTGGATATTGAAGGCAGATAAACGAATTTGGGACTTGCGAGAAAGCCTGCGAGAATGTAGCCGAGTACAACCGGTTGCTTGAGCTTCTTGAACAAAAGAGTCACGGCCGCACCGAGAAGAAGTACCCATGCCAGGTCGGCGATGAGTCCGTTGGTATGACTTTCTTCGGCTGTGGAGGGTTCGGGAGCGTTGATCTCGGTGAATGCTTTTTGTTCAAGCTGAGCCGTGGTCGGTTCGGCGAAAGCATGAAAAGCGGCTGCTGTCGGCAGGACTGCAGCGAGTGAGAGGCGACGTGTGGAACTTGGTTTCGTCATTGTCAGGTGGGCTTGAAAGCGTCAGTTCCGATGCCGGTCCTATCTTGTATAGTTCGATAGGTAATAGATAGGGAATCGGTGTCTGAACGCGCCAATACTGCAAAGTTAGCAAAAAAATCCGACTATGAGGTAATCAAGACTTTTGGGCTATTTTGCGTTGTATATGGTGTATATGCCGGGATACAATGGATTGTTCGGTATAATATTGGTCTAAATAGAATAAAAATAGTCTAAAATACGTAATTAGTTAACCTAATATTAAAAATTATCTATCTTTGCTTTTAATAAAACTCTTCACTAATTTCATATATTCATGAAAAGATTTCTATTAAAGACGTGGCTCGCGACAGCGGTGATGTTCACGGGGCTGACAGCTTCCGGAGCCGGTGATGCTCCTCCTTCGGGCTACGGGATTCTGGCTTTGGGTAATGATCAGCCCGGCCTGATGAATCATTTGGTTTCGTTTCCTCTTGTGAGTGACGGAGGAGAAACTGTTTATACCTCGGCGGTACCGTTTTCCCAGACGTCTACCGCAGGTGCTTACGCTACAGATGCGTACTATATGATTGCCACTATCATTGATGACCGTGGGAAAGAGGTTCCGTCTGCTCTTATAAAGATGGATATACCGACGGGAACATGGACGAAGGTCGGTGACATGAGCGGCTTCTATGCATTGGTCAATGATATGTCGTATGACCATTCCACCTCGACCATGTATATGGTGTCCCGGATCAATGAGACTGTTTCGGCTCTGTTCACCATCAATCTTGCAGATGCCTCGGTGAAGAAAGTGGCAAATCTGGATCGACGGTTTTTCACGCTTGCCGCATCTTGGGACGGACAACTCTATGGTATAAGTTTCGCTGGAGAGTTCTGCAAGATCGGAAAGACCGACGGCAAGGTGACGGTGGTGGGACCTACCGGTTTCAGCCCTAATAAATTCCAGTCGATGGAATTCGATCATCAGAACAAAATCTTATATTGGGCTACGACAGCTCCCTCCTACAGTGATTCAGGACTCATAATGATTGAGGAGTGTTTCCTGGCGACAGTCGATCCCGCCACAGGTGTGGCCACCAAAGGCCGCTCGTTTGGTGATGATCAGATAGCTGGTCTTTATATCCCTTATGTAGTGGTACCTGATGCGGCTCCGCGTGCTGTGGAGAATCTTGTTGTGGCTCCGGCAGCGGATGGCGTATATACTGCCACTCTTTCCTGGACAAACCCGACACTTACTTTCAGCGGGGCTCCTATAAAGGAACTGACAAAGATAGATGTGTTGCGCGATGGTAAGAAAGTTGGTTCGGCCACTTCGCTGGGAACCGGTGCAAATGCTACTTATACGGATGTGATCGCTTCATCCGGCGGCGGAACACATACATATACTATAGTGGCCTCTACTTCTGCTGGAGAGGGTATACCGGCCTCGACGTCGGCGTTCGTCGGTAGTGATGTCCCTGCTGCAGTGACTGGACTGAAAGTGGACAGGATCACTGCCGGGTCAGCTCGTATCAGCTGGGATCCTGTTGTCGTAGGAGCGCATGGAGGCTGGACCGATACATCATCGATGCGTTATAATGTGGTTCGTAATCCTGGGGCGGAGACCGTTGCATCCGGACTCTCTGCAACCGAATGGGTAGAACCGGGGATGGAAGTGGCCGGTAGTTACACCTATACTGTCACGGCAATAAATTCGGCTGGAGAATCAGCACCCTCTGTTTCGGAGGCAATCGCTCTTGGTCCGGAAAGTATATTCCCTCATACAGATGATTTCTCTCAGGAGGAGTTTGCCAAATGGACTGTTGTCGACGGTAATGGAGACGGAAACAAATGGCAATATCAGAATTTGTCATGGGCAAAGGCATCCGGTGCCTATATGATGTGCTCAAATGCTGATGCGGACGATTGGCTTGTAAGTCTGCCGTTTGACTTCGAAAGCAACTCTACATATAAGATTATCTTCTCTTATCTTGCCATGGGTAATCATGAGATGGAGGTCGCCATTCTGAAAAATTATTCGATAGAGACTCCTGCTGTAAATTGCGGGAAAGCAAGTTTCCCGAGAGGATTCCAGACAGAAACCATGGTATTTAATTTCGATGTGACAGAAGGAGGAAGTTATAATCTGGCTTTTCATGAAATAACCAAATCGGGCAATTCATACATGCTCATCGATCGGATTGTCATTGAAAAGGTAGTTGACAACAATCTGGCAGCTCTGGCTGTGTCAGGAAATACGAAGCCGAACGAAGGCAACACATACCCTTATGGTGTCACTGTGGAAAACCGAGGTCGAAATCCAAGATCCGGTTTTGCAGTGGAACTGGTTGATCAGAAAGGTTCCGTAGTCGGTTCGACAACAGTGACAGAGCCTCTCGCATCCGGATCTACTGAAATTATATATGTGAACTGCACTGTATCAAACGGTCTCGTCTCTTTAAGAGGCCGCATCAATGATTCTGCCGATGAAATATCATCGGACAACCTTACTGACCCGATCTCCCTTACCGTTATGCCACAAGGGACACCGGAAGAAATTGTTGTCGGCGATCAGTCCGGAACTACGCGTGATCATCCATTCGGACTCAACAGCAAATACGGCGTGAGCCAGCAGATATTCTCCTCCAAAGAATTGGGTGTGCCTAAAGGTCGTATTTTCTCTGTGGCGTGGCCATACAGCAGCAGTACATATACCCAGCCGCCTAAAGGTGTCGGCATGAAAGTGTATCTTGCCAATACTGAGCGTGTGTCGTCCAATGGATGGATTCCTCTCGACAGTCTCAAACTTGTCTATGACGGATCTGTGGATATGGAGCAGGGCAGTGATCACCAGCTTACTCTGACGCTTGATGAGGCTTTCGAATACAGTGGAGGCAATCTCGCTATGGTGACAGTCCACTCGCTTGAAAATGCCGGGGCAACCTATTATTCCGGTGTGTATTGGCCTTATTACACAAGTCCGCTTGCCGGCAACAGTTCCTATAATTATTCAAGTGACAATAAATTTGAGTATGGTTCTGTCAGCGGAAAACTCTCTTCATACGGCAACAGTGTGACAATCTTCAGCATTCAGACCGGCGGAGCCAATCTTTCTGGAACTGTGACCGATATGTCTGGTAATCCTGTGGAAGGAGTCGATGTCCGGGTGGAGGAATTGAGAGTCACCACCACTACTGGAGACAACGGTGCTTATAGCTTCAGTTTCGTTCCCAACGGCACGTATACTGTCACCGCCTCTCGTCTTGGATATGCAGGCGATGAGAAGACCGGAGTGAAGGTAGATGACCGTGATGTGTCGCTCGATCTGACCGTGTCTAAATTACCTGTTTCCAGTGTACGGGGTCGTCTGATCTCTTCCGACGGGAAACCTCTGTCGGAGGCTGATGTGGCTCTTGACGGATATATGAAGTTGTCAGCGCGGACTGCCGCTGACGGAACATTTGTTTTCCCCGAAGTGGTACGGCAGAAAAGTTCCGTTGTGATTACAAAAGACTGGTATGCTCCGGTTGTCAAGGAGTTCGATTTGAAGTCCGATACCGATTTCGGAGATATTAAGGCTGATTTCGCACATTATCCGGCTGGCTCTCCGGTGGTGACAGATACCGTGAGCCCGATGTCCATCTCCTGGACCTCTCCCGACCAGTTGACACAGATAAGGTTTGACAGTGGCGTAGCTGCCAGTCAGTTCGGAATAACCAGTGATGTAGGGACTGCTGTCCTCGGTACGCGTTTCCTGACTCCGATGGCTCTGGACACTATCCGCTGGCAGACGACATTCGAAGGTGGTCCGCACAATTTGATCAACCTGTACATATACGATCTCGACGAAAACGGTAAACCTACTGGCAATATACTTTACAGTGAGAGAAGTATCAGTAATACCGACGGAGAATGGACCGTATATGCTCTGCCAACCCCGGTGAAGGCTCCCAACGGATGTCTGGTGACCCTCAATTATCCCGGATTCCTCGGAATAGGTACTGATGATGGTGGACGCGAATATCCTTTCCGGAAAGATACGTACTGGTTCTCTACAGATTTCAATTCGGGAGACTTCGACTGTCTTGACAAACTTAATCTTGAAGCCAATCTTCTTATCCGGGTCGACGGGCGTCTGTATCCTCAGGAGAATACTCCGATTGCCAATATAGACGACACACGCGCTCCGCTCCCTGAATGGTATGCTTACAATGTATGGCGTGCCTCAGGTGCAGACCCTGCCGATTCTGACTGGACACTTCTTACTCCAAATCCTGTGAATGCTATGTCGTTTACCGATTCTGGGTTTGAGTCGCTTGCTCCTGGAGTCTACCGTTATGCTGTGGCTCCGGTATATCCGGACGGAACAATGTCATCACGTTCTGTTTCTCGCTGCGTGCTGCGCGACACTTATGCCAAACTCAAGATTGTGGCTGCGACAAATGCTGTCAGCGGTGATGCTGCGGGAGCCAAAGCAGTGCTGGTAAATTCTGATAATTCAGAAAAATATGAGAGTGTGATAGGTGGTGACGGGACAGCCCGGATTGAAGGGATATGGAGAGACAGATATACTCTTTCCCTTTCTCTGCGAGGATATGAGACTCTGACCACTGAGGTAGATCTCCGGACATCTGCCGATGTGACAACGCCTGAACTTGTACTTAAGGAGATAATCGCCACACCTGTCAATCTGGCTGTCACCCGTACGTCCGATGAGGCATACTCCTTCACCTGGAATGAAACCGGGGAGATTGCCGAAAACTTTGAGTCGGGATACACTGTATTCGCATCGCCTGATGAAGGACGGATTCCATGGCTTACCATTGACCGTGACGAGGCACGTACTTTCGCAGAAGCTGACTTTGATTTCCCGGGACGTACACAACCGATGTCGTTTATAGTCTTTGATCCGAAGCAAACCACACCTTCCATGTATGAAGAGCGTTCCGCTTCTCATGCACATTCGGGAGATGCCCAGCTTGCATGTTTTGCCTCCCGGTACGGCAATGACGACTGGCTCATATCGCCTCGTCTGACATATCACACTCCGTTCCGCTTCCGATTCTGGGCGAAAGGATATTCACAGACTTACGCAGAGACCCTGATGGTGGGATTCTCCACCGTATCGTCCGACCCGGCCACGTTCCGTTGGTTCGGAGAGGAGATCACGGTTCCCATGCAGCAGTGGAAAGATTATGAGTTTGAAGTGCCTGCCGAAGCCCGTTATGTGGCCATTCGTTCCACATCTGCCGATGGATTCACATTGTTTATCGATGACATTGAGATCGGTTCTGGCAACGGCATGGATATGAATGTAGGATTCTCTGGCCCGGAAGTGAAGTACGAGGTGAGTGTGGATGGTCAGGTCATAGGCGTCACCGACAAGGAATCGATGCCGCTGACAGGATTTTCGAAAGGCGTTCACACAGCGTCTGTAAAGGCTGTATATGCCTCCGGGAAGTCTGAGGCAGCTTCATATACATTCGGTGACGATGGTATGGACAATATCGCTTCCGAAAACCTCTCGGTATGGCCTAATCCGGCCCACAGACATACTAACGTCAGTGGCATATTCGATGGAGCGGCACTTTACAGTCTGTCAGGTGTTATGGTGAGAAATTACAATTCTGAATCCTCACGTCTTGACCTCTCTGGAGTGGCTCCCGGCCTATATATTCTCCGTGTGTCTGCTCCAGGAGGTGCCCGCTCTTTCAAACTCACAGTGAAGTAACTACCGGTTAGCCGGATTCGCCTTTAAGTTCTCCTGTTTCCCCGCGTGTTTGTTCACGCGGGGATTTTTGATTAATTTTGCGTCGGGATGGTTGACAGACTGTCCGCTCTGACGATTTCACTTTTCTCTGATGAGACATCGCCTGATCTTATGGGTCATTCTTATGACCATCGCATTTTCGTCCATGGCACAGATAATACCTGTGCCCGACCAGAAACATTTTGTCGATTCGCTTCGCAACGAGTTTGACAACGGCCCTTATTTTGGCCTTTATAAGGATAATTATTTCACTGTCGGAACCACGGTGCTTCCGGGACAGACTCCCTCCAAGACCAACTCCGACGTGAAGTTTCAGATATCCATTGCCCAGAGGCTGACCAAATCTACCCTCCCCTGGAATACATTCGTGTTTCTTATGTATACACAGAAGACATTCTGGAATGTGTTTGAGAAATCACTACCCATGCACGATCTGAACTTCAATCCCGGAATCGGTATTTCAAAACCGTTTTTCAATAAAAACCGATATGTCGGCAAACTCACGCTTCTCATAGAGCATGAAAGCAATGGCCGTGATGGCGAACAGAGTCGTAGCTGGAACAGGATATCATTTTCCGGATCCACACTTATAGATGAGTGGCTGATGGTCCATGCCAAGTTCTGGATTCCGATTATTGACGGTCAGAATAATCGCGATATACTTAAGTATGCGGGAATTTTTCAGAGCGGTATTGTTGTGACTACTCCGGATAAAAAATTCGGCTTTGGTCTGACATTGGTGAAGCGTGGTAACTGGAAGTTGGATTTTAATACTATTTTTGAATTCAACTGGCTCTATCACCGCAAAAGTAATCAGTATTTTTTTGTGCAATATTATAATGGATATGGGGAGTCTCTTCTCGACTATAATGTGTTTCATTCACGACTTCGGGTCGGGATTGTGATTAAACCGCGATTTTTTTCTGAATTCTGATATATATGCTTACAGTCACTTGTCTGATTCTTTCTATCGCGTTTGTCGCTATCGTCTCGGCTTTGACTATTACATGGCCTGCGTGTCTGCGTGTGACACGCACTTTGAAACGTGGTCATGATATCGATATATGCTCAGGGGAGACTGTGCCGTCAGTAACTGTGGTGGTTTATGATTCTGTCCGAGTCATTCCTCTTGAAGACTATCTTGAGAAACTTTGTGGTCAGGATTGGCCTTGTTTCAATGTGGTTCTGGTTTCTGATGCCTCTGCCGCCGATGCGCGTGAACTACAGGATCGATATCAGAGCCGTTTCCCGAAAGTCCATTTCACATTTATCCCGCTGGGATCATGTAACGTATCGCGAAGAAAACTGGCCCTGACTGTAGGAATAAAGGCTTCTGATTCCGATTATATCCTTACTACTGTTTCCAACTGTGACATCCCATCTGACAGATGGATATCTCTGATGATGGCATCTTTGATTGCTGACTCAAGGAAAGAGATATGTCTGGGCCTTTCCAGACCGGACTTTTCCATGTTGCGAGGGTTTGGGAAGTGGTATAGGCAATTCGATTTCACTCTCCGGTCCATGCAGTGGATTGCGGCGGCAGTGTCCGGTCGTCCGATGCGTGGCGACGGATATAACATGCTTTTCAGACGGGATCTGTTTTTCAGATGCAACGGATATTCATCCACTACATATCTTGAGTCAGGAGACGATGATCTTTTTCTGACGGAGATTGCCGACGGTGCCAATACTGTTGTGCAACTTTGCCCCGATGCCGTCCTGGTACAGCAATGGGGCGATAATACCGACAATATACTTTTGGAAGCCAAGGATAGATATGACTTTACATCCAGGTTTCTTCCCAGAGGTCCGTTTTTGAAAGCCTCGTTTGTTTCATGGTGTCAATGGGTCGTAGTTTTTTGCTGTGCGTTTGCCGTTTCCATTGGATTTGTCTGGTATGTGGCTGCCTTAGCCGCTCTTCTTGTTATTTCGTTTGCGGGATGCGAGATCTATCTCTATCGTAAGGCTGCTGTTGTGACCGCATCGGTGAGACTCTGGTGGAGTGTGTTTCCCTTTCTTCTCTGGCGACCGTTCGGAAATCTGTTTTTCCGACTTCGTCATCGTTCTTCACGTCATCGTCATTTTACATGGCGGCCGGCCTGATTGGATTTCTGAGTGGATGCGACTTTGAATTTTAAGGGCATTTTTAACAATTTTTATTATTGTTGTATGCTTGCTCTTTTGTTTTTTTATTGTAATTTTGCGCAATAAAGTCGGCGTATGCCGGCAAAATTTCTGCTGTTGTTGTTCTGAACGGCACTGAATGGTGTGTCAGTCGGATGATAAATGTCTATGAATTAATTGTTGATGAATAGAAGAAATACATACTTTCTCATCTTAGCGGTGGTGCTTGCTGTATTTGCGGCAAGGGCCGATGTTTTGCGCCCGGTCCCGTTGAGGATAGAGAGCGGTGATGCCCGCTTTAAGATAAATTCCTCTGTGGTCGACGTTTCTCCTGAACTGGAAAAGTTGGTGAATACTGTTGATTCACTATCTCGTGCAGGTACACTCCAGACAGTAGTCGTTGTAGGCTCATCGTCACCGGACGGTCCCACAGCTCTTAACGAGCGGCTGGCAAAGCGACGGGCACAGGCGGTAGCCAGATATATTATTGACAATTCTGCGGTCAAAGAATCTGATGTACAGGTCTCTTCCATTGGCGAGGATCTGGAAGGACTCAGACGGCTTATTTCGGAGTCTTCCGGTCCGGGTCAGGAAGCGGTGCTTGCAATCGTTCAAGAGCCCTCTTTCGGCGATAAAGATGAGATCCGGATAAAGAGAATCGAAGGACGTAAGGCTTGGAAATGGCTTGCGGATGAGATCTTCCCCCGTCTTCGTACGGCTGTGATCACGGTCACTGCTGAAGATGTCCAGATTGTGCATAATGCCGCTGATGGCACAAGCCAGACTTTCCCTGAATTGAAAAAGCCGCTTATCGAGGAGGCAAAAGTAGTGTCACCTTATATAGAATATGCGGAGGAGGCAATTACGGATTCTGTATATATTGAACCAACCGAGGCAGCGGATGATTATTGGACACGACATCTGTATATAAAGACCAATCTTCCCGCATGGCTGATGCTCTGGACCAATATCGCAGTGGAGGTGGATATAGCTCCGCATTGGTCGGCTACGTTGCCTGTCTATTACTCCGGGTTTAATTATTTCAAGCATACTCTTAAATGGCGTACATTGACGCTTCAGCCGGAATTCCGCTACTGGTTCCGCGGTGACAATACAGGACCATTTATCGGAGCCCATTTCAGTGCGGCATGGTATAACGTGGCCTTTGATGAACGTTATCGTTATCAGGATCACAACCGGCGTACACCGGCACTCGGCGGCGGTATTGCGGTCGGCTGGAGATTCAATATCTGTCGCGATCCCCGCTGGCAGATGGAGGCTACTATCGGAGGTGGTATTTACAAGTTGGACTATGACCTGTTCCAGAATCGTTACAACGGACTTCTGGTGGGTCGACGCCAACGTACTTTCTTCGGTATCGACCAGGCTGCTCTTAGCATCAGTTACCGGTTCGATGTCGGACAGAAAACCAAATCAAAGAAAGGAGGAGACCAATGAAATACATCTGTCAGCCCCTTTCAGGGGTTCTTCGTCTCGCAGGCTCGGCGATTCTGGTGCTGACCGGCCTTTTGTTGAGCTCATGTGTGCATGAATGGCCAGAACCGCTTGAGACCCGAAATGTCACCCTTTCCATACATCATGAACTCCCTTGGGAGTATCGGGACTTCAATACCGGTATAGGGTTGGATACACGCTCAGAAGATGAGAATCTGGAGGTGCGTTATATTTATAGGGTTTATCCTGCCGGGACTACTCAGATCCCGGTGTCAGAGACGGTAGAATATCGCTCAGATCTAAGCCTGGCGGACTTCACTACCACGCTTCAGGTTCCTGTGGGCGACTATGATATCTGGGTTTGGACAGACTTTGTCAGGAAGGGCAGTGAGGAAGGTTTGTACTACAACGCGGGTTCTTTCCGCTCAATCACCTATACCAGTCCTTATGTCGGAGAAACTATGCGCAAGGACGCCTTTAGCGGAATGTCAGAAGTCAGTGTACCGTCAAGTATCGATGAGAATGTGCCGGTCACAAGAGAAATTACGGTTCGTCGGCCTCTTACAGGATATGTTTTCATCAGCTCGGACTTGAATGAGTTCGTAAAAGGTGAAATAGCCCGTCGGCGTCTGCCATCTTCTAATCCTGAGGATGGTGCCACTGGAGATGCGTCGTTTGATTTCACCGGCTATCGGGTTAAAATCTCCTATACAGGTTATCTTCCATGCGAATATGACATGTTCAAAGGCAAACCGGTTGACTCTGCCACTGGGGTAAGTTATGACGCAAGTATCCGTGCTTTGAGTACGACAGAAGCATCGATAGGATTCGACTTGTTCTTTATCAATGGCAAGGAGTCGTCCGTACGGGTTGCCGTCGATATCTATTCTCCCGAGGGTGAACGGATCGCCGGTACTCAGAACATTGATATACCGGTTAATCTAAGTACCTTGACGCTTGTCCGCGGCAACTTCCTGACCACAAAGGCCAGCGGAGGTGTGGGCATCTCTCCGGGCTTTGAAGGAGAATTCAATATTCAGATATGATATTAAATTGTTCTTATCCATGTTGCAGATCATCTCCAAGATGGATAAGAACAATTTTTGTATATACAATTTGTAAGATTGATTTTCTATTGTGGATAAACTATGTCTAAAAAATATATTTTCTAATGAAACTGATCTCTTATCTCGCCTCATCACTGGCGGGCATTCTTCTTTTCAGCTCATGCTCGTCTGATGAATTAGTTGATCATATCTTCTCGTCAGGCGATGGCAACGTTTCCTTCTCTCTTCAGCTTCCGGCTGAACTTACCACACGTGCGTTTGGTGACGGATTTAAAGCTACTACTCTTACTTTCGCTGTATACGAGACCGGTGTGACTCCAGTGCGCCCTATCATTTTAAGTGAGGATGAGTATACTTTTACGGATCTGCATACAACCGTCAATTTTAGGTTGGCTAACGGTAAAACTTACGATATAGTTTTCTGGGCCGATGCTCCAGTAGAAGCTCCGGTGATGAACCCTTACACTTTCGATCCTGATAAGCAGACTATTTCGGTCAACTATTCAGGTGTGACTACAAATGCGGAAAACCGTGATGCATTCTTTGCTGCTGTACGCGGTCTGAAGGTTACGGGTCCGGTCAACGAGACAGTGAAGTTATACCGACCTTTCGCTCAGATCAATCTCGGCACAACCGATCTTGATGAATCGGCTGTAAAGAATGCTTATCCGAATCTTCGTTCGTCATTGGAGACTACGGCTTACCAGACTCTTAATCTCCTTACAGGAGAAGTGTCAGATCCAACGGGAGTGGTGTATGCTCTGGCTGCGGCACCTACTGGAGAGGTGTTCCCGAAGGGAAGTGAATATGATTATCTATCGATGAATTATCTTCTGGTGGAATCAAACCAGTCGATAGTGGATTGTAAATATACATTCTATAATGCTCTTGATCCGGTTTATTCCCTTACTGTGGCTAATGTTCCGGTACAGCGTAACTATCGAACCAATATCTTTGGTGCATTACTCACCAGTGAGGCAGACTTTACGATTGAAATTGTGCCGCCTTTCCTCAAGCCTGATAAAGATATAGAGGTGAAATAATTCATCTGATATATTCTAGTAATCTATATAAAAGGAGATGACTATCTTGTTCATCTCCTTTTATAATTCTATTTTTGTTGTCTGACCTTCTTCAGAGCAGGCAAAACTATTCTTGTATACTCCTCTTCAAAATTTGGGGTTAGGATCCCCTTTCCTATGACTTCTGCAATCTCCTTAGGGCTCCAATAGCGTCCTACGGCAACTTCGTTGGAAAGTTTGGGCGTTAATGTTTTTCCGCAATGCAGAAAAACGTAGACCAACTCTTTTTCTATATCAGATTCGAAGATATAATGTCCGATTTCATGAGATTGTACAGATAAAAGTCCGATTTCCTCTTTTGTTTCACGGTTCAGTGCTTCCTGAATACTTTCGTTATATCCGACATGTCCGCCTACAGCTGTATCCCATCGTCCGGGTTGAATCTGTTTCCACTGCGGTCTAAGTTGAAGGTATATCCGGCCCTCCTCATCCGTAAGGTGCAGATGCACCACCGGGTGTAGGAGACCGGTTCCGCTGTGACAGATGCCACGTGATGCGCAGCCTGACACTTTCCCTGTCCCATCCACAATAGGAAGCAACTCTTCCAGATCATCTGTGGCACAAATATTTTTCATGACAATAAAAAGAAATTGAACTTGATGTTTGTCTTATTGCAAAATTAAATAAATTCTTCTGATTATCAACTTTATCGGGTTAAAAACTTTTGTTGGAATAAAGAAATCTTTTCATAATACAAAGAAGGAAAACAAACAGTCAATAAAATAAAGCATACAAGGAGGTTTTGCCATTTGGAAGAAAATGATTAACTTTGCGGTGTCGGAAAGAGCCGGATATATCGGCAACCGATCGGGGCGTAGCGCAGTCCGGTAGCGCACCTGGTTTGGGACCAGGTGGTCGCAGGTTCGAATCCTGTCACCCCGACAGTAACGGCAGGTACAATTAAGGATTTTTTGAACTGTCGGGAATCATTGAGGAGAGATGGCAGAGTGGTCGATTGCGGCGGTCTTGAAAACCGTTGAGGCTCACACCTCCGGGGGTTCGAATCCCTCTCTCTCCGCAATAAACGCTGAAAATCAGCAAATTGCAAAGCAAACACCCAATTTTACACCCAAGAATGTAAAATTGGGTGTTTTTGTATTATTTAAGATTTTGTTCTGCTGTTTGTACAGTTACGCATTATAAATCCGCCTAATGGACACATTGCTCCACTTATGGAAAACCCAGGGTCGGATGACCCCTTGAGCCAGGCTGATTTGCCCCCTTTGG
>CANEHE010000018.1 GCA_947427285.1 uncultured Porphyromonadaceae bacterium
GCTTTTTTTAATTTTACGTTTATTGTTGTTGATCTCTGTGTTTATTCTGTTTCTTATCGTTTCCGACCGCAAAATTAATAAAAGCGAAGCGGTTTACCCCCCCGGAGCCGTTAAATGATGTTAATCCAACATCATTTAACGATTTTAACTAATTTTGATATGAAAACTCCCCGCAGAATTTATCTGCAGGGAGCACTTTGTTTATTCAGATAATACGCTAAATCAGTCGCGGACCATCATCTTTCTTGTCGTCACAGTGCCATCAGTGAAACGGGTACGTACGATATATACCTGTCCGACTTCAGGCGACACTACACGACGTCCATGAAGATCGGTATATGTGACACTTTCCACTGTCTTCAACGATACTTCATCAACTCCATCACGGTTGAAATTGTCGCTTACCTTTATAGTGAACGAACGTGTACGACCATCGGGCGACACACAGAGAAGTGTGGTGGTTCCCGCTGCCAAAGGATATCCATATCCCCCCGAAAGCCACAGGTGAGGCTGCGCCCCGTCGGCAACCTTCTCCTTCCACTCACAGCCTGCAGGAGCAAGCATGGCGAAACGGTTGACTATCGCATCGTGAGTCTCGGCATTTTCATCGTCAAGCAGAAGCATCGCCGTGCTGACACCGGAAGCTGTATGATCTGAAGCAAACGATGTATTGGCCGGGTATCCTCCATGGGCCGATGCAGCGAATCCTTCCAGTTCAAGTTTTGCCATACGTGAGGAAGGCAATCCGGAGCCTTCGATATGGCGGTCGTCGGCACCAGTGCATACAGATGTGTCATAATAGATCCGTCTCATATTGTGGTCGAAAGGAACAGAATCCGGTTTCACATAGAACTTCGGATCGGGTGTACCGATAGCCAACGCAGTGAAAAGAGTCTTATCCGTAGGATCGAGTTTCACGACACGACCGGTATTGTAGCAGTCACTGACAGAAATATTGACATTAAGTACGCCGCCTATCACACCACCTGCCCAGACAGCCGGATTGGGGCATGATGTGTTGCCGATCCGTACCTCTCCGGCATTATGACATCTGGCGACAGAGAGTTTGCCATTGAGCGGAGAGCCGATAACACCACCGACAGCACCATAGAGGCGCGTACCGGTATGCTTTGACTCCACAGTCACTGTGCCGATATTGAAACAGTCGAACACGCCTGTCTCAAAGTCACTCTTATCGCTACCGGGACGACCGACGACCCCACCGGTACAATGTCCCCATGAATAGACATCACCGGCATTGAAACAGCGTTCGATGCGTCCGTTTCCGGATGCCGCCACACCGGCACAGCAGAGATCCTTGTGTTCCTGACGGATATCACCCAGATTATAGGAATCGGTAAGAGTGGCGTACTCTTTGATCTCGCTGACCACGCCAGCTGTCGCAGAATAACGGCTCACTATCTTTCCTGTATTATAGAGTCCGGAAGAGACGTTACGTTGATCTGTAGTGGCTCCAAGTGTATGTACCACTCCGACAGCCCTGTTTTTTAAAGAAGTGATGTTGCCTGTGTTCCAGCAGTCTATCATTGGGGATTTAGGTGTATATCCCACTCCGGCACAATTATTGACAGCTATGATGTTGCCGGTATTGAAACAGCCTTTTATATAACCGTTGCCTCCTGCTGCGGAAGTGCCGAAGACTCCATATATGTTTGCGCCCCCGGAAACAGCCGTACTGAAATCGAAATCCGCAGTATTGGAACAATTTTCCAATATACCGTCCGCCCCGACATTGTAGACAACGCCATAGAGATTTGAATTTCCTATGATAGTCTTTTCATTGACACAATCCTTGAGAGTACCGTAGCACGCATATGCAATACCGCTGGCATAACCTTTATCCTTATGGCCTACCTCTCCGAGATTCCGGCAATTATCCACTAATGCCGAAGCATTGACAAAATAGACGATACCGGTCGAACCTGTCTGTCCTCCACCGGAGCCATTATCGGCAAATACCCGTCCCTGATTGATACAGTTACGAATCACACCTCCATCATACAGACGATAGGCAATACCGCCGACACCGGTGCTTGAATTAGTACCTACAAGACCTTTGTTGACACAGTTCTCCACAATTCCATATACACTTCCGGCTATGCCGCCTATCTCGCTATGGCCACGGACAGTGCCGTCGATAGTAAGATTGCGTACACGTCCCATGTTGCCGACGGCACCGAACAGACCGGTACCTTTTGCCACAAACTTGTTGGGATTGTCCGGGTTCTTGGCAATACTGCTTTCGAAACCGTTGGGGTTATCATAGATAAAATTGGAAAGGGTCTTTCCATTTCCGTTGAAATCTCCCTGGAAACGGATACCGCTGTGCCCCACAATACGGATGGAGTCTCCTTCGAAATTGAGGTCACGGGTAAGAATGAAGTGTGAGTAGGGATATTCCCAACCGGTAGTCTCAACGAAATCGGCCAACTTCTTCCAGTCAGCTTTCGAATTGATACGGTAAGGATCCGCCTCTGTACCGGCACCGCTGAATATCACCGGGACAGAATTGAGCACATAAGTCTTGGTGAATTTTCCGGAAAGATCGGCTATTAGGGTATCTGCCAGAATAGTAGTACCGGTAGGAACATCCACATTCAGAGTATTTCCCGAAATGGAGAATCCATTGCTGACCTTCAGTTTCCAAGAGAGTCCCTGAATCTGAGAAAGATCAACAGATTGAAGCACATTTGTACGGATCTGGCCCGGTGCGAAATTCACGTATATCGACCGCAAGGCTACGGATGACTCCTCACGTGCGAAAGACTTAAGCACCGGATATGAACCCGACTTGAAGTCAAAGATGTCCGTGCTGAGAGGTTCCAGAGTCTTTCCCGATGTAAGTTCACTTGTGGAACGCGAGGATGTCCCTTCTATATCGGTACTCTGCATACCTCCGACAAGATTTATGCTTCCGTCATAGAAATTGCCGCTGATCTCTTTTGAGGAACTTCTCTGGCCTATGACAGCACCTCGCGTAACGGCGGTGCCGTAACAGTTGATCTGGCCTACACTCACACATCTGCGTACTATACCGAGACAATCATGCTGTATCCCCAACATCAGATTAGATGGATCGCGTGTAGTATAGGAAGCTGTGGTATACGCAACAATTCCTCCCACAACGGCCTGTCCTGAAATCTGACCGAGATTCACACAGTCCTCCACCATACCATAGTTGTCGGATGTTATACCTCCGACAGAACTGTGATCTGACTTCGCATTATATGGAGCTGTAGTTTCGGCAGAAATATCACCATCGTTCTGGCATTGCCGGATTTCAGCACCATCATAATTGTAAGCTGCGATGCCTCCCACTACCGAGCTGCCCGTAACTACTTTCCCAGCATTATAGCAATTGCTGATCTTTCCTGAATAATTCACTCCCACAAGGCCACCGATCTGACGGTTGTGTCCTTTAACATCAGCATAGTTCCTACAATTCTCCAGACACCCCTTATTGAAACCTATAATAGTACCTGAAAATATGTTGAAATCAAAAGAGCAATCGTCCGCAATAGTAAGATTGCGGACACGACCGGTGGAATTGAGCTGATTGAACAGTCCGTTATATCCATTGGGGCATTCTGGATCAAAATCTCCCGAGGCTGTATAAGTAGCCATATTCAGATTAAGATTGCGTATGGCATGTCCGGCACCATCGAAATCGCCTCCGAATCCGACAGAGAGAAGCGCGCCCGCACCGAATCCTTTGAAGACAGTGTTGCCCTTGAAGTCAATATCACTGGTCATACGGAAGAAATCTCCGGCATGAGGCTGTCTGTGTGTGGTGATAGCATTATTCAAAGTCACAAAGTCAGCCGGCGTCTTAAGCAGATAAGGAGATGTCTCCGTACCGTCGCCATCGAATATCTTTGGCACAATCTCAAGTACATAGAGTTTAAGTCCCAGACCATCCGAAGTTGTAGCTCCTACTATGGCCGAGTCATATTTGTCCTTGACAGTCACGGCACTTCCTGTAATGACAAGCGACTCAGTCTCAGTGTTGCCTATCTCTCCATCGAGCGACCAGGCAATGTCAGGCGTGCTTCCGAGAACAAACGACTGTTTGACCTTAGACGCGGTGTGGCCCGCACGCAAGATGACCGGCACGGAAGCAAGGGCACCGGCCTGGGTAGACGCAAATGTCTTGAGAACCGGATATTTGTTTGATGATACCTGCCACTTGTCAGAACCAAACCCGGAGGGCAGCTTACCTATGATAGCAGATGTAAGACGACCGAACTTGTCACTTTCAAACTTGTTGATCTGCTGGTCAAAGAAACAGTTGATGAAACATACGTCTTCCGGAAGATCGGGATAACCTTCTTCATGGAAAGCATATCCGTAAAGGCCCTTGCTGCCGGATTCCGAACTTGATGTGATCTGGCCCGAAACATAACAATTGGTAAAGTAGCTCTGCTGAACCATAGATACATTATTGCCGCTGTGGCTGTAACCGATGGCAAGCTGACCGGCAAGACCACCGACATTGCTGTTCTCTCCGCTCATCATGATCGTTCCTGAGGAAAGACAATCATTGACTATCGCGCTCACGCATAGACCGAAAAGGCCACCTGCGTATGAAGAGGTAGTGGTATTGAGTCTCTTGCCCGAGATTGCGGCAGTGTTCATGCAGTTCGAGACTGTTCCGCCTGAAAGAAGCCGACCGGCAAGACCACCTGTCGCACTCCGACCATAAGTGTCTGAAAGAGTCCCGCTGACAAGACAATCCTTCATCGTACCACGGGAGAACACACCTGCAATACCACCAAGATCACGGGCTTTATCTGAAATAAAACCTTCCATCCTCGCAACCATTCGTACGGTACATCCTGTGATATCCGACTCCGATGCCTGCCCGGCTATGCCGGCCACACTGCCAAGTCCCGACAGACGCCCATGAAAACTTGAAGCATTGACTTTCCCTTTAAGCAGAGCACCACAAATACCCCCTGTAAGCAGACCGGAAGTCTGGAGAATGCTGTTTTTAACCTCCACGTTGTCGACCGTACCTTCACAGCGTCCGGCCACACACCCGATCTCAGTGCCCGATCCTACAGCCATGAAATTGTCAAGTACCAGATTCTTCACCGTTCCGGTCGAACCAATATATCCGAATATTCCTATGTAGGGGAAACCTTTGCCATCAATACGAAGACCTTTTATGGTGTGTCCCTGACCATCGAAAACAGCGGCAAACTGTTCGGTGGCATTACCGACAGGCACATATTCCGTGACAGGTACAGACGAAAGATCAAGGTCTGTGGTAAGAGCAAAATATTTTCCGGCGTATGAATTGCCGGCCTCCACGCTCTGCGACAGAGCTGTGAGGTCTCTATAAGATGAGATCTGCCACGGGTCAGCAGAAGTACCGGAACCACGGAAATCAGTAGCCTCGGGAGTCGGGAAATTGATATTGTAGTTTCCCGAGATCTTGACATCGGTCATACCCGACATCACTATTGAGGCCGTCTCCTGATCCGCCACAAAATAACCGGGAAAAGTCAGCGAACCATCGGCAGCCGGCACTATCACTATCGGATTGGTCGTATCCGGCTTTCCGTTGGCAGTATTGATCCCATATAAATAAAACGCTCCATAGATGGAATGTAACGCTACCTGTTGGGGAGAAACCATAACTTTACCTGCAGTGGAAAGCCTGGCGGAAATAGTTGCAGTAAGACCATCGAGCAAATGATATGCCGTCACTTCGTTTGCTTCCGTCTGCTCTATAAGCATCGGATATGAAACAGGAGATTTCGACTGCATGTCCACACCACCGACAGTTGCATTGGGGACAGCCCATTGACTGCTCTCAAAAATATTGAAAGTAACCTTGACTTTTTTAGTTGCCTCGTCGAGAGCGACCACAGCCCAACGTCCGAGGGTCACCTCACCTTTGTCGTTGATAGTACCACGGATTGTGCGGTCCTGAGGGATAGTGTATTTACCATCGGATGTCACATTTATGGCCACGACATCAATATTGCCATACGTCTGGTTCTTCTCCAGAGTCTGCTGAGGAATAGATACTGTTCCGGCGGAAGCATTAACAGCCATTTTAACCTTGGCCGTGCTTCCGAACTCAAAAAGATTGCCAACGATGACCGTATCCGATGAAGCCGCGTAATTCTCCACCTTGACCAATGCGCCGAGTTTCGTCCCGTTATAGGTAAGATCCTTAGATATAAACTCACCGACAACGGCTTTACCCGGCGCACGCGTTGCCGGAGCTTTCTGCAGGGTACCTTCGGCTCCCAGAGAAAGAGAGACTCCATCGACAATCTCGGGAGTCGATGGCTGCAGATCACTGACTTCCACAGAAATGGCAGCTGTAGCTGAAGAAGACAACGGACTAATCGCCATGGCATCATAACCTGGCTCAAGTGTCATTTTTTCCCTAACCGTTGACGACAACGGATCCGGAATGGAAGGAGTCACTGGCGCGGATGCACGCATAGCCTCGACAAATGAGGCACGTAATCCCTCCGGACTGATTCCGGGCAGAGCCGAAGCGGCATATAATGCCGGCAACGCAACGGCTGACGCCAGAAGTGCAATCTTGGATTTATGTTTCATTGAGGTTGGTATATACTCGGACCGGCTAAACTTATGATGATTTCTGATTCCGCAAACCGGCCGATCCGTCGGTAGCGAAGTGAAATAGTGAAAAGATGGAAAACACGAGAAATATCTCATGATATATCCTGAGATGACAAAGATACAAATTTAACACGAAAAACAATAATACCTGCCTATTTTTTTAATGTAGTTTAACGGAACAGCCAGTTCATCCTCTGAATTTTTGACTAATGGCAAGAAAATTGCGGATCAGCAGGTCTCCTTCCTCTGTTATTATGCTTTCAGGATGAAACTGTACACCGTGGATAGGCAGATGCTTATGGCGTATGGACATGAGAGTGCCGTCATCGGACGCCTTAGATGTCGCTTTGATGGGGGAAGATTCGGCAGGCTCAGATATTCTCCAGCTGTGATATCTTCCTACTATGCTCCCGTTTCGCAGATCTTTTAACAACCTGTCTTCCGGATCAGTTATTTCAATGGATGAGGCATGTCCGTGGCATGGATGAGCACACTGCTCCAGCACTGCACCGAAATGCTGGGCGATCGCCTGTAATCCCAGACATATTCCGAGGGTCGGGATGTAAGGGATACATTCCTCGACAAACCGCATCAATGATCCCGATTCCTCAGGGAGTCCCGGTCCTGGAGAAATTACTGCAGCGTCGTAACATGCGATGTCGGAAAAAGGGATGGAGTCCGATCCCACGACGCGTATGTCAGACAACCAGATGCCGTTGCGTACAATCAGCCCGACAGCATTATAGACGAATGAGTCGTGATTGTCAATCACCAAAATTTTCACACTACGAAATTACGTTTTTTTTGGCATACGGCAAATTAATTTGTAATTTTGTGTTATTGCAGTTCTGATATGCGATGACACGGCAATCCGTATGTTTTGCGAGATAGACAGTTTGATAGATCGGATGAACGAATCAGGAGGAGAGGGAATCCCGTTTCTCTTCATCGTCGACTATGAACTTAAAAGAGCTTTTTTCTCTTCTTTCCCCTTTAAAAACTGCGAAGTGAGATGGCATATAGGAGATTCCGGCAATTACCCTCCTTTGAGGCACCATCCTCCGATCTCACTTGAACCAGTAACATTCCCGTCGGAGGAGGAATATGCCGAAGCTTTTGCTGTCATCCGGAAAGGATTGTTGAGAGGAGACAGCTTTCTTGCCAATCTTACGTCGGCAACGCGAGTGGAATGTTCGGCTCTGGAAGATTTGTTCATGGCCGCGACCGCTCCTTATCGACTTCTTATACCTGACGAATTCGTATGCTTCTCTCCAGAGTCGTTCATTAAAATCTCCGACAACGGTATTATTTCCACCTATCCGATGAAAGGCACCATAAAGGCCGACATTCCCAATGCTTATGAAAATCTTCTGACAAACTATAAAGAACTGTCGGAGCATTACACCATAGTTGATCTTCTCAGGAATGATCTCGGGATGGTCGCCTCCGATGTACATGTCGAACGTTTCCGTTATTTTGAGAAAATAGAAACAGCAAACGGGCCTATCTACCAGACAAGTTCCCACATAAGCGGTCAGCTTCCCCCCGGCTGGCAGTCCAGACTCGGGGAAATTGTGGTCAGAGTGCTTCCTGCCGGGTCGATATGCGGTGCCCCGAAAGCATCCACACTGAAACTGATACGCAATGCTGAAAAGTCGGAAAGAGGATGGTACACCGGCGTATTCGGTTTCTTTGACGGTAAAAGCCTTGACAGTGCAGTCATGATCCGATGCATTCAACGCCATTCCGACGGTTTATTTTATTTCCATAGCGGTGGAGGCATAACAGTCAACAGCGACGTTTCCGAAGAGTACTCCGAACTGCTCGATAAAGTTTATCTTACAGTCTGAAGATATGTTTATAGAATCAGTAAGGATAAGTAAAGGACGTATGATGCTTGCACCATTTCATGAACGTCGGATGTTCGACACCTGTATGGAAGCATACGGTGAATTTCGTCTTCCTCCGCTTTCAGCAATAGATATGCCGGACTGGTGCCATGCAGGCGAAGTTAAAATGCGAATAGTCTACGGTAGAAACATCGAAAATGTTTCCTTCGTGAGATATGAACGGCGTGTGGTCGGGTCTTTGAAAGTAGTGGAAGCCGGTGCAGAGATGGATTATCATCTCAAATATGCCGACAGGTCATGCATTGAGCGTCTTTACGGGATGCGAGGGCATTGCGATGACATTCTGATAGTCAGAAATGGCCGGATATGCGATACGTCTTATACCAATGTCATTATGACAGACGGGAAACGCAGATTTGTCCCTTCGACGTGCCTTCTACCAGGGGTGATGCGTTCATGGCTCATCTCTACGGGAAAGGTAATGGTCGATGATTTCGACGTTAGCAGCCTTATGCCGGACAACAAATGGGGATTTACACATATAATAATGATAAATGCAATGATGCCACCTGAATCAGCCATTATTATTCCCCTTGAATCAGTTATCATCTGAATATTAACATACCCAATAGTTTGTATTGAGTATTAGAATGAAGAAAAGAATTCGTCCATTTCCTTCAATGTGTGAAGTTTTATAATCTCAATGTTGTTATCATCGTAATGACGCGGTTGTTTTCTCGCTCGTTCCACAACAGAATACATCATTTTGACGTCTCTCTCCAGATTGTCCAATTGCACAAGAGGATAATCTTCAAGCACGTTATATAATTCATCAGCGACTGAACGTGAGATGAATATCACTTCAGAAAAGTCCAACGTGACACTCTCATTATGATTAAGCAGGTTTTCAATGTCGCGTCGAAAAAAACTTCGGGTCCTTATATCCTTACCTATATTTGTGGCAATATATATTGTATTCATAATTTAGCCAATATGATTATAAATATTAAAGCCTTTCGGAATTATAGTAGGTAATTTTAAAAGTACTACAGTTCCGTCCCATCTGATTGATTCAGGCAGATCAACTAACGTCTCTCCATTTATGTCATGTCTAAAAAAAGCTCCACCTGACAATATAAAAAACTCTCCACCAAGACCATTTATTATAATTTCCCGTGATTTTGATATGCCGTAGCCCCTGTTTTCATTTTCAGGACGATTTTTTGTCAATTTTCCACTTAATGCAAGTTTCAAGGCTGATGATTCCTCCATATCCAGCATTTTTACATATCTGTCATCAGCGGCATAAGAAGCATATATGGAATGTCCGGTATCACAAATAAACACATAGAGCATATTTTCATTGGGAATCCGTTGGCAAAAAAGATATCCGTTTTCGCTATGAGAGTGATCTGTAATATTGTCAATTAGTTCTCCCAACAGAAAAGATAATATTCTATGCACAGGATTATTGTGGCCTATTTGTCGTTTGACTGCTTCCTGTATTAATTCTTGAGCTCTAATTGAAGATTTATCTTTCGGATTAAAAACACATATTGGAAGATAAGTTTTATCTTCATATTTATCCCAAAGCGAATCTTTGTTATTTATGGCATCTATCACCAAAGGTGTGTCGAAGAATACAATTTCAAAATATGACCTTATCGCTGACTGCAAATTTGTGCATCTAATAGTTTCTCCATACCTTGTTTTCAGTACAGATAATGCAGCCAGATAAAACGGATGTAGGAATCGGCAATCTTTGAAATCCCATTCGATAAATCTTCCATTGACAATTTCAGTCTGTTCGGTCTGGAACATAACCTTGAACACGTGATTGAAGACACTTCCAATATGAGTATCTATATTTGCAGAAGGTATGAGCACTGATACAGCTGTATTAATATGTTTAGCCATGTTTAGTGTGTATTATTCTACTTTCCGTAGTTACTTATACAATAACGCAACATATTATATTGTTTAGATTTACATGAAGCAGAGGACTATGACTTGGGCAACTATAACCCGAAGAAACATCGTCAACGGATATACGGTGGAGTATGCCACAGCAGGCTGGTCGTTGTTGGCAACCTTGTTTCCGTATGCAAGAGCCGGAGGATCTGTGTACCCTCCGCTCAGAAGGCCCATGATGGTGAGATAGTTTATACGATAACGCCAACGGGCGATTATTCCCATTACCAACAATGGTATGACCGTGATCGCAAATCCATATCCTACCCATATCGCTCCCCGATAATTAAACACGGTTACCACAAAATCCTTCCCCGCGGCAATACCGACAGAAGCAAGGAAAAGACAGATACCTATCTCCCTCAGCAGCAGGTTTGCTGACGAATTTGTATATGTGACCAGATGAATCTTCGGTCCGTAGGCGGATATAAGGATAGCCACCACAAGAGGGCCGCCTGCAAGACCGAGCTTCATGGGTACAGACATTCCCGGGAACTGAAGCGGGATGCTTCCCACCAATATACCAAGAAAAATACCGATGAACATCGTGATCAGATTAGGCTCATTCAGACGCTTCATGGAATTTCCGAGACGGTCTGCCAGACGGTTTATGTCATCAAGTTTTCCGACCACAGTCAGACGGTCGCCCATCTGCAGACGCAGGCTGGCCGTAGCCAGAAGGTCGACACCGGCACGGTTTACCCTCGTCACATTGAGTTTGTAACCCATACGCAGCCGAAGTGAACCGAGTTTCACACCGTTATATTCTGTCTTGGTGACAAGAATACGACGGCTCACCACCGGCCCCTGGGCCATCTCCCATTTCTTCTCCACTACTGCTCCTATGAACCGATGGAACACCTCCTCATCCTGAACGGAACAAACTACCAGAAGTAGATCGTCTTTCTCCAATACATCATCGCTCTTGGGAATAATCACCTTACCGTCTGGCTTCTCTATGCGGGAAATAACAAAATTACAGTTTATCAGAGTGTGGAGCTTGCGGATCGACAGTCCGGAGATAAGATCATTGGTGAGACGGAATGTCACCACATGTGGCTTCAGCTGGGAGTCATCCTTCTCCTCCTCTATCTCCCGGATCTCTTTCTCCACATTAATGCGGAAAATCTTCCTGACTACAATCATCACCAGAATTATCCCTATCACTCCCAAAGGATAAGCCGCAGCATATCCCATCGACATCTGCTGGGTTATATCATAGTCATCGGGAGCCACCTGAAGCACGGCCTGCTGCGCCACGCCAAGCCCCGGAGTGTTGGTGACGGCACCGCTCATTATCCCTACAAGCTGCTGTATGGAGGTATGTCCCTCTCCTCCTCCCTGAAGCCAATATATTGACAATGTGACAATCACACTGGCGACTACTCCGACAAGCGCAAGCACATTGAGGCGAACACCCCCCTCCTTGAATGAAGAGAAAAATCCCGGACCTACCTGCATGCCTATGGAGAAGATGAACAGTATCAGACCGAACTCCCGCAGAAAATGGAGAGTGCCCTCCTCAACAGCATAACCGAGGTGTCCCATCAGAATTCCGACGAAAAGCACAAAAGTCACTCCGAGCGAAACTCCGAATATTTTTATCTTACCCAGATAAATACCAGCGAAAATCACAAACGAATAAAGGAGGATCGTACTGGCAAGAGACAGATTGTTAGGTGACAGAAGGTCAATCAGCCATTCCATAAAATAAGAGATTGTGTCTAACGTGGATATATCGGCGGAGGGACCGGTCCCATCGACCAGGCCCCTCCGCATATAGTTTGGGAATACCGACGGACTATTGGCAAGTCCGTTCCTTTTTTCACTTCTTGCTGCGGTTTCCGTAGCGGCTACGGAACTTATCGACACGTCCGGCGGTGTCCACAAGTTTCTGTTTGCCTGTGAAGAAAGGATGCGAGGAGCTGGTGATCTCAAGTTTCACAAGAGGATACTCCTTGCCGTCGATCTCGATGGTCTCACGGGAGGCCACGGTCGAGCGGGTGATAAAGGTCTCGTCGTTAGACATATCCTTGAACACCACTTCCCGATAGTTGGAGGGATGAATCTCTTTTTTCATTTTTAATTTTTTCTGCAGTTAAAAAATCAATTTGACAAGCAGGTCGCGATCCCGCTTATTGGCCTGCAAAATTAGTAAATATTCCCGACCCGGCAAAATTTCCGTCCACAACCACCCCGCTTTTCATTTAGAAGCTGTTTAAAAATACCGGAGGCAGCCTGCGACAGCCACCTCCGGTGATAAAAAAGATTGATCCTGCAAAATGATCAGCGTACTATCTCCTTGCTGACATTTCCGCCGCGGCGTACAATGTATAGTCCTCCGACTTCCGGTTGAGCGACACGTACACCCTGAAGTGTGAAGTATTCCACACATTCGTCAGTTGCGCCGTCAGTAACCTCTCCGATCCCTGAATCACCGGAAGGAAGGCGGAGTCCGGAACTTCCTGAAGTATTGGTCCACCAGATATAGTCTTTTTGATAATCCGGAAGTTTTATACCTATAGCTTCCACCGGGAAAGAGATGACACCCTGATCCACCTTGCCGAGATACTTGGCATATTCCACACGCATCTTGCCCGCCATCATTTCCTCATAACCTTTTGAAGTCAGATAAATCTCCCCGAGTTTCTCGTCTGTCACACCCGAATTCTGCTGTGTCATCATCACCTGAGTGGGAACTGTGGCGTCGAAATACAGATAGTGGGTGTGGCCGGTATGGTGCGACACGCCAGAGTATTCGGCTGCAAAATCCACATAAGGGTTTACCATGCGGTAAAGTCCCGGCTTCTCTTTCGACTCCTCAACTGCGACGTCAAACGACGGCACGCCCATATCGGATCCAAGTCCGGTGATGGCATCCTCTGTGAAACGACTAACAGACAATGTATTACCAAACAGGGACAATAAGAACAAAAAATCGACAATAAAGATAAATATGCACGAGCAGGGTGCGCTCACTGGTCCATTTCCCGGCCGAGTTTCTGATAGAGCGAGGGCGTCATGCCCGTAAACTTACGGAAAGCCATGTTGAAAGCGGACGTCGAAAGAAAGCCTACACTTTCCGCCATATACTGGATGGTGACATTCCCGAAATTTTCGGAATCAAGCAGACGGCGTCGGGCCTCGCGGATACGATACTCATTAATAAACGTGCGGAAATTCTTCCCGGTAAAGTCATTTATGGCCTGCGAAACATATTTTGTGTTCGAATCCGTAAGTTCAGCCAACCGGGTAAGACTGAAATCCGGATCACAATATAGCGATCTATCCTCGTCCATGAACCGGAGAATGGTATCGAAAAGTTCACGACGCTGTGCCGGTGGTGTCTCCGCTCGGCCCTCCGCGTCTTTAGTCTCAACAGGATCAGCCTCCGGATGCACGGGCGTACTTTCCCGGACTTCCGGCAAATATCGTGTCATCCCGATCTCCCTGACCTTGTCTTCAATTCCACCAGTTCCTTATTGCGTTTGAACAGCTGTATATTGGCAGTCCGGGCCTTATGCCGGTAAAAAAGCCACAAAGCCAGCAAGAGGGAACTGAACGCCACAATCAGCAAAATAATTTTCTGGTTGGTGACGGTCTGCCGCAGATCCTTTATAAGTAGAGACGCCCGGTCTTCATTTTCCTTCTGAAACCGATTGCTGACATTGAGAAATCTATGAGGATTCATCACCGAATCCGTATGGGAGAAATACTCTTCCTGATAACGCAGAGCCTCGCGTGTATCTCCAAGTTTGGTATATACCCGCATGAACCGTCGCTTGTTGTCGACCAACATGTCGTTGGCATTCTGTTCCAACGCCAGTTTCTCGTATGTATGAAGATAAGCCAACGCGGAATCAAGCATATTGTTTTCCTCAAAATATTCCGAGATTTCAGAAAGAGAGGAAAGTTTCAGCCGGGGCTCCATCCTGTTCTCATCGATGAAAGCCATCGCCTCCTTCATCTTTTTCAAGGCCGTCACAGGATTTCCAAACCGTTTCTCTATATAAGCCGAGGTAATGAGGTGCAGATACCGCTGAAGATGTACATCGGAAGGATGGACGTCCGCAAGCATCTCATTGTATTTTTCTATATCTCTTTCAGATGAAAGTTTAAGATACTTATGCAGTGTGGATAAAGCGGCATTGTAATCCCCCTCCCAATACTGTATCTTGCTTTCCGCCACAAGTTCATGGCCTCGCTGCTCCCTTTCCGCCGCAGTTCTATCCTCACATCCACCTGCGATAAATGCTACAATCAGGCCAAGGCAAAGCGATATGCCCCCAAGCAATTACGACGCTTCATCCGGATATTCATAAATCAAAGCAGAGATGACTTGAGTTTTTCCGCATTCTCGGCCACAGTCAGCCGGTCAATGCATTCCCCTATATCTCCGTTCATGAAGCCAGGAAGATTATAAACAGTATAATTGATACGATGATCCGTGATACGTCCCTGAGGATAATTGTATGTGCGGATTTTGGCCGACCTATCGCCGGTGCTCACCATTGTCTTCCGCTTTGAGGCGATGTCATCAAGATATTTCGCTCTCTCCCGGTCGTAGATAAAACTGCGCAGACGAGACAAAGCCCGCTCCTTGTTCTTGGGTTGGTCACGTGTCTCGGTACATTCGATAAGTATCTCTTCTGTCTGGCCAGTATTCGGGTTCTTCCAATTGTAGCGGAGCCGTACCCCCGATTCAACTTTGTTGACATTCTGACCCCCGGCCCCACCCGAACGGAAAGTGTCCCAGCGGATTTCACCTTCATGGATCTCCACCTCAAATTCCTCAGCCTCCGGAAGCACCGCTACCGTAGCGGCAGATGTATGAACCCGGCCCTGAGTCTCGGTGACAGGCACTCTCTGCACCCGATGGACACCGCTCTCATATTTCATAACACCATATACACCGTCGCCTGAAAGAGTGAAGATGATCTCTTTATATCCTCCGGCAGCTCCCTCCGTGAAACTGGAGACCGCGACCTGCCATCCCCGGCTTTCGGCAAACCGTTGATACATCCTGAAAAGATCTCCGGCAAACAGAGCGGCTTCATCTCCACCGGTTCCACCCCGTATCTCGACAATCGCATTTTTGCTGTCGGCCGGATCCGAGGGGATGAGAAGCAGTTTTATCTCCTCCTCTGTCCGCGGAATCTCCATGCACGTCCGTTCATACTCCTCCCGTGCCAGCTCGCGCATTTCCGGATCTGTCTCCGAAGTCATCAGTTCCTTCGACTCCTCTCTTCCGGTAAGGAGACGCCGATAACGTTTCACAGCCTCCATAAGGCGTTCCAGCTCCCGATATTCTTTGGTAAGACGCACATAACGGGCAGCATCGGAGATCACAGCAGGATCTGAAATAAGCGTGGCCGTCTCTTCGAACCGAGCATCAAGCCCGTCAAGACGACGCAGAAGAGGATTGTCGGGGAATTCTGGCATAAGGCATCAAGACGCATGATGGATGCGCGGACAAAATTAGTCATTTCCCCCAACATACACAACACCTCCGAGGAAAGGGATGGGTATCACAGTCAAAATTTGGGGACTCCGGCAATTTTGACTAATTTTGCACAATCAACCTCATATCCGATGCTCGACATAATAACCCTATCCATATTCAATGCCAGCGAGTTTTTCGCCTGGTTTGTAGACAATGCCAACTACCTCTTTGTCTTCCTTTTTATGGTGATTGAAAGTTCTTTCATCCCATTCCCTTCTGAGGTGGTTGTACCTCCGGCCGCATACCTCGCATGCGCATCTCCCGACTCGGGGATGAACATATTCGGAGTAGTCGGAATGGCCACGCTCGGCGCATTGTGCGGAGCTTATATCAACTATTTCCTTGCCTTATGGATCGGTCGTCCGGTAGTATATCGCTTTGCAGAAAGCAAACTCGGACATGCGTGCCTCATCGACAGTGCGAAAGTGGAAAAAGCCGAACATTATTTCGATGCGCACGGAGCCATTTCCACCTTTATAGGACGTCTTATACCGGCCATCCGGCAGCTGATCTCCATCCCTGCCGGACTTTCAAAAATGAATATCGGCCTTTTCTCCCTTTTCACCGCTCTCGGAGCACTTGTATGGAACGCGGTTCTGGCCGCTCTCGGCTATTGGCTGTCGCTCCACGTGGCACTTCCCCAGCTCTTCGACAAAGTGGAACAATACAACCGTTATCTCACATGGGGCGGTTACGGACTGCTGATACTATGTGTGATCTATATACTCTGGCACGCTTTCCGCAAAAAGAAAACCAAGCAATAAAACTCTTACCTGTAATGAAAGTTTCCCCTTCGCTTCTCTCAGCCGACTTCGGCAACATACTTCCCGACATCGAGATGATCAATCGCTCCGAATCCGATTATCTCCATCTGGACGTGATGGATGGTGTGTTCGTACCCAACATCTCTTTCGGTTTCCCGGTCATGAAAGCTGTCGCCAGACGCTGCACAAAGCCTCTCGACGTACACCTGATGATAGTGGAACCGGACAAATGGATCAGTCAGGTCCGCGATTTAGGTGCGGAAATCATGAATGTCCATCAGGAAGCATGCACACATCTTCACAGTGTGGTGCAACGAATACATCAGGCCGGAATGAAGGCCGGAGTCACCATCAATCCCGCCACACCTGTCAATACTCTTGTCGACATAATTGAAGATGTCGACCTCGTGCTTGTGATGTCGGTCAATCCCGGTTTCGGAGGCCAGCCTTTCATAACCCACTCCCTTAAGAAAGTGGCTGAACTCGCAGAGCTAAAACGTATAACCGGTTCAAAGGCAATCATCGAAGTAGATGGAGGTGTAAACAAAGCCACCGGCCGTCAGCTGGCCGAGGCCGGTGCCGAGATGTTGGTAGCCGGAAGTTATGTGTTTGGGGCCTCAGATCCTGAAGAAGCCATTCGTTCGCTCAAAAGATTGTGAAAACAGCAAAGAATCCTTCCAAAGGAAGAATGACACTATGGATCATTCTTCTGATATTGGCCGTCGCTATGGGCGGCACAGGCATGGCCGTCGCCGGCATGACTCTGGCTTCTCCCTGGATCGGAGTCGGTATCGGACTGTTGCTGGCCACCATGACATTTCCTGCATTTCTTCCTGTATGGCGTAAAATAACCGCCAACGGCAAGATATGGGTATGTGCCATCTGTCAGGCGGTGATGATAGGATCGCTCGGTTTCATGCTGACATTCGGTCTCAACTATTGGCTTGCCGATGATTCATCGCTTCAGACAGTGGATGCTCACGTAATTTCCAAATTCCAGCAAGAGCATCGGAAGACAAGGCGTGCCGGACGACGATATGTGCCCACCGGAGAAGTCTGGCATAGTTATCACGTCACTCTTGAACTTCCGGATGGCCGCAGAAAAAACCGGGAAGTAAAAGTCTCGGAATATATCAGTCTCCGAACAGGATCAAAAATGCGGATAGGCGTGGGAAAAGGACTGTTCGGAATGGATATTGTAAAGCCTGTCAATAAATCTCAAAATAAATCATACCGGGATTCTCATTAATTTTGCAAATAAAATCCCGAACATCATCCATCTCTCCCCTCCCAATCGAATATGACAAGACAAGAACTGATTTCCCAGATCCGGCAGAAAGAATCGTTTCTCTGCGTGGGACTCGACCCCGACATCAAGAAAATACCCGCACATCTTCTCCGGGAGCCATCACCCCTCTATAGTTTCTGTAAAGCCATAGTAGACGCGACAGCTCCATACGCCGTGGCCTACAAACCCAATCTGGCTTTCTTTGAGGCAGAAGGGACCGAGGGTCTCGAAGCTTTCGGACTCACAGTGGAATACATCCGTCTAAACTATCCCGATATCCTTATAATCGCCGATGCGAAACGAGGCGACATAGGCAACACGTCGGCTCTCTACGCCCGTTCGTTCTTCAATCATTTCGGTGTCGATGCCGTGACAGTCGCCCCTTATATGGGAATCGACAGTGTGAATCCGTTCCTCGGACATGAAGGGAAATGGGTCGTACTCCTTGCCCTCACATCCAATCCCGGCTCCGCCGATTTCCAGATGCTACGTCTTGCCGATGGTAAACGCCTGTTTGAACAGGTACTTGAAACATCAAAATCATGGGCCGGACCCGACGAGATGATGTATGTAGTGGGAGCCACACGTGGTGAACTTATAGGTGATGTACGGAAAATTGTGCCTAAAAACTTTCTGCTGGTTCCGGGAGTAGGCGCACAGGGAGGCAGTCTTGAGGATGTCTGCCGCTACGGCATGACAAAAGACTGCGGACTTCTTGTAAACTCGTCGAGAGGCATAATATATGCCTCTTCAGACACCGACTTCGCGGAATCTGCCGCAACCGAAGCACGCAAACTGCGGGACGCCATGTCAGCACAACTGCAATCATACAGAAAATAGATTCACCATAACCTCTGCCATATACACCTACACAAATGTGCGGTTGATTCATCCAATCAGCCGCACATTTGTTATAAAGACAAAGGCCCTTATACATGTCTAATCCATCAAAATCAAATATATTATGAAAACACTTTCCATCATCTGTTATGTAATCGGCTCTATTATGCTGATTGTGTCCTGCTTCGTAAGCAGTGTCGCCGCCACATGGTGGCTTGGAGGAATAGCCGTAGTGCTTCTGATCGCAGGATGCGTATTCCAATATAACTCGTCGAAGAATCGTAGGCGGATCGGATAGTCATCAATCTGAAACTATCACTGTAAATGCAATCTCACCTTGAAAGTCAGAAAGAAGACTTTCAAGGTGAGAACGCGAGTTCGGGATAAGATTCAGATAGCAGACCTGATCACACCACGATTGGAATTGACAACGAAATCAACTATTTCATCACGATATGTAGACTGAGGAAGAGTCTGCATGATGAGTTTTACGGCATTCGACACATTGAGATCGCTCATATACAGTATCCGGTAAACCTCCGAGATAGACTGTATATCTTCCTGTGAGAAACCATTACGGTGAAGTCCTATCGTGTTCAGTCCGACGTATGAGATCGGTTCACGGGCCGCCTTTACGAAAGGTGGAATGTCCTTGTTTACCAAAGCTCCACCCTGAAGCATAATATTCTTGCCGAGATGGCAGAACTGATGTACGAGACTTCCACCTCCGATAACAGCACAGTCATCTATCCGGACCTCTCCCGCGAGTTGGGTGGCATTGGAGATGATTACCCTGTCTCCAACACGGCAGTCATGAGCGATATGCGTATAGGCCATGATAAGACAGTTTTTTCCAACTACTGTCTCACCTTTGGCTGCTGTACCACGGTTGACAGTAACGCATTCTCGAAGAGTTGTTCCGTCACCTATGTAAGCGAATGTCTTTTCACCGCGGAATTTCAGATCCTGAGGCACACCGGCCACTACCGCTCCGGGAAATATGGTGACACCGCTTCCTATGCGGGCTCCCGGAAAGATTGTAACATTTCCATGTATGACGGTATTGTCACCTATCTCTACGTCATCGTGTATCGTCGTGAAGTCTCCTACCTGCACATTGTGGCCTATGACAGCCCCGGGATGAATATTGGTAAACTTGCTCATTGGATTTCTCTGTTCTATATGGTGCAGAAGACTGCCGTTATTTATTTTTTATTATCTGGGCCATAAACTCAGCCTCGCAGGCAATTTTCTCACCTACAAAAGCGTACCCCTTGACAACAGCACAACCGCGACGGATTTCTGTCATCAGCTGCACATGGAGAAGCAATGTGTTGCCAGGCACAACCTTCTGACGGAATTTGACATTGTCTATCTTGAGGAAATAGGTGGAATATTTCTCCGGTTCTTCCAGAAAATTAAGCACAAGCACTCCGGCAGCCTGAGCCATGGCTTCTACTTGAAGCACACCGGGCATCACAGGTTCCTGTGGAAAATGACCTGGGAAGAACGGCTCGTTGACTGTGACGTTTTTCACAGCGACAGCATGCTTGCGGTCAAGTTCGATCACCTTGTCGATAAGCAAAAACGGGTAGCGGTGCGGGATAAGTCTGCGAATTCCGTTGATGTCGATCACCGGCTCGATATTCGGATTATAGACCGGTGACTGAACCTCCGTATGCTTCACTGCCTTGCGGAGCATGCGGGTAAACTTGTTGTTGATCGAGTGTCCCGGACGCTCAGCCACCACACGTCCTTTAAGAGGACGACCGATAAGAGCCATGTCGCCTATCACATCCATGAGTTTATGACGCGCAGGCTCGTTGTCCCACTTGAGCGGCGTGGGGTTTATATATCCAAGACGGTCAAGCTTCATGTGGGGCACTCCCATCAGATCGCATATCTTGTCGATGCTTTCCTGAGGAATCTCCTGATCATAGATGACTATCGCATTGTCAAGATCGCCTCCGCGAATCAGACCATAATCCATAAGCTGCTCTATCTCCCTGACAAAGACAAAAGTCCGCGCACTTGCCACATCGGTCTTGAAATCGGCAAGATCATCAAGCATGGCGAATTGGTTCGGTATGACAGATGAATTATATTCGACCATAACCTCGACACTGAAACTATCGTCAGGATATATCGTCACCACTGAACCTGTTTCCTCATCGCGGACACGCATCTTTTCCTTGATGATATAAAAGTCCTTGTCGGCATTCTGTTCCTCAAGACCCACACGTTCCAGTTCTCCCACATAAATCTGTGCGCTACCGTCGAGAATAGGCATTTCCGGACCATCCACATCAATAAGACAGTTGTCCACACCGGCAGCATAAAGGGCGGCCAAAGCATGTTCCACTGTGCTGACGGATGCATCATTCTTGCCCAACACCGTACCGCGGCGTGTATCTACCACATTTTCAGCCAAAGCATCTATCACCGGCTCTCCGGGAAGATCTACACGACGGAACTTATAACCATGATTTTCCGGAGCCGGATTGAAAACGGCTTTGATATCAAGTCCTGAATGCAATCCTTTGCCGCTTACGGTGAAGGATTCCTTAAGGGTGAGCTGATTCATATCTATATGACGTAGTTTTGTTGACGGTGTGTCGGAAGCAGAACGCATCCGGACAACCTGTGAATATTAGAGTTTGTCGAAGAGATCTTTAAGTTTGGATATATATACGCTGTTGCGGGCAAAATCACGCGCAGGCACCGCCGGATATCCCATTAGACGCTCATAGTCACCTACATTTTTATGTATACCGCTCTGAGCTCCTATCTCATTATGACTGCCAAGACGAAGATGGCCCGCGATGCCGACCTGTCCCCCGACCATGTTCCAGTCGCCTATTCTGGTAGATCCCGCTATGCCTGTCTGGGAAGCAAAGACATTATGCATCCCTATCTCTACATTATGAGCCACCTGTATGAGATTGTCAAGTTTAGTGCCTTTCCCTATGCGGGTGCTTCCGAACGTGGCGCGATCTACAGTACAGTTAGCCCCGATCTCCACATCGTCCCCGATCTCCACATTTCCAATCTGAGGAATCTTGTCATAACCTTCCGGAGTAGGAGCGAATCCGAAACCATCGGCTCCGATCACTGTACCTGAATGGATGACACATCGCTGGCCGATACAGCATCCCTCATAGATCTTTACTCCGGAACGGAGCTCCGTATTGTCTCCTATCTCCACTCCGGAACCTATATAAACCTGAGGATAAATCTTCACTCCTTTGCCGAGTCTGACCCCATTCCCTATGTATGTGAACGCCCCGATATAAGCATCTTCAGGCACCTCCACACCGTCAGCCACGAAAACCGGCTGTTCTATTCCGGTCGGCTTCGGGTTCATAGATCCGGCTAGCTTAAGAAGTTCGGCAATAGTGGCATACGGATCAGATACACGGATCAACGTCGCCGATACAGTACGGTCCGGTCGAAACGCGTTGTCGACCAACACAGCCGAAGCATGGGTAGTATAGATAAAATGTGTATATTTTGGATTGGCGAGAAAAGTAAGGGAGCCTACTGTCGCATCCTCAATCTTCGCGAATGAAGAAAGAACGACATTTCCATCGCCTTCCACGCTTCCGCCGACCATCCTGGCCAACTCGTTTGCTGTCAGTTCCATTAACCCGTCAGATGGATATATATCTTTGGCTGCCCTTTTACCCGACAGCCGAAATGTAAATCAATATTAAACCTAATGGCAAAACCTCTGCCGCACACTATCAGGCAGCAATCCGGCGTTGTCACATAAATTTTCGGCAAATATCGTAATTTTCTTGCAAACGACAATATCATTTCACCAACAAAATACTTTTTATGCAACTTTTAGGTCTTTAAGAAATATCATCGCATGGCATAAATGTAATAAAGAGCAATCAAGCCTGCAGACAAATTCCGCAGGCTTGATTTTAGAGGCTGTTTAAAAATGTCTGTAATCCTTCAGATCATTTGTTCTATCGTCCACACAAAAGCACGAAGGCCAAGCCGCGGTTTCGACTCGTCGAGCCGACGCAGACGGCCAAGCAGATCATCCACTTTCCCGTCAGGCACCACCGTCAGCATGGCCGAGGCGAGAGAAGGCCACGCGTGCGAGCCGTAATGAGGTTCCCCCTTCTCCGAACCACGGCCCTGAACTGTGCCGAACGACGTGAATCCCCTACAGGAACAGCGGTCAAGAATATCAACGATTGCATCGTGATGAGCCTGATCATAGGCTATGAATATACTTTTCATACAGGTACGGAATTATTTGACAGATGCGATAGATTTCTGTAAGTTATTACGTAACTTACGACGTTGACGCTTTATACCGTTACCGGCAAACACACAGTAGAGCACCGGCACGAAAAGCAACGTCAGAATAGTAGAGAAAGTCAGACCTCCGATCACAGCGGTACCCATCGGACGCCACATCTCGGCACCTTCTCCGGTTCCGCAAGCCATCGGCACCATACCGAGAATAGTAGTCAGGGTGGTCATTACCACCGGTCGCAGACGCGAACGACCGCCGTCGATCACTGCCTGACGCACACCCATACCGCGTTCACGGTTGAGAGTAATGTAGTCAATGAGCACGATACCGTTCTTTACCACAATACCGATAAGCATTATGGCACCGATCATAGACATGACGTTGAGCGTGTGGCCCGTCATCCAGAGGATAAGGAACACGCCGGAGAAAGCGAAGAGCAACGACGTCATGATGATACCCGGATAGGTGAGCGATTCAAACTGCGCGGCCATGACAATATAGACAAGAAGAATAATCAATACCCCGAGCATCAACAGATCCGAGAACGAATCCTGCTGGTCCTCATACGACCCTGCGAGGCCGATAGATATTCCGGATGGCAGATGCATGGCGTCGATTTTCGCCTGAGCGGCAACAACTACCTGAGAAAGCGGCACTCCGTCCACGACTGCCGAAACGGTGATAAGACGTTCGCGGTCCTTACGTTCGATGGTAGGAGGCGTGAACCGCTCCACAACCTTTCCAAGTTCCTTCAGACGCACCGGCTGCCCGGTGGATGAATATATGACGATATTCTCTATATCGGAAATCTGGGTACGGTAGTCGGGATCATACATCACCTTGATGTCATACTCCTCACCGTCTTCGCGGAACTGCGACGCGGTGGCACCGTTGATACGGTTGCGCAGATAGTAGGCCACCGTCTGCATATTCAGACCATACAAGGCGAGCTTCTCCCGGTCGAAATCAACCTGATATTCCGGCTGATAGTCAGAACGGGAGATATTCACGTCGGCTGTGCCCGGTATTCCTTTGAGTATCTGTGAAAGCTGACGTGCCACAGAGTCCGTCTCTGTGAAGTCGTAGCCATAGATTTCGAAGTCCACTGTCGACTGACCGCCCATGCCCTGTCCGCGTCCACCACCGACGTTGACCTGTGCCTTCTTGAACTCAGGGAACTGCTCTGCAATATCACGACGCATGTCATCGGCTATTTCGCGTATATTACGTTTACGGTCTCCGGGATCCCTGAGCCGGATGTTCATCGAGACTATGTGCGAACCGTTGTCGGAGAGCGAGGCGAAGGTATTGTCGGAACTTGCCGGACCTACAGTGTAGTTGCAGACAAGTATTTCATCCTTGTATTTATTGCGCCAGAGCGAATCGAGACGAGCTGTGGCGTCCTGAGCGATCTCCACACGCGTTCCAATGGGAAGTTCAAGATTGACCCCGATACGGGAGTTGTCCTGAGTGGGGAAGAATTCCGTACCGACAAATTTCATCAGAAATATCGAGCCTACGAATATACCGAGACAGACCACGATGGTGACGGTCTTGTGTCCGACCACCAGACGCAGCAGGCGGGCATATCCGTTGTCAAACCTGTCAAGAGCACGCTCAATAGGCATATAGAATCTCTCATAGAACTTCGAATGCTTCGGGTTGCGTTTGAGCCACTGCGAACAGAGCATCGGGGTGAGCGAGAGTGCGCAGGTTGTCGATATGATCATCATGATCGTGACCATCCATCCGAGTTGGCGGAAAAGCACGCCGGTCATGCCCGTGACAAGAGTAAGCGGGAAGAACACGGCGATAAGCGTAAGAGTGGAGGCGATTACGGAAATGGCCACCTCGTTGGTGCCGTGGACCGCCGCCTGCTTAGGATCGGCTCCGCGTTCGATATGGGTGGTGACATTCTCCAACACCACAATGGCATCATCGACCACCATACCGATTGATATGGAAAGTGCCGAAAGCGAAACGATATTAAGCGTGTTGCCCGTCGCGAACAGATAGATGAACGAAGCGATGAGCGAGACAGGAATCGTTATAACGATAATCATAGTCGCACGCCAGCGTCCGAGGAACACGAACACCACTATCATCACAAACAGAAGTGCGTAGAGCACTGTCTCCTCAAGCGACGCGATAGTGTTGCGGATGTTGTCGGAGGTATCGACGATCACTCCGAGCTTCACGTCAGAGGGAAGATTCTTCTGAAGCTTCGGAAGCATCTTCATCACCTTTTCCGAAATCTGTACCGAGTTGGCACCGCTCTGCTTCTGGATGATGATCATCGCGCCCTCCTTGCCGGAGTTGTATGTCTGTTGGGTACGTTCCTCAAGCGAGTCCTCGATTTTGGCCACATCCTTCAGATAGACGATCGAGCCATCGTGAGATCCTACCGGAATGTTGGCAAGTTCCTCCGTCTCGTCAAACTCTCCTTGAACGCGAAGCGCGTATGTATTCGAACCGATGTCGAATGAACCGCCGGGAACATTACGGTTCTCCGCTCCGATAATATTGGAGATCTGCTCTACTGAAAGGTTGTATGCCTCAAGACGCGCAGGGTCACAGTATACATGCACCTCCCGCTTGGGTGCACCGGAGATACTCACCGTACCCACACCGTCCACGCGGGCCAACGGATTGGCAACAGCGTCATCAAGGATTTTATAAAGACCCGGCATGCTTTCTGTTGCCTGCACGGAAAGCAGACAGATAGGAATCATATCGGTCGAAAACTTGAAGATGATCGGATTCTCGCTGTCATCCGGAAGCATCGACTTCACCATGTCGAGCTTGTCGCGCACGTCATTGGTCAGCACGTCGATGTCGTAACCGTATTCGAACTCAAGCGTGATCACCGACGTGTTCTCTCGGGAGTTGGATGTGATATGCTTGAGATGCTCCACCGAGTTGAGCGAGTTCTCAAGTGGCTTGGTCACATTCTGCTCTATGTCTTCCGCACTCGCACCTGGATACATGGTGATTACCATCAGCGTATTGGTGTCGATGTCGGGATAAAGGTCAATCGGGAGTTTGGCAAGTGAGAACAGACCGAGGATGATAACCGTGACAAAGCACAGGGTGGTCATTATCGGGCGTTTCACCGATGCGCCGTATAGACTCATAATATCAGTTTTGAATTGAGAATTTTGAATTTAGCTGAATGTCTTGTTACTTGGCGATAGTCACTTCTTTACCGTTGGCGAGATTGTTCTGCCCGGAAACCACTACCTGCGAGCCGTCTTCCACTCCGGACAAGAGTTCGTATGCATCACCTATACGCTGACCTAACTCCACTTTGTGATATTCCACTTTGCCATCCTTGTATACATACACATAGTGATTGCCGCTACCCTGCTGCTTGACCACGGCCCTGTCCGGAACCACAACATGGTTGGCCTGACCGAGTTTAAGCTGGACACGACCGAACATTCCGGGCAGAATCCGACTATCGGGATTAGGCACGGTAATCTCCACACCGAATGTGCGCGTGGCGGGATCCACAGTCGGCATCGTCATTGTGATAGTCCCTTTGAACTCCTCGGAGCCGAAGGTATCGAAAAGTATTGTCGCAGGCATTCCCTTGTGCACTTTAGGCAGTTCGCTCTCACTTACATTGATCACTATCTTAACCGGCTGTACCTGCGAGATGGTGAGGATTGGAAGCTGACCGGTCATATCGCCCGGATCATAGTTGCGCTTTGTCACAACACCGCTTATCGGAGAGGTGAGCACAGTGTTCTCGGCCGCATTGCGATAGGTGCGTTGAGCTGCCGCCAGCGCGTTTTTTGCGTTGATAAGCTGCGTCTCCATCTGATCAAGCTGCTGTTTGGTGCCTCCTCCTATCTTATAAAGTTCAAGAGCACGGTTGTATTCCACCTGCACGTTGTTGAGGTTTGCACGGGCGTTGTCCACCTGTATCTGGTAATTGGTTGTATTCACATCATCAAGCACCACAAGACGCTGACCTTTGCTCACACGTACGCCCTCATCCACATATATGGCCTTGATACGGTTCGACATCGCTGCCGATATGTTGTTTACAGCTTGTGCCTCGACTGTGGCTGTATAGTTGCCAAGCTGGTCCACGAGGCGTTCCTGTACGGTCTCCACCTTTACAACCGGTTTGGTTTCCTTGTCGTCATTCTTTTTCTCCTCTTTGCCGGAACATCCGCAGAGCAAAGTGAGGGTCAGAAATAAAAGTGAAGATATTTTGACTGATTTTGCGAGTTTCATGATTGTTATTTTGTAGTGTTGATTACTGGTACTGTTTCCGACGGAATAAGCTCGTCTTCCTTGCCGAGAAGAAGGTCAAGTTCGGAAGTGGAGACAAGATAATTGTAGATTGCCTGATAATAAGCAAGTTTGGCAGAAGTATCGGCGAGTTCGCTGTCACGCAGGTCCAGATAGGTTGCAGCACCTATCTCAAAACTCTTCTGCATGATCTGGTAGGCTTTTTCCGCCTGACGCACTCCCTCCTCGTTTGTAGAGATCTGCCTTACCTCTTTGTCGATGTTGTCAAGGGCGAGACGCACCTGCATGTCAAGAGAATTAAGGAGATTCTCACGCTGGAACTCCATCTCCTTGAGTTGCACCTGTGCCTGCTTCAACCCATAATATTTTGAGCCGCCCGAAAAGATAGGCACAGAAAGAGCGAGTCCGACAGTGGAATAAGGATGGAACTGCTGGTTCTTCAGGGCATTGCCATTGCTAAGGGCATTCCAGTTAATATTGAACGATGCTCCGAGAGTCGGCACCCACGCAAGTTTCTTCAGGTTCACATTCTCTTTCAGAAGTCTTGTCTGAAGATCCAGAGACCGGACAGAAGTATTGTTGTCCAGATTCCATCCCTGACGCATCATATATCCATACATATCCTGCTGCATCTCTTTGAGAGTCACATCCGGCTCAATATCCACATCATAGTCCATACCCATAAGGATCTTCAGCTGGAGTTTGCACTGGCGTATTGCAATCTCGGCTTCAAGAAGCTGCGGTTCCACATTCTTTACCTGAACCGACGAACGCAACACGTCATATTCCGAAGCCGTCCCCTGATCAAACTTTTTCTTGAACAGATCGGCGTTGAAAAGAGCAATGTCATAGTTCTGCCTGACCACATCGTATGAAGCCTTGGCAAGAAGAAGCGAATAGTATGCCTTGTTGACATTATTTACCATATCAAGCCGGGAAGCGCGGGCACTCTCGGCATTCTGCAAAATCTGAATGTCACTTATCTTGATGCTCTTCCAGAGTGTGGGAGCTATCAGAGGTAATTGTGCGGTGAAGCCGAAATTCCATGTATTGTCCGAACCCATCTTGAGACTTTGGTTCTGGCCCCCCATATTCATATTGATTGTCTGCAGCTCTATGGAGCGTTGGTAAGCCCCCGAGAAATCAATCTGAGGGAAAAGCTGGGCAAGAACCTCCTTCTTGGAATAATCCACACGCTTTATTTCCATATCGGCCACGCGGATTGTCGGATTATCGCGCAGGGCAATGTCGATGCATTGTTTTCGGGAAAGTGTGACCCTCTTTCCAGGAATATCAGGAAGTGTCGGGGCTGAAGCCGTGGTGTCGGCAGCAGCGTCGGAAATCATCTGCGGAGTCAGTTCCGGAGACGGCTCAGGAACCGCAGTCTGCGAACGCAGCGGCAGAACCGACGCCCCCAGAAGAAATGCGACGGATGCATGTCTTAAAATTAAAGCTGTCATTGTCTCTGTATGTATGGTAGTTTATTTTTCGTTAATACACTTTAACGCACTGTTCGGCACAAACGTGGCCGTGAGTTTATCAAGAATTTCCATCCCTTTCGGGGTGGCGATCGAACGCAGAAGTCCTATGATGATATTGTCGTATACGTCAAGCAAGGTCAGACCTGGTGGAAACAGTTCCTCCATACGTTTCAATGATTCCATCTGGATCTTGAAGATTTTGGAAGTCACCGTATAGTTGACATCCTCACGGAATACGCCGTCTTTGACTCCGAGATTGAACATATCCAGAAACTTGCGATGTCTATCCTCTTCCGCATTTTCGTACAGGTCCTTTATCTCTGAAAATGCATTGTCCATATCCCGGAAAAACGATGGATTGACTTTCGTCATGAGGTTCCTTTGGCCGATATAAATCCTTAGCATCGCCTCCATGGTATTTTCAGAAGTTCTGAATATATCCGTACATCTGCGGATATGCCGGTCATGTTCATAGACAAGTACTTCCTGAAACATCTGCTGTTTGGAATCAAAAATTTCATAAAGCGTACGTTTCGACATTCCCAGACTTGCGGCCACAGAATCCATGGTAAGCGACTTAAGACCCTTGTCGATCATCAGTTTGGTTATCCTGTCGAGCAGGCGGTTATAGTCTTCTTTTGACTGGTTCATGATGTCTGTTATAAGATATAGACTCAAATCAAGGCGCAAAGTTACAAAGAAAACCAGAAACTAAAAAAAAGTTTCCGGTTTTCTCTATCAGATATTATATTTACCCCGATATCAGAGTAGTTTCTTGCGCAGGTTGACAAGCATGTCCTGAGTCATGCGGTCAAGGTCGTATTCAGGCTTCCAGTCCCATTCTTCGCGGGCGCATGAGTCGTCGAGACTGTCGGGCCACGAGTCGGCGATTGCCTGACGCAGAGGATCGAGTTCGTAAGTCATCTTGAAATCAGGCACGTACTCCTTGATTTTGGCGGCGATGATTTCCGGGTCGAAACTCATCGATGCAATATTGAAGGAATTGCGATGCTTGAGACGTGTCGGATCTGCCTCCATGATTTCCACTGCCGCACGAAGAGCGTCAGGCATGTACATCATGTCCATGAATGTGCCGGGCTTAAGCGGACACTTGAATTCCTCCCCTTTCACAGCGGAATAATAGATGTCAACGGCATAGTCGGTAGTGCCTCCGCCCGGAGGAGCAACATAGCTTATAAGACCGGGAAAACGCACCGAACGTGCGTCCACACCGAAACGACGCGCATAATAGTCCGACAGCATCTCGCCGGTGACTTTCGTCACGCCGTAGATGGTCTCCGGACGCTGGATGGTATCTTGAGGAGTGTGGTCATGAGGAGTCGAAGGTCCGAAGGAACCGATGGAGCTGGGAGTGAAAAGCGCACATCCTTTCTCACGGGACACCTCCAGACAGTTGTAGAGACCACCCACACCGATTTTCCAGGCGAGCTGAGGTTTCGACTCAGCCACAGCACTGAGAAGCGCGGCAAGGTTATAGATGGTGTCGATATTGTATTTCTCCACGGCATCCGCAATCATCTGGGGATTGGTGATGTCCACTTCCTCGGCGGGACCGCTCTCAAGCAATACACCCTTGGGTTCCGCCCCCTTGATGTATCCGGCCACTACGTTGCCTCCGGGGCAATGATCCCGGAGTTTCATGGTGAGTTCAGAGCCTATCTGGCCCGTCGCGCCTATGATCAGTACATTTTTCATTTCGGTTGTTTAAGAGGTTGTTTAAAAATCATTGTTAAACGCAGAGTGGTGTATTTTTTGTTAAGGCGCACTTTATGAGGAGGGAGCATATCGGGATATGTGACCGACGAGTAAATACGCCTTAACGGAAAAGACACCATTCTGATGAAATTATTAAATTCTTTTAAAGAGACTTTCCAGAAATGCCTGCTGTTATTTCGGAATCTTTGCGCGTCTTTATTCCTTTGTCTCAGTCGCATAGCCCGCTATGCTCCTTCGCCACAGTAATAAATCCATCACAAATCTTCCGGCTCTGCGTTAACAAGCATTTTTAAACAGCCTCTAAGGTTATCTCAAAAATTTTCTGCAAAATTAATCCTTTTCTGAAAAATTGTTGGTAACTTTGATTGATTTTTTTGACCTATATACACTTCTATATTTTTCGGACACCAAAGATACAGTCTAATATTATGTATTCAAACTTCAAAAACCATCTGACAAAAGAGCTTCAGGACATCAAGGATGCCGGACTCTACAAAACCGAACGCATAATCACAACTCCCCAGAAAGCTGATATCGCCGTCGAAAGTTCCGAGGGTGAAGTTCTCAACTTCTGCGCCAACAACTACCTCGGTCTCTCTGACAATTCCCGGCTGATCGAGGCTGCCAAGAAAGCAATGGACGCACGTGGCTACGGCATGAGTTCCGTACGCTTCATCTGTGGCACACAGGACCTTCACAAAGAACTGGAACGTGCCATATCCGATTACTTCAAAACCGAAGACACTATACTCTATGCAGCCTGCTTCGACGCCAACGGAGGCCTGTTTGAGCCCCTCTTCACAGATCAGGACGCAATAATCTCCGACTCTCTCAACCACGCCTCAATCATCGACGGAGTACGCCTGTGCAAGGCAAAACGTTTCCGTTATGCCAATGCCGACATGGCCGACCTCGAACGTTGTCTCCAGGAAGCTAAAGACTGCCGCTTCAAGATCATCGCAACCGACGGCGTATTCTCGATGGACGGCAACGTGGCACCGATGGACAAGATCTGCGAACTCGCCGAGAAATACGATGCCCTCGTGATGGTGGATGAAAGTCATTCCGCAGGCGTGGTAGGCCCGACAGGTCATGGCGTGGCAGAACAGTTCAACTGCTACGGAAAGATCGACATCTTCACCGGCACACTCGGCAAATCGTTCGGAGGTGCAATGGGCGGATTCACCACCGGTCCCAAAGAGATCATCGACATGCTGCGCCAGCGTTCGCGTCCCTACCTATTCTCCAACTCTGTGGCTCCCTCCATCGTAGGCGCAAGCATAGAAATGTTCAAGATGCTGAAGGAAAGCAACGAACTCCACGACAGACTTATGGAGAACGTTGCATACTTCCGCGACAAAATGATCGCCGCCGGATTCGACATCAAACCGACTCAGAGTGCCATCTGCGCGGTAATGCTCTATGATGCCAAACTCTCACAGGATTTCGCGGCAGAAATGCAGAAAGAGGGAATCTATGTCACCGGATTCTACTATCCGGTAGTCCCCAAAGGACAGGCCCGCATTCGTGTGCAGCTCTCAGCCGGCCACAACCGCGCACAACTCGACCGCGCCATCGCAGCATTCATAAAGGTAGGACAGAAACTCGGAGTAATCAAATAATTTCCGACTCTCCAACATACCCATCAGAAAATAACGCGGGCCCCGGTTTCGGGACTCGCGTTACATTTTGTCATAACTGAAAGTTTCGTCAATTCCTGATTTCTTGGCATCTTATCTGTTCTCGACAACCTCCACGGTCTCTGTCTCAACCGAGCCCGACTCCTGTTCATCTCTGCGAAGAGCCTCATACTCGTCAAGATTGGCCACGACAAGTTTGTTATACTCTCTGAGACCAGTACCGGCCGGAATCAGATGACCGCATATAACATTCTCCTTCATTCCCTCAAGAGTATCCGTCTTGCCGTTTATGGCAGCCTCATTGAGCACCTTGGTAGTTTCCTGGAACGATGCGGCCGACATGAAGCTGGAGGTCTGGAGGGCAGCGCGTGTGATACCCTGAAGTATCTGTTCCGAGGTAGCGGGAACGGCATCGCGCACTGTCATGGTCTTGAGGTCCTTGCGTTTCAGCGACGAATTCTCGTCACGTAGTTTGCGCACTGTGATGATCTGGCCGGTATAATATACCTGGCTGTCGCCGGCATCGGTGATCACCTTCTTGCCCCAGATATTGTCGTTCTCCTCCATGAAATCGCGTTTGTCCACAATCTGCTGTTCAAGGAAGCGGGTATCACCCGGATCAAGAATATTGACCTTACGCATCATCTGGCGGACAATTACCTCAAAATGCTTGTCATTGATTTTCACGCCCTGCATGCGGTATACGTCCTGAACCTCGTTCACTATATACTCCTGCACCGCAGTCGGACCCTTGATGTTGAGGATGTCGGTCGGAGTGATGGCACCGTCGGAAAGAGGTGTACCGGCGCGTACATAGTCGTTCTCCTGCACCAGAATCTGTTTTGAGAGTGGCACAAGATACTTCTTGACCTCGCCAAGTTTGGATGTCACACTTATCTCGCGGTTGCCTCGCTTGATCTTGCCGAATTCCACCTCGCCGTCAATCTCACTGACAACAGCCGGGTTAGACGGATTGCGGGCCTCGAAGAGCTCAGTCACACGAGGCAGACCGCCCGTGATATCACCCACATTGCCGGTAGCACGCGGAATCTTCACAAAGGCCTGACCAGGAGTAAGCTCGGCTCCCTCCTCTACATCGATATGGGCACCTACAGGCAGAGAATAACTTCTGAGCACGTTGCCATCGCGATCCACGAGTTGTGCCGATGGCACTTTCGTGCGGTCTTTCGACTCTATCACGATCTTCTCACGCAGACCTGTGGCCTCGTCAGCCTCTACACGATAGGTGACACCCTCCTCTACATTCTCAAAATGCATCCGGCCGGCTTCCTCCGATATAATCACCGCATTGAAGGGATCCCATTCGCAAATCATATCGCCGGTCTTCACCATGTCGCCATCCTTGAAATAGATACGCGATCCGTATGGTATATTGGCCGTAGTAAGCACCATCTCCGTGCGCGGCTCCACTATGCGGAGCTCTGCCATACGTCCCACCACAATATCAACCCCGTCGGTATCCTTCACCGTACGGAGCTCCTCTATTTCAAGACGTCCGTCGTATCGGGATGTGACATCCTTGGCAACGGCCTGGTTGGATGCGACACCACCGACATGGAAAGTACGCAGAGTAAGCTGGGTGCCCGGTTCGCCGATCGACTGGGCGGCAATCACGCCGACAGCCTCTCCCTTCTGCACCATCCGGTGGTTTGAGAGATTACGGCCATAACACTTGGCACATACTCCTTTTTTCGACTCACAGGTAAGTACGGAACGTATCTCCACCTGCTCTATGGCGGAATTCTCTATCTTCTCGGCTGCGGCCTCGTTGATCTCCTCGCCCTGAGCCACGATAAGCTCGTTAGTATAGGGATCCACAATGTCATGCACAGACACGCGGCCGAGAATGCGCTCGCTGAGAGAGGCCACCACCTCCTCATTGTTCTTTATCTCCGTGCATACCAGTCCGCGGAGTGTGCCACAGTCCTCCTCTGTGATTATCACATCATGAGCCACGTCCACCAGACGACGGGTGAGATATCCGGCGTCGGCGGTCTTGAGCGCGGTATCGGCAAGACCCTTGCGCGCACCGTGTGTGGAGATAAAGTATTCAAGCACCGAAAGGCCCTCCTTAAAGTTGGCAAGAATCGGGTTCTCGATAATCTGACCACCTTCGGCACCGGCCTTCTGCGGCTTGGCCATAAGACCACGCATACCGGAAAGCTGACGGATCTGGTCTTTCGAACCACGCGCACCCGAGTCAAGCATCATATAGACGGAATTGAAGCCCTGCTGGTCCTCCTCCATCTGCTTCATCAGAGTAGACGCAAGCTTATTATTGACATGCGTCCATATATCGATCACCTGATTATAACGCTCGTTACCGGTGATGAAGCCCATCTGGTAATTCTGCAGCACCTCCTCTACCTGGGCATGTCCTTCGGCGACATACTCATCCTTCTCTTTCGGGATAATGACATCACCGAGATTGAACGACAGACCTCCACGGAAGGCCATCTTGTAACCGAGATTCTTGATGTCGTCCAGGAACTGTGCGGAACGGGTCACACCGCATTTCTTGATCACACGACCGATGATGACACGAAGACTCTTCTTGGATATGATCTCATTCACATATCCGATCTCCTCCGGCACATACTGGTTAAACAGCACACGGCCAACCGACGTATCATGACACAGACGCTTCACAGGATTGCCGTCCTCGTCCACATCATCCACATATATAGTCACAGGGGCATGCAGAGTGACTCTTCCCTCATTATATGCGATTTCCGCCTCTTCGGGACCATAGAACACAGTTCCCTCTCCCTTGTCTCCTTTCCGGAGTTTGGTGATATAATACAGGCCAAGCACCATGTCCTGTGAAGGCACAGTGATAGGAGCACCGTTGGCAGGATTGAGAATATTATGCGCACCAAGCATCAGCATCTGGGCCTCAAGTATGGCCTCGTTGCCGAGAGGAAGATGCACAGCCATCTGGTCGCCGTCAAAGTCGGCATTGAATGCCGTACAAGCCAGAGGATGAAGCTGGATTGCCTTGCCCTCGATCATCTTCGGCTGAAACGCCTGTATACCCAGACGGTGGAGCGTCGGAGCACGGTTAAGCAGAACGGGATGACCTTTCATCACATACTCAAGTATATCCCATACCACCGGTTCCTTGCGATCCACAATCTTCTTCGCGCTCTTAACCGTTTTGACTATACCACGCTCTATCAGTTTGCGGATCACAAAAGGCTTGTAAAGTTCAGCGGCCATCAGTTTGGGGATACCACACTCGTGCATCTTCAATTCGGGGCCGACCACGATCACCGAACGTGCGGAATAGTCGACACGCTTACCGAGAAGATTCTGGCGGAAACGGCCCTGTTTTCCTTTCAGGCTGTCGGAAAGAGACTTCAACGGACGATTGACATCGCTCTTTACAGCACTCGACTTGCGAGAATTGTCAAGAAGAGAATCTACAGCCTCCTGAAGCAGACGCTTCTCATTGCGGAGAATCACGTCAGGAGCCTGAATCTCGATAAGACGTTTCAGACGGTTGTTGCGGATGATGACACGACGGTAGAGGTCATTGAGGTCTGATGTCGCGAAACGGCCTCCGTCAAGCGGCACCAGAGGACGCAGTTCAGGAGGAATCACAGGCACAGCCTTGAGAATCATCCACTCCGGACGGTTGCGGTCAGCCGAAGCCAGAAATGAATTGACCACCTGCAGACGCTTCAGAGCGTCTGTCTTGCGCTGTTGCGATCCATCGGTGTTGGCACGATGACGGAGTTCTGCGGCAAGACGGTTGAGATCAAGATCCTTGAGAAGGTCATAAATCGCCTCCGCACCCATCTTGGCCACAAATTTGTTCGGGTCGCCATCCTCAAGAGCATCATTCTCTTCCGGAATCTGATCCAGAAGATCAAGATACTCGTCTTCTGTCAGCAGATCCAGTTTCTCCAGCTCCCGGACATTGTTAACGTCCTTTACCTTCAAATCGTATGAACCAGGATTGATCACCACATATTTCTCGTAATATATCACCTGATCCAGCTTCTTGGAAGCCAATCCGAGAAGATAACCGATCTTATTGGGGAGCGAACGGAAATACCATATATGTGCCACCGGAACCACAAGCTCTATATGACCCATGCGCTCACGACGAACCTTCTTCTCCGTAACCTCCACGCCGCAACGGTCGCAGACGATGCCCTTGTAGCGGATACGCTTGTATTTCCCGCAATGGCACTCATAGTCCTTCACAGGACCGAAAATCTTTTCACAGAAAAGTCCGTCCCGCTCCGGCTTGTAGGTGCGGTAGTTGATAGTTTCAGGTTTGAGCACCTCCCCGCTCGATTTCTCCTTTATCTCCTCCGGCGATGCCAGCCCGATGGTGATTTTTGAGAAGTTGCTCTTTATTTTGTTGTCTCTTCTAAAAGCCATTTTGTCTTTTCCTGAATTATTGTTGTGTTGAGGTGAGATAATTAATCAAGACTGATGCTCAGACCGAGGCCCCGCAGCTCATGCAGAAGCACATTGAGTGATTCCGGAATACCCGGATTAGGCATGGGATCGCCCTTCACAATTGCCTCGTATGCCTTGCTGCGACCTACCACATCGTCCGATTTTACAGTCAGAATTTCCTGAAGTATATGTGCCGCGCCGAATGCTTCAAGTGCCCATACCTCCATCTCTCCGAAACGTTGGCCACCGAACTGGGCCTTACCGCCAAGAGGCTGCTGGGTGATGAGTGAATACGGACCGATTGAACGCGCATGCATCTTATCCTCTACCATGTGGCCGAGTTTGAGCATGTAGATCACACCCACGGTGGCAGGTTGGTCGAAACGGTCGCCTGTACCGCCGTCGTAAAGATAGGTCTTGCCGTAACGGGGCACACCGGCTTTGTCTGTCCATTCATTCAGATCGTCGAGAGACGCACCGTCAAAAATCGGTGTGGCGAATTTCTCGCCAAGTTCACGCCCGGCCCATCCGAGTACTGTCTCAAATATCTGGCCAAGGTTCATTCGGGAAGGCACACCCAGAGGATTGAGCACGATGTCTACAGGAGTGCCATCCTCAAGGAATGGCATATCCTCCTGTCGTACCACACGCGACACGATACCCTTGTTGCCGTGACGTCCTGCCATCTTGTCGCCTACGCCGATCTTGCGTTTCTTTGCGATATAGACCTTCGCCATCTGCATGATGCCCGAAGGAAGCTCGTCGCCGATAGTGATATCGAACTTCTTGCGACGTAGCTCACTATCTATCTCCTTCGACTTCCTGAGATAGTTGGTGATGAGCTGACCGACCATATTGTTGATACGCTCGTCATCTGTCCAACGGCTCAGGTTGACAGTCTCATAGTCAAGTGTGGCAAAATTCACCTCACGGAAAGGAAAGCCCTTCTCGATCACCTCGACTCCGAGGAAATCCTTGACCCCGGACGATACCCTGTCGCCAAGCAACGTCTGTATCTTGCCAAGCATAATTTCCTTCAGACGCTCCTGCTTCTCCTCATATTCTTCATCAAGAATCGGAAGACGGGCATTGGCACTCTTCTTGTTGTTCTTGTTCTTGGCAGCCTTTGAAAAGAGATTAGTACCGATCACCACACCTTTGAGCGACGGAGTCGCCTTGAGCGAAGCATCCTTGACATCGCCGGCCTTGTCGCCGAAAATGGCCCGCAACAGTTTTTCCTCCGGTGTAGGATCGCTTTCTCCCTTAGGCGTGATCTTACCGATCATGATATCACCCGGAACAACGTATGCGCCTACACGGATGATTCCGCGTTCATCAAGATCCTTGGTAGCTTCCTCGCTGACATTCGGAATGTCGCTCGTCAGCTCCTCCATACCGCGCTTGGTCTCGCGCACCTCAAGCGTATATTCGTCCACATGCACCGAGGTGAGGATATCTTCACGCACCATACGCTCATTAAGCACAATGGCGTCCTCATAGTTATATCCCTTCCAAGGCATGAACGCCACTTTCAGGTTGCGACCCAGAGCAAGCTCACCTTTCTCGGTAGAATAACCCTCGGTAAGGATGTCGCCATTCTCCACACGGTCCCCCTTGTTGCATATAGGACGGAGGTCGATTGTCGTACCCTGATTGGTGCGGCGGAACTTCGGAAGTTTATATTCTTTCACCGACGGTTCGAACGAAACGAATTCCTCGTCCTCCGTACGGTCATAATTGATTCTTATGATTGTGGAATCTACAAATTCCACAGTACCCGATCCTTCGGCCATGATCTGTGTACGGCTGTCGCGGATCAGCTGTCCCTCGATACCGGTACCGACAATCGGGGCCTCACTCCTAAGAAGAGGAACTGCCTGACGCATCATATTGGAACCCATCAGAGCACGGTTGGCGTCATCATGTTCCAGGAACGGGATGAGCGATGCCGCTATCGAGGCTATCTGGATAGGAGCCACATCCATAAGCTCCACATTCTCAGGCGGTACAATCGGGAAGTCGGCATCCAGACGGGCTTTGACCTTGTTGTTGATAAATGTGCCGTCATCATTGACCGGAGCATTGCCCTGGGCAATCGTCTTACCCTCTTCAATCTCAGCGGTCAGGTATATCACATCGTTGTTGTCAAGATCCACACGGCCGTTCTCCACCTTGCGGTACGGAGTCTCTATAAAGCCCAGATTGTTGATCTTAGCATATACGCACAGGCTCGATATCAGACCGATGTTCGGACCTTCAGGAGTCTCGATAGGACACAGTCGACCGTAATGCGTATAGTGCACGTCGCGCACCTCAAAGCCGGCACGCTCACGCGACAGACCGCCAGGACCCAACGCCGACATACGACGCTTGTGGGTTATCTCGGCAAGCGGATTGGTCTGGTCCATGAACTGCGAGAGAGCATTTGTCCCGAAGAACGTGTTGATCACAGACGAAATCGTCTTGGCATTGATCAGATCAATCGGAGTAAACACCTCATTGTCACGAACATTCATACGCTCACGGATAGTACGTGACATACGGGCAAGGCCGACACCGAACTGGTTATAGAGCTGCTCTCCTACCGTACGTACACGACGGTTGCTGAGGTGGTCGATGTCGTCCACATCGCTCTTGGCAGAAATAAGCTCTATCAGATATTTGATAATCTCTATGATATCCTCACGGGTGAGAACTCTCACGTCCATCGACGTATCAAGACCGAGTTTCTTATTGATGCGGTAACGTCCCACCTCGCCGAGATCGTAACGCTTCTCGCTGAAGAAAAGGTTAGTGATCACCTCACGCGCTGATGCGTCATCTGGCGGCTCTGCGTTACGGAGCTGACGATAGATATGCTGGATAGCCTCTTTCTCGGAATTCGACGGGTCTTTCCCAAGTGTATTGAAAATAATGGAATAGTCCACACTTCCCACACTCTCTTTTTCAAGGACGATACTCGGAGTCTCATTCGCAAGAATTACCTCTATCATATCCTCTGTCAGGACGTCGCCACGCTCCACAACCACCTCGTTACGCTCGATGGTATTAAGCTCACCGGTATCCTCGTCAACCTTGTCCTCCACCCATGTGTGGATCACTCGTGCAGCCAGCTTGCGCCCGATGCACTTCTGCAGATTCGTCCGGGTAGCGGCAACCTCTTCCGAAAGATCGAAAATCTGAACGATATCCTTATCGCTCTCAAGCCCTATCGCACGCAGAAGAGTTGTTACCGGCAACTTCTTCTTTCGGTCGATATAGGCATACATCACATTATTGATGTCAGTGGCAAACTCTATCCAGCTGCCACGGAAAGGTATGATACGCGCCGAATAAAGCTTGGTGCCGTTGGCATGGATGCTTTGTCCGAAAAACACACCAGGTGAACGATGGAGCTGCGACACAACTACACGCTCAGCACCATTTATCACAAAGGTGCCCTGCTCCGTCATATAGGGAATCGGCCCCAGATATACATCCTGGATGGTCGTGTCGAAATCCTCATGGTCCGGATCCGTGCAATACAGTTTCAATTTGGCCTTTAAAGGCACGCTGTAGGTCAGTCCGCGCTCCAGACACTCCTCTATCGTGTAACGGGGCGGATCAATATAATAATCCAAAAACTCCAACACGAAGTTATTGCGAGTGTCGGCAATCGGGAAATTCTCGGCAAAGACCTTGTAGAGACCCTGATTCTTTCGGTTCTCTGGCGGTGTGTCAAGCTGCAAAAAGTCTCTGAACGACTTCAGCTGAACCTCAAGAAAATCCGGAAACGGTAGCGGATTCTTCACCGAAGCGAAGTTTACACGCGGTTTTTCGGTTAAGTTGACTGACATTGTTATTTTATATATTATTCTTTCTTATTCTCTTTCACTCAGGACATCATCCATATCCTGACATCCGGGTTATAATCTCGCATCATCGTTGGAAACAGTTGCGGATGCAACAGACACAAAAATTCGTCCTCGTCTCAAGCCCGCTTATTCAAGCTCAAAACGATGACAAACCTTCGGATGCCTTTCGATACCTTGTCCTCATCTGCAACATGAGAGGAATACCTCCCGCGATGCTTTGCAAACTCGATTTTCCTTCTTCTCTCCAAAAAGTATTCGGGAAAATCCGATTTCATCCTTTTAGTTAATCACGAACCCCTCATCGCCGATACCGACACCACTCCAATACACGGCAGCACCCATATCCGACATAGTTAGGAAGTCCATATTTACAATAAACCATCTGCCTGAACCCTACAGTCCACAATCAACTGTAAATCCGACAGATAATTATCATTTCGAATAAATCAAATGATTTTTTCGAAAATCAGCTTGCAAAGTTAGCAATAAAAATCCGAAAAACCAACCTTTTCTAAAAGAAATCATAGCAAACGCATCAAATTTATAGTTCGCATGCTCAACCGGCAAGTACAAAAAGTGATATCTGTGAAAATCCTCCCTTGAAGGGGAAATTTAATTTTTACGAAATTTGGATACGAAATAATAACACTTCATATATAAAATAGGACAGGAAGTCCGAATACAATATTCCGACTTCCTGTCTGTATGCGTTGGTCTTGCGTATCGCGTCGATTACTTAAGCTCAACCTCTGCACCAGCCTCTTCAAGCTGCTTTTTGAGGCCTTCTGCTTCTGCCTTGGGAAGACCTTCCTTGATGTTGCTGGGAGCACCGTCAACAAGCTCCTTAGCCTCTTTCAAGCCAAGACCAGTAAGCTCCTTAACGAGTTTTACCACTGCAAGTTTGCTTGCACCTGCAGCCTTGAGCACAACGTCAAAGTTGGTTTTTTCCTCAGCGGCTCCAGCACCGGCGGCGGGACCGGCTGCAACTGCCACCGCTGCAGCGGCGGGTTCGATGCCATACTCCTCTTTGAGAATCTGAGCAAGTTCGTTTACTTCCTTTACGGTCAAGTTAACTAATTGTTCTGCGAAAGCTTTCAAATCTGCCATTTTTGTATATGTGTTTTTTGTTTTTTTACTTGGATTGTTTTACTTGTTGGAAAGTGTTTCAAGCACACCATGAAGTGTGTTGGCTCCACTCTGAAGAGCCGAGATGACATTCTTCGCAGGCGACTGCAGCAATGCCACAACGTCGGCGATAAGCTCGTTCTTGCTCTTGATATTGGCAAGGGTCTCCAACGAATCCTCACCCACATAAACCGTCTCCTCGACGTATGCTCCTTTAAGCATCGGGAGAGTCTCACCCTTCTTGCGGAACGATTTCACAAGCTTCGCAGGAGCGTTGCCGGTGTTGCTCAGAAGAAGGGTCGTCTCCCCATGAAGGAGATCGTAGAGTTCACTGTAATCTGTCTCGCTTGCCTCAAAAGCCTTCTTGAGAAGAGTATTCTTCACACAAAGCATTTTTACTTCATTCTTGAAGCATTCGCGACGAAGCGCACTGGTGCTTTCGGCATTGAGACCCGCTGTCTGAACGAGATACACACAGGCATAATCACCAAGTGTCGACCCGATCATCTCTATGATTCTTGCTTTATCTTCCTTTTTCATCGTAATTGTCCGTTTTACTCAGTTACTGACTTGGGCTCCACCTTGACACCGGGGCTCATAGTACTTGAAAGATAAATGCTTTTGATATAAGTACCTTTGGCTGTTGCAGGTTTGAGTTTAATAAGAGTGTTGATAAACTCACGTGCGTTGTCTCTCATCTGATCCGGTGAGAAACTTACCTTACCTATGGAAGCATGCACTATACCTGTCTTGTCAACCTTAAAGTCGATCTTACCCTGCTTGACCTCCTTCACAGCCTTGGCAACATCCATTGTCACCGTGCCGCTCTTGGGGTTTGGCATAAGTCCACGTGGACCCAGTATACGACCCAAAGGACCGAGTTTACCCATCACAGAAGGCTGAGTTATGATAACGTCAACATCAGTCCAGCCTCCTTTGATTTTTTCGATATACTCGTCAAGTCCAACAAAGTCCGCTCCAGCCTCTTTTGCCGCTGTCTCAGCATCGGCATTACAAAGCACAAGAACACGAACCTGCTTGCCAGTCCCATGAGGAAGCGATACGACACCGCGCACCATCTGATTGGCCTTGCGAGGATCGACTCCGAGACGGACATCAATATCAAGAGAAGCATCAAACTTGGTGAATGTAATTTCCTTCACCTTAGCGGCAGCCTCTTCCAGCGTATAGGTCTTCCCTGCTTCAATCTTGGACAAAGCCAACTTTTGATTTTTTGTCAGTTTTCCCATTTTCCTGAAGTTTATTAAATTGATTCAGGGAATGTCCCCTTCACTGTGATACCCATGCTTCTTGCCGTGCCTGCAACCATACGCATGGCAGACTCCACTGTGAAGCAGTTCAAGTCTGGCATTTTGTCTTCGGCAATCACTTTGACCTGATCCCAGGTGATCTCAGCAACCTTATTTCGGTTAGGCTGCGCCGAACCGCTTTTCAGCTTGGCAACCTCTTTCAGCTGCACAGCCACAGGCGGAGTCTTGACAATAAAGTCGAATGACTTGTCTGTGTAATACGTGATTACAACAGGAAGGACTTTTCCGGCTTTATCCTGAGTGCGGGCATTGAATTGCTTGCAAAACTCCATGATGTTGATGCCTTTCGAACCCAGAGCTGGGCCGACCGGCGGCGAGGGGTTGGCCGCCCCGCCTTTTATCTGCAACTTGATCTGTCCGGCAATTTCTTTAGCCATTGTTGTTGTTTTTAATTTGGTTTGTTTACACCTCGAGCAACCGCCCGGACATAATCCTCCCCCGCATACCGGCGCGTAACATCACCGATGCAAAAGAAGCCCGATCCAGTCGACTGTCACTCTCTTTCCACTTGGGAATGTTCCAACTCAAGGTCTGTAGGACGGTCAAATATCTTGACCTCGACCTTAATCTTCTGTTTGTCGTTGTTTACCTCCTTAATTACACCACGGAATCCGTTGAACGGCCCAAAAACCACTTTCACAGACTCTCCGACAACAAACTCGGAAAGCTGTTCGTCAAGCGGCTGGCGCAAATCATCGGCAGCACCAAGCATACGCATCACTTCATCCTCCCGAAGCGACTCAGGCTCACTGGTCTTGGCACGCCCCCGGAGAAAATCTATCACATTGGTAGTGTTACGAAGCTCATAAATCACCTCACCTGTCAGGATCGCCTCTATAAAGACATATCCCGAATACAACGTGCGCTCTTTAACCACACGCTTGCCATTTCGATTGGTGACCACCTTCTCCGTAGGGATAAGCACCTGAAAGACATACTGGCCCAAGTCGGTGTTCTTGATTGCTGCATCAAGCACTTCCTTGACCTTGGCCTCTTTTCCGGAAATAGCACGAAGAACATACCATTTCCTTGCCTTTACCTCTTTTTCGCTGCCTGCCTCTACCATGTCTTTGTGATATTCGTTTGCTTAATTACTTCCGTAGTGAAGAGAGAACGACTATCAGAAGCTGATACTGTATATCAGCTCCATCAGGAGATTAAAAATCTTGTCGACAGCCCAGATGAACACGGCCAGTATGATGGAAGCAATCAGCACCAGCACCGAGCTATTGACAAGAGCTTTTTGAGATGGCCAAGAAACCTTATAGACGAGTTCGTTATAAGATTCCTTAATATCATTGAATAATTTCATGTCTGATTTCGTTTGCACGGGAAGAGAGACTCGAACTCCCGACCCTTGGTTTTGGAGACCAATGCTCTACCAACTGAGCTATTCCCGTGTATCAGGCGGACTCCCAAAGAGTTTGAAAACCCGCCTTATTTTTATTTATCATTCGCGGACAATATCCGAAAGACAACATTAGTCATCAATTACAGAAGTGATCTGGCCAGATCCTACTGTGCGGCCACCTTCACGGATAGCGAAACGAAGGCCCTGATCGCATGCAACCGGTGTGATGAGCTTAACGTCGATCTCAACATTATCACCAGGCATAACCATCTCTACGCCCTCAGGAAGAGTAATCTCACCTGTAACGTCGAGAGTACGGATATAGAACTGAGGACGATATTTGTTGTGGAACGGAGTGTGACGTCCACCTTCCTCTTTTTTCAGGATATAAACCTGAGCCTTGAAGTGATCGTGAGGCTTAACCTGTCCGGGATGGCAAATCACCATACCACGACGGATTTCATCCTTATCGATACCACGGAGAAGCAGACCTACATTATCACCAGCCTCACCTTCGTCAAGAATCTTACGGAACATTTCAACACCGGTAACAACCGACTTGCGATCCGCGCCGAGACCAAGTATCTGAACCTCATCACCTACTTTCACACGGCCAGCCTCGATACGGCCGGTAGCCACAGTACCACGGCCAGTGATCGAGAATACATCCTCGACAGGCATAAGGAACGGTTTATCCACATCACGCGGAGGCAGGGGAATCCAGCTATCGACAGCATCCATAAGCTCCATAACCTTCTCTACCCACTGAGGCTCACCATTAAGAGCACCAAGAGCAGAACCTTGTATGATAGGAGTATTGTCGCCGTCGTAATCATATTGAGCAAGAAGATCGCGCATGTCCATCTCAACAAGCTCAAGCATCTCAGGATCGTCAACCATGTCGCATTTGTTCATAAACACAACGAGACGAGGAACGTTTACCTGACGAGCAAGAAGGATGTGCTCACGAGTCTGGGGCATCGGGCCGTCGGTAGCAGCAACCACAATAATTGCGCCGTCCATCTGAGCGGCACCTGTAACCATGTTCTTCACATAGTCAGCGTGTCCCGGACAGTCTACGTGAGCATAGTGACGCTCTGCAGTCTGATACTCAACGTGAGCGGTATTGATAGTGATACCACGCTCTTTCTCTTCAGGAGCATTGTCAATCGAATCGAATGAACGAAGTTCTGAAAGACCTTTTTCAGCAAGCACCTTGGTGATAGCGGCAGTAAGGGTAGTCTTACCGTGGTCAACGTGACCGATTGTACCGATATTCACATGCGGCTTGGTTCTTTCAAATTTTTCTTTAGCCATAATTTTGCTATTGTTATTTAATTTGCGTTACTTGATTGTCCGAGGAGATTCTCCGAGGAAGAGAGATGGAGAAAAATCAGCGCCATAAACAGACGCCGGGATAAAAAAAAGCGGAGCCGGTGGCGGGATTTGAACCCGCGACCTCTTCCTTACCAAGGAAGTGCTCTACCCCTGAGCTACATGGGCGTTCTGGAGCGGAAGACGAGGTTCGAACTCGCGACCCTTAGCTTGGAAGGCTAATGCTCTACCAACTGAGCTACTTCCGCATCTATGTTCAATGTGGGCGAAGATGGATTCGAACCACCGAAGGTATAAACCAGCAGATTTACAGT
>CANEHE010000019.1 GCA_947427285.1 uncultured Porphyromonadaceae bacterium
TGTTTCTTGTCGTTTCCGACCGCAAAATTAATAAAAGCGTAGCGGTTTACCCCCCTCGAATCGTTAAATGATGTTAATCCAACATCATTTAACGATTTATTAACTATAAACCAATGATATATCATCTCATTTGCAACATCTGTATTGACTTTTCGTTAATCCAACAAACACGTCTTAGGAAAAGATCATGAGCATATCACAGGATATCACCGACAGACTGATGATGAGTCGGGCTCTGCAACTGGCACGCTTCGGTTCCGGCAGAGTAAGCCCGAACCCTATGGTTGGAGCCGTAATCACATCTCCTGATGGCAGAATTATCGGTGAGGGCTGGCATAGATATTTCGGTGGTCCGCATGCCGAAGTAAATGCTGTCCGATCGGTCAAAGAATCTGACAGACACTTATTGCCTCACAGCACCATATATGTCACTCTTGAACCTTGCTCCCACTATGGGAAGACTCCTCCATGTGCGCAACTTCTCACAGAATGCGGATTCAAGCGTGCAGTGGTTGCCATCGAAGACCCCAATCCACAAGTGGCCGGACGTGGACTCAGAATGCTACGGGAGGCAGGATGCAAAGTGGCAGTCGGCATAATGGCCCGTGAAGCGACAGAACTTAACCGCCGGTTTCTTACCGTACAGAAACTCGGTCGGCCATGGATCCAACTCAAATGGTGCGAAAGTGCTGACAAATTCATCGGCAAATTCGGAGAAAATGGCCAACCGTCACCTTGTCCATTATCATCCCCGCTTGGAAAGGTATGGATGCATCGTCACCGTTCCATGTGCGACGCCATCGTCATAGGATCCGGCACAGCCATTACCGACAGACCTCGCCTCACACTCCGTTCGTGGCCCGGAAAAAATCCTGCCCGAGTAGTCGCAGACCGCCGAAAAAGAGTCGACCTTGAAACCCTGTTTCCTGACGGCAACGCATTCCGAATAGGAGACCATGCACTCCGTACAGAAATAGAGAGATTAGGCCGCGAGTATGAAATCGGTGCTATAATGGTTGAAGGAGGCTCAACTCTTTTACAGTCTTTTCTGGATGAAAACCTCTTCGACGAAATCAGAGTGGAACATTCACCGATTATACTAAATACAGGTGTGGCCGCGCCTGAGATTCCAGCATCTCTACCATCATCCACAAAAACACTGACCGACGGCAACACCGTCACCACATACCGCAATCCCATCTTCTGGAATGCCATCTCTACTCGACAGAAAGAGATCACTTTGATTAGTTAAAATAGGATAAAAACCGATTTCCTGCTCCCGGATAGGCGATTATTTACCGAATTATGCTAAATTTGCAGATTGAAAAGTCACGTCCGGAAGCTTCCTGTTCGTAAGCATTCCGTAACCAAGACCAATCAACATCTTGTCAACCAACAGAATAACCGACTTGTGAACACACGCTTATCACGTCTGACATCATATCTGGCGCATCGGAAATCCGTTCTCTGGCTTCCGATGGCCGCATTGCTGATCACCAGCTGCAACACCAAAGACGAGCCCAAAACCGTTACCCAGACCGCTTCCAACATCAATGCGGTAGCTGTGACAGCCTTCTCACTTCAAGACGATTCCGACATCATGGAGGGTCTGGACTCGGTGTTCTTCTCAATAGACACGAGAAACGGCATCATCTTCAATGCAGACTCTCTGCCCAAAGGAACCGACATCACAAAACTGAAACCAAGCGTGACGTTCTATAATTCCGTCTCCACTGCGGAGTTCATAATGGAAAACGGAACACATCGCACAGGAACATCCGACTACAGGGAGACGCCCAACGATACCATTGACTTCACCGGCGACGTCACTCTCCATCTGGTGAGTGCCGACGAATCGATCACCATGGACTATCGCGTCAAAGTCAATGTGCATCAGATGGATCCGGATTCACTCGCATGGTCGGAAATGGCTGTCGCCAAACTACCGGCACGGCTCCCTTCGCCTCGCCGGCAAAAAACAGTGGCATTCGACAACGGAGCCGCTTCTCTTATCATTGAGAACAACGGTTCATTGACTTTTGCGAAAGCCTCCGGTTCCACTCCATGGGCAAAAACAGAAATCAATTTATCCTTTACGCCTGCTGTCGAGTCATTCACAGCCACAGACGAAGCCTTGTATATACTTGATTCGAACGGAAACCTTTTCTCATCAACCGACGGTCTGACATGGTCATCCACCGGTCAGAAATGGATTGCCGTCACCGGAGGATTCGGAACAGCCCTCCTTGGGATAGAATCAGGGGCCAATGGCATGAACCACGTGGTATATCCCGCCTCGGCAGGCATAGCGTCCACCCCTCTTGAAGAGGACTTCCCAATAGGCGGCACATCTGCTCTCGGCACTTTCTCAAGCCGATGGTATCCGACCCCGACTGCAATCATATCCGGAGGACACGATGCTTACGGGCGGATATCCGAAGCAGTATGGGCATTCGACGGAACTTCCTGGGCAAAAATATCCGAAGGACAACTTCCCGGTCTGGAAAGTCCGACGATGTTCCCTTATTTCGCATTTCTGAAATCACCCACCTCCTGGACTATGACCGAACATTCCGTATGGCTCATAATCGGAGGATCGCTTGCCTCCGGTGAAGCAAACCGCCAGACATACATCTCATACGACAACGGTGTAAACTGGCAGTCCGCATCGCAGTCGCTATGCCTGCCGGAATTTATTCCGTCGCTTACAGGAGCGGATGCGCTGGTGACAACGGCCACCCTCCACGGCTCCCTGTCCGGATGGGCGAAACGCCCGGCACCACGTCTGCCGATCGGTTCGCGTGTGAAATATGAAACCGACGGAGATGAGATCATTTGGGAGTGTCCCTACATCTATCTGATAGGCGGTTATACCACAGACGGCACTCTCTCGGACACTATCTGGCGAGGCGCGCTGAACCGGCTGACATTCCGACCGATTTTCTAACCACACTCAAAATGCGCCGAATAATCCTCACCATACTCGTCATTACGGCCCTGACAGCTGCCATACCGGCACGTGCTCAGGAAGACTACCGATTCGAAATCGGCGGAGGAATCGGCATGACCGGATATCTCGGAGACGCCAACACTGCCAATCTTCTCCAGAATCCGAGCTGGGATGCCGAAGCGTTGTTCCGCTACCTCATATCCCCACGGCTTGCATTGAAAACCAACTTTTTTGTAGGCGGTCTGCGCGGAAATTCAGAACAGATGACAAACGTATTTCCCGACAATGTCAACTACAAGTTCTCTACCACTTTCTATGAACTGTCAGAACTTTTTGAGTTCAATTTCTTCAACTACGGCATGGGGGAGACTTACCGGAAACTAAAACGTATCACACCCTACATCACAGCCGGACTTGGTGTGACCGGATGGAGTACAGGAGGGCACGGAGGCATAACATTCACCATCCCTATCGGCATAGGAGTGAAATACAAACCCGCCAGACGCTGGAACCTCGGGTTGGAGTTTCTTATGAAAAAGACTTTCTCCGACAAACTCGACGGTCCACAGCTTGCCGATCCGATCGGTATAAAAAGCAGTTTCATGAAAAATACAGACTGGTATTCCACGCTCACTTTCACAGTGAGCTACGAATTCTCGCAACGATGCGCAGTCTGCAACTATAAAGACTGACATCCTACAAAGGCAATGGACACCCAGACGCTTGACATAATAAACCGCTTATCCACAGCCCAGCTGCCCCGCCACATCGCCATCATCATGGATGGCAACGGCCGATGGGCCCGCATGCGCTCACTTCCGAGAAGCGCAGGGCATTACGAAGGCGTAGCCAGTGTCAGAAAAGCCACCGAACTCTGTTCGGACATAGGTGTAGGATATCTTACTCTATATGCCTTCAGTACCGAGAACTGGAACCGTCCTCAACAGGAAGTTGACACCTTGATGACGCTCATAGGGATGGCAATCGAACGCGAGACGCCCGACCTTATAAAAAACAATGTGCGCCTCAGACTTATCGGCGACATCGACCGTATGCCTGACGATCCACGTTCCCGACTGTTAAGATGCCGACAGGCGACAGCTCATTGCACCGGACTGACGCTTTCGCTCTGCTTGAGCTATTCCTCCCGATGGGAGATAGTCAGAGCCGCACGGTTACTGGCTACCGAATGCGCTGGAGTTGATACAGACCTGACACAGATTTCAGAGACAGACATCGAATCCAGACTTACCACTACAGGCATCCCGGATCCGGATCTTCTTATCCGGACAGGCGGAGAAAAAAGACTCAGCAATTTTCTTCTCTGGCAGGCTGCATACGCGGAACTGTATTTCTGCGACACCCTCTGGCCCGACTTCGGGAAAGAGGAACTTGCCGAAGCGATCGCCGACTTCCAGAAAAGAGAACGGCGTTTCGGAAAGACAAGCGAACAGGTGTCGCATCACCCTGACAAAGACATATCTCAATCCGATTCCCGACATTGACCACAAACATAGACCTCTTCCACAGGCTTTCATCATAAAAACGATAATGAACAGACTGATTCCACATATCCTTCCTCTCTTTCTCGCTTTAATCTGGATCTCACAGCCGGGTTGCACCGATGCGTCTGCCCAATCGACCGGCACGCCTCCGGAAACACCGGCATCCGCGCCAGAAGCGGTAGATACAATATATAACCCGGATGTGATCTACTCGGCAATGCCACGCACATACGAGATCGCAGGCATCAATGTGAAAGGAGCTGACAATGTGGAAGATTATGTCCTCATCGGCTTCTCCGGACTGTCGGTAGGACAGAAGGTCACTATCCCGGGGCCAGACATCACTGAGGCCACAAAACGGTTCTGGAGGCAGAGGCTCTATTCCTCCGTAAGAATCAAAGTGGACAAGATTGCCGGTGACAAGGCATGGCTTACAATTGAGCTCCGTCAGCAACCCCGAATGTCGGAACTCCGCTTCGAAGGTGTGAAGGGAGGCGAGAAAAAAGATCTTGAAAAAGAACTCGGCATGGTCGAGGGACAACAGATCACCCCCAACATACTCGCTCAGATGAAGACCCTCATCGAACGGTATTATTCCAAGAAGGGGTTCAAGAACGCAAAAGTCGATATCACGGAAATCCCCGATCTCAGCCGGGAGAATCAGGTGATACTTCAGGTAAATGTGAATCGCAGCAATAAGATCAAGGTCCACAAAATATACATCAACGGCAACAATGTGCTTTCAGACTCGAAAGTAAAGCGTGCCATGAAGAAGACCAACGAGAACGGAAATCTGCTGAATCTGTTCAAACAGAAGAAATTCGTGGAATCCGATTTCGCCGACGACCTCAACCGCATACTTGAGAAATACAACGAGCTTGGATATCGCGATGCGAAGATCCTCCATGACAGCGTAGCCCGTTACAACGACAAATCCGTAGATGTCTTCATCGACGTGGAGGAAGGCAACAAATATTATATATCCAACATCGAATGGGTTGGCAACACCGTCTACTCCACAGATGTACTCAACAACGTTCTCGGCATATATCCCGGCGACGTCTATAATCAGAAAAGGCTCAACAAACGCACGCAGGACGATGACGATGCGGTAGCCAACCTCTATCTCGACAAGGGTTATCTCTTTTTCAATCTCGTCCCGATCGAGGAAAACGTGCATGGAGACAGCATTGCCCTCCAGATGAGAATAATCGAGGGACCTCAGGCAAGGATCAACAAAGTGATCATCAACGGCAACAACCAGCTTTACGAAAAAGTGATCCGTCGTGAGCTGAGGGTTCGCCCTGGTGAACTTTTCTCTAAAAGCGACCTTATGCGCTCAGCACGTGAGATCGCCGCCTCAGGCCATTTCAACCCTGAGAACATGGACATCCGCCCCGAGCCGAACGAAAATGACGGCACAGTGGACATAGTATTCAATCTTGAATCAAAAGCCAACGACAAGATCCAGCTTTCATTCGGCTGGGGCCAGACCGGCATAACAGGTCAGCTTGCCTTGTCGTTCAATAACTTCTCAATGAAGAACCTGTTCAATCCATCGGCCTACCGCGGTATCATTCCGCGCGGCGACGGACAGACCTTCTCCATCTCGGCCCAGACCAACGCCCAATACTATCAGAGTTACAACATATCTTTCTTTGATCCCTGGATCGGCGGAAAGCGGCCTAACTCATTCTCGGTAAGCCTTGACTATTCACGATCCACAGGCATCAACTCCTCATATTACAACTCCAACTGGAGCAACGCATACATGAACTCGCTTTACTATCAGGGTTCATACGGCACCAACTACAATACCTACGCCTACCAGAACGCCTACGACCCCAACAAAGTGCTCCAGCTTGCCGGAGTATCGGTCGGCTACGGCACACGGCTTACATGGCCTGACGACTACTTCCAGTTCCAGGCCAGTCTAGCCTACCGCTGGTATTACCTCAAGAACTGGGATTATCTCTACTACATGAACAACGGCACGTCGAATTCGCTGACACTGTCGCTCAATCTCTCCCGTACCAGCATCGACAATCCCATATACACGCGCCGCGGCTCCCAGTTCTCCCTTGAATTCTCCACCACCCCGCCTGCGTCGCTTTTCGGCAAGAAAAACTGGCAGCGACTCTCTTACGAGGCCAACACACTGAATAATCCAACAGCGAAATCCCAACTTTACAATTGGATCGAATACTGGAAATTCAAATTCAAGAGCAAGACATTCACCCCCCTCACGGATCCTGACGGGCAATGGACTCTTGTACTCATGACCCGCGCCGACTTCGGACTGCTTGGCTCATGGAACAAATATCTCAAGACTCCATTCGAGACATTCTACTTCGGAGGCGACGGAATGACCGGCGGATATACATACGCGACTGAAACAGTCGGAATGCGTGGATATGACAATGGTCAGTTCACCCCATGGGGTTATGAAGGATATGCCTACGGACGCTTCACGATGGAACTTCATTTCCCCTTCATGCTCCAACCGTCCACTACCATCTATGCTGTGGCCTTCGCAGAGGCAGGCAATGCATGGACATCCGTAAAAGACTTCTCCCCCTTCAACCTGAAACGCAGTGCCGGTGTCGGTCTGCGAATCTACCTGAGCGTGATCGGATTTCTCGGCATCGACTGGGCATATGGCTTCGATAAAGTATGGGATCGCAGAGGTGGCAGCCAGTTCCATTTCATACTTGGCCAGGAGTTCTGACGCAACTTTTCACCTCCGGGAGCGTTAAACAGATGGCATGTTCCCGCGTCTAAAGGTAAAACCTATCTAAACGAATACTGAAATGAAAAAAATACTTCTCGCTCTTCTTGTAGCCATATCTGCCGCAACAGGAGCCTCGGCACAGAAATTCGCGCTCATAAACATGGATTACGTGCTCCGCAATCTACCTGATTACGAAATGGCCAACGAACAGCTCAATCAGGTCTCCCAACGCTGGGAAAAGGAGCTGGTGGCACTCCAGAAAGAGGCCGAGACCATGTACAAGAACTATCAGGCCGACATGGTTTTTCTCACTCAGGAACAACAGAACAAACGTGCCGAAGAGGTAGCAGCAAAGGAAAAAGAGGTGGCTGAACTCCGAAGCAAATATTTCGGACCTGAAGGGGAACTCTACAAAAAGCGTCAGTCGCTCATGAAGCCTATTCAGGAGAATGTCTATAACGCAGTGAAAGCGGTAGCGGAAGAAAGGAAATATCAGGTGATTTTCGACCGTGCATCCTCCCAGAGCATAGTGTTCGCCTCACCCACCATCGACGTAAGCAATGAAGTGCTGGCCAAACTCGGATTTGCCAAATAAAAACCTACGCTTACGCAAACAAGTCAATAAAACAATAACATAAGATCAAAACGTAAAAGATGTTAAAAAAGATTCTTTTGGCAGTCGCCGTGGCTCTGCCCATGTTCGCATCCGCACAGTCGACAATTAAAATCGGCGTGGTCAACACCGGATCCATCATTCAGGGAATGCCCGAAACCAAAGATGCCCAGACCAAAATAGCCGACACCAGTAAGAAATACGAGGATGCATACGGAAAACTCATCGAGGAATACAAACGCCTCGCCGAGGAGTTTCAGGGACTGAAAGAAGACACTCCGGTGGCTATCCGCGAAAACAAAGCCCGCGACCTGCAAGACAAGCAGTCCAAAATCCAGCAATTCGAGCAGCAGGCTCAGGAAGACCTCAGCAAACAGCAGCAGGAACTCATGGCTCCGGTAATGCAGAAGATCCAGAATGCAGTTGACGCCGTAGGCAAAGAAGAGGGTTTCACAACCATCTCTGAAATCCAGAGCTATCTCTATATCGGTTCTGGAGTGACCGACATCACCGATAAGGTAAAATCCCGTCTCGGACTTCCGGCCACAGCCAAATAAATCCATTCAGTAATATCCCATAGCGGGGCGGAAACTGTCTGCCGGACAGCCTCCGCCTCGTTTTCGATAACTTCACACGGCATCTATCCAGTTTTCATAATGAGCGATCCTTATCCGGAAAATTTAAGTACTTCACCAGGCCCCATCGGTATTTTCGATTCGGGCTACGGAGGTCTTACAATACTGGAAAGCATCCGGCGGCGTCTCCCGACATTCGACTATCTGTATCTTGGCGACAACGCACGGGCTCCCTACGGCAGCCGTTCATTCGAACTGGTATATGAGTTCACTCGACAGGCTGTAGAGGAACTGTTCCGGAGAGGTTGCCATCTGGTGATTCTCGCATGCAACACAGCATCGGCCAAGGCCCTGCGCTCCATACAGCAGAATATCCTTCCGGAGCTGGACTCTTCAAGAAGAGTGCTTGGAGTGATACGTCCGACCGTGGAACGCCTCGGTGAACTCTCTACTACACACCGGATAGGGATTCTGGCCACCCAAGGCACCGTAGCAAGCCATTCATACTCATTGGAAGTGGACAAACTTTACGGTGGCGGCATGACAGTGACCGAACAGGCAGCTCCACTCTGGGTGCCGATCATTGAAAACGGAGAAGCCGAGAGTCCGGGGGCGGATTACTTCATTGCCAAATACATGAACCGGCTGTTGGAGGCCGATCCCGGAATCGACACTATCATACTCGGCTGTACACACTATCCGATCCTAATGCCGAAAATACTCGCACACGCACCGCACAATATACGTGTGGTGCCTCAAGGCGACATTGTGGCAGAAAGCCTTGCCGACTATCTTGTCCGTCATCCGGAGATAGCCGGGAAATGCACACAAGGGGGACACATCCGGTTTCTCACCACAGAAAATCCTGAGAAATTCGATTCTCTCGCCTCGATATTTATCTCATCTCCGGTACACGCCGAGAAAATCAATCTCTGATTTCACAACTCAACCATAAAAAAGACAAAAACATGACATCTGCAAAACGACTTTACAGATTCGCCCTTGCCGCAGCCCTTGTGGCTCCGGCCATTCTCTCATCATGCTCTGACGACGAGCCTGACAACAAATATGAGGAACTGAACCTTGACATTGACAAAGCCGGTCTCAGCTTTAATACCGATGACTTATGGACCGGATGGAACAAAAACGAACCTCTGAAAATAGGCGACTTCACCCTGTCGCATGGATGGGCCGGATACGCATTCGGATTTACCGCTGCAAAAATCACCGACACACAGAATTATCCCGGTTCAATGCCTGACCATCAGTTTGCCGTCATGCCTGGTGGGGGATCCAAAGGCACAGGCACACCTTATGTGGTGGGTTATTGGGACACCTATCAGGAGACAGCCGGAGGCCAGGTAGGTTATACATGCGAAATCACGCTCAACAATCCCGACGGCACATCCAGACCGTTCTATCCTCAGAGCATAAAAGTGACCAATACATGCTACACCTACTACACGATGCTTGAAGGCAACGACTTTGCCAAGAAATTTGAGGAGGGCGACTGGTTACGCCTTGACGTGACTGCACGCACAGCCAGCGGTGGCACAGAACGACTCTCCTTCTATCTTGCCGATTGTAAGGGACCCGACAAATCAAAGTGGTTCGTCACAGACTGGGAAACTTTCGATCTCACAAAACTCGGCAAGGTGTCAAACCTCGTATTTCAGATTTCCTCCTCCGACACAGGTGCCTTCGGCATCAATACACCGACTTACTTTGCCATCGATGACCTCCGCACCGTCGTAGACAAGTAATCACCCCACAAACATTATGCCAAGACAGAGGGGATCCCTCCGTCTTGGCTAACATCTATATTTCTATATATGCAGACACTTGAAGAGATAAAAGACTCAATCCGCAAAGGACTTGATCCGGCAGAAGGCCTGCGCCTCCTCTCCGAATATATCGATACCAACCCACAGGACGATGAAGCCCTGACAGCCAGAGGTATGCAATATTGGAGCATGGGCGACCGTGCCTCGGCCATCAATGATTATTTGGCTGCGATACGTCTCAATCCTGACAGCAAAGCCAAAATGGCACTAAAAGCCACAAACGATATTCTGGACTATTACAACAAAGACCTGTATAATCCCTGATCCGGGGAAAGAATATAAAACAGGTTGCCATTTGCTAAAAAAACCAAACGCAATCCTGTTTTCAGAGCTTTGTCAAAGCGGATGTCCGGGATTTATCGTAACTTTGCAAGTTATTTGAACCTGCGGAGACTCCGGAGCATATTTCCACGTTTGCCGCAGTCATGACTCTTTCAGACAGCATCGTTGAGGCGAACATTTCTATATATCATCATTCTGATGGCAGCGGCGATATGCACCGCCGCCAACATTGCCTTACCCTCCCGACAACGGTCAGACTCCCGGGACTCTACATCTACAGACTCCATCTCCTCATCTTCCACGACGGCAGAACCGGACACCGCTTTGCCCGTTATACCGCGCCGACGTGGCGGACGTCCTGACAAAAAGGCCGGTCTCGGCGAGGCGGATTCCCTGATGCTGGCCTCCATGCGTGCAGATACAACCGGAACCGACACCACTCTGCGCTCCCGTACCAGACTAAGCAGGCTCAACATGCAGAAAGTGGATCTGGAGGATGTGGTGACATTCTCCGCCAAAGATTCCCTTGTGCTACTCGGACAGAACCAGGCTTATCTATACGGAGACGGCACAGTAGAATACACAGACCTGCAGCTCAATGCAGGTGAGATCCGTATGGCTCTCGACAGCGCGACTGTCTATGCCACAGGAATAGCCGATACAACCGGCAATATCGTCTCGACGCCTATATTCAAGGACAAATCAGGAGAATATGAATCCGAGACGATGACATACAATTTCAAGACCCAGCGCGGATTTATCACCGATGTCATCACACAGCAGGGAGAAGGCTACCTGACGGGCGGAAAGACAAAACGGATGGAAGACGGCTGTTTCTTCGTGGAAAACGGATTCTACACTACATGTGACAACCACGAACATCCACACTTCGGATTCCATCTCACTCGCGCAAAAGTCACTCCTAAGAAAAATATAGTCACCGGACCGGTATACATGGTACTGGCCGACGTGCCTCTTCCTCTCGCGCTTCCTTTCGGATTCTTCCCGTTCAACAAGGAGTATTCCTCCGGAATCATCATGCCCACATTCGGCGACGACTACAACCGGGGATTCTATCTGCGCGACGGAGGATATTACTTCGCCATCAACGACAACATCGACCTCGCCCTGCGCGGAGAGATATATACCCGGGGATCATGGGGAGTAAGCGCACACTCCAACTATGTGAAGCGATACAAGTTCAAAGGCAACTTCGATCTTTCATTCATCACCACCATCTACGGAGACAAAGGAGATCCGGACTATCAGAAAATGAAGAATTTCCGTATTGCCTGGACCCACAGTCAGGATTCTAAAGCCAATCCCAACCTTAACTTCTCGGCCTCCGTGAACTTCACCACCAGCGGCTACACCCGCAATGATCTGAACTCATACTACAACAATTCCTTCACCGAAAACACCAAAAGCTCTACCGTCAACCTCACATATCGCTTCCCCAACTCCAAATGGAGCGTATCGGCCACTGCCAACATATCCCAACGCAACCAGGACGAGACACTGGCGGTAAGTTTCCCTAACTTCACCGTCACCATGTCGCAGCTCGCTCCTTTCAAGCGCAAGCGGTCGGTAGGAGGCGAACGCTGGTATGAGAAGATCAAGATGTCTTATTCAGGCCAGTTCCAGAATTCGCTCACTGCCAAACAGGATGTGTTTTTTCAGAAAAGCCTCATCAAGGACTGGCGCAACGGTCTGAAGCATTATCTTCCGGTGTCGGCCACATTCTCCCTCTTCAAATACATCAACGTCTCGCCTCAGATCCTTATCAACGACCGGATGTATACCAGCAAGATCCGGCGTCAGTGGGACACCCAGGCCTCACGTGAGGTAGCCGACACCACCTTCGGATTCTACAACATCTTCGATTTCTCCGGTTCAATCTCACTTGACACGAAAATATACGGTTTCTACAAGCCTCTCAAGATTTTCGGCGACAAAGTGCAGATGATCCGTCATGTCATCACTCCTACCGTATCTTTCACCGGCGCACCGGATTTCAGCGCACCGGGCTGGGGCATATTCGGTCAGTATTCATATATCGACAATGAAGGAGTCCCACAGACCACACGATACAATTACTTCTCGCACGGACTTTTCGGATCTCCCTCCGGCGGAACTTCAAGCACGTTGTCTGTCCAGATAGCCAATAATCTGGAGATGAAGGTGAAAAGCGATCAGGATTCTACGGGATACAAGAAAATATCACTCATCGAGAATTTCACTATCGGGCAAAGTTACAACTTCGCCGCCGACTCAATGAACTGGAGCAACATCAACACATCGATAATGCTTCGTCTGGTGAAGAATTTCAACCTGTCGCTTTCGGCCACATGGGATCCGTATATCTACCGTCTCAACGCCGCAGGTTCGCCGGTACGTGTCAACATTCCCCGTTGGAAGGTCGGCAAAGGTTGGGCAAGACTATCCAGCACAGGAACATCTTTCTCATACACCTTCACCAATGACACTTTCCGCCGCAAGAAACAGACTGCGAAAAAAGATGCCGACAATACTGAAGAAGAGGATAACTTCGACAATGAAGACTTTGCAGCGGCAGCAGCGAGAAAACGAGAGGAGCGGAACGACAAGGACTCCGAACAGGAATCGGATGCCGACGGCTATGCGAAATGGACATGCCCGTGGAGTCTGACGTTCAACTATTCGGTAAACTACGGATATGGCGAATTCGACACCCGAAAAATGGAATGGAAAGGGAAATGGACTCAGAATCTTTCCCTCTCCGGAAACATCCGGCCGACAAAGAACTGGAATTTCAGTTTCTCTGCTTCCTATAACTTCGACCTCAAGAAAATCGCCTATATGAACTGCAGCATCTCCCGCGATCTGCATTGCTTCACAATGACTGCCTCGTTCGTGCCCGTCGGTCCTTACAAATCATACAATTTCCACATCGCCGTGAAGTCATCGCTTCTGCAGGATCTCAAATACGACAAACGCTCATCCAATACCAATGGTATAAAATGGTATTGAAATTTATCTCTTCACCCAATCATCATTGCTGCTTTCTTATATTCCTGTTGTAATACTTTCCTCATGTCACGATACTTTTTCATACTGATACTTATCCTATCCGCGATTCCCTTCACCGCATACGGACAATCGGAACGTTCCGATTCTCTATATGCCATCGGAGTGGATCTATACCACGCTGGTAAGTATGCCGAAGCCATCCCCATATTCAGGGAAGTAAGCCGCGACGACACCATCTTCTTCTCATCAAAAAAACTGGCATCTGGAGCATACACCTGCCGTCTCAACTATGGCCCGAGTTGGGAAGCCGCCTGTTATTATAAACTTGGCGACGCAGAGACGGCCAAACGGATTATGCCTTCCGACTATATGGAGGAACCGATAGACCGACGCATTACCGGAAAATGCGACGAATACAACGACATGGTGCTTGATGGCTGGGGATCCGAAGGAGAGGCTTTGATGAAACTATATTTCGACTGGATGATCGATGAGGAGAAACGTGTATTAGGCTCCGAACACTGGTCCGTGGCAAATTCATATTTTATGAAAGCGTGGTGGCTCAGCAGTCATCAGCTTTACAACGAGGCAGAAATGGCCGCTCTTCAAGCCATAGCGATCTACAAAGCCATCGGATCCCAGAAAGAATACCTCAACGGAGCGGTAAAATTTTTCCGGGCAGGAGGTGAACTCTGGCGAAACAATATCAATGAAGCCGCGGTTCTTGCCCGCGAAGCTGTCAAAGAGCTTCGAAACAGTGTGGAAGAGATGCCCCACTTATATATTGACGCGTTGAGAACGGCGTTCTATATCTCATTTTCTCCAGAAACAAAAGATGAATTTCTGGATATGGCAAAAACAGCATTCAGCGACTTCATCAATGCAGATCATTTCGGCGAACCGATGCTCAATGGAGTATGGGAAGTGGCATCGGCCCTTCATACCGCCGGGATATTCGATGAGGCACTGCCGATGGTAAAAGATGCAATCAAGAAGGGAACGGAAAAAGGGTTTGGAGAATGCTATGGCATGTCGTTGCTGCATGTGCTTGACTCCAAGCTGAAAGTAAGCGCACAGGACTTTATCGGCGCATCGGAGAGCGTGGACCATGCGATAGCCATCCAGTCCAAAGTCAATGTGCCGGATTGGATAAGTCTCGGCGAGACATACGAATTAAAAGCCACCTGCGAACAGAATCTCGGACATTATGCCGAGGCAATGGAGTCGGCACAGAGGTCAATCGCCGAATTTGAAAAACTCAAAGAATACGCACCTGCCGGACTATGGCGTTCACACTACATACTCGCCTGTTCACAACTTCACCAGCGCGAATATAAAGAGGCAGTGGAAAGCCTCCACAAAGTACTTGAAGCCATGCGTTCCATCAAATGGCAGAATCCTGATGACTACGCTTTTATCGAATCGGAACTTGCCGGAGCATACACTGCATTGGAACAATCGGCAGAATCCATGGATGCCATGCGCAGAGCTATCGGATACTATGAACGTGGAGACACCTACGACATCAATCCCGCTTATTTCAACCTCAAGATAAATCTGGCAGGATGTCTTATCCTTGCGGGAAAACGCGACGAAGGTGAGCGGATGCTGGCCGAGGTGGAAAACCGTATCGACCGAGGTGACGAATTCGGCAAAAACCTTAAAGGCCCGTACTGCGGACTTGTGGCGGAGCTACGGGTAAATACCGGAGATTATGCCACCGCCCGGAGGCTTGTGGCCATTGCCGACTCTCTCGATCCATCTGGAATGATGTTCGGTTGTATGCAGGCCAATTTGAAACTGTTGTTGCTCGACGGCCGTCTTGAAGATGTAAAAACGGCTATAACAGACCACCTTGTGAAGCTTGAGGCGTCGGGTGCCAGTCCGGAGATGACGGTCGGCATGCTCACTTCATTCGCGAATATTACCGCAATGCATCTGCCTCAGAGCGCAAAGGAATACGCCGATCGTGCCATCGAGATTTCCAAGACTCTTCCATGGACTCACAACAAATGGAATAATCTGCGGACACTTTTAGGCGTGATATCCAACAGCGGCGACAGCGAAACCCTCCTGAGATTAGTGGAGGAGGTGGAAAAACAGATTCAACCAGACAATATAAGAGCCAAAATCGAACTTACGCTTTACCGTGGTCAGGCACTTGCAGCTGACGGAGATATATCTGGAGCACGTAATGCTGTGGCAATTGCAAGCCAATTACTCTCCTCATTTGATGACATGCAGGGCTTTTTCCGTCTGCAATGCATGATGCTGGACGCTGTATGTGATGAGAACGAAGGACTTTTTACCGAAGCAATCGAGAAACTGGAACATCTTGATTCAGATATAGTCGAAAGACCTGAGAAATATTTCTCTCAATTGAGACAACAAGTCGCCATGCGTCTCCAGCAACTCGGACAGAAAACCGCCAACCGCGACCTCCAGTTCCGTTCGATGGATGTGATGGAAGAGATGATACGTCAGAATGTGGGAGAAAACAGTCCCGAATTCGCACCCGTGCAAGTACGCCGTGCCCAGATGCTGGCACTTGACGGGAAAATCGACGAGGGACTGGAGGTGATGAGAAAAATGGTGGAAAAATATAGTGCTTCCGGCGACGGCAGAATCACCACCACACTCATGCAATGGAAAATGAACTACGAAGTCGAGGTGGCGCATTTTGAGGAAGCACTCTCTACCGGCCACGATATTCTGGCTCTTTCCAAGAAAGGAAATATCCGTATCAGTGCCTATATCATCCAGAAAATGATGCAGGCTGCAAATATGCTCGGAAGGTTTCAGGATGCCCTCGACATCGCTGCGGAAATCGACCATCCCCTGGTAATCCAGATGACTGACCGGTTCGGAAAGGTGATTACGGACGCTCAGATCGCTCAGGCATGTCTCGGAGAGAAAGACTTCAACCGAGGATATGAATATATGAAGGGGGTATTCTCTGAGACCCAGCAGATGGTGCTTGAGAATTTCCTTACAATGACCGAGGCGGAACGCCGTGATCTCTGGAACTCTCTATATATTCTATTCCGTGACAACATCCCCTGGGCTGCCGCCCATTCGTCGTATCAGCCACGGTTCAACGAACTGGCATACGATGCCACTCTCTTTTCCACATCACTTCTTCTTCAAAGCGATAAGACTGTTAATGATCTGTTGGCCAACGAAAAAGACAGGAAAATTCGTAAACTGTCCAAAGCCCTCGCATCAGCCCAGCAACAGCTTGCCAATGCCCGCGAGAAAGAAAAGAACGGCGAAATCCCTCTGGAAACGGTAGAAACACTGCGTCTACAGAAAGAGAAAGCGGAAAAAGAACTTCTTAAATCTTTGAAGTCGCGTATGGGCCACTATAATGCCGGACTGGCTGTAAAATGGCAGGACGTGCGCTCGGCCCTCGGCGAAGGGGAGGCAGCGGTGGAATTTCTGGAACTGCAATATTCCGATTCGCTGAAAAGCTACTTTGCTCTTATACTGCGTCCCGACTACGAATCGCCACACATGATATTTCTTCCCTTTGCCGGTACAATTGATTTCTCCGATAAAGAAAACTACCGAACCAGAGCGGTCTATGATGACTTCTGGCATCCTCTTGCCGATGAATTGACCGGATGTTCGCGTGTATGGTTCGCCGTGCAAGGTTCTCTATGCACGTTCGCCATCGAATCGGTGCCAGGGCTGGAGGAACTGACCGGTAATCCCGCCACATCCTACTGTCGGCTGACATCCACACGGGAAATAGTCCAGAAGAAAAACCACAGCACTGGTAGCGGAGCCGTACTCTACGGAGGGATAGACTACAAGGCCGGTAAAAACCGACTTGTCGAGGACGCTAAAAAATACAGCTACCAGACCGGCCGTCATCGCTCGTTTCCTTTCGAACTACGCGAGATCGCCCCGGACTCAGCCCGCGGAGCCTTTGTAGGGATCGATTTGCTTCCCGGCACTCTGGATGAAATCAATACACTGGAGCCTATCATAAAAGGCAACAGTCTGTTCAAAGGTGGTAAAGTGACCACCCACAGCGGCGACAAGGCTACCGAAGCATCACTTAAATCTCTATCAGGCAAAGGGAAAAGTCTTCTCCATATCGGCACCCACGGATTCTATTACAACGGCAACAGCAAACTTTGGAACGGCTACTTCGGAGAATCAGCCAAAACACCGGAAGAACTGGCCATGGAACGTTCGGGACTCCTTTTCGCCGGAGCCGAAGGTCCTCTCTGCGCGGGAGTAAAACTTCCTACAGGCGTGGAAGACGGCGTGCTTACAGCTGCGGAAATATCATGGCTTGATCTGTCGGGACTCGATCTTACCGTCCTCTCAGCCTGTGAGACAGCTCTGGGACGCGTAAGTGCCGACGGTGTCTTCGGGCTGCAACGCGGATTCAAGAAAGCCGGAGCCGGGGCCATGCTCATGTCGCTTTGGAAAGTTGACGATAAAGCCACCGCACATCTGATGAAGGAATTCTATCGCGAATGGCTCGGAGGGAAATCCAAATATGAGGCTCTGGAAATCGCCAAAGCATCAGTCCGCTCCTGTCCCGGCTGGGATGACCCGGACTATTGGGCTGCCTTCATATTGATCGACGGTATATGACCTCTGGTATCAATATTTATATTACCTTTGCAATGATGAAAACAATCCTGGCTATTCTTGCTTTATCCATCTCTATCGCAGCCTCTGCCTCCTATCCGGAGATTTCCCGGCGTCTGGCCGAGTATACCGAGGCATGCGTGACAATGCGCGATGGGGTACTGAACCACGACAGATACGCGCTGATGGACGCACGCGAAACATTCGCTTCCGTATTGGCGAAACCTTACAGAGACTTCACTGTGGAGCGCGAAAGTTGCAAAGGAGCTCTTGGAGATCCCACCATGCAGTTCAACGAGTTCTATTGCGACTCCCTGCTGGCCAACGGTTTCCGTCTTGTGGAACTCGATGACCTCAGTGTCATGCGTGGAGGAAAGGACAATCCGGAGGTATTGTGTTATTGTGCCTCATTGGTCGGAGACGCGGAAGTGCAATTGTCGTTTATGGCATCAGGAGACTGCGGGCTGACAATAGTGACGGCAGACGCTCTGCCCATAGAAGCCGACTTGACACTCGACTCCACTCCCATCAGATTTACAAGCCGCGACAAAGGTACTGTCAGAACAGCTGCATGGAAAATGGATGGTTTCGGATATCTGAAGTTCACATTAAGAAACCCCAATCCCACACGTCAGACTTTTGTAGTGGCTCTTCAATGAAAGGAATCTGGCTGTCTGTAATCTTTATAATCGGTTCCGCCAAATTACTATGCGGAGCCTCCCCCGGCACGCTTCTGCGTCAGGCCGACAGGGAGATGAGCCGCAGCAAATGGGAAAAAGCTCTTTCCCTTTATTCGGAAGCGGAAAGATCCACCTCCTCACCGCTTACAAAAATGACCGCGGCCACAGGCAAGGCACGCGCCCTGAAAGCACTCGGCCGCTACGGTGAATGCTCCAAAGCGTGGGAATCGGCAATATCCGCGGCTTCCGACGCTGATGACGACGGAGGAAATCTCAGTCGGTTGCGCTTCAATTATGCTTCATTCCTCTGCGAAGCTGGCAATTACCAGTTGGCCGAAACACAACTTTACATGGCCGGGGCTCTTTCGGACTCCACTGAGAATTTCCGACACCGCGTACTTCTCGCTGACATATATGCCCGGACCGGAAGTCTCGATCTGGCCATATATACTCTCAAAGATGCCATCGCCAACAATTCATCATCTGATCGTGACCATTTTCTGGCAATCCAGAACTTAGGATTCATCTACAGTCTTAAAGGAGATCACTGTCAGGCAGAGACTTATCTGCATCAGGCATGCCAGGGACTTGCCGGAGCAGACCGTCACATAGCCCTCGCAAATCTCGCAATGGCGAAAGCCGCACAGAGTAGATTCGATGAAGCCCTGAAGGATATAGAAGAATCCGTCAGATACTTCCAACGCCATCCTGACGCCGACAACTATACGGTATCTCTACGAAAAAAAGGGGAGATACTGGCCCATGCCTCCCGGAAGACTGAAAGCATCCGTATATTCCGGGAATACTTTAAACTTGAGAAAAAGACTCTTGAAACGGCTCTTCCTGCAATGACCCCTTCACAGAAACTCGACTGGTGGACCAAAATGAAGCCCCGATTGAGCCGATGTTTTACAGTAGGGAATGCAGATCCGGAATTTATGTTTGAAGTGGCACTGTATCGCCGCCAGACATCCATGCTCGCCATGCGCGATTCTCTTGCACTTTCCCGCACATTAAGTGCCGGAGCCGCCGAAATCCGCAAATCGCTTCCGAAAGATGGTGTGGCGGTAGAATTTATTCTGGCCGACGACATGAATGGCACCCCACGGTATTATGCCGCCATACTCCCGAAAAAGGGGAACTCCAGCTTTGTCGACATTCTGCCTGCAAATTTCTTCACTGATACAAAATTGGCAGATACCGGCATGTCATACTATCAGGCCGCGACATCATCAGACCGCACAACCATCAATGCCTTGTATTCCGACTCACTTCTCACCAGATATGTATGGAATCCTGTGATCGACGCGTTGCCGCAGTCAGCCTCCCGGATATATTTCGCTCCCGAAGGTATTTTCCATCTCATAGGAATAGAAAACTTACCGTTTAGCGGACGCGACAGTCTCGAACTACACAGGCTCAGTTCTCCGGCAGTGCTCATCGACAGACACAAGCGCAAGAAGATCTCCATCGGGAAAACACTTGTGGCCGGAGGCCTTGACTATGACGAACCGGCTCCGGCATACCCAGAATCAATCACTGACTCCAACCATTCAGCCTACAACGCTCTGGCACGCCTTCCAGGAGCATTCGGCGCGATATTCGGCTATCTTCCCGGAACACGTCTTGAGGCTGACAGTGTGGCACATATCGTAGGACAGGGACAACGCATCGGTTGTCTAAGCGAAGAACAGGTGAAGAATGAACTTCCCGGCTACACCGCCGCCCATCTCGCCACACACGGATACGCATTCTCCTACGGTCTCGGCCGACGTCCCTATTTCCTTGCCGACAGCCTTGCGATCGACCAATCGATGGAACTGACAGGCATCGCTCTTACCGGGGCAAATTCAATGGCTGCCTTCGAAGGACGCGACGATGGTCTTCTGTCAGCACGGGAAATCGCGGCACTCCATCTCGATTCACTGCGATTCATTGTGCTTTCCGCATGTCAGACCGGACTGGGAAACATTGCCGACGAAGGACCGGCGGGGCTTGTCCGCGCTCTGAAAATATCCGGAGCAGGCACTGTAATGGCGTCCCTATGGTCTGTAAGCGACCATGCCACAGCAATACTGATGACGGAACTTTACCGCGGGCTGAAACGAGGTCAATCCCCCTTCCACGCTCTCAGAGCCGCACAGCGACATCTGCGGACTTCACCCTCTACTGTAACTTTCCGACGGTTTTCTCCAGCCCGGATGGCACGCTCCCGCGAAACCGTCATCCGGGAACTGCCACCTCTCGATGAGCCTTATTTCTGGGCTCCGTTCATAATAATCGATGACTTCTGATACTAACCTGATCAACAGACATAACAATGAGACACTGCATCATACTCCTTATTCTGATCATCTTCCAGACTGCCATCCCTATTGCGGCGCAGTCTAAGAGTCCTCTGATGGAAGGTCGACGTCACTATGACATCATTGTCAGCCAGACCAACGACACCCTGACCCTCAACCGCTCATTAAGAGCAATGAGGGGAAACACAGCCAAACTGTCCGGGAGAGGAATACTGACCGACATCCTGTCGGGATACATGTCGCTGGGAACATCATCGCTTCTCTCGGCCTCCCAGAACCTCATAGGCATGGGAGTGGGTTATATACGGGAAGCCGTGCGCGACAAACGCCCCGACTGGGAAAAAGCGGCTCTTGAAGAATCGGTGTTCGTAAAGACGCTACCGATGCAGACTGAAATCCTCGATTTCTATGGTTCACCCTCCTCTCTCGGGGCACTCGACCCTTCCGACATGAAGTTCAGCGGTTTCGGCTGTCGCCAATACATCACTACCAAAAACGAGAGTGGAAATCAGGAAGAACATGAGGTATTCTACATATCATGTCGTGTGCGCACCGATGAACACGGCATAGCACGCATGCTCAATCATTCGAAATTTGAGGTGACAGTCGACGAACTGCGTTTCAACCCATGGCTCTGCAATCTCCCCAACGACAGTGTGGCTCCCGATCCGGCCACACGTATACCCTTCTCTTTCGAAAGGCGCAAAGACCTCACATTCAGTATCGCCGCCACAATAAAGTCATCATGGGTCAACGAAGCCATTCAGGTGATGCGCGACGTAGTACTCGGCGAGTTTCTGATTCAGGCCAAAATAGATCCATCTCAACTCGACAAGGATGGTGTGTTCCGTTTCAAAGCGGATTCAGACACCGATACCGGCAAGATCGTCACTGTCAGAGGAGACAGTTTTCTGGTTCCCAGGAGCTACGTGGGCACCGCCGACATGAGTATCCCTCAAGACAGCTGGGGAACAGGCCAATATACCGTTGAGATGAGAATAGCCGAAAGCTGTCGTATCAATGAAGAATACTATACCAGAGAAAAGGGGGAAACCCGCGTCTGGGATAAAAAGAGATGGAATCCCGAATGGAAACTGATGTGTCGTCGACAACCACGTAGTCCATTCTGGCAACAGTTCAAAGATCAGGTCATCCCGTCGTTTGCCGATGACAAATGGGTCACGACCATCATCGAACCGTTCACATCCGTTCTCACCAAGCATGGCTCGCAACTCATAAATGCGGCCGCAGACCATCTCATACCGCCTCTGCCGAAATAATTCCATCAACGAAATCGTCGCCAAATCACCCTTTTCCTGTTTTGCAAATTTGCAAAACAGGAATTTTTCTCAAATTCTTCTTTTGCCACAATCTTAATAACCAGATATTTCCTGTTTTGCAAATTCTGTTTTCTGAATACCAAAACTAAAAGCAGAAATAAAACTTGCATTTTATCCAGAGGGTAAATAATTTTGCGACCGAAGTTCCCATTAAAATCAGGCAACTCCAGCCGAATGATGAAAACATTTACCTTACCGGCCATAATTCTACTGACCTTTCTGGTCTGCGGATGCGCTTCCCCGGATGCGGGGAAAGCCCGCCAACTCATTGAGTCGATAGAAAAAGACTACAACATGGGAGAATATATCGGCGCACTCAATACCCTACATGAGTATGTCAGAGCTTCCGACGCCGGAGAGATTCCCGATAATCCGGCCAATGATGCCTCCGCATATAAATATCTCGGCAACATTCATTTCATATACTTCGACTATCCCACAGCAATCAAATGGTATGAAAAAGCTCTTGAAAAGAGTAGTCATCTCCCGGATAATGCGGAACACCTTAAAGCCACATACAACCTCTGCGTCACCCACTGTCTCACAGGCAACAAAAAGGAGGCACGTTCATACGCTGACAGAATTGCCTCTCTGTCAAATGTAGACTCCGGGTTGCGGACATATTCAACCACAATGGCGGAAGCCTTCTACGAGAAACATTTCGGAGACTGGAGGGTAGCCGTCGACAAAATGAAGGAGGCTGTGAAGCTGGTAGAGATCCATGATCTTAATGAATACCTGAAATTCACCCCCTATGCCGAACTCAGCACCTATCTGGAAGAATTAGGAAAATACGAAGAAGCTCTCGTCATTCTCTCAAAACTGGAAAAAGAGCTGGAGATCAAACCGATATACCCATCAATGCTGATGGAATGCATGAAGGGATATATGAGTGTCTATACAAAACTTGGCGACAGCAAAAACGCACTGACATATCAGAACCGCTACCTGCAGGTGTCGGATTCCCTGATGAACCATAATCGCTTCATAAAAGCCAACAACACATTTCATCAAAAAGACAGTCAATCCGGTATCAATACTCGTCAGGACACCGCCTCAATGCTGTATTCCACCCTGATAGTGGTAGGTCTGTTGAGCACAGGAGGACTTCTGTTCTATCTAATTGTCAGGTTCCGGAACCGATCCGTCATCCATCCGGCTGAAGCATCACACCGTACTGACATCACCCATACCGATCCGGAAATACCAGAGCAACAGCAGGAGCTCTTCAAACGTATCTGCAACATTGTGGATTCACCGGAAGGATATGCCAATCCGGAATACAATATCGAAAAATTAGCACAGGCTCTCGATACGAACATAAAATATGTATCACAAGCCGTCAACATCTGCGCCGGTACAAATTTCCGCACATTCCTCAATGACCGTAGAATCCGTGAGGCAATCGCCAGACTCCGCACTGCCGACGAAGGAATCTCAATCCACGAAATCGCCTACAAGGTAGGATTCGCTTCCCAATCGGCCTTCATAGCCTCCTTCAAACGTGTGGCCGGGACCACACCCTCACGATTCCAGAAAATGCTCCACGATAAGAAAGGCCCCTCTACCCGATCATACCAAAAACTAACCACAAAATAAAAAAACTCTAATCTATGAAGAAAATTTTCATTTCTGCCTTTGTCGCAGCCACCGCAGCCATTCAGGCTTCCGCGGCAACTTTCATCATCGACATCGATGACGCGTCAAGAGTGAAGTTTGAAACCGGCCAGACCTCCGCGACATACGTGGAACAGGCCTTGCAGAACGGTGAGAATACCATCACACAGACCGGTTCCGAGGACTTTGTGCTCACTCCCCGTCAAGGTTTCCTCATCGAATCAATCACTGCATACGACCAGAGCGGGACGGCACTCAACTCTTCCGGATGGTCTTTCGATTCGACAGATGACAGTTATAAGATCTACTTTCTCGGTTCAAAAGTTCCGGCCTACAAGTATGTGGTGAAGACAAAAGTCTACAACCCCACCATGTACACTCTCACTATCGACATCAACAATCCTGATGCCGTGCTCAACGGATCATACAAAGTCGGCAACCAGACCATAAAGCCTCAGGCCGGTAAGCAGACCATCAGCTACAACCCGGACAAAGGGATTCAATTTTACATGCAGCTCCGCCCAGCCGTCACAGAAGTGACTTTCCTCCGCAACGGCACATCCACATCGCCCGCAGGAACAATGGCCAACGGAACCCGCACCTACAAATTCAATCTGACCGACAACGACAACATTGATATTGACGTAGTCATGGAGACTCCAGAGGCTTTTCTGGAAATAGACAATCCTGACCATGTACAGGTATGGTTTCCCAACACCTCCACTCTTCTCTCCGATCTGAAAGCCGGGCGCAACACTCTCACCTACGCCCCCAACGACCGTCTTGTGATAAAAGCCGCCGATGGTTATCGTATATCTTCCGGACTGGCCAACATGAGTTTCAATTCATATACCGATGAATACTCCTACACATTCTCCGACGGCGACAGCGGAATGCTATTCACACTGACCACCGAGAAATATACCCCTCCCACAGCCACACTCTTAGTCAACGTGGACGACGCCACCTACATCAACTATCTGCAGATAAACAACGAAAATAAGGAATGCATAGTCGGAGACAACACTTTCACCGTAAACCTCGACAAAGGCGCAAACGTGAAAGTCTACTACAAATCAAAATGGGATGACAAACTGATGGCAACCCTCAACGGAGCTCCTCTTACCATCAACGAAAGTGCCTGGTCGGCATATTGGTCAGACATCAATAATATGGAAGAGGGCAAAACTTACCGCATGGTGGTGCGTCAGGCCCTTTCCGGAGAATATGAAGGCTCCATGACCGCGACATCCTCCGATGACATGCTCACGTGGACTGTCTCTTTTGAACCTGCCGGCATCATCGAGCTTGTGGAGGGCATCCAGCTCCCAAGTATTGTAAGTGACACACGCGTCGACAACGGAACTCCCGAAATCGAAACCGGAGAAAACGAGGCTGTCATCCGCTTTACCACACCTCTTTCTCCCGGCAGCTACACACTGAATCTTCCCGCGGGCCTCTTCAAGATAAACGGAGCGACCAGCAAATCCCTTTCCAAATCTTTCTCCGTGACACAGACCGGAATCGACACACTGGGAGACGAAATCAACGGTGATGTGCGCTGGTTCACACTTCAAGGTGTGGAGATCAGCGAGCCTGCCGAAGGACAGATCGTGATTGCCGTCCGTGAAGGCAAAGCCTCAAAAATTATTTTCAACAAAAACTAAGCAAAAATATACTACTGATGAAAAAAACTATCATCGCGGCCATCGCCGCCTCAGCCGCTATCTCTGCGGCAGCATGGGACGAGACAGGATATTACTATCCCGAACAGGAACCAGACTCCATCTGGCAGGAATGGTATGATTTCACCACCGCCGACGTGGAATGGGGCGGCCTGAACGCAGGTTTCTTCTCTTACGACCAGAAAGTGAAGAAACGTGTGTCGAAAGATCCCGCCAACAAGAAATTCCAGTTCGCACTTGTCGAATACTTCGCCGCCGGTACCGATCTGATCGTGGAGTATGATCCGGACACTAAGGAATTCCGTATTCCGATTCAGCGCAAAGGTGTCAACAACATGTGGGACGGTGAGCCGTTTCTCGCCACTGACTGGAAGACTTTCTACGGCACAGCCGATCCCTATTCAAGCTGGAACGAGACAGACGGAATACTACAGATATATGTGGTGAACTATTATCCTAACCAGGATATGGGTGACGGCACATTCGGAGACAAAGTATATGCCGGAGGAATAGACATCTACCGCATGCATGGATTCACCCGCTTCGATGTCGACATAGATGTGCCGGAATGTGTCTCCACACTCACTCCCAAGACAAAACTCAACATCACCACTCATCCGAAGAATGTCAGTTGGGAACTTGTCAACGATCTCGTTCTCCCGTATGACACACTTATGATCGACAAGATCGCCGAACGCAAACTCAACCCCATCACCGAATCCACCGAAGTAGAACTCTCGCTCAAGGAAGGCGTCAATTCGCTTGTATGCATCTCATACGACAATAAAGACAACCGTGTGGTGTCGATCCGCAATATCTATGCCATGCCTGACGATGCCACAGGCTGGAAGAGTCTTGGACAAGGTACGTTTGTCGAGGATGCGGTAATGTGTCTCGGTGGCGACTGGGATGTGACACGCCTGCCGGTAGAGGTACAGGAAAAGACCGATAAACCGGGCTACTACCGCATCGTGGATCCCTACAAAGGACTCCCTTCAAAATGCAGCGACTTCACATACACCCACTCCGGACATTCGCATTATCTCTATCTCGATGCATCCAAACCAAACGTAGTGGTGCTTGAAGCCGCTCCTACTGGTGTATCTCACGAAGCACAGCTAAAGTCCGCTTATCTCACCTCCAAAGCATACGAAGCCAAACGTGCAGGCGAGCTCCAGCCACAATGGATAGCAAATGCCGGAAAACTTGCCGACAACAAGATCACTTTCCCCGCGGGTTCCATAGGTGTCCGTCTGCCGGAATATACATCCGCCATCGGTCAGGATCTCATCTATTGGGTCAACAACAACGGTCAGTTCTCACTTGAACTCCCCGACAACAGCGGAGTAGAAAACATCGGAACCGAAGAGATCGATGCTCCGGCACGCTGGTTCAATATGCAGGGTGTAGAGATCAGCGAACCCGCAGAAGGCGAGATGGTAATAGAAGTACGCGGCAACCGCTCCACAAAAATCATCTACCGTCACTAAACATTACGGCATCTGATCTGAAAAATAAAATATAGTGAACGGCGGTTCCGGACAGGTATGGGACCTGACCGGAACCGTTTTTCTAACATGTCACTCTGATTTATGAACAAATCTTTATTTCGCAGCATCCTGACTGCAGCAGTGTTCATACCGCTGGCGGCTTTCGCGGTACCTGCGCAACCAGGACTGACCGAACGTCATCTGCCCGACGGTACTGTTGTAAAAGTCCGTCTTTCCGGTGATGAATACGGAAGGTCCATATTCTCCGAAGACGGATGGCCTCTGATTGAGTCCGGAGGTACTCTCTGGTTTGCACAGCCGGCTTCCGACGGCACACTTGAGCCATCCTCCTATTCTGTCGCCTCCCGCAATGCCAATACAGATAAATGGCTCGCCACACTCTCTTTTGAAGAGATGAAATCGGCGGCGACACGCCGCATGACCTCGGCAAGACAGAAATCGCCCATGCGCAAAAATCCCGGACTGCACTATTCATCTTTCCCCCACAAAGGTGAGCCGAAAGCAATCGTGATTCTTGTGGAATATCAGGACGTGAAGTGCAATGTCGAGAATCCCGGAGACTATTTCTCCCGCATGCTCAACGAGGAGGGATTCAAACTATGGGGAGGCACCGGCTCCGCCCGCGACTATTTCATAGATGCATCGTCTGGTGCTTTCCGTCCGCAATTCGATCTCTACGGACCTGTCACCCTACCGGAGAAGATGGCCTACTACGGTGGAAACATCGATGGTGACGACGCCAATCCTGCCGATATGGCGGTACATGCATGCCAGATTCTTGATGCCTCGGTCGACTTCCGCCAATACGATCACGACGGAGACGGTCTTATCGACAACGTGTTTATATTCTATGCCGGACGTGGAGAGGCCTCAGGAGGATCAGACGACACTGTCTGGCCCCACTCGTGGGACGTGCGTTCCGCCTACTACGGCACTGACAAGAAATTCGTTTTCGACGGAGTGGAACTCGGCCATTACGCCTGCACCAACGAATGGAAAGACGCCAGACCCGACGGGATCGGAACTTTCGTACATGAATTCAGCCACGTTCTCGGGCTGCCCGACCTCTATGTGACCGGAGGAGCCAATACCGGCTCCTTCACACCCGGAGCATACGATGTGCTCGACTACGGGCCATACAACAACCTTTCCCGCACACCTCCCACATATTCGGCCTACGCACGCTACGCCATGGAATGGACTGAACCGGTTCTATTCTCATCACCCGACAATGTGGAGCTTATGCCACTTCTGGAATCCAATCAGACTGCCATCGTGAAAGGGACAAATCCGAATGAATATTTCCTCTTTGAAAACCGGCAACTTTCCGGCTGGGACCGGTTCATCCCCGGACATGGAATGATCGTCTGGCATGTGGATTTCGACGAAGAGGTATGGGAAAACGGTGGAGTCAACAACAACCCCACACATCTGCGAGTGGATCTGATAGAAGCCGACCGTACCACTACAGCCAATTCCCGCGCATCAGACACATTCCCCGGCACAGCCAATGTGACAGCTCTTTCATCAGCCACACATCCGCTCTATAAATGGTGGGACGGTTCAGAGGTGGGCATTCCTATCTCCGAAATATCCGAGTCTAAACAGGGTGTCGTCTCTTTCAAAGTATGCGGAGGACTTCCCGACAGCGACACTCCGGAACCACTCGCACCTTCCGACGTGGAGTCGTATTCCTTCACTGCGGCATGGAAACCAGTGTCCGATGCATTGAAGTATGAACTGACAGTATATGAAGAGGAAGCGGAGACTCCGTTCCTTACAAAAACATTCTCTGCCGACACCACTGCGTATATTCTGACCGGACTTGCCCCTGAAACCCTTTATCTCTATAGTGTGAGGGCATGGCAGGCAGGCAAAGGCCCGAGTCCTTTCTGCGCCCCGATGGAAGTCACCACAGGAGAAGCTACTTTTGAATGGATGCTGCCGGAGGCATACGAGGCTGTCGATCTCACCGACACCGGCTTCAAGGCCTCATGGCAGCCTGTGGAAGGAGCCAGAGAGTATTTCGTCACAGTTTTCAACAAGACCGATATAATCACTGATGACGACGCCCAATCATTCGACGGAGGAGCGGCCTCTCTGCCTGCCGACTGGAGCTGCACATCGGAAATAATGTTCGATTCGCCGCTGTACTCTGGAAAGGCCGCACCTTCCGTACGCATCAACGCCGCAGGAGGATATATCCAGTCAGCCGTCTATCCGACCGACATCCATTCCCTCTCTTTATGGCATCGTGGTGCCGGAAACTCTGCAGGCAATATAATCTCTATCGAGACAATGACCGACGGTAAATGGGTGCCTTTCGCAGAAGTGGAGGTGACAGAAGCTGAAGGTGGCCGCACAGATACACTGTATGCATTCCCATACGGAGCACGAGTCGTACGGATCAATTACAGTTCCACCGGAACGAAACGCGGTCCGGTCGCCATAGACGATGTAGTCATAAGACAGGAAGTTTCGTTTACCCGCAAACCTGTGAACGGCATTGACCGTAAATCAGCCGGCGACAGTCTGAACATGTCTATCGACGGACTGGAACCGGATACGGAATATTTCTACAGTGTGTCCGCTTCCGACGGAAGTCTGATGTCACGCGAATCGACTCCCGTGCGTGTCCGTACCCGTGAAGAAGGATGGAGCGGAGTCTCGACAATACCGGCTCAGGAGACTTACACACCGGAATACTGGTCTCTGACAGGTATTCCACTCACACGTCCGATACCGGGACAATTTGTCATTGTTCGCCGAGGTTCTAAAGCAACCAAAGAGATTTTCCGCGACTGACATAATTCTTCAGTATTAAGCAAATATGCCCCGCAGATTGTAAGGTTCCTGCGGGGCATATTCATTACAAGGATTTATATTACTTGACCATTATCCTTCTGACAGTCGAGTTGTCAGCTGAGGTTATCCGCACCAGATAGATACCGGATGCCCATCCGTCACGGTCTATAACCGAAGATCCTGAAAGGTCTGCAGCACGATAGACCACCGTTCCTGTGGATGATATGATCTCAACAGAATATCTGTCAAGGTCAGTGCTTACATTCAGTCTGTCTTGAACCGGAACCGGATAGAGGCGTACTTCATCGGCATTCACGTCCGTCACCCCTACAGAAGTCTTATCCTCGCTTACAGCAAGACGGAGGTACTGTGTCTTACCTTTCTGTCTCATCGAGACAAGGCATTCTCCCTCATCCATCGACTCTGATCTGGTTGCGGAATGACTGAGATTCAGACGGCTTCCGGAAAGTGAGAGTGTGAACGGAAGACCTTCCGGCACCTCTATGGAATATACCGCTTCGGCACCGATGGAGCTGTCCTCGCTGAAATAATCCGACAGATCGACATACCCGCCGTCAGGAATAGATACCTTGCGGAGATCAGTCAAAGGCATAGTGCCGAAGAGATCCATACAGAAATATTTCGGTGTGTTAAGACCATACTTTCCGCTATCAGAGCCGTCGAAAGTGAACCGGACATTCTTGACCTTGCCAAGCGAACGTAGGTCGAGCCATTCCCATGAGTCAAGTATATAATGCTCCTCTGTCCGGGAATCGCGCATATCGGCAAGATAGAAATCCTTGCTGACAGATGTGCCTTCGGCAGTAGTACCGGTAGCCGTTAGTTTCAGCCAGTCTCCCTGTTCGAATTTCTTTGCAAATCCATCGCCGTTACGCATACTTGAAATCGTATATGCGGAATTGGCCACATACAGTCCGGGAATCACATCGCCATCAAGGCTGTTGGTGACATCCACCGTCATCCCCTCAGGATAGCCGACCGCGAAATTATTCCCTTCGAAGGCACCACCTGGAGCCGAACGGAACTGGTCGGAAAGGCCAGTGTATTCTGACGATGACTCCGATGTCAGGGCATATCCATACCAATAACTATACTGCGGCATACCTCCGGCATTGAAAGCGAACGAACCACTGTAGAAATGTTCTTTTGTGGTAGCCGGAGCGATATGCGACTCTTCAGCCACGAAATTGTCATCGAAAGTGGCAACCACCATATCACCCGTAACCTCTACCGCGGTCTTGGCCACAGCTTCCTGACCGTCGGCCGAGACAACCTTAAGCGTATAATACTGCGAGACTTCCGGATTCACAGCGAGTGTGGAACCGGAGCCAACGACGCGATTCATCTGGTCGGTCCATGTATACGTATAAGGTTCATCACCTCCACCGACTCCAGGCACAATGACATACGTATCACCAGCCTGCACTCTCGGTGTCTCGGTGTCGAACAGAAGTGTCAGTTCATCTATGTGACGAAGAGTAGTGAACGCTTCAGAAGCCTTCACCTCACTGGGTGTGCCAGCCGAACTTACAGCCACAAAGAACGCACGGTAGGCAGTGGAGGCCTCCAGCGATGTGAATGCGGAGAGGACCTCAGCATCGGCAAGAACGGCTGTGCCTGTCGACTTCATCACCTCGGCAGCATCGGGGAGGACATCACCTTCGCTCCATTTCTTCACCACGGCATAAAGAGTGCCGTTCATGTCCCAGCGGGTGCGGACGGAGGCAGAGTTGTCTGTGACGGAAGCCACTGAAGGATAACCTTCCGTTATCTGCGGAGCATCCTTATTTATCTCCACATACTCGTATGCGCCGAGAGTCCAGTCAGCAGACGCGGGACGAGAATTGCCCTCGATATCGGTCGAGATCCATACCACGGGCATGCCGCATCGGAAATCACCCGGCTCCAAGAGATGGGAATCTGTCTCGGAAAGGAACTGTGCCTGAGTCGAGACAAAGGTATTGTCACCGGTCAAAGACTCAAAGCCTGCGGCATCAAGATTCTCGGAATCATTCTTGCATACCACACCGCTCTTGCTCCAGTATGAATTGAAGCCGAAATCAAAACCTTCGATATCTGTCTTGTTCCAGAAATAGATGACCGTCGAAATGGCCGAGCATTCGTTCTGGAGGATATTGCCATTAAGCCTTATCCCCTGCGGTGTGCCTGCTCCGTTGGTAGCCATAACGTATGAATTGCTTCCGGTTGCCCTTAGAGTATTGTATAGGATGTCCATGCAAGCCGAAGTATTCTTTATGTTCAGGCATCGTCCGCTGTAAGCATCACTCTTCGTAAGCACGATTTCATTGTTGAAGAATCTTATCGGAGTGGCTTGCGTGCCCACACAGTCATCACGGAAATCCACACCAGTGGAATATGCCGCACCGGTATTGTATATACGGTTGCCGGATATTATCGCGCCATTTGTCACACGATAAAGATCCATAGCCTGATAACCCTTCTTGGCACCTGACCAACTTACAGTATTACCCTCGATTACAGGAGCATTCTCATCCGAAATATAAATACCCTTTGAATAACATCCGATTACCGTATTGCCACGTACTACAAGTCCTTTCTCTTTTGGAAGCGCGACATAGCCGGTTCCTCCGAGATACAGGCCGACAAAACCACCCTCAAACGAAGAGTTCTCGATGGTCATGAAATCATTGTTGCCTCCGGCTTCGTTGATCGCATGGGAACGTACAAGGTTGATTCCGGAATATCCGGATGTCACAGGAGCCGCCGTTACCGAACAGCCGGTCATCATGAATCCCGGACTCTTCTCACCGACATAAACAGCATTGGAGAAGGCCTGACTTCCGGCCTCGACCGAAATCTTTTCAAGGCAGACATACGGACTACCCTTCACCTGCACGATACCGTCTTTATCCTCTGCGACATATTTGCCTGTGATCCTGACTGCATCGCGGTTGCCGCTCTTGCTCCGGAACACTACAGGGTGCTCCACGGAAGAACCTTTCACATCCGTTATCTTGAGATTCTCAGGATATATACCGTCAAGAATCTCAAAAGTCACCGGGCCTTCCACTCCTTGTGCAAGAGCCTGCGTGGCAGTCTTGAAGTCTGCATAGTCGGCACCCGAGGCCCCGATTGTGAACGTTCCTTTCAGTCCGGCTTTGACGGTTCCCTCGACAGCAGCGGAAGCGCACTCCTTCACTATGTCGTTGAAATACACAGAAGAAAGCGTAACGGCAATCTTATTACCGGCCTGGGCCTCATCAGCGATATCAGCGGTCAGATAATAGTAGTACATGCCGTTGTCGCCGATCTCTTCTTCAGCCTCAAAGTTCACTTCCGGAGAAGTGGGAGTCACAGTAGCGATCTTCTCGCAGATTGCAGGCGAGAATCCATCGTTGGCCGCTCCATAATAAAGATGAAGAGCAGTAATGTCGGCGATATTGTCTGTACCGGCAAGCGAGAATTTCAGATCAGACATTCTGGAGGCTCCCTTGTCACCAGCCACCTCGGCCGCCACCTTCACCAACGGAAGTTCACGCGAGCCGCGCAGATATTCAACATCTGAGGAAGCTGCGCCGGCAGTCACACCTGCGAGCGTATAGTCGACCTTCTCATGGAGTCCTACCTCAATTGCGAAGCCGTCGAGAGTAGCTCCGGAAGGACCTGTCACAACGACAGTAACCGATCCGTTGGCTGCCTTCGACACGATGTTTTTCGGACCGGTGGTGGTTCCGTAGCCTGTCTGCGAGCCAAGTAGAGCGTTTTTGTCTGCCTCACGACCGCTGTAGACATACATCTTGCCATTTCCAATAGAGAATTGAGTCGAATGGAGAGTCACGGCATATCCCTCACGCGAAGGAATAAAAGTATATGTCGCGCTTATCCGTGAGGATATCTTGCCGTCAGCTCCGCCGTCATCATACCACATCAACGGTTGCGAGACCGTCACCGTATGTGTTCCGGCCTCAAGATAAAGAATGCTTTTCACTGTTCTTGATCCTTCCGGATTGCCGTCGGCAACCATATCCGTATTCCCGGATGCATCTGTGAGAGATACTACACCGACTCTAACCTCTGTCTCAGCCTCCGCCTCCGGATCGATATCAGCAAACACTCTGAAATAACGAGGTCCTTCGGCAAGCGGAAGTTCACCGCCCACTACAGTCTCGGCCTTGACATCAGTTGTCTCACCGAAGAGCACCGCATCGCTCATATCCTCGTTCAGAGAGGTCATCACCTTTACGGAAGAGAGAGCGGCCGCACCCTCCACACTGAGTTTAACCGACTTCAATGTCTTGACAGAAAGTGTGCCTTCGGTCACGATTCCGAAATCAAGCATCTCTTGATCCGTGGCACCGATAGGCATCTCACGTGTGTTTCCGCGTCGGGCAATGCTTTCGATAATCGTCATGTCATGGTTCATGAACGGCTTGACGATGGCTTCCCATCCCTGAGCACAATAATAGTTGGACGACGTGTTGGGGTTGAATCTTATAGTCATCGATCCATCCTCTGCGGTGGAACGCAGAGTCTTACCTGGTCCGATGTTCTTGTCATCAGACTTTGCAAGTTTCCAGATCAGAGCGGACTCGTCACAGGTCCGTCCGGAGTATATCTCAAACCTGGCATTGACCGATCCAGTGTATGTAAGCTGGAATTTGGAGAAATCGATCTGTGTCTTCTCACCCTCATTGGCGGGCACGAATGTTACAATCTGGTCAGTCTGACCTGCGGCATAACGGTCGGAATATCCCGTAGTGCCGTTCATTGTCGGCAGAAACTGCCATGAATCATACAACGGAACCGTATTGCCACCCTCCTTCGAATGCCATACGTTCCGGACTGTCTTGGCGGCATTCAATGTCTCCTCCGGGATGCGGGAAGCAGCCCCTACTGTGACGGAAGCGAGAGAAAGAGAAAACGCTACATCATTGAGTGCATCCGGAGACACATCGGCTGTTATCACAAACCAGTTGTGACCCTCGGCAAGTTCACGGCTTCCCTCAACGGAAATCGAAGCGGCGTTTACGGCAGCAGTGCCAAATTCCTGTTTTGAATCCATTTCAGCCTTCTTCCCAAGATACCAGACCTTTACCCCCGATATGGCATTCTGATTCTCTACATTGACCGCAAACGAAGTCGCACTCAGAGGATTAGCAGTATTATCGGCAATCACGTCCACAAACATCACCGGCGCATTCTTCTGCGACGCGTAGACCGTGACGTCATCAGACTTTGAGACATTTACAGCCGAAATTGTCATGTCGCCGGGAAGGAACTGGGTCACTTTCGCCTCCCATCCCTGCGCCGGATTGCCGGTCTTGCTCACGAGTTTCACCGTAAGAGAACCGTCTGCGGCGGTAGACTTAACCACTTCCGTCTCTTTGAGCAGAGTGGCGATAAGATTTGCATCGTCGGCCTCACGTCCATTGTAGACGGTGAGCACATCGTTCATCCCTGTCGAAGAGGTGTTGAAAATGTCCATTTTCGTAAAGTCAATCTTCACGGCCTGTCCCTCCGTTGCCGGAACGAATGTCACCGTACCCTCAAATTTTTCAGAGATCTTTCCATCAGGACCGCCGTCATCAAAGAAATCGAGAGGAGCACTTACAGTAAAAATCTGATGCTCCGACGGCATCCATATTATATCCGCAAAATCACCGGTTGATACTGATGAAGGTTCAGTTGTCCTTGACTGACCGCCTACGGTCAACGACACGACAGACGGGACAGGAACATTTCCTGACGCATCAGGCGACACATCGGCCACCACATAGAAATCATTCTTCCCGCTTCTAAGTGAAGCGTTCTCAAGCCGGAGTCTGGTCTGCCCCTCGGCCAGCGTCGCAACAGTCTCTCCATTACGCTCCAGACGGATGTCTGAAACAGAAGAAGAAGCCGCAGCGGCAGAACAGTCGATCGTCATCTCCTCCACAGAAAGCGGATTGGAACTTCCGTCGGCTACAACGCGCACACCCGTCAGTTTCGCAGCTTTCTCACCTCTGCGAGGCACAGATGTGGGAGCGAATACCTCGGCACTGACAAATTCCATATCCTTGAGCGAGACGCTTTCCACCGTGATAGTGAATCCTTTCTGGCTGTTGGCGGCTCCGGAATGGAAACCGAAAGAGAGTTTACCGTCGGCTGAGGCAGAAGTATAGGTTTCTCCCTCCATCCCTTTGACAAACTTCTTTTTCCACCCCGCTGGAAGATAGGATGACTGGTCCTTGCCATCGGAAATTCCGTTCTTGATTTGTTCGATCGCACCGTCGTAGGCAAGCAGATAGTTGCCGCCGTCGAGGTCAATGCTGTTGACCGTGACCTGTATCACCTCTCCCGGATTGGCCGGAGCAAACACCACGCCGCAGTCACGGTAGCCGGAAATAAGATTCCCGGACTGCGATTTGAAAGTGATGCTGCCGGACACAGTATATGTGTCCTCCAGACCATCCGAAGTCTTGAGATAATACACCCCGTCTGTCGCATTCCACGCCGCCTGTGGTTCTGGAACCGCGAGAAGCATCAGGAATGCAAGCAATGAGAACAGTCTACGTAGTCTCATGATTTTCATTGGCTGTACTTTTATTTAGATTAGACATAAAAAAATTCCTCTCCTGAGAGAGACCATCACGGTCTTTTCAGGAAAGGGCAGCCAATAGAAGCATCAAATGGAAGACTCGGCGGGAATCCTCAAAACTGAGAATACGCAGAACGACCTTACTTTACTGACACCGAGGCTCTAATCCTGGAAAGCCCTGAATCGGTCTCTGAAAAAAGGCAGGTCTTCTGACTTATTCCTTTGTCTGCCGGGCCTTCCCGTCGTTCCAACGACAGTGACCTCCGGGTATATAAACCCGGCACTCGGCAAACAAATTGGCGGAAATCACAGCAGCCGGTCTGTTCGGGATTCTCACCCGATTCCCTTTTAACCCGCTATCCTACAATCTACTAAATGATTTTTCAGACAACGGCACCAATTTTCACATGCAAAATTATAAATTTCTTCTCTAACAGCCAAACATAGATGAAAAAGGCCGACAGTTTTCACTGTCGACCCTCTAATATCTAATCCTTAACGCCTAACAAACGAATCAAGCGAGACGTGTGATGATCTCACAGAGGAAACGCCAATATTCCTCGACCGACTTGATGTTGGCCTTCTCGCTTGGCGAATGTATATCCTTAAGTGTCGGACCGAACGAAATCATGTCGAGATTCGGCATCTTCTCCAGGAAAAGGCCGCATTCCAGTCCGGCATGCAAGGCTTCGATACGGGGCTTGCGTCCGAAGAGGTCTTCAAAACTCTTCTCGGCCACACAAAGCACTTTTGATTCGGGATTCGGTGCCCAACCGACATAAGCGTCGTCAAACGCCACCTCACAACCAATCATACGGAAAAGAGCCTTGACGCGGTCGGCAATCTCATCACGACGTGAATCGACAGAAGAACGCTGGTGGATCTCGATGCGGATTGTGTTGTCCGGTTTCATTTTCACCGAAGCCAGATTGCACGAGGTCTCGATAAGGCCCTCCACAGCGTTCGACATCCCTTGCACGCCGTTCGGACACGCGAAGACTGCACTTATCAGTTTGCACGCTGTCTCCGGCTCGATGATCTCTTTCGGAGTCTCAACCGGTTCTACAGTGAATGTGAAGTCCTTACCCTCGGCAAGAAGGAATTCGGCATGGATCATGTCGGAGAACTCTTTGCCGTATGCCTCAAATGCCTCCGCGGCATCGCAGTCGACACCGACAACAGCCCAGGCCTCGCGCGGGATGGCGTTGGCGAGATTGCCACCATCGATTTCGGCAACGATCACACCGCCGAAACGATCGCAGCTTTCCCAGATGAAGCGGGCCAGCTGCTGGTTGGCGTTGCCTCGTCCGAGTCCGATTTCCATTCCGGAATGACCTCCTTTGAGGTGGTTAAGATGTACGCGATAGTAACGTTGTCCCTGCGGAGCGGCCACCTTATTATACGGAAGCGTGCATACGGTCACTTTTCCACCGGCACACCCGATCACAAGCTGTCCGTGTTCCTCGGAGTCAAGGTTGAGGAGAATGTCACCGGTCACAAAGCCGGGCTGCAGACCGTTTGCGCCGATGAGTCCCTGTTCCTCATCTACTGTGTAGAGACATTCTATCGGGCCATGTACCAGTTTGTCATCGAGAAGTACAGCCATTGCAGAGGCACAGCCCATGCCGTTGTCGGCACCGAGAGTGGTTCCGTCGGCTTTCACCCATTCACCGTCTACAATTGTGGTGATAGGATCGTTAAGGAAATCATGTTCCTTATCATTGCGCTTCTCGGCCACCATATCCTGATGTCCCTGAAGTATGATGGTCGGAGCGTTCTCATGTCCGGGCGTGGCGGCTTTCTTCATCACCACATTGCCCACTTCGTCGGTGGCTACCTCAATGTTGTGACGATTGGCCCAATCCACAAGAAACTGCTTCATCTTCTCAAGATGATGCGTCGGACGCGGCACTTTTGTTATCTCATCGAAACACTCCCAGAGAAGTTTCGGCTCAAGATCTGTAATTTTCATTTTTCTGTCTGTTTTTTGAATTTGGCATAAGCGTTGGCCATTTTTGTGTGATAGCCCCGGCGTGCATAACTCGCACCGTTATATTTGCGTGCGAAAGCTCTCCAGTTTTTCGCGCGTAGATCGTTGACCATGCCGGTGTTGGTGATAAACGCCGCAAAAAGTTCCAGTTGCTCCAATTCGGAGTATGCCATCAGCCGCACGAACTCGTCGACCGAGTCACATCCGCACAGTTTGTAATTGAACCCTCCTATCTGGAACATCCCCCAGAAGGTACCCATGTTGGCTCCCTGCGCATTCGTTTTCCTGGCATTTATCAGCTGTGTCCATTCGCTCCGGGCATAACCGGTCAGTCCTGCGGGAACTTTCTCCCCCTTTGCGCCGGCTTTCGAAGAGGCTCTGCCGCGAAATTTGGCATACATCGTTCGGTCGAAGTTGATCACCGGTATTCCGGGTGCCCAGAAACCTTTCATCTGCGATCCGGCCTCAATGGCCACAACAGCCTTCATGGCCGCCACCTCGACGCCGATCTCTTCTGCCACCATGCGGAAATCCTCTTCAGTCAGATGGGTATAACGCGATGACTCATCGGCCGCGGGCAGAACCGAATCGAACCGGACAGCCTGCATACCCTTGTTAATGGCATGGGCGGCAGCCTTTCCCGACTCGTTCCGAATGCTGTCGGTATCGAGCGTCCTTCCCCGGGGGGAGGACGCCGACACCGCTATCGTGAGCGACAATATAAAAGCAGCCTGGGCTATCAGGCGTTTCATAACGCTGCCACTTTTTCAAGCACCTTGCACAGATGCTTCCAGAATTTGTCTACTGTCGGGATATTGAGTTTCTCATCCGGAGAGTGCACACCTGTCATGGTCGGACCGAAGCTGACCATGTCGAGATTCGGGTATTTCGACAGGAACAGACCGCATTCAAGTCCGGCATGGATGGCCTTGATGGCGGGTTTCACACCGAAGAGCTCCTCGTATGCGTCGGCTGACAACTTCATGATGGTCGACTGCATGTTGGGTGCCCATCCGGGATAACCGTCGCTGTGGCTCACCTCGGCTCCGGCCAGCTGGAAGTGTGCCTCCACCTGTCCGGCCATATCATTTTTACGTGACTCCACGCTTGAACGCTGCGAGGTAGTGATACGGATCTTATTGTCATCAAGCATCTTCACGGCAGCCAGATTGGTCGATGTCTCCACAAGGCCCTCGATGTCGCGGCTCATGGAATAGACTCCGTGTGGTGCTGAATAGATGGCACGTACAAGAGCTACAGATGTTTCCGAGTCAATGCAGAACTCCGGACGCTCCACGTCCTCGATACGGAACTCCATCGAAGGCTCAACTCCTTTGTATTCGTCGCGTATCTCCTTGGCATACTTATCCATGGCACGTGTAAGAGCCTCCTTATGCGCAGCCTCGACGCCAAATACGGCACAAGCCTCACGCGGGATGGCATTGCGGAGATTGCCTCCGTCGAACGAGCATACCTCCACGGGCCATTTCTGTGAGCATTCCCAGATGAACCGGGCCACAAGTTTGTTTGCATTTCCGCGGCCGAGATTGATGTCGGAACCTGAGTGACCGCCAAGCAGACCGCGTACCGACACTTTCATATAACTGAAATTCTCAGGAGCGATGCTTCTGCGGTAGTTGAATATGGCGGTTGTATCTATGCCTCCGGCGCATCCTACGAAAATCTCACCGTCATCCTCTGAATCAAGATTTATGAGCATCGATCCTGTGATCATATCTTTCCCGAGGTTCTGGGCACCTTCAAGACCGATCTCCTCATTGATGGTGAAAAGGCATTCCACCGGACCATGTACAAGATCCTTGTCGATAAGGACAGCCATTGCGGCAGCCATGCCGATACCGTTGTCGGCACCGAGTGTGGTGCCGCGGGCTTTCACCCAATCACCGTCGATATATGTCTCGATCGGATCTTTAAGAAAGTCATGTACAGTATCATTGTTTTTCTCAGCCACCATATCCATGTGTGCCTGAAGTATCACTGTAGGGGCGTTTTCATGACCCGGAACAGCGGGTTTCGACATCACGACATTTCCTACCTCGTCTGTACGCACTGCGATCGAATGCTTGTGAGCGAAGTCCAGAAGGAATGCGCGGATCTGTTCTTCATGGCATGAGGGACGCGGAACTTTGGTTATGGCGTCAAAACATTCCCAGACAAGCTGGGGCTTAAGGTCTTTTACTTCCATTGGAATTACAGGTTTGTATAATGATTTGTTTATGTCTGAATCTCGGGGAGTTGGCACTCCTGCAACGGCAATATGACCTCGAAGGGAAATATCAGCCTGTTCTTTTAAATTTCAAAGATAGCGGTTTTCTCCGAGACTGACAAATTCTTAACCCTTTTTAAGACGGATAAATTGTCAAGATGACACAAACAAGACCATGTAACTATTCAGCCAACGGAGTTTCGCATGAACAACAGCTTCAGGATATGAGATA
>CANEHE010000020.1 GCA_947427285.1 uncultured Porphyromonadaceae bacterium
CCAAGATGCGCTTGCATAATCGGGACAATTTGATTAACTTTGTCGCAGTCCCTGGGAGTTATCGTAACTTTCATGGAAAAAGCGGCTAAACTTTTCTTTAAAGTTACTAATTTTCAGGGACTTTTGCAAGAAATAACTAATTAAAAATCAATAATATAACCGACAAAATTCATTTTTTGTCATCTACTAAAAAATCTGAAAAACAATGAAAACCCGCAGAATCATTACCGGAATGCTTGCCGCCATCTTCATGGCCGGGTATGTACCTGCTGCGCTGGGGCAGTCGTTCAGCTTCTCTTTTGGCTCGGAGGGAGTGTCGGTCAATGTGAACAGTCCGCACCGGCATTACTATTATTACGATGATTACGATGATGACTGGGAGGACTACTACAAACATTCCCGGAAGCATTACAAGCACTATAAAAAGCATCATAAGAAAGCAGTCAAACGGATGAAAAAGATGCACAAGAATCGTGCAAAAGCATATCGCGCCGTCAAAAAGGTTCAGTTACGTAGTATGCATAGGCCCGGATACCATCACAGAGTTGTCATGCATCATCGGCCTATGCCCCGTAATGTGGGCCATCACTATCATCGTTGAGTGCCCCTGTTTAATTGCTGTGCTGAGGGGAATGGATTTCCGGACGGTATTCCGGAGGAAGAATGGTCGAGGGGTCGACTGAGTCGACTTCTGTAACTACAATCTTGCTTGATCCTCGCCATGGCAGAGTGGCGTGATAACGGATGTAGCCGACACGTACAGGACGATGTGAGAGTTCAAAGCGTTTGAGATCAGCCGCTACTTCGGGACGTGCGGTGAAGATGAAATCGCGCTGATATACCCGGGTGGTGTCGTGGAGTTCACGATAAGGAATCATTACACCCTCGTAGGTCTTGAAAATAGTACCTTTCCGTTCAAGATGTTCGATATATCCGTATTCCACCGCATCTTCCACATACGGGGAGAAAAATCTTAAGTAAAAGGCTGTTATCAAGGCAATGATAAGGATTATACCGGCACTCCATGCGGCTATGATCCATCTGCGTCTTGGTTTGAGATGATCCCATTCCGATTCCTCACTTTCCCAATATGATGGATCGTCTGGACCCGGAACCGGTGTCTTCGATACTTTCGGAGGTTCCGGTTTTATATTGTCTTCAAAGAAATCGGTGTCGCGGTCAGAGTCAGTGTCGCGAGAGAATCTGTCGAGAAATCCCATATATCGGTCAATGTGTGTTGTCTGCGGCTTTTTTGCGTGAGAGGGATATGTAGGCCATTGTGAAAATGCCGAGGATTATCAGCATCACGGTCTGGCCGCTCCATTGCAGCATGGAGAAGGCTGTGCCTTCCGCGTCGGATATTCCGTAGACGGCAAGACCGAACATCACGGCGATGTTCCATGGTCCGAGGCCACCGTTGGAGGGGATGGCCATGCCTATGGAACTTAACACGAAAGCCACAAGACAGGGGGTAAGGCCGAAAGCAAGATCTGAGCCGGAGCATAGTTCCCGTGTGAAAGGGAAGGCAAAAAAGGCTACGTAGAGCTGGAAGAAGTAACAGCCCCAGATGGCGAGGGTGAGTAGAAGGAAACGTCCGCGTCCGGGCATACGCAGCACTACCGCGAATCCGTTCCATAGCTCTTTGGTCCAGGCTTTCAGCTTGCCTACGAACGAGGTCTTCCGAAACAGGAACAGCAATCCCCATGCGAAAAGTATGGAACCTATGGCCAATATCCAGAATAGCGGATTGCCCATCAGATCCACAAACCCTTTTCCTACGGGATATTTGATAAGGAAAGAGTTTATTGCTCCAGATGCTACGACGAATGTCAGTACGGTGAGCAACAGAACCATAAGCGTATCAGCCAGTCTGTCGGCCACCATTGATCCGAGTACGGTGGTGAGGGGCGCGTGCTGGCGCGATGATATATAGGTGCAACGCCATACCTCTCCTAATCTCGGAAACACCAGATTGAGTGCATAACATCCGAAAATGGAGCAGCATAAAGCCATAAAAGGGGGGCGTATTGACAGGGCATTGAGTTGCAGCCGCCATCTGGCCGCCCGGCATACGTGGGAAAGTATGCTGATACCCATTGCGCATAAAATCCACCAATAGTCGACACCGTCGCGAAGTATCTGCATCATGTCGGCGAAGTCTACCTTCTTAAACATATACCATACCAGAGCGACGGTCAGTATCAGAGGCAGAAGATAGCGGATGGCATAACCCAATATCCGTCTGCCGACAGGAATATTTTCGGTAGAGGTTTCCGGTGTCGTAGTGTCTGCGGTGAGGTCGGTCTGGCGGTCGATGGCTTCCTGAAGCGGTTCGCCGTTTATTTTCTTATGGTCGTTGGCAGTCATGTTAGGGTCGGTTGGCAGTACGGTCCATAATGATGGCTTGCATCTCTGCTGTTCAACCTGCAAAGTTAGTTATTTCCGACAGATTCACCAAATAATGGATTCATGGGGTTGTCACAGCAGATGTTGCGAAACAGTCTCCAGCCTGGAGCCATGCGGTAGATCTCTTCGGTTCCTTCAGGTACAATCAGAAGGCAATTGGCATGCCGATCTGTCTCGTCAGGATCGAAAATGAAACTGGCGCAGTCGAATGGAGGAGGTGAGGAGGATGGTATCCGGATGACTTCAAGAGTATCGCAACCGCTGAAAATCAACTCTCCGAGCATTGATGCGTTTGCCGGAAGCGATACCCGGCGAAGGGAGGAGCATCCGGCAAACGCGTATGATTCAAGAGACCGGAGAGAGACCGGAAGTGTGATTTCTGTCAGTGAGTCGCATCGGCAGAAGGCATTGTTGCCTATATGCTTAAGCAAAGGTGAGAAATTTGCCTCGCACAGGGAGAAACAATATGCAAAGGCATGTGGGCCGATTTCATTGACATTTCCGAGGTCTATCTGTTCCATCCGGACACACCAGGCGAAAGCGTATTGTCCGATAGTTCGCAATGCCAATGGAGTGTCTACCCTAAGCAGGTTGTCACACCGGTAGAATGCGTGTGCCCCTATACGTCGGCAACGTGATCCGGATTCAAATATCACTTTCCGGAGCCGTGAGCATCCCGCGAAAGCAAACTCCGGCACTTCAGTCACTTTCCGGCTTATTGTCACTTCCTCTGCATCACGATTGAATTTTGTGAAGTCTGATACTATTTCTGCTTTTGATGATAGAAATGTTATAAGAAGCAGGAATATCGAAATTACGCGAGAAACCGCATTAAGAGGCTGTTTAATAATCATTGTTAAACACAATGTGGTGTATCCGGATTATTTGTCTTCCTTCCAAAGGAATCCTCCGTACCAAAGGAGACCTTTCTTTTCGTCGTAGATTGCCGATCCGACTTCATCCATATATTGTTCAGGTTGTGACAGACTGCCAAGATATAACACTGTTCCGGATTCATTGATAACAATCCCGGTGCCTCCGTCATTCTGCATGTCTCTGTTTTTGATCCAATAGGAATATCTGATCAGATCATTGTCGTATTCATCCTTTCCTGCATTTTCAAATGACAGCATTCCGAAATCCGGACCGTCCTCGTAACTGAAACTGGCGTCGAGTTTCTCTTTCGGAAAACCGGTATGATTGAGTGTTTCAACGAATTTAGATGAGATCCAAGGATAATCGGAATCCGGCCCGTTGGAAACCTCGATCTGAGTCCAGTCTCCTTTTGTCTGCATGACAAGGTAAATGTTTCCTAACTCGGCCTTGCCGAACACTGCACTTGAAGTGGAAGGTTGAGTCCGTAGATTTACATTGGACTTTGTCACGTATGCGTAGGATGTCACTTCTTGAGAAAAAGAAGCGAAGGCTGATACAAGAGCCAAAAGAATTATGGTCAGATGTTTCATATAAGTTGATTTTTGTGCAAAAATACTCAAAAAAGATGAATCCGGCAAATTGATGGACAGACGGGATAAATTTGGATAGCGGACAGAACCATCGGTATGTCAATCAGGTTATAGAGATACATACTCAACTGGCGTGTGACGCCTGATCAAAACAGAAACTATGAAGACACCGATCACCATTCTTGCCATTATGATATCATCATTGCTGTGTTGTCCCGCGACGGTATCAGCAGGTTCTCCTGATGCCGTATCATCCGACACAACCACGGTGGTCACACGTTCCATAGTGAGACTGAAAATGCCGGTCTCGCTTACAGTCCGTGACATGATCTCCAAAGTATATGGTTTTATCGATCCGCAGGTCAGCCGGCAACAATGTCTGGAGGCTCTCCGTGTGGTGGCCGATATGACTCCTCAGGAGGATGACTATGGAATGTGGCTGAATGAAGAGACAGGATATGGCGTGAGCTACTATGGCATGCGTCCGGAAGTGGAGGCCAGAGTCCAGTTTGAAGGCAAGGAAGGTTCTGCCAGTGAATACGGATTCTTTTTTCTATTTCCTTATGCGCGCGGCGACCGGCAGAATGCCAACGACCGGCAGGCTGAATTTTGTGGCTATATGCTTCAGGAACTTAATGATATGGGTCTGGAAATAGGTCAGACGCGGGTGACTGACGCTCTCTTTGAGGTAGTAGGGGATTATGCAGGCAATATTTTTAATATACGTCTTGTAGAGGAATTTACAGGGCCGGATGGAGAAAACCGGGCCGATGCGATGACGTCGATAGTGGAGGCAGCTTCCATTCCTGATGTGGAGGGAAGATTTGTCGTGGTGCTTCAGGTGGAGCCTGACGCGTTCACTCCGGCGGACAGTCTGGCGTCATCCGACTGACGGGTCTCTTGAAATAAGTGCCGACATCTCTGTCAATTTCCGATTATTCCACACCAAACCATGTCTGATTCCACAAAGCATAGGCCGTTTCCGCGGGCACTCAGGGTCGTCTGTATATGCGCAGGCGTTCTTGCCGGGATAATATGTATTCTTCTGGTGGCACTTACATTGTATCTTACACCCGCGAATCTTACACAGATTCTGAATCGTGAGGCAAGCGGATATTTCAATGCGGATGTCAGGGTGAGCAATGCACGTTTCACAATATGGTCCACTTTCCCACATCTGTTTCTTGAGATTGATTCTCTCCGGATAGTGAGTCGCAATCTTCAGGGAATCTCTCCTGAAATCAAAAATCAGTTGCCGGCTGATGCGGATTTTCTTGCCTCGACGGGCAAACTCAAGGGATCGATCAATGTGATCAAGCTGATATCGGGGGGAATCTGGATGAAAGAACTTGCTGTGGATGGTCTTAAACTGAATCTTGTGGCCTACAATGATTCGGTCAACAATTATGACATCATTCCACGGGAGGAGATTAAAGGTTTTTCGGTACCTTATTTTACAGCCGGATCGGTGATCTTGCGGAATACACAGCCTATACGGTTTTTCAGTGCAGCGACACAGACCGATGCGGAAGCCAGAATATCCGATGCCCGTCTGGTGAGGGATGCGAAAAGGCATGACAGGTACAGGTTGTTGCTTGGCGGTAGAATCGATACGGAGGTCAGAGGGATATCGGTGCTTTCCCGGTTCCCTTTCAATCTTCAGGGAAATGTGGATTTGCGGTTTCATCCTTTCAGGGTGGGATTCAACCGGTTTGATGTGGATCTGGGCAATACCAGAGGACGTCTTGACATGAGCATGAACCTTGGAGAGAGTATACGTGTCAACAATCTGTCTTATCGCATACAGGCATTTGATCTGACTCGATTTCTCCGGTTTCTTCCGGGACTGGACTCAGGAATTATAAAGGGGTTGAATGCCGATCTGTCAGTTGAGGCATCGGCCAGACTCACCGAACCCTTCATACCTTCCGCTACCCGCCTTCCTTCGTTTGAAATTGTGTTCAGGGTGCCGGAAGGTCAGCTTTTCTATACATTGTCAGGTGGGAAATCATATTCGTTGACTCATTCGGCTGCTTCCGGGAAATTCGTTTTCGACGGCAGATCGGTAGGTAGAAGCAATATTATTCTCAATCCGGTCGATATAATGTCGGAAGGACTGAAAACCAGAATCTCCGTGAGAATAGACAGCCTTCTGGCGAATCCCCGTGCCATCACGCGGATCTCTCTTGATGCCGATCTGAAACGTTTGAGCGGGCTGCCTCCTTTCCAGTGTTATGGGATGTCGGGGAATATGCATGCTGACGCTACTATACGGTTTTGCCTTGAGAATATTTCGGCACCTGCCATTGACGATGTGATTATTGATGGTACTGTACGAATCGGTTCGTTCGCCATGCAGTGTGACACTCCGGAGACAAGGCTCCATGCGGAAAATGTCAGGATCGCTTATTCCGGGAAAGCCGACAGACTGTCGCGGGAAATTCTACTCGGTAGTTCTGTCAGTGTTTTGGCGGATGCCGGAAGAGTGGACTTGATTTCAGGTGACAATACATTTCAGACACGGGGGTTGCATCTTGTTGCCGGGAGCCGGTGTGCGGAACTTACATCCTCGGACAAGTTTCTGAGACTGCCATATACAACGGCAATGACGCTGAAATCCATGAGGCTCGATGTTCCGTCGGACACACTCAGTTTCGAATGTGGAGACGTGTCTCTTTCCGGGGTGGCTTCTACAATAGACGGATTCAGTCGAGGCTCTTCTGCTTCAGCCAATGTAGAGGTTGCCGCTATGGGAATACGAACCCCTGATATTAAACTGAATACATCCGGATTCTCAGGTTGTGTGTCGATGACGCGTTTTGCCGCCGGAGCCCTTGCTCCCATATCCTCAGACGCCGTATCAAAGTATTCTGACACTCTGTTGTTGTCGAAAATAAACCATACAGCTGAGAAGATAGTGATGCAACTGCCTCCGGATGCTCGCCAGTTTATAAATTCCTTCGGATTAAGTACAGGAATACATATCGACAGGGGTAGTCTGTCTACTCCGCGTTATCCGGATGCGGTAGAATTTTCTGGCCTTGATGTAGCAGCTACTCCTGATTCAATAATGCTTGGGCCTCTTTCTGTACGTGCAGGGACTACCTCTGCCAGACTTTCTGCTTCCGCGGGAAATCTGCGTCGGGCATTCACTTTCGCACAACCTGTACGGATTCCCGTCAGGATGAATCTTGAACTGGATACAGTAAATATCAATTATCTGGCCCGGTTCTATGAAGACAGTCATCCGTATGCCGATGAGATCAAGACGTTATCGCCTGACGATTCGCTGACTCTTATTGTTCCGCGCAATCTGGATCTGCAGGTCAGGGCTTCGGCTAAGCAGACAGTATACACTGATCTGCATCTGTACGATCTTTCGACCTTACTGACTATGAGTGAGGGGGTGGCCAGAGTGAATGACCTCCGTATATCATCAGATTTCGGACATGCCTATATGGATCTCGGATATGATTCGAGTGATGTCGGTAATATCAGTATGGATGCATCAGCCGGAGTATTGCAGATAGATGTGGTGACATTCTTCCAGCGGTTCCATTCTCTTCTGATGATGATGCCGCAGATAAAGAATCTTTCCGGCTGGGTATCTGCCGAAGTGAAAGGGGGACTGGAGATATTTCCTGATATGGATATCAATCTTCCGTCGGTAAATGCGGAGTTGGCTGTGCAGGGACGGGAGCTTCGTGTCCGTCAGAATAAGTTCATACGCCGTATCACCAGAATGATGCTTATTCCCGACAGTCATGATCTGCAGATACGCAACATGAATGTCCGCGCTTCCATACATGACAATCTGATTGAATTATATCCGTTCGATTTCGAATTCAGCAGATACCGTCTCCGTATGTTGGGACTCAACAACTTCAACGGTCGGTTATATTATCACATAGGGGTTGAGGAGAATCCTCTCCATCTTCCCTTCGGGATCAATATCGAAGGTTCATACAGCGATCCGAAACTCTCCTTCGGGGGTGCGACCTATAAGGAAAAACATGGTTTTGACGTAACTTCCCGTGTGATGGTGGAAAAGAGAATGAATCTTGTAGGAATGGCCCGGAAATTCATAAAGGAATTCCTTCACAAGGCTGCCCAGTCATCAGACAATTGATTTTACAGTTAAGTCGGAAATTAGTAATTTTGCAATGCTTATCAAAACATCTGTTGATTTCAATCCATATATTGGAAAATGATGGTTAATGATTTCAAAGTTGCCCGGAAACGCTATCTGGAGAAACGGAATATGACTGATGTGCCGTTACGGGCCGCTCTTATCGATATGGACGGGGTGCTGTATGATTCCATGCCATGGCATGCCCGCGCGTGGCACAGGATGATGACGGATGCCGGTGTGGACTGCACGGTCGAGGAGTTCTTTCTCTATGAGGGAATGACAGGTCCGGCCACCATCAATCTCCTTTTCCGGCGTGCGTTCGGACGTGATGCCGGAGAAGATGAGATCAGAAAGTTGTATACTAAGAAAGGGGAGATTTTCAAGTCGTTCGGTAAGAAACCTCCGATCCCGGGTGCTGACGTTATGCTGAGAGAGTTCTCCCGGCTTGGGCTGAGGCGTATATTGGTCACAGGATCTGCTCAGATGTCGTTGCTTGATAGTCTGGCTCGGGATTATCCCGGAGCTTTTCTGTCGGGAGATCGTGTGACTGCGCTTGATGTGACGCACGGCAAACCGGATCCTGAGCCATATCTCAAGGGACTTGACATTGCGTGCTGTCGTCCTGAAGAGGCGATTGTGGTGGAGAATGCGCCTCTTGGTGTCCGGGCCGGCGTGGCATCCGGATGTTTTACGATAGCTGTTACTACAGGGCCGATACCATACGAGGCTTTTGAAAAAGAGAATCCCGATATGATTTTTCCGTCTATGACCGCTTTCGCGGAGATACTGACAAATTTATGGAAGGACTGAAACATCTTCTGGACGGACATAAAGGCCGTGTGTTTGTTATTACCGACACAAATGTGTCTCGTCTTGTGATGACTCGACTGATTTCCTGTTTTCCGGAAGTGGCCCGGTTCCCACGGTTTGAGATCGAGCCGGGAGAGGATAACAAGTCGATGGCAACGGTAAAGCGTATATGGGAATGGCTTATGGACCATGACGCCGCACGGACAGACCTTGTGCTCAATATAGGAGGCGGGATGGTTTCAGATACCGGAGGATTTGCTGCGGCCACTTTCAAACGCGGAATGCCTTACGCCAATGTATCCACCACACTGCTTGGTGCGGCCGACGCATCGGTGGGAGGAAAGACCGGTGTTAATTTCGGTGGAGTGAAAAATGGCATCGGTGCGTTTGCGATGCCACGGCTCACTGTAGTTTTCCCTGATGCTTTCTCCACTCTGCCTCGTCGGGAGACCCTTTCCGGTTATGGAGAGATTATGAAAATGGCTCTGATAGCCGCTCCAGAGCTGTTGCCTGAATTGATGGATGTAGAGTCTGCTCTTGCCGATTACGGTTTTCTTGGCCGGATGGCTAAGGTGTCAGCCATGAAGAAGATGGAGATAGTCGATCGTGATCCATTGGAAAAAGATTCTCGTAAAGTTCTTAATTTCGGTCATACATTCGGCCACGCACTTGAGAGCCTGATGGCAGCACGGGGAATGCCGTTGCCACATGGGATGGCCGTCGCTCACGGCATGGTTGTTGCGATGATTCTTTCACGGATGCTTCTCGGGGCCGACAGTGTATGGCTCTACCGTATAGCCGGTGAGATTGTATCACCATATATGAAATCACCTGTGGTGACTTGCGATGACTACCCCTCTCTGATGGAGTTGATGCGTTCTGACAAAAAGAATGCAGGTGACGGAAATTTGCGGTTTGTACTTCTGCATGCACCGGGAAAGCCGGAAGCAGATGTTACGGTGAGTCCGTCTGATCTGCTTCCGGCTCTTGACATATATCGCGATCTGATTTTCAGATGATGATACTCCTATCTCGGCGGGAGGTTCAGCCGTTCATGGCTACCGGTGCGGTCGGGGGTGTCTGTCGATTGCGTGTATCTACGGCATTCACTACCTTGTCGGCAAGATGGATGAATGCCTCGGCTTCCGGATTCAATCCCAGATCTCTTCCTGTCGATTCATCGGCCACTATATTCATGGCTACCGGAGTACCATTGTCCGCTTGTGTGCATATATCGGCTACGAGCGGAATCTGTGCAAGAAGTTCCACTCCGGACTCTTCGGCAAGACGTTGCCCTCCACCCTGTCCGAAAATGAAATATTTTTCATCGGGATGCGGAGCCGGGGTAAACCACGCCATGTTCTCTACAAGACCGAGTATCGGTACGTTGACCTTGTCTCCCTGGAACATCGCGATACCTTTGCGTGCGTCGGCGAGTGCCACTTCCTGTGGAGTGGTCACAACAACAACACCTGTGATACCCAGTGTCTGGACAAGAGTAAGGTGTATGTCGCTGGTTCCCGGAGGCATGTCGATGAGAAAATAATCGAGATCGCCCCACCACGCGTCGGATATGAGTTGCTTCAGTGCGTTGGATGCCATTCCGCCACGCCAGAGCACCGGTTTGCCTGCATCGACCACGAACCCGATCGAAAGCATCTTTATGCCATATTTCTCTACTGGTTCGATCCAGTCGCGACCCTCTTGATTGACCATGTATAGCTGTTCTCCCTCTACTCCGAACATTTTCGGCATCGAGGGACCGAAGATGTCGGCGTCAAGGACGCCAACCTTGAATCCTTTTGCGGCAAGGGCGACCGCAAGATTGGCCGTGACAGTGGATTTCCCTACTCCCCCTTTCCCGGAAGAGACACCTATTATATTTTTTACACCGGGGAGAAGTTGCTCAGGACGTTTCGGTGCTTCTTTCCTGAATGCAGCAGTTATGTTGCCTTTGATATCCACATCCGCTCCGACGTAAGTCAGTATAGCCGTTTCGGCGGCTCTTACCACAGATTTGATGAAAGGATCGGTGGATTTATCGAATATTATGGAAAAAGAGACTTTGTTGCCGTCGATCCGTATGTCATCGGCTATCATGTCGTTCTCAACGAGATTCTTGCCGTTGCCGGGATAACGGACGGTCTTCAATGCGTCGGTTATTAGTGCCGGATAGAGTGTCATGATTGTAATGGGTTATTTTATTTTTGTTTTAAACAACTTCTTAAGAATTGCCGAGAGCTTCGGGCATACATTGGGCTATGCCGCGTGGAAAACTGTGATAGTCGTCGCGTGGTATATCAGCATCGTCGACCTCTGTCAGTGACAGATGAGGCAGTTCGAATTCAAGATATTTTATTGTTTTTCCACGGGAAAGCCATTGCTGTTCGTAAAAAGTCTTCACTTCCTTTACTTCTTCCAGACCGCCGGTGGCGTATAGGTCGGAGGTGCGGGCCTCTATGGGAAGCGGATTTGCATCGACAAGTCGGGAGGTATAGGTGAAAAGGAAAGGAGAGTCTGTTTTGAGCCGGATATGGGCACCCGTCCGGCAGATGGATTGATAAAGCGAAAGAAACCGGACTGAAGTGAGCCTTTTTCGTTGTTTCTGCATCTGGGGATCGGGAAAAGTTATCCATATCTCGTCTACTTCTCCTGGAGCGAAGAATCTTTCGGCCAGTTCAATATCGGTACGGAGAAAAGCCACATTCGACAAACCCTCCTCTACGGCCTGGGAGGCACCGGTCCACATCCGGGCACCTTTGATGTCAATGCCTATGAAATTGCGGTCCGGGTACTTACGTGCAAGAGCCACTGTATATTCCCCCTTGCCACATCCTAATTCAAGAGTGATAGGGTTGGAATTGTTGAAAAAACGATTGCTCCATGAGCCTCTGTAGGGGAAGCCCTCCTCCTGAAGCCGTGCCCACGGATATTGGAGCACGCAGGAGTAGGACTGCATGTCGGCGAATTTTTTCAGTTTGTTTTTTCCCATCGGGTCAGCGTGTATTGAGGATAGAGATTTGAAGTATGTTATTCGACAATGAATTTGAACACTTTTTTGTTGCCGTCAGCATCAGTAGCGAGTGCAGTGACAACGGAACCCCTCCATGAAGCAATGTCACACTTCCATACCGTAGTTCCGGGAGATGCTGCCGCGAGGATGGTACCGTCAAGAGAGAAAATTCTGACTGTCTGTAAAGTGCCACCGGAACTTATTCGCAGTTCTGTGCCGGAAACTTCAAACTGGATAGGAGAAAGTACGTCGGTGGTTATCTCTTCCACGCCTGAGACTTTCCGGCCTTTTATATTGAAGCGGCTCCATTGCTGATCTTGCTTCCAGATGTCTGAAAATTTTTCATTTACCCAGAGGATGATGTCGCTTGGTATGATTCCATCGAAAGCGTCGGTTTCCGTATCCGGTATATTGTCGTTTAATTCCGTGACATCTATAGTCCGTAGACTTCTCATACGGGAAAAAGCCCCTGTGCCTATATGATATAATTTGGAGCCTAATTTCAACGAATCTATAGGAATTGATTCAAGTGCGTACTCACCGAGAGATTCCGCATAAAGGAATGTGGATGGATCGGTAACGGCGGTCGCAGCCGCGAATAGAGCAGGTAAGTCTCCGCCTGCTTTCTCTATTGAAGTAAGTCTCGGGTTGTTGAAGAACATACCGCATGACAGAGGGGCCCAGTCGACAGATGCTCTCTCAAGAGAGGACATCGAGCTGAGAGCGAAATTGTCAGTTCGGATCTCAAAATGAAGATCCAGTTCCGATATGGCGGTACCTGCGAAGGCTTCCGAACCCACTTTGCGCAGAGTGGAGGGGAATTTGATGTCGGAAAGGCTAGAGCACAGAGCGAATGCACGCTCCGAGATCGTCTCTGTCCAGGTGGAGGATATGTCGATGGTTTTCAGTTTGTGACAATTCTCAAAAGCACCTTTTCCGATTATAGTGAGAGCAGGATAAGAAGCAGTGACTATTGCAAGATCCGCACATCCGGCAAACGCATAGTCTCCTATTGTCTTGAGATTATGCGTAAGAGTGATTTCTGATATTTTTGCTCCCGCAAAGGCTGCTTCACCTAATTCCCAGGTATTGTTCGGGAGAGAAAAGCGGACGAATCTGGAGAAAGCGAATGTGCCTGAAGGAATTATCCCTTCCCGATAGACAGCACGGGGTTCCTCTGAGTCCAAAGGGAATGTGTAGGAAAGAAGGGTCAGTTGCGAGAGATCGATTTCATTTACGGATGACGGCAGCGAATCGGCTATGAAGCGGAGGTCGCGGACATCGGCACTCCCCGAGAGGATCAGGGCATCAGGAGCAGTCTCTTTGATTGAAACAGAATGGGAAGCCAATTCTCCCGATGAAATGTGAAGTTGCATGGATCTGGCAGACATCCATGCCGGACAGAAGATCGCCGCTATTGCCACTGAAACGATTGATATCGGATGCTTCATCATGGACATGGCCATTATCGTACCACAAGTATTTTAGCCACTTTTGCCATGTTTTCCTCTCCTGAAGTTGATGCGAGCACGTAATATACACCTGATCCCACACGCTTGAAGTTCATGTTTGTGGCATCCCATTGCACGACACCGCCTTCGGCCGGTCCCAGTTCACGAACCAACCCTCCTGAAGCATCTGTGATTTTCACTATGGATCCCTCGATCAGACCGTCGATAGTGATCCAGCCGAGATAGTCAGGACGCACGGGATTGGGATATACCTTCACCGAGTCGAAATCCTCTCCAGAAGAGGATCCGGCAGGGAAATATTCAGCCATGCCCTGACCGGTGGAGATAAGTATGGAGTTGGTATCGGGAATGTAACACAGGCCATAGACATTGTTGTCCGGAATATAGGAGTTCTCTGTAGTTAACTGGTATAATATCTCACGTCCGTCAGAGGATGTGCAGACCAGCCCTCCGCCTATGGTGCCAAACCATTTCCTCCCTTGTCTGTCAGATGTTATTCCTGTTACGCCAATGCCATTAAACAGATAATCGGCGAGGTTGGTGCCGTCATTGCGTGCCACTTTTATCCGGTTGACACGGGAATTGTCGGAAAAGGCGTTCCGGGGATTTATAGTGAAAAGTCCGCTGCCGTTGGCTACCCATACGATACCGGTCTGTGGGTCTTCATACATATCATAGATAAACGTATAGTTGACGTCTGACCCATCTTGATCTTTGAGCGCAGTGTTCATTATCACCGTTTTGTCATCGGAAGTGTTGCCTGGAGTGCCGTTGTGGTCTACGATTACAAAACTGGATTTGCCGTTGTTGCCGTTATAAATCAATAGATTCTTGTTTACACCAGCTTTAAGTCCTTTTATCATGAGGGGATAGTCGGTCTTTCCCGTGGAGATGGAAAATTTTTTGAATCCCTGGAAATTTCGTGTTTTCCGGTCAGCTGCGGTCCAGTAAAACAGATCCGTAGTAGTGAAGTTCGGAGCCAGATCGAAGCGATGACGTGCCACCCACAGAGTACCGTCTGAATCGAATGTGGGAGCGGAGAGACCTGTATAGTCAACATAATTTGGAAATGTAGTCAGGCCGGGATAGAAGCCGTTATCGCCTGAAGAGGGATATGTATCAGTTGTGATCTGAATATAGTCCTTTGGATCGGCAAAGTTGATGAATGACAGACCGTCATGGCGTGAAGACCTGATAAAGACATCAGGGTTTATCGGGTCGTTTTCAAGGCCGACTGCATCGCGCATGTTGTAATTTCTATCTGGATTTATTACAGCTAAGGAGTAGTCGTTCCAATTGCCGTTGCGCATGGTTGCCATAGGTGTTGGAAACAAGGCTTGAGAGCCAAACAGACGGCTGGTGCCATGACTGGCGGCAACAGCACCGTATTTTTCAGTCCAGATTATATCTTCGCAGATGAATGTGGAAGGCGCGTTTGGACGTATATGATTGCGTGTGACAGTCCATGAATCATTGTCAAGGCGGAATGAGCGGAGTCCTTTCCTACCTTCTGCAACCCAATAATCACGCATGTTGGTCGTGAATTTTGCTTCCGATGTTATTCCTGGGGGGAGAGGAAGTTTCCTGGTTGATCCATCCCGACTGAGAATATAGGCAGCCTGTTCGGAATCAATGAAATATCCATCTGTTACTTGTGTTATGGATTTGTAAGTGGCCCAATCGCGGAGTGATTTTGTCGCAGTGCCGCTTTCATCCAGATTTACTACACATAGAGTGGTGTGGTTCGGACCTGTAGGAGTGCCGATGAAAGCGAACGAGGAATCGGTCAAGGGAATGAGATGGGAAGAAGCCCCTACTCCGTCTATTTCGGTAAAGTGGGCTTCTGTCAGCCCTTGTGTCTTATAAGGAGCCTGATATGCGCCTTGTTCCGAAAGGATTATAATCTTTTCTCCGATGCGTCCTGCGCCTAAGAGAGGAAAAGATGTCTGGAGCGAAGAGGCAACCTTATGGGTGCGGTCGTTTATGACAACATATCCGAAACCGGTCGATATGTAGGCCAGATTATTATCATTGTCGAATGTTATGGATGAGGCTACTTTTGAACGGTTGATGGAGGCATTCGCCACATCCGGTATATTTATCCGCTCCCCGTTGTCGTACAGCATATCTATATTGGCGTCATTGTAGACAACCATCAGATATTTTTTGACCGGATTATAGGCGATAAATTCAATCTGCGTGCTACTAAGCCAGTTGCGGGTTGAAAGTGCCAACATTTCGTCTGCTTCTTTGTCGTAGACGAAAAGCTGGTTATAAGAGGGTGCGTAGTTTTCATTGCCTCCTATTACCGGTTGCGCAAGAGACTGGATATAGACCCGGTTGGGAGTTTCAATTACCTTCTGGTGCCAGTCGTTGAAAGTGGGGTATACTTTCCAGTCTCCGGCGGGAGCACTGTAGGCATGAGGGGTCAGAAGCGACAGAATCGCTGAGAGTATGATGAGGATTCGTTTCATATCGGTTAGAGTAGAGATGAGGTGATTGAATACGGATTCTAAGATTCCGCTGATATGGCTTCTGCCATTGCTCTGAGTGCACGTCCCCGGTGTGAGATGGAATTTTTCTCTTCCTCAGACATTTCAGCAAACGAGCAGCCTCTGTTTTCAGGGATAAACACAGGATCGTAGCCGAAACCGGCATTACCCTGTGGATGTTCGGCAATTTCCCCTTCAACAGTTCCTGTGAAAATCTGTTCGCGCCCGTTGAGAATAAGTGCCACCACTGTGGTGAAGCGGGCGGTACGGCAAGACTGTCCTGACATTTTTTCAATCAGCAGGGCGGTGTTGGCTTTGGCATCGCATTCAGGTCCGGCAAAACGTGCGGAATATACTCCGGGAGCCCCGTGGAGTACGTCTACCATCAGTCCGGTATCGTCGGCGAAGCAGTCATATCCGTATCTCTCTTTGATCCAACGTGCCTTTATGAGCGCGTTCCCTTCAAGGCTTTCGGCTGTTTCGGGGATTTCATCATGACAGTTGATATCGCTTAGAGAATGCACTATGAAGCCTCCACCCAGAATTTCTCTGGCTTCTCTGAGTTTGTGAGCATTGTTGGTGGCGAATACGATTTCCTTCACTTTTCGATAGATTCTGGATTTGTGGTTGGTCCTTATCTCCGTAGTAATAACGTATCCGTAGGTCTGATATTGTAGAAGTTTAAGACGCGGGCTTTCAGTTTTCCAGAAGCCCGCGCCTTGTTATAGATGTCAGCATCTGTCAGACCACGATGTTGATTATTTTGCCGGGCACCACGATGATTTTGCGCGGTGTCTTTCCAGCAAGCCATTTTTCTGCTCCGGCATCGGCAAGTGCGGCTTTCTCCACCTCCTCTTTCGATGCATCGGCGGCGACTTCTATCGTATATCTGGCTTTGCCGTTGAAGCTCACAGGGTATTTGACACTGTCCTCGCGCAGATATTCCTCATTGAACACGGGCCATCCGGCATCGGCCACACTTCCCTCGTGCCCGAGCAGATGCCAGAACTCTTCTGCGATGTGAGGGGCGAACGGCGCGATGACACGTGTGAACAGATCCATTACTTCCCGATTGGTGGATTTGAATGCGGCAAGTTCGTTGAGTGCGATCATGAATGCCGCTATCGACGTGTTGAACGAGAATGTCTCGATGTCTCCGCCAACCTTTTTTATAAGTTTATGGATAGCTTTCAGTTCCTCTTTTGTGGCCTCTTTCTGCGGAGCATCAAGTGCACGCATGAAGTGGTTCCATAGTTTCTTGATAAAGCGATTCACACCATCGATGCCGTTGGTGTCCCACGGCTTGGACTGTTCCACGGGACCGAGGAACATCTCATAGAGTCGCAATGTGTCTGCCCCGTAGCGTTCTACTATGTCGTCGGGATTGACTACGTTGAACATCGACTTCGACATCTTCTCCACCGCGTATCCGCAGATGTATTTGCCATCTTCAAGTATGAATTCCGCATCCTTGAAGTCCGGACGCCATGCGCGGAAGGCTTCCATGTCGAGAACGTCGTTGCTAACGAAGTTGACATCTACGCGGATGGGTGTAGTATCGTATTGCTTGCGAAGCCCGTGGCTTACAAACGTGTTAGTGTCTTTTATACGGTATACGAAGTTTGACCGTCCCTGGATCATTCCCTGATTCACAAGTTTCTTGAACGGTTCAGGCTCACATACTATTCCGAGATCGAAAAGGAACTTGTTCCAGAAACGGGAATATATCAGGTGGCCGGTGGCATGTTCGGCTCCTCCTACATAAAGGTCTACGTTGCGCCAATATTCGTCTGCCTCATGGCTCACAAGCGCGTCATTATTGCGCGGATCCATATAACGCAGATAATATGCCGACGAACCGGCAAATCCCGGCATCGTGCACAATTCGATGGGATATCCCTCTTTCGTCTGCCATCCTTTGGCGCGGCCCAGAGGCGGTTCGCCGGTTTCGGTGGGGAGATATGAATCCACTTCCGGAAGATGCAGGGGAAGTTCGGATTCGTCCATAAGGTATGCCGTTCCGTCATTGTAATATACAGGGAATGGCTCACCCCAATAACGCTGGCGCGAGAATATGGCGTCGCGGAGACGGTAATTGGTCTTCACGTGTCCGATGCCCTTTTCAGTTATGAATTTCTTGGTCTTCGCTATGGCCTCTTTTACCTGTAATCCGTTTAGATCAAGTTCAGGACCGCAGGAATTGGTCATTATACCCTCCTTGGCGTCGAAACTTTCCTCGCTCACGTCTGCTCCCTCTATAAGCGGTATTATAGGCAGATTGAAATGACGGGCGAAAGCATAGTCGCGCGAATCGTGTGCCGGAACCGCCATTATCGCCCCTGTACCGTAACCGGCAAGCACGTAGTCACTGACGTAGATCGGTATCTCTTTTCCGGTGAGAGGATTGCGCGCGTAAGCCCCAGTGAACACTCCGCTGACTTTCTTTTCTATCTGGCGTTCTCGTTCTGTCTTGTGCTTGACTTCATCCAGATATGTATCTACGTCTTGACGCTGATCCTCGCTGACCAGAAGCGGGACGTATTTCGATTCAGGAGCAAGCACCATGAATGTTACTCCGAATACGGTATCAGCCCGCGTGGTGAAAATCTCCAGTTCAAGATCCTTGTCCACAACGGGGAAACGCATCTCGGCTCCCTCGCTTCTTCCGATCCAGTTGCGTTGGGTTTCCTTGAGTGATTCAGACCATTCAAGTTTTTCAAGATCATCGAGAAGGCGCGGGGCGTATGCCGACACGCGGAGACACCATTGGTTCATCATCTTCTGCTCCACAGGATAGCCACCGCGCACGCTGAGACCCTCGCTCACCTCGTCGTTGGCAAGCACTGTGCCCAGTTTCGGACACCAGTTGACCATAGTCTCTCCCTGATAGGCGATACGATAGTTCATCAGCCGTTCACGCTGTTCCTTTTCGCTCAGCGAGTTCCATTCGTCAGCAGTGAAACTGAGAGTCTTCGACGAAGCCGGGTTGACCCCCTCGGAGCCGTGTGCCGCGAAATGCTCCACAAGCTTTGAGACTGGCATCGCTCTGTTTTCATCAAGATCGTAATAGGAGTTGAACATCTGCATGAAAGCCCACTGTGTCCATTTATAGTATTCCGGATCGCAGGTACGGATCTCTCGGCTCCAGTCAAATGCGAACCCGATCTTGTCGAGCTGTTCACGATAACGGGCGATGTTTCTCTGTGTCGTGATCTCAGGATGCTGTCCCGTCTGTATGGCATATTGTTCCGCCGGAAGCCCGTATGCGTCATATCCCATTGGGTGAAGCACGTTGAAACCACGTTGACGCTTGTAGCGGGAATATATGTCACTCGCAATGTATCCGAGAGGATGACCTACATGAAGGCCCGCACCTGAAGGGTAAGGGAACATATCGAGCACATAGAATTTCGGCTTGTCCGGATTCTCAGTGGTGAGGAATGTATGGTTTTCACGCCAATTGTTTTGCCACCGGCGTTCTATCTCTTTATGATTGTAGTCCATGATGTAGAAAATATTGCATCGACGGCAAGCTGCCGTTCAAGATGTTGTCTAAGTCGCAAAATTAATAAAAAAACAGATTATTTCAAAACTTTCCCTTTTCTGCGCCGGAATCTCAATACAATCTCAACGTCTTGTGACCGGCTTTGAAAGAAAAATACTCGCTTGATTGGATGCATGTAAAGCTAATTTATGTTAAAAGTATATATATATTTGGCGGGGGGGTATTTTTATTTACTTTTGTCTGTCGATTAGATTTTTTAAATATCTAACAAAGAAACCAGAGGGTTATTTTGCAGATGTAATCACTATCAAGGACGCATAGCTGAATTCATCCTAAGAATGTGTTTCATTTTAACACATAAATGTTTTAAACAACGACTTCTAATAGATAGACAGGTTAAAATACATCTAAAAAACCGATTTAATATGAAACAACTGTTCTCAGTACTGTGCATCGGGGCAATCGCGTGCACTCCGGCCCTGGCCGCAGATTTCACTTCAGACGGAATCGCATATTCCGTGATCGCAGGAACAGCCACTCCTCAGGTGGCTGTCGACAAGCCTGCGACTCCATATTCAGGGAAAATCGTCATACCCGCATCCGTAAGCAACGGAGACAAAACCTATCAGGTGACTGAAATCGCTCCGCTGGCATTTGCCGAAAGCTCCACGGGGCTTGAAACGATCAGTCTGCCCGATGGGCTGCAGACAATCGGAAAAGGGGCCTTCTCCAATTGTTCCGCTCTCAGCGAGATCTCGATACCCAACACCGTGACCAGAATCGATGACGAAGCCTTTGCCGGGTGTATGTCTGTAACCAGACTCGGACTCGGAGAGAATCTGCAGACCATCGGCGACGGAGCCTTCAAGTCAATGCTGATGCTCACCGAACTCCGGATTCCGGACTCAGTGGTGTCGATCGGACATTTCGCATTCCAGGGTGTAGGCATGAGCTGCTCGTCGCTGACTCTGGGAAAAGCGCTGCAATCGATCGGGGCATATGCATTTTTCAACTTCTCGCTTATTCCGTCCATAACGCTTCCCGACGGGATAAAGACCATCGGCGACTGCGCTTTCGAACAATGCAACTCGCTGACCTCATTCCATATTCCCGCGTCGGCCACAAGCGTGGGTTACGGACCCGTCTCTGGAGAGAAACTCGTGCGTATCACTGTCGACGAAGCGAATCCGAATTACACAGCCATCGACGGTGTGCTCTTCGACAAGGCAAAAACCACAATAATCAGTTATCCGGCGGCGAAACCCGGCAACACCTACTCGATTCCGTCATCCGTCAGGACAATAGGCATGAACTCCTTTGCCAGAGCCGACAACCTTACATCCATCGTCTTCCCCGAAGGGATCACCACCATCGAAAACGCAGCTTTCTACATGGCCGCCAATCTCGGTTCGATCACTACCCCTGCGTCGTTGCGCTCCATAGGAAACACCGTATTCTACGGCTGCGGCAGTCTTAGCGATGTCAACCTTGCCGAGGGGCTGGAGTCAATCGGAAGCATGGCATTCGCCTACTGCTGGGAAAAACTTCTGGGATTCAGACTTCCGGCAACACTCAGGACGCTCGGCGAAGGGGTGTTCTACTGCTGCGACAATCTGAGGGAAATGGAGATACCGGCATCTGTCAGCGAACTCGGCAAAGACGCCTTCAACCGCTGCATATCCCTTGAAAAAGTAAAGCTCAACGAAGGTCTTGAAAAGATAGGAGCAGATGTGTTCGCCTACTGCGAGTCGCTTGAGGAGACAATCGTGCCTAACACCGTGACATCATTAGGAATAGGCGCATTCTTCTCCTGTACCGGAATGAAACGCACCACTCTCGGATCGTCGCTCACATCGCTTCCCGCCCATCTATACGATGGATGCGAGGCGATAACGGAAGTCACAGCCCTGAGTGCCGTACCCCCTTCCAATCCGACGTTTCCGATGACAGTATACCGCAACGCCACTCTGAGAGTCCCCCCGGCATCCCTTTCCCTCTACAAAGGCAACATGGAATGGGGTTATTTTTCCAAAATCGAGCCTCTTGCTTCCGGCATCGAAGAGACCTTCAGCGACAGGCATCCCTTCTCTCTGGAAATGACTTCGAGCGGCATACGTATCTCCGGAGATGAAGCGGAAATAATCGACACAGACGGCCGCATCATCGCCAAAGGGACCGGACAGATAGATCTTCCCGCACACGGTATCTACATCGTAAGATCAGGCCGCCACAGCATGAAAATAGCACGTTGAACCGACAAAATTCTAAATATTATACGGAACCATGAAAATCAACAGTTGCAAATCCTTCGGGAGCGCGTTGCTGGCCGCGCTATGCCTCACATCGGCATTTGCGGGCAATGGAAAGCCTGACCGCATGGCAGCGCGTATCTCGCCTGAAAACGCTTCCCGGCCTACATCAAGAGTCCCGTTCGCTCCGGTGACTCCTTTCGGCAGTACGGCAAAGACGGGAACAGACGTCTGCATGCATATTCCGGATGCGTTGCCGATGCTGAAAGCCAAATTCAAAGCAGGGGAGGCCCCGGTGTGGCTCTATGGTAATGTCACCAGTACCACAGAACCCGGTCAGGGAAATCTGATAGGAATCTATCGTTATCAGCTCAATTCCTCGACGCCCAATAAGGAAGTCGTTCATCTTGATCCGGAAATACGTGGTTATTCCGGAAATTCAGGATGGACCCCCGACGGATTCCATCTGTCTATAGTCAATAACGACGCGCATACTGTGACTCATAGGCTTTATGATATGAATACCTGGCAGATATTGCGTGAGAAACCGGGTGAATGGCTCTCACAGTTCAACGCTTCCGCATGGGATTATATCATGAAGAAACAGGCTGTACTTGCCTGGTCAGACAGTGCGTGGGCACTTCATGATTTCGCATATTTTGAGGATATGGTGGACTTCAAACGCACAAAAGGACATCCTATCGTTCTTTCCAAGTGTATGCTCCGGGCAATGGCCATGGATACAGACGGGACAACTTATGCCATAGACTACAATGGAATACTCTACACAATAGACCGTCATACAGGTAAGCTCACAACCGTGGGGAACACCGGCAAACCGTCGCCTTACGACACGTCCATGTATCTGGATCCATTGACGCATACACTTTATTATATAGCGAAGACAGCGAATCCGAACAAGACAACACTCTACATTCTTGACAAGAAGACGGCACAGCCTACATTAGTCTGGGATTTCCCTCATCAGGAGCAGATTTTCGGACTTTACACATACAATCCGCTTGCGTATCCTAAGGCACCAGGCATTCCTGTCAATCCGGCTATGGAACGCAATGAAGCCTCTCTGTCGGGTAAATTCACTTTTACTGTTCCTGATACACTTTATGACGGCACACGGACTTCCGGCTCTGTCGCGTACACAGTGATGATTGACCGTGAGAAAGTCGCATCCGGCACAGCTGTCTGTGGCTCACGGGCAAGTGTGGATGTGTCTGTCACTCAAAGTGGCTACCATACTTTTGTGGTGTATACAAGCAATGATGCCGGTGACAGTCCGTATGCAGTGCTTGAGGAGTGGATCGGCCAGGACTATGCCTCGACTGTGCAGACTCCTGAACTGACTTACTCCGATGGAAGTATGCATCTGAAGTGGAAGCCTATAACAACCTCACAACATGGAGGTTTCATGCCGGTAGAGGAAGTGACGTACGATGTGGTCCGGTATCCTGGCGCGGTTCCGGTGGCCACAGGAATAAAGGCAACGGAGTTTAGCGAGCAGATGTCCCACGATGGCACATTGCGGGCATATTATTATACTGTATCATCCAACTGTCGAGAGGCCAAGGGAATACCGACACCTTCAAACCGTCAGGTAGTCGGCAAGGTCATACCTCCTTACGATTTCAGTTTCGCTAATGAAGATGATGCTCTGTTGTATGGTGTGATTGATGTGGACAATGACGGGAAGACGTGGCAATGGGATCACGGACGCATGGTATGTTATTATAATTCCGTCACACTTAAGCCGATGGATGACTGGCTTACCACTCCTCCCATCAAAGTGGAGAAGGGAAAGGCATACAAAGTTTCATTACGGTTATGTGGACATCAGAGCAACCTTCCCCAATGTTTTGAAGTGAAGGGGGGATCCTCTCCTACTGTTGCAGGAATGACGATGCAGGTGATCAGACCTACGGAAATCTGCAATGACAACGGGAGCGTGGCCACATACGAAGGCTGGCTTGTGCCTGAGTCCGATGAAGATTGTTATTTAGGTCTGCATGCGATAGGGGATGCCCGGTCATATTTTCTATATCTTCACGGTATGAGCATAAGTGAGGCAGCCATAGCGGATGCTCCGGCTGCCCCTTCGGACTTCAATGCATATACAGTTACGTCAGGCGAGATAAAGGCTCAGGTAATGATGAAAGCCCCGAAACTTACGGTAAGTGGGAAAAAGCTGGATGATATTGTAAAAATAGAAGTCTACCGCAATGACAGGCTTGTCAAGACGATTGACAATCCGGCCCCGGGCGAGACGATAGAATTCGAAGATAAGGCAAACCGCACAGGTACCTACACATATCGTGCGGTAGCTACCAATGCCGCCGGCGAAGGACTTGCCGCCATAGTGAAGACATATATCGGGTTCGCTAAGCCGTCAAATGTACCTGAGTTTACAGCGGGATTCACACAGGAAGGCAAGGTGTCGCTCTCCTGGAAAGCACCTGAGACTGACCAGAACGGCCTGCCCATAAATCCGGCATTGATCACATATTCTGTTACCGATGACAAAGGGACCTTGCTTGGAGAGGATATAGACACCACGGCTTTCATTGTGGATGTAGATATTGAGTCGGAGCAAAAGTTCAGGTATTACAAGGTGAATGCCAAGACTCGATCCGGTGCCTGCCCCGGCTGGACATCCTCAAATTCCGTTCCTGTAGGAAAACCGTATACATTGCCTTTTACAGAGTCGGCTTCAGAGACAGAATTGCATAACGTATGGCAGATCTTCACTGTGTCATCCGGTGCGACATGGGGCATAGCTGACGATAGCGGAAGCGTGGTGTCGCAGGATGGAGACAAGGGATTTATGGTATTTGACGGTAATTATGTGGGAAGTTCGGCACGTTTGACCGGTGGTAGGATAGATCTTGGAGAGGCGACTGCTGAAATTACATTCTGGTATTGGGCGGATCCGGAAAATTCCAACACGATCGACATTCAGTTGAACGATGGCTCGGGATGGACTACTGTCAATCATATCAGTTGCAACGGAGGGAGCACTGCCGGTTGGAACAAGATAACCCGATCTCTCTCCGATTTCAAAGGTAAAACGGTTCAGATCGGAATACTTGGCACGATTGTAAACGTCAACCAGTCATATATCGACAATTTGAAAATCGATGTAAAGACTCCGCATGATCTTGCAGTGGAAAGTCTGGAATCCCCGATGTCGATCAATCCCGGAAAGACACAGGAGTTTTCAGTGACAGTTGCCAACCTTGGCAGTGCTGTGTCGGGAGATTATACGGTAGAGCTTCTTCGAGATGGTGAAGTATTTGCCTCCCGGAATGCCACCGGTCTCACTGACGGAGCTGTCCGGGCTTTTGTCTTTACCGTTGAGCCTGACTTGTCCTTCCCGGCCATTTCTACATGGCAGGCTTCGGTGCGCTATGAACCGGATACTGATGTGACCAACAACGTATCTAAAGAGAGCCGTGTACGTATGGAGATACCGGATTTCCCATTGGCGACACATCTTACAGGAATTGAGCATGGGAACTCTCTGTCACTCTCTTGGACAGCTCCCGATCTTGAAGGACCTGGACAGGTGAAGGAAATTACCGATGGAGTAGAAAGTTATCCTTCGTTTTCCAACGGTATGCCGTTGTCCGAAGTGGAGGATGACAACATAGGATCATGGACGGTACACGACGGTGACGGTGCGCCCACCGGTATAATATCGGTGCAGAGCAGGCCTATCGAATATCCCAATCATGGTAAACCGGGAGCATTTGTAGTGTTTGACAGTTTCTGGGCCGGGCTGGACAGTCATTGGAAGGGCCACAACGGTTCGCAGAAGTCGTTCGTGTGCATGTATGCCGATGGAAAGGCCAATGACGACTGGCTGATCTCTCCAGTACTTCCCGGCATTGCCCAGACGGTGTCGTTCTATGCGAAATCATACCATCAGGAATATCTGGAGACGTTTGAGGTGCTTTATTCCACTACTGACCGCAATCCGTCCTCATTCCGGCGTGTCGATGACAAGACATTGACTGCCCCGGCAGAATGGACTGAATACAGGTTTGATCTTCCGGCAGGAGCGCGCCATTTCGCCATACGATGCATATCCGACGACAAATTTGCCTTTATGGTCGATGACATCAAGTTCTCTGCGGGATACGACGCTTCAGGGCTTGTCCTGACCGGCTACAATCTCTATCGTGATGGCAAAAAGCTCAATACGGCTCTCATTCCTGCGGTTTCGTATGTCTGTGACGCTTCGGGCGACGACATGGATACGGCTTATTCCGTCTCGGCGGTCTATACTGCCGGTGAGTCCGGATTCTCAAATCTCTGGAGCCGTCTCTCCGGAGTAGTGCCGGCAGCCGTAGACGATATAAAAATACAGACCTCCGGAAATATTATTATGATTGAGAATCCGTCAGGATGCCGTGTCGATGTCTGGTCTGCGTCGGGTATCCATGTAGGGGGTTCTGATGGAAGTTTCAGCCTTCCGGTGGAGAAAGGGGTATATATAGTGAAATCGGAATCCTTTGAGAACAAGGTGATAGTGAAATAATAGTGAATGGACAAGGGTATTCCTCCGGCATCAGGATTCCGGTCGGAGGACCCTTTCAGTCTTTAGTACAAGATCTTTTTAAATTCCATAATCAGTATGAGAAAAAAACTGACTTACGCGATTTTCGCGATTGCCGCTTCAGTGGCACTGCAGTCGGCTGCGGAAGTCCCGCGCACTGTCGATGTGCGGACAAACGGAAACTCTGTGCTGTCACAGACCGCTGGTGGTCAACGTGCCGTCAGGCCTTCACAGGAGGATGCCGGACAACAATATAATCATATCCGTACTTTCGGGCATGACGGACTGATGAAGAGATCCTCCGGACGGGTGAATGTAGTCCCTTCCATGAGGAGTATGGCAAAAGCCGCTTCCACGGCATCGTTTGAGGTATATGGTACGGTTGTGACCTCTGACGGAGGATATGCCGAAGGAGTCTACAGCATCACCAACGCGGGTTTTCGCAAACTTGGTGACACTAAGGCCGCCCAGGGGGGCGCATTTGGAGACGGGACCACCTATTATGTCATCAATCAGTGGATTCCTACCATGGAGATGTTCGACCTTTATAAATATGACATGAAGACATGGTGGAAGAATTCGAATGCGGGTATACAGGCCAATTATCGGGCCTCGGATCTCTCATACGATCCTGTATCGAAAAAAGTATATGGATGTTTCGACAATGGTCAGACCAATCATCGCTGGGAATTCTGCTATGCTGATTTCTCAGGTAACGCTCCCTCCGGGCGCAAGAAAATATGTGACATAAATATCTGGAATGCCTGTGCGTTCAATGCATCGGGAGATCTATACATAATAGATCTCAATGGCGAGGTATACAACATCGACAAGGAGACTGGACGTCACCGGTTCATAGGCAATACTGGCGTTACGCCGTTCTATCAGGGTTCGGCTGCCATCAGTCCGGTTGACGGAAAGATGTATTGGAGCGTCTCGCCTGAAACAGGCAACAGCGGATTGTATGAAGTCAGTTTGGTCGACGGCCATGCCACGTTGCTGATGGAGTTCCCAAATAAGGAGCAGGTTGTCGGACTCTACGTACCCGGCACCGCTGTGCCGAATGACGCGCCCGGAATGGTAGCAGATCTGAAAGCCAATTTCCCTGACGGAGAATTGCAGGGAAGTCTGGACTTTACATTGCCGTCCACGTTGTTCTCAGGGGAGGCCGCGACAGGAAATATCAATTGGGAACTTAAGGAAAACGGTTGGTCCGTTCAATCAGGAAGCGGCACATGCGGCAGCAAAGTAAGCGTGCCTTTTTCGGCCACGATGCCCGCTACCTATAATTTCTCTCTCGTATGTGCCAATGATGCCGGTAGTGGCCCGGAGGCACAATTGTCGGTATATATCGGCAAGGATACTCCATTGGTACCAGCCAATGTAAAGGCTGTCCGTAGCCGGGACAAGGTGACACTGACGTGGGATGCGAGTACGACAGGTGCGGGCGGAGGTTATTTTGATCCGTCGAAGGTGACATACACAGTCACACGTTATGTAGGAGATAACGGCAATGGAACAGTGGTGTCCGAAGGGAAGGCTGACAATTCATTTGTAGATACACTTGAGGAGACAGACGCCCCTACGCTGTATTCGTATTCAGTGCAGGCAAGCCATGATGGATATGCAAGTTTCGGTGGTTTCTCCAATCGCGTATGTTACGGCTCATATACAGCCCCGTATACCCCTTCGTTCAATGTCAAAGGTGATCTGGATTATTTCACCGTGTTGGACAATAACGGCGATACATTCTCATGGCAACATTTTCAGCAAGGTATCCTGGTCGCTTATACTTCGCCGTTCGGATATGGTAATGATGACTGGCTCATAAGCCCTGCGATCAATCTTGAAGCTGGCAAGACATATACCTTCTCGGCCGATTTTCGTACCTATAAGTCCACGAATCCTGATGAATTTGAGGTGAAGCTGGGTGATGACTGCACTTCTTCTTCAATGACTGTACAGGTAATCAGGCGTACGGTTCCCGGAGAGGAATACGCTACATACGAAGGGGAGATTACAGTCTCCTCGACAGGAAAATACTATGTCGGCGTCCACAATTGTTCTCCTTCTTCCGGAGGCGGACTGTTCATGCGTAATTTCAACGTTTCGGCTCCTGGCCCAGGTGACACTCCAGGCGAACCGAAAGATTTCACTGTCGCCACAGCTCTTGATGGCTCAGCCAAAGCCACAATCTCCTTCCGCGCTCCGGAGGTTGACCGTGTAGGGACGACTCTCGGCTCTATGACAAAAATCGAGGTTAGCCGCGACGGATCTCTAATAAAAACGTTTGAAAATCCTGTGCCCGGTACTTCCCTTGACTATGAGGATGTGCTTTCCGAGAATGGTATACATACCTATAAGGCGGTGGCTTTCAATACTACAGGTGAGGGACGGGCTGCTTCACTCACTACGTATGTCGGTATTCCGCTTCCTGCTGTTCCGGGTGATGTGAAGGCTGTCGAGACTTCTTCCCTGGGAGAAGTGACAGTGTCGTGGAGCCCTGTGACTACTGATGCCGACGGCAATTATATCCGTCCTGAGCTGGTGAAATATTATCTTATCGATCTTGTGGAGGATAAGCAGATAGCCATAGCCGACAATCTTACATCTACTACCTATACATTTACTTCTGTAGATGATGGAGAACCGCAGGCATTCAAGAAATTTGCTGTGGCGGCCAAGACAAGTGCGGGATTCTCGCAGGCCCGTGTCGCAGATGTCATACCTGTCGGAAGCCCGTACACACTTCCTTACAGTGAGTCTTTCGCCGGAGGAAAGGCTTCGACTATCTTTGCCACTAAACCTCTCGTATCGGCCTATTACGGACAATGGACCGTCGCAAATTCTGAGTCGTTCACCGATGTGGACGCAGCTGACGGCGACGGAGGATTCGCTTATCATTATTGTAAATATATAGACTGCCCGTCTATGCTCTATACAGGCAAGATCCGTATGACCGGCGCGACAAAACCCGTGTTGTCGTTCTATCTCTGCGACCCGTACAATGACATCAAGGACAAACTTGACTACGCGAATACATCCGAACTTGAGATTATGGTGGATCTTCTTGACGGTAATGGTTATCAGTCGGTTAAGAAGAATGTCATATATCAGGAATGCGATGAACTGGGATGGAACCTTGTGACGGTAGACATGAGCCGTTTTGCCGGAAAGACCATACAGATAGGATTTGTGGCTACTACCAAGAAATGGATTTATGTCAACATTGATGGAATACGTCTCGGGGATATCACCGACCACGACATTCTTGCGAAGTATATCGAAGTGCCTGAACTTGTGAAGCCCAACAATGAATTCAAGGTGAATGCCCGTATAGAGAACCGTGGTTCCGAGCCTACGGGCAGTTACAATGTGGAGCTTTTCCGTGATGGCGAGGTAGTTGATGTGCAGGAAGGGCCTGAGCTTGCCGTGGGCGAGCGTGCTACAGTCAGCTTCACACAAAAACTTGCTCCCGACTCTGAAGATGCGGTGAACTATCACGCTGTGGTCAATTATACTTCAGACAAGGTCACAGACAATAACACTACTGCACAGAAGACAGTGGCCGTAGATCAGCCTACTTATCCGATGGTGCGCGATTTTGCCGCCACCAATCAGGGAGGGAGCTTTACTCTTGCCTGGACAGCTCCGGATCTTGAATCGATCACTCTTTCCCCGATAACCGATTCCTTTGAGGCCTATTCATCGTGGTCAAACGAGAATGTAGGCGACTGGCTCTTCTTCGACGAGGACAAAGGGGGTGCGGGCAGTTGTCAGGGTGTCACGATGCCTGGCGTGCCCGAGGGATCAGAACAGTCGTGGTTTGTGCTGGATGCCCGGTTGGAAAGCCTTGACCGCAATCTGGAAAATACACTCAATTTCGCTCCTCACACCGGCGACAAGATGCTGACAGCGATCTATTCGATGGACTTTTCATCCGGACCGAATCCAACTACGTCCATCCAGAACTCCGACTGGGCGATATCACCGGCTCTTTCCGGAGAGGCGCAGACCATAAGGTTCTGGGCACGGGCATATTCGGCGTATTTCGACGAGCAGTTTGAGATCTACTATTCGAAGGCGACAAATGATCTTGATGACTTTGAGCAGCTGACCACTGAGTTTGGCGTGAAGAGCCAATGGAAAGAGTATGAATATACACTTCCGGAAGGGGCAAGGTATTTTGCCATCCGCTACACTTCTGATTATTGTTATATGCTCTTTGTGGACGATGTGACATATACTCCGGCAGATTCGGATCCGCTTGAGCTTCTGGGTTACAACATATACCGCGACGGCACAAAACTCAATATGGAGCCTGTGACGGCTACCTCCTTTGCCGATGTCAATCCTCCGACAACTGACCATTACGCTGTGAGTGCCGTATATCGTCAGGGTGAGTCGCGTCCGCAGAAGCAGAAAGTGGATTATATCCAAGTAGGCGTAGACCAGGTTTCCGCTCAGGAAATAAAGGTATTCGGTTCCATCGGGCGTATATGTGTCTTCGGTGCCGAGGGACAGAATGTCATGATCGGCAATGCCGACGGTACGGTCTACTATTCCGGCGAGGGTAAATCTTCGATGAATGTCATGATTCCGCGTGGAATATATGTCGTACGGGTAGGAAACTCGACCTATAAGGTTGTGGTAAGATAACGTTCATTATGGAGATTGCCTGAGATCATTTGTGATATTCGGGCAATCTCTGTTTTTTACTCTTAACATTCACTCTTATGAAGAAAATAAACATTCTGTTGGTAGGTTCGGCGACCATATTGGCGGCATACGCCTCTCCGGTTGTGGAAAAGATGTCAGAGAAAATAATGGTTTCTGTCTCTTCTGATCGTCTGTTCGGTGAGATCCCGATATGGGGCACCGATGTCGTGCCTGGTGTAGATGACCTTTCCGGCGCGCATCCTGTTGTCGCGTCTGCCGATACAGAGTATCACCGTGTTGCGAAAGCGGCTAAGGAGGGGACTGTGTTTTTTGAGCCGTTGGAAACAGAGGCAGATTTCAAAAGATTTACGGTCATTGATGCAAACAAGGACGGCAAGACATGGGATTACGTGGCATACTATAAAGCTCCACGCTTGAGTTGTCATGATACCAACAGGTCTGACGACTGGATGATAACGCCTGCCATAAGACTTCAGAAGGGAAAGCTTTATCGGTTTACCATAGACCTGAGGGTAGCTTCCAAAAATTCTCCGGAGGAGTATTTTGAGGTCAAAGCGGGAACTTCACCTGCTGTAGAAGGAATGACTCAGGAGGTGATACCGGAAACAAAAATCCCTTTTCCCGGTTATGATGAGAACAGTCAGATCCCATATACCACATTCTCCGGTTTTGTCAACGCTACGGAGGATGGAGACTGGTATATCGGGCTGCATGGTCTGAGTCATGCGGAGGCGTGGGGATTCTATGCTGTAAATTTCACTCTTTATGAAGGTGTGGAGGCTGCAGGTCCCGACAATGTGACCGATTTCAAGGCGGGGGCTGCAGCCGGGGGTGAATACAGGGCGGCGATATCGTTTCGCGCGCCTACGACTAATACACTTGGAGAAGAGATCACCACAATATCTTCCATAAAGGTAAGTCGCAATGATTCTGTGATCCGTGACATAAAGTCTCCGGCTACGGGAAGTCTGATAGAGTTTACCGACACTTTGCCTGTCAACGGAACATATACATATAAGGCTGTTCCGTTCAATGCCATGGGAGAGGGTAAACCGGCTGAGGTGTCCGTGTATGTCGGCACCGATGTCCCAGCCTCTCCCTCCTTTGTCAATCTCGCCGAGACATCCGTGGACGGACGTGTCAGGTTGACTTGGGGTGCCGTCACTACTGATACCGCATCGAATCCGATCGCTCCGTCAAAGATAACCTATACTATCGGTAGAATCTCAAATCAGGGGACATTGACCGATATTGTGGAGAATATTACCGCTACGGAATATGAATTCCAGGCTGTTCCCGAAGGAAAACAGGAGCTGCTTCAATATGCGGTGCTTGCGAGAACCGAAGGGGGATATTCAACCGGTGTCTCAAGCGAAGGAGTACCTGCTGGAACTCCATACACTATTCCGTGGAAAGAATCGTTTCCGAATGCTACGTTGTCGTGTGTGATGGGTACACAGACCATTACGGGGCAATGTCAGTGGTCCATAAGCCGCGATGAAAGTTTCCAGAACATGCAGTCGGCTGACGGTGACAACGGTTATGCCTCGTTCTGGTCAACCAAAACCGGAGACCAGGCACGTATGTACACTGGGAAATTCCGGATTGCCGGTATGGAAAACCCGGCAGTGTCGTTCTATATATACAAGCATCGTTCCGACACTCCGGACATAGGCACGATAGAGGTGGAGATCAACGACGGTTCCGGATTCAAGACTATAAGTACCATAATGGCAGAACCTTATCCTATAGAAGGATGGAACAAGGTATTTGTCAGGATTCCCGATGAATACAAAGGACGCGTTATACAGCTTGGCTTCAAGGCGACAAATGTGACATATACCTATCAGTTCATTGATGCTCTGGCAATCGAGGATATGAAACCTGATAATATTTCAGCAGTAAAGCTGGATGCTCCTGTATGGGTGGAACCGGGTAAGGATTTTTCACTGACAGCGACATACGCCAACAACGGAATACATCGGGCGGAAAATTATTCTGTCAATCTTATCCGTGACGGGGTCGTGGTTCAGAGTATTGTCGGCGAGCCTATTGAACCGGGTGCATCTGCCTCTGTGTCCTTTACTGAGAATATCGACTCTTCTGCCGGAAAAGAACCGTCGTATGTGGCCTCTGTCGTATTTGAATCCGATACTGATGACAGCGACAACGATACGGACGCGGTTACTGTGTACAATCTGATAAGCAATTATCCCTCTCCAACAGATCTTTCCGGTTCATTCGTATCTTCCGGGAAAGCATTGTTGGAATGGCACGCACCGGCTTATTCCACCTCTAAACCGGAAGTTTTCACAGATGACTTTGAAAGTTATCCTTCATTCGCCAACTCACTGGCCGGCGAATGGACTTTCTGTGATCTTGACAAAGGTAAGATTGGTGGTCTCAATGACGGGGATCAGGAGATAGTGATTCCTGGGATAGCGATGAATTCCTGTCAGGCATGGTGGGTGATGGATCGTACAGCCTCCTCTCTCGCCTCTATAAGATCCTTTGCCGCATATTCGGGAGATAAATACCTGGCCCAGCAATATATCACCGGCGGCGCATCATGCGATGACTGGGCGGTTTCGCCTGAGATATGCGCTGATGCACAGACCATTTCGTTCTATGCGAGAAGTTTCAGTGCGGATGATCTGGAGTCGCTTGAGGTACTTGTCTCCGAGGGTAGCCGCGCACCGGAAGATTTCAAGACAGTGAAGACATTCACTGATATGTCATCGCAATGGAGCCGATACACTGTCGATCTTCCCGCAGGGTCACGACGTTTCGCTCTGCGTTGTGTGTCCAACTATAAATTCATGCTTTTTATCGACGATGTAAGTTATATCCCGGCAGGCAACACCGGACTTGTGCTTGAGGGTTATAATGTTTATCGCGATGGAAAGCGACTCAACGAGACTCCTGTGACTTTGACAAGTTTCACTGATGAAACAATACCTACAGACCGGGCATCTGTCTATCATGTCAGTGCCGTATATGGCAAAGGAGAGTCTCCTGTTTCTGAAAAATACCTGCTTGAATATTCAGGAGTCGGCGATGTCAGGGCCGATGACGTATATGTGTCCACTTCTGATTCCTCAATAACGGTGAGGGGAGCTGCGGGTGTCACTCTGAGTGTGACGGCAACTGATGGTACAGTACTGTATCGTGGTTATGGATGTGGAAATGATGTAATCCGTGTTTCTCCTGGAATATATGTGGTGACAGCGGGAAGGTCCACTTTCAAGGTAGTTGTGAATTAGAGCATCGATCCTCTCGGTAATTATGAAGGCTGCGGCATAAATTTTCATTATGCCGCAGCCTTCATATAGCATAATAAGTGAATTAATTTATGTTAAAAAGAGTGTATATATTTGGCGTGGGGGATTTTTTATTTACTTTTGTTCATCAAATGTTTAACTAAACCCAGACAAGAGATGATGAAATTGCTTCTACTGACAGCAATGGCAGTATCGGCGTTGCCGGTTTTTGCCGGTAGGTCGTTGTGGGGAGATGTCTCTCCCGCTGTATTGCCTCCACCGTTGACGGAGGCTGCGTGCAACGTGTCGCCGATGACTCCAGATGAGTATGTAAAGATCCGTATTGACGCTTCCGCTGTTGTGTCATCTGCGCCGAGTCTTACAGATAAAAAGAGTATACGCAAAACCTCTATTGGAGATCTGGCTGGCGATTATGTGATGACGTCAGTTTCGTGCGTAGGTTATGGAACGCCAGGAAATGCTGTCAAGATTGTGCCCGTTGCCGGTACTGATTCTGTTGTGATTCAGGGCTTCTGGAGTCAGTCTATGTCGGTGAAAGCGAAGATAGACCCTGTCACGTCGGTAATTACCATTCCTTCGCAGTATCTTTATACCCATCCTACCTACGGTCCGATGGACTTGAGTGCTGTGACTGCCAATGGCGTTCCCGTTCGGGAACAGCCGATCGAAGGTAGCGTTAATTCCGATGGCAGTATCAGTCTGTCGACCTGGTGGTGTGTTGCCATTAATTCCGGTGATGACAAGGATGAGATTGTGGATGCAAACAGAGCGACCATGTTTGAATCTCCCACCGGTACGATGGAATACAAGTCTGGCGGTGATGTATACACGTTTGGCATTGTGGCTACTCAGCCATCTGTGAATGTGTTGAGTATAAAGAATTTTGCCAACCGTGGTTCAACGGTTGAAATTTCGCTCAATGGAGACAGAGGGGGAATAATTGCTTCGCAGACGGTGTTTGTCAACAGTTCGGGCACATGGATAAGCGTAGGCAATCCTACTCTTAATACGGATGGTCAGCTTGTGACGTTTACTCCGGCCATACCGCTCAATAAAGCGGCACTTGACAACAAACGCAGTGTCAGCTGGAACGAATGGACCATCTATCTTCCTCAAAAGAGTTTTTCCGGTCTGTATGATTATGGAAAAGTGAATATTGACTTCGATATTGTATATCCACCTTCGGCGTCGGAGGAGTTGCAGGGTACTGGTTCGATCTCTGATCCGTACCGTATTGCGTCGCTTTCCGATCTGATGTGTCTGGCCACTATGGTAAACACTGATTCCGATACCAGCGGTGAACTTACACTTGGAGGTCAGACAGTGAAGTTTGCACGCTCTTTAAAAGGAAAATATCTGGAGCTTACAGCGGATATAGATATGAGCGGTTATCGGTTCACTCCTATAGGTTGGGATCTTACACATCAGTTTGCCGGTTTGTTTGATGGTAAAGGACATACCATCACTGGACTTACGGTGGAATCTAACGGTTTTTCCGGCTTGTTCGGTGTAATGGATCCGGAAGGTGTGGTGAAAAATATCGATTTTGTGTCTCCTCGTGTGAATAGTACGGGATATTATTATGCGGGTCCTGTATGTGGTATAAGCTATGGGACAGTTGAAAACTGCAATGTGGCTTCTCCGGTAGTTGAACAACAGGGCCAAGTGGCTGGAGGTGTGGTCGGTGTGGGTTACACCGTAAAGAACTGTCATGTAAGGAATGGAAATATTTATTCACGGCTTGGGTTTGCCGGAGGTGTGGCAGGTCAGATAAGTACGTTGATATCCGGTTGTACAGCCAGTGCTACTCATGTGGTGTCGGCAGCTGCTGAATCGGCTGATCCCCGTTATAATAATGGAGCCTGTGCAGGTGGAGTAGTAGGTTCGTTGTTTCAGGCCACTGCAGCTGATTGTAGTTTCTCAGGTATAGTCGACGGACGCAGCGCAGGATACTCAATCTATTCTGGCGGAGTTGCAGGTCTCAATCAGTTAGGTACTATGGAACGCTGTTTTGCTGTCGGAGAGGTGCTCGGCATAGGTTCCGGATCGGTCAGCGGAGGTGTGGCCGGATGGGTTTCGGGTACAGTGCGTGATTGTTATTCTGCTGGCATGGTGGACTGTATTAATAGTTATTATACCGGAGGCATCACAGGCCGTCTGGCGCAGATGGATCAGAATATAATACCTACAGTGAGCAACTGCTACACTTCAGCTCAGGTGAGAGCGGAAAATTGGAAGTATGATTCTGAGAATGAGATGCGTGAGACTATAGGTCAGATCTGGACAGGCACTGCTTCAAAGGTTGAGAATGTATATTTTGACAACCAGATAGTCAATTTCACTTCTGTAAAAGGGAGTATTTCCAATTCCGAAATGACATCAGGAAATCCCCTTCCTGGTTTTGATGCCTCTGTATGGGATTTCCAGACTCGTTCTTATCCACGTCTTAGAAATATATCCGCTACACCGGCGGCGGAGTTGAGTGCCTCTGCTATGCTGATGAATAAAGCCGGTACCACACTTGCAAACTTTAATACTGATGTGGAATTAAATCCTCTGGGTAATACCCAATTCTGGTTTCTGCTTAATGGCGAACTTTCGAAGAAAGGTCATTTCGCGGAGATAGATGGCAATACTGTTAAGGTGAATCAGGAGATGAGGATAGGTAACGATACCATCGTCATGGCTGATGAAGGTGTACGCATCCCTTATTTCATAAAAGTGGCTCCCAGTTTCCTTCAGGGCGAGGGCACGTCGGAAAATCCGTATCTGATAACCAACAAGGAAGATATGATGGCTCTTGCTGAGGCCACATCAGTAAAGGGATTGCTTTTTGCCGATACTTATTTCCGCTTTACCAACGATATAGACATGGGCGGAGAAGGTGTATTCCCCGGAATCAGCGTCAGCAATGTGTCATCAAATAAGTTTGCGGGTCATATCGATGGTGCCGGACATGCAATTCATAATCTTGTCCTTGATTATGTCTCATGGACTACTCCACCTACCGAGAATAAACTTGGAGTATTGAATACTTCTGCCTCGCTCAGCAATGTTGGCCTTATAGGACGTCTTGGAGCTGCAGGGTCGGTTCGTAATCTTACGGTTGCGGATGATTGCAGTGTGCAAGGATTGGGAACCGTGGCTGCTATATGCGGTGTAAGTGCCGGTCTGATTGAGAATTGTCGTAATTATGCCGCAGTAACAGGTATGGCTTCAAGTGTAGGAGGTATTGTAGCCAAACTTGAAACGGGAGGCATTGTAAGAAACTGTTTTAATGCCGGTCATATAAGAACCGGGTATCAGGGAGCGGCAGGTATTGCCGGATCCGGTACTGATTTTGTTGTAGAGGGTTGTGTCAACATCGGACTTGTAGAGGCTCTTCCGTTGTGTTCGGCACGTGATGAGAAGTCTACAGTATTCAAGTATGTAGGAGGAATCGGTGGTAATGTTGGCGGTAAGTTTACCATCAGGGATTGTGTCGACTATGGCCATTCTTATGCATATATCAGCACTGTAGGAAGCATAGCCGGCAGAGCATACGGTACCCCCACTCTTGTCAACAATATGGCTTTGGGAACCGTCTATACACCAGATGTGGTCAATCTTGGAGCGATGGCAGGCGAGCTGTCAGCTTCTTTCACTGCTTCCGGAAATATATGGGATATGCAGATGCTTCCTCTTCAGGCGGCAGTCTCCAAGCCTATCGTCGGAGCTCAAGGAGTGATTACTACCGATCTTATATCCGGTAATGCGGTTGATGGATACAATACAGATCTCTGGAGCTTTGATGCTGGGATATATCCTGTTGTCAAGACTTTTGCAGCAGAACTTACGGTTGTGGCCGCACGCCGGGCTTTCTTCCTTCTACCTGCCGGACAGACCGTGGGAAATCTTCATGGCAATGTGTCTCTCCCTTCGAAAAATGGTATGAAATGGAGTGTGGATGAGGGAGGACCTTTCTCTATCGCCAATAATACTTTAATAGTTCCTACGCAAGGGAAGGAATTGATCAAGGGGTCTCTTACCGTTTCATTCTCCGATGTCTATGACAAGACATTCGATCTTCAGGTGCTTCCCGTCATGCCTCTCGACGGCGATGGGACAGCCCAGTCTCCTTATCTGCTTCGCACGGCCAGTGACTGGCAAGAGCTGGCATCTTATATCGATGCTACTTGTAATACTCTTGAAAACCGTTTTGTGCGCCTTGAATCAGATCTTGATTTCACAGGATTGCAGATGTCTTCCATAGCTTCGGACGGTAAAACTGCATTTATGGGTACGCTTGATGGTAACGGGCACGTTATCAAGAATTTCGACATATCCACTAATGATCAATATTTTGGACTTATAGGTATACTCGGACAGTCTGGAATAGTGAAGAATCTGACTGTAAAGGGTAAAATCAACTCTACCGCTACCCATGTAGGAGGATTGGCTGGCCGTAGTTATGGTGCGTTTGACAAATGTGTGAGTGAGGTGGAACTGACTACTAACAAGGCCAATGCAGGTGGTTTTGTTGGTATGGGTTTAGGAGGTTCATTTACTGATTGCATCAGCAAAGCTGTGATAAAAACCAGTCAGGGTACTTCCGGAGGTTTTGTGGCCATATCCACTGTAAGAATGAAATATGACAATTGTTCTTTCGAAGGATGCATAGCTTCTACTTCCACATCCACCGGCGCACTCAATTATGGCGGTATTGTGGGCAGCTCTTTCCCATCGGAGTTTTTGCACTGTGTCAACAAGGGGTATTTTACCAATACCAATGAGAAAGCAAATGGAATAGGAGGTCTTGTAGGTATGGCCAACGGAGATAAAAACACCACGGAGCCTTACATATTCACAGACTGCCACAACATTGCGGATATTACTGCAGGCAGTAAAGTATGTGGTCTGGTATCTGCATCTGTAACTACTGCGGGATATGCCTCGATGACCTTCACCGACTGCTCCAATACCGGCAACCTCACTTCTACTCAGGCTGCCGCATGGACAGCCGGAATCCTCGGACAGGGAAATCCGGGCACAACTCTCATCCGTTGTTTCAATACCGGAAACATTACTTCTGAAGGTTCTACTGTTGGTGGTCTGATTGGCTCGGTAGGAGGAGTGTTCTCAGAGAAAGACAAGTTGATCCTTACGGAATGTTATAATACCGGAAAAGTATCCGGAAAGACATCGATGATAGGAGGTCTGATAGCGTCTGGAGGCAATCTTACTGCAATTGAGCGTTGTTACAACACCGGGGTCATTGAGGGCCAGATGAATGTGGGTGGCATTATGGGTTCCAATTCTGCGGCCAACATGTCAATCACGGATACCTGGAATTCTGGCGATGTCATTGCCACAGGCTGTCGTGTAGGTGGCATAACGGGGACTCTGACTGCTGCCTCTGGAAATGCTGGAGGTTTGGTGATCACTCGTTGTTTCAATACCGGAGATATATCTACATCTTGCACTCTGCAGGGTATATCGTCTGCTTCAGCCAATCCATCAGGTTACGCCATCGGTGGTCTGGGTGGAATTTCCACGGCCACATATACCGACTGTTACAATCTTGGAAGTGTGACCGGAGTGTCACGTATCGGTGGTCTGGTAGGCGATCCGCATACCAATAAGAAGTTACATCTTAATCGCTGTTACAATGCCGGTAAAATAGTGGCACCAGCCGATACATGTGGTGCTCTTATCGGAATAAATGTGGAGAATGCCAAGATCTGGGATCCATCCATGATTGAGAATTGTTACTGGCTTGATGCCAGTTGTGAGTCGACACTACCTGCTGTAGGTGTTGAAAAAACTCTTGTGGGGATGTGTGATCTTATTCCGAGCGATGCGTTTGTAAGTCCGGAAGCCAATTGTTTCCCGGTACTCGATACTCTTTCCGAAGTGGAAACCGCATTGCTCTATGCCGGTCAGCCGGTATTCAGTGGTATGGATGATGTCGATAATGTCACCTCCGATTTCAAGATCGGCACACCGGCCGGTGTGACATGGACAATGCTTGGAGCAAATGCCAAAATAGAGAATGGCGATGTCTTGTTCCTTGATATTTTCAATGGCGATGCTGTTCTCAGGGCTACAATCGGAAATCTGGTCCGTGATATTGATTTGAAAGTAGACGTTCGTTATTCCAAGACTGATATCATATCCCAAGAATTGGAAGTGGCTGAGGAAATCTGGTTTACACCTAAAGGTGTAAGGGTATCACGTCCTGAAACCGGAGACGGTCAGGCTTATATTGTCATTGTCCGTTATGTGGACGGCACTTCAAGAGGGTTCAAACTTATCAATAATTGACAAAAGATTGAGTTAGGCCATCATTAGATTTTATATTTAGAAGGCTGCGGCGTAATGAAAATTTATGCCGCAGCCCTTATTAACTATTTTTAACTACTAATTAACGTTATTTAATGGATCGAGGGGTAAACC
>CANEHE010000021.1 GCA_947427285.1 uncultured Porphyromonadaceae bacterium
ACTATGTCCTTTAGTTTGGTTTAAATTGAAGAATCTTATCCCGAACTCGCGTTATAAGATTCCGTATAAGTGGATCATGAAAAAAATCCCACCACCGGTCGTTTACCGGAGACGGCTGGAAAAATTCCCTGTCCATCCGCCATGAATCGGGAAGGGAGTCACGTAAGAAGGTTGCAGGTGCGATATCGGCTTTTGCCGGCATTGTGGTCCCAGCCAATGACGAAACTATTAAAGTCGATAAAATTAGAAAAGTGTTTTTCATCAGTCTATAGTGGCGAGTCGCTGCCGGAATGGAAGCGGCATGGATAATGTGTGATATCCCTGTCTGAATATATAACCCTCAATTGTGGTCGGAGTTCATTGGATTACCTGTAGAATACGATTCCTGAAACAACGGTAGCTCCTTGATTCCTCATTGTCGCTGATGAGAAAAAATAACTCAATTATTTTTCTTTTTTCTTTGGCTGATAAATAAAAACATTGTACTTTTGCAGCGAAATAAAGAAGTGCCCGAAACGCATATCAATATAGTGGCGGAAGGTGTTTCTTACGAACGATAACAATCAACAAGTTTTAACCTATAAATCTAAAACTTACCGACATGAATATTAATGAAATCATGGCCAACCTCGAGGCCAAGCATCCTGGCGAGAAGGAGTTCCTTCAGGCTGTGCACGAAGTGTTGGAATCCGTACAGGACGTCTACAACCAGCACCCCGAGTTTGAGAAAGCCAAAATCGTAGAACGTATGGTTGAACCCGACCGTATCTTCACTTTCCGTGTAACATGGGTTGACGACAAAGGCGAGGTTCAGACCAATCTTGGATATCGCGTACAGTTCAACAGTGCCATTGGCCCTTACAAAGGAGGTCTTCGTTTCCACAAGGCGGTAAACCTTTCAATGCTGAAATTCCTCGGCTTTGAGCAGACTTTCAAAAATGCACTGACTACTCTCCCCATGGGTGGCGGCAAAGGTGGTTCTGATTTCGACCCAGTAGGCAAATCCGACGCTGAAATCATGCGCTTCTGCCAGGCTTTCATGTATGAATTGTGGCGCATCATCGGTCCTGATACCGACATCCCTGCTGGCGACGTTGGCGTAGGCGGCCGTGAAATCGGTTATATGTACGGTATGTACAAAAAGCTCGCCCGCGAGTACAACACTGGCGTATTGACCGGTAAGGGTGAGACTTGGGGTGGCTCTATCCTCCGTCCTGAGGCAACAGGTTTCGGTGCTCTCTACTTCACTCAGCACGTTCTCCATACTGCAGGTAAGGACATCAAGGGCAAGACAATCGCTCTCTCTGGCTTCGGCAACGTGGCTTGGGGCGCAGCTCTCAAGGCTACCGAACTCGGTGCAAAAGTAGTTGCTATCTCTGGTCCTGACGGAGTTTGCGAAATCCCCGACGGCATCACCAAGGAGATGATCGACTACATGCTCGTTATGCGTGCTTCCAACCAGAACCGCGTTGAGATGATGGCTGAGAAATTCCCTGGCAAGGCTAAATTCACTCCCGGCAAGAAGGCTTGGTCTGTAAAGTGCGACATCGCTCTTCCCTGCGCATTCCAGAACGAGCTTAACGGTGACGACGCCAAAGAACTTCTCGCCAACGGCACATGGTGCTGCTGCGAGGTTTCAAACATGGGTTGCACCCCCGAGGCTATCCACGAATTCCAGTCTGCAGGCATCCTCTTCGCTCCTGGTAAGGCTGTGAACGCTGGTGGTGTGGCTACTTCCGGTCTTGAAATGACTCAGAACGCCGCTCACCTTGGCTGGTCTGGTGAAGAGGTTGACGCCAAGCTTCACTTCATCATGTCTTCTATCCACGACGCTTGCGTGAAGTATGGCAAGCAGGCTGACGGCCACATCGACTACGTGAAGGGTGCCAACATCGCAGGCTTCATGAAGGTCGCTACCGCTATGCTTGAGCAGGGCATCGTTTAATCTCTTTGAGATTCCACTACACAACAATAGCCGCGGGCGTGTCCATATCGGATCCGTCCGCGGCCTCTTTCCAACTCCAGACTTTAGATTATGCCATCCTTTACAAGACTCAGACAATGGCTGTCGGGACTTTCTTTCCGGACGGGAATAATTGTCCTTCTCATCTGTGTGCCGTTCTATCTGTTGAGTTTTGTGCAGATGTTGCTACCGTTGTCTGTGGGAATGAAGTCTGTGTTATGGGTAGTGTTGTTCGGGCTTGCCAAGACTTTTCAATACGCCGGTCTGACAATAATTGGAGCCGAAGGTGTGCGTCGCCTACGGAAATGGCTTAAGAGGCTGTTTAATAATCATTGTTAAACACAAGGTGGTGTATTTTCTGTTAAGTCACAATTTATGCTCCTTCGCCGCAGGTACAAATCCATCTCAAATCTTTCGGCCTTGTGTTAACAAGCATTATTAAACAGCCTCTAAATGGCGTAAAAGTCAAGGCGACCGCTGATGGATCGCCCTGCGACATTAGTTATCAGTAAAGAGTTATTTATTGGAGGAACGTATTATCTTCCTCCGGCTGTGGAAGTGTCCACTTTTGCATCGGCGTTCACCAGTTTCTCGGCACTACGCTTCTGTCGTCCCCACTGCAGATTGTAGCTTATGGAGATATACGGCATGCGCATGTCGAGCCGCATGTGCTGTTCGTTGGTGTTCCATTTGCTGAGCATTCTTGAGCCCTGGTCATATTTTCCGAAAGGCATGATTATGCCTGCGCTGAACTGCCAGTTTCTCCAGTTGTAGGAGAGATCGATGATCGATAGATTCTCTCCCCAGCTGATTTTCTCACCCCAGAGGTCATGTTCTGCACGGATGTATTTTCCTGAAAGCACAAATCCCCAATGCATGAGTCTGAGATTTACATTACCGCTCCAGTTATTATTGGTGATATTATAACCGGTGCCGCGCATCCTTTCCATTCGAAATTGTAGATAACCGCTTGCTGTAAGCCAGTCTGGAATGATGTCTATTTGAGGAGCGATAAAGAAGGAGAGATTCTGGAGTCCACGACTGTTCTCGTATGATGTTATCAGTTTCTGTTCCTCCCAGAATAGTATTGGAGTGATGGCATCCGGACTTGAAAAAGCACGTATGCCGAATGACCCCGATGCTCTTGGTATGTTGAAGTTGTAACGCAATGTCAGCATGTACGATGTCGAAGTCTTCAGTCCCGGATTTCCGATGCGCCATTGAAAACCGTCAATCTGTTGTGGAGTGGGGTTGGTTTCCGCAAGGGAGGGTGCTGTTTGCCACGATTGGAAACTAAGGCGGAACTGATGGTTCTGGTTGATGCTGTATGTCACGGTAGCCTGCGGCCGAAGACTCCATGAATTGTTTCCTTGACCTGTTTCCTTGAAAAGGAAGTCGGTGTATTGCGCGCCGAGTCCGGCGGTAAGAGTCACTTTCTTGATACGTTGGAAATATTCTGCGAAGAAATAGACCTTGTCCTGCCGCTGATGGAAAATCTGTCCCCCGAGATTCTCATATAGAGAACGGTTGCGGTTGGCGGTGTATGAAACGCCTGTCGTAAGACGTCCATTTTTCCAGTTTTTGATATAGTCAGCCTCGATGGCGTATGCCTGGTTACGGTCTTTGATATTGGTGTGGATGTCAGTAAGATAATTCGGAACTCCCGGAAGTTGTTCAATGTAATCCGAATATGAACGACCAAAATAGAATGAACTGTTGAAATCCACTATCAGCATCTGATTGTCACGGAAATGTTGCTGAAGATAGAGCGACAGCCGCGGTGTGGTTCCTTTGTCTCCGTGTGTGTCTGCCAGAAGAATATCGTCTGATCCGTCACTTAGCGAAAGCAGACCATTGTAGTGGAATCTGTCTGTAAACTTGTGGAACATGCCAAATTCGGCCATAATGACCGTAGTGTCGGGCTTGACATAGTTGTACGAGGCCCAGACGTTTCCGAATGAGTTGTCCATTGTTCCTCCACGGGATGTCTCATCACGTTTCAGGGACGTCCCGTCAGGATAAGTGAATGTCTCGGTATAATCCCTGTGTGTCTTTATCTTATTGGTGAGTTTGAAGTTGGCACCGATTTCCCATTGCGATCGTCCGGTATTGAATTTCGCATCCCCGAAATAGAATCCCCACGCCTGGTTGAGGGCAGGCTGTGCCATGGTCTGGAGAGAACCTCCTACAGTAGGATTGGTGACGATGAAATTCAGCACATAGTTGGCTCCGTTGTAGCGGAGACCGGGATTGTCAATCCATTCTACCCGTTTGATGGTTTCAGGCAGAAGTGCCCTCACTTGGTCGATGGTTGCCTGTCGGCCGTTTATGCGTATCTGTACCGACTGCCCTGCAGCCGATATTGAACCGAGAGCCTCGTTGACACTCAATGTCGGTATCATAAGGTTGTTCAGCAATTGCATTCCGTTCTTTGATGCGTCAACCGCACTCTGAGACGGATGGTAGACATCCATATCAGGTTTGTGGATTACTTTTGGTGCCTGAATCACAAATTCCTGAAGATCGATGATGGCTGTGGAGTCGTTGGATTCCTGTGCGAAGGAGGGGAACACTCCGCAGATCATGACGAAGGGTAAGTATTTTTTCATTTCTCTCACATCTACTTATCGGATTAAATAGAAATATATTGCAAAATTAGGGAAAAGAGTTGTTACCCCCCCGTTTGCAAGTTAAAAATGGTTAAACTTAAATTTTTTGATTATTGGGAAAAGAAATTTGAGATAACCGGCTTTTTGAGTAATTTTGTAGACGCTTTAAAGCATCAAATGAATAAGACATGAAAAAGGAAATCAATTCATCAAAGGCTCCGGGTGCGATAGGCCCGTATAGCCAGGCTATCCAGACCGGTAATCTTATTTTTGTCAGCGGTCAACTTCCGATCTGTGCTGAAACCGGAGAGATGCCTTCTGACATCAAGGCGCAGACACGGCAATCAATCAATAATATCAAGGCTATCCTTGCTGAGGCAGGTGCCACACTCGACAATGTGGTGAAGACTACGGTCTTTCTCGCAGATATGGAGCTTTTCGGGCCGATGAACGAGGTGTACGGAGAGGAATTCAAAAAGACCTATCCGGCCCGTTGTGCTTTCGCAGTGAAGGAACTTCCCAAGAAAGCACTGGTAGAGATCGAGGTTATCGCAGCTGTGTGATAGGATATCAATGAGTTATCCGCCGCTATGTCCGGATTGAGCCGGTAGCGGCGGTTTTGATTTTATAAGTTCTCTTTTTATGGTCAGTTATCTTCAGGTTGAGGGTCTTGCCAAGTCGTATGGCGACCGGCTGCTTTTTTCGGATGTCACTTTTGGAGTATATCAAGGAGACAAAATAGGACTTGTGGCGCAGAACGGTGCCGGAAAATCGACATTGATGGGTATTCTCGCTGGCAAGGAGAGTCCGGATGAGGGATCGGTGGTGTTTCGCAACGGCTTAAGAATTGGCTACCTTGAACAGACGCCTGTATTCGCTCCGGAAGCTACGGTGCTTGAGGCTGCCATGCCGTCGGTCGATGTCGTCGCCAATGAGGATTGGAATCTGGAGGACAGGGCTAAATCCATGCTTGGTACTCTGGGGCTTCATGATACTGACGCGTGGGTGTCAACTCTTTCGGGAGGACAGCAGAAGCGTCTGGCAATAGTGCGTACGCTTCTTGCCGAGCCGGACTTCCTTTTTCTGGACGAGCCTACCAACCATCTCGACATTGCTGTCATCGAATGGCTTGAAGATTATCTGACACGGCAACGGATTACGTTGCTTATGGTGACACACGACCGGTATTTTCTGGACCGGGTGTGCTCAAAAATAATGGAGATTGACAGGGGACAGACGTATGTTTATGAAGGGAATTTCTCTTATTATCTGCGTCGCCGGGAAGAGCGGATGGAGGCTCTTTCGTCTGAATTGTCAAGGGTAAAGAATCTTCTGCGTACAGAACTGGAATGGATGCGTCGTCAGCCGCAGGCCCGCGGATCGAAAGCCAAATACCGTATCGACAATTTTCATGATCTGGAGAGACGGAGCAAGGTGGACCTTAGCGAACGCAATGTCAGCCTTAATATGAAGTCATCCTATATCGGTTCCAAGATTTTCGAAGCCAGAGGTGTGACCAAATCTTTCGGTGATATCCGGATTCTGCGTGATTGGAGTTATACTTTTGCCAGATATGAGCGCGTCGGCATAGTGGGTGACAACGGTGCCGGCAAAACTACTTTTATAAAACTTCTTCTTGGTGAGATCGAACCGGACTCAGGTCATTTCGATATCGGCGAGACTGTGCGGTGGGGATATTACAGCCAGGCCGGTATGACCGGTTTTGATGAGAGAAAGAAAGTCATAGACGCTGTACGGGAGATCGCGGAGGAGGTGACGATCGACGATAAGACCCGGCTTTCCGCATCGCAATTTCTTTCACAGTTCCTGTTTTCTCCCGAACAGCAGCAGAAATATATATATAAGTTGAGCGGTGGTGAACGACGTCGGTTGTATCTGGCCACTGTTCTGATGCGTCGTCCTAATTTTCTGATACTTGACGAGCCTACCAATGATCTCGATATAATGACTTTGACTGTGCTTGAGGATTATCTGGCTGGATTCAAGGGTTGTCTTATTGTGGTGAGTCACGACAGATTTTTCCTTGACAGAATCGTAGATCATCTGTTTGTGTTCAAGGGAAATGGTGTGGTACGTGATTTTCCCGGTGACTATACCACTTATCGGGAATCGGCTAAAAAAGAGGAGCGTGAGGCACGGATTGTCAAAGAGAATACTGATGGAGAAAAACCATCCGGGCGTGTCAGACAGGCTCAGGACAGGCAGAGGCTTACATTCAAGGAGAAACGGGAGAAAGAGGAACTGGAGAGACAGTTGGAAGAATATTATGCCGAGAAGACTGCTCTGGAGTCGGAATTGAATTCCGGAGAGTCAGATCATCTTCGTCTGGGTGCCATTGGCGAGAGGATCAATGAGTTGACAGAACTGATAGACGAAGCCGAGATGCGCCTACTTGAATTGATGGAGAAGGAGGACTGAATGTTTTGATCAGGGACGTGGAGAGAAAAAAATACGGGCGAAAAGAATAGGATGTGAGTATTCCATATCACCGGATGCCGGAATGAGAGACATGCTGTAGGAATTTTCGTCTGTTTCGGAGGTGAGGATCTCTACTGTCTCCGCATATCTGGCTTCGTGCAGAAAATTCAGTTCCATACGCCGGATGACAGATGTGTCATGGCGTTCAAGAGGAAATTGATTCAGGAGGATTGAGATGTATCTGACGGTATTTACGTGTCTGTAATAATCAAGGTCGCAATACTTGAAAGTGTATGTCTGACCCGGAAGTGTGGCGTGCATGGCATGTGATATGTCGTCTGTATAGTCAGCCGGTATTATGGCTGTATGCTTTGTCTGGCGTGGTATAGGACATTCACGGGTTCCGATCATGCATTCGGGGAGTTCAAGATGTGTAAGCCCAGCGTTTTCGCGGGTCTTGGTGTTCATCACCATCCAGACCGAACGTGCGAAACCACACTCTTTTCCCTCTCCGTCCGCAATCATGAAACAACGAATGGAGAAGTGACGGTTCCAGTTTTCGATCCATGTCGTTATGGAGTAGTTTTCATTGGATAAGGGCCAACGAGACATCTCGATTGTCAGACGGGAGAGAACCCAGCCTAAACCAAGATGTGACATGTCCGGATTTCCTATGCCGAGGGAATTGGCGTGGGCAGTGGCTATGTCAATTATTTTTGAGGTGAGTAGCGGGAGAGACATTTCTCCTTCGGCATTGACTTCACCGGCCGAGAGAAAAAATGATTCGGTGTATTCCTGTGTCATATTCTGATAAAGGGACGCGCCGGATAAGGCGCATCCCTGTTAGAGCTTTTGTAATTTCTTTTGGAAATGACTGTGATCAATAGAGATAATCCTCTATCTGTTCCGGACGGAAGTTGGCTATGAAGTCGGCATGTCTGGCCACCTCAGCCTGTCCGTATTTCACATATACCCGGAGCGAGCGGCGCACTTCGGGATCGCGCTGTGTGTCGGCAAGCAGAAGATATCCCATTATAATGTGTCCGGTCATCTCTACGAGACGACGGGCCATGAAGTCGACGAATTTGGGCTCCTTTATTCCTGTGACAGCCTCGACAGCGGCACTATATTGCTGAGACATCAGAATAAGAGTATTCTTTATCTGTTCGTCTTCGGCGCATACTTCGGTTTTCTCCATTTCGGAGATGTAGGCGGCGTAGGTGCCTGTTGTGACGTGACGGATAGCGGCTACTACCTGCAGCTGGGTGGTGCCTTCATAGATGGAGGTGATACGGGCGTCACGGTAGAGACGTTCGCAAGCGTAGTCCTTCATGAATCCTGATCCGCCATGAATCTGGATGCAGTCATACGTGTTCTGGTTGCAGAACTCGGAAGTCATTCCTTTGGCGAGAGGTGTCAGAGCATCGGCGAGTTTGCTGTAATGCTTCTGTTCGGCTTTTTCCTCGGGAGTCAGCTTGCGCTCTTTCGCTATGTCATCATATATTTTGTATATGTCTACGGCACGTGAGCATGCGTAGAGCAGTGTGCGTGAGGCATCGAGTTTCGCTTTCATCACTGAGAGAATCTCAGCTACGGCTGGAAATTCGATAATCGCTTTTCCGAACTGTGTGCGCTCTTTGGCGTATGCGAGAGCCTCACGATAGGCGGCTTCGCTTAGACCGACCGACTGCGCTGCGATACCGAGGCGGGCACCGTTCATGAGGGCCATCACGTATTTGATCAGGCCGAGACGGCGAGAACCTACCAGTTCGCAGGGAGCGTCTTTATATACGAGTTCACAGGTTGGAGAACCCTTGATGCCCATCTTGTTTTCGATTCGGCGAACTGTGACACCACAATTGCGCTTGTCATAGATGAACATCGAGAGGCCACGGCCGTCTTTGGATCCCTCTTCCGAACGGGCGAGGACCAGATGAATATCGCTGTCTCCGTTTGTGATGAAACGTTTCACTCCGTTGAGCACCCATGAGCCATCCTCTTTTTGAGAAGCCTTGAGCATTACGGACTGAAGGTCGGATCCGGCATCAGGTTCAGTCAGGTCCATCGACATGGTCTCTCCCGCACATACACGGGGAATGTATTTCTCTTTCTGTTCGTCGGAGGCAAATTCGTAGATTGTCTCGGCACAGTCCTGAAGTCCCCACAGGTTTTCAAATCCGGCATCGGCACGGCTGACAATATCGGCAGCCATGATATATGGAGTAATAGGGAAATTCAGACCCCCGAGACGACGAGGCATGGACATTCCCATCAGCCCTGCCTTGCGGCATGCGTCAAGATTCTTCTTCGTGCCTTCTGCATATACTACACGTCCGTTTTCGACACGTGGTCCGTTGTGGTCCACATCTTCTGCGTTTTCGGCGATGATGTCGCCGCAGATCTCGCCGACAATCTCAAGAACCTTGTCGTAAGAGTCCATCGCATCTTCGAAGTTCTGCGGAGCATAGTCGAATTTGTCGGCATCGGCGAAGCCTCGTTCTTTCAATTCGACGATTTTCTCCATCATGGGATGGGTGAGATGGAGCTTGAGAGACGGATTGTCTGTATAGAAATTAGCCATGGCTTACTTTGAGTTCTTTTTGTAATATTTGATGAGTTTGGGGAGTACGTCCTCGATCTTACCGGTGATGACGTAGTCGGCTATGGTGTTGATCGGGGCGTTGGGATCGGAATTGACTGATATGATGATTGATGAATCCTGCATTCCGGCTATGTGCTGTATCTGTCCGGAGATTCCGCAGGCTATGTAGAGTTTCGGACGCACAGTCACACCCGTCTGGCCTATCTGCCGGTCATGGTCGGCCCAACCCGCATCGACAGCGGCACGGCTTGCTCCTACCTCGGCCCCGAGTGTGTCGGCCAACTGATAGAGGAGATCGAAATTCTCTTTGCTGCCCACTCCGTAGCCGCCGGCTACGATAATTGGCGAGCCTTTCAGATTCACTTTGGATTTCTCCACATGGCGGTCGATGATTTCCACGCAGAAGTCTTCCGGTCGGGTATATTTGTTTACGTCGAGTGAGATGACTTTACCCACATAGTTGGAGTCGCGTACCTCGCGCTTCATCACACCTTCGCGGACTGTGGCCATCTGCGGACGGCACTCCGGGTTGACGATCGTAGCCACGATGTTGCCGCCGAAAGCCGGACGGATCTGATAGAGAAGATTGTCATATTTCTCACCGGTTTTCGGATCCGTATGATCTCCTATCTCCAGACTTGTGCAGTCGGCTGTGAGACCGGAATGCAGGCATGAGCTGACACGGGGACCGAGGTCACGACCGATGGATGTGGCACCCATGAATGCAATCTGAGGTTTGATCTCACGGAAAAGATTGATCAGTATGGAGGAATGAGGGAGCGAGGTATAGGGATAGAGACGTTTGTCCTCGATTTTATAAATGGTGTCGACACCGTAAGGGAAAATCTGTTTTTCGATATCCTTGAGGTTGTCGCCTGCCACAACAGCTTCGAGTTTTACTCCGAGCTCATCAGCGAGCTGGCGACCTTTTGTAAGAAGCTCAAGGCTGACGTCGGCAATCTTGCCCTCTTCAAATTCGCAATAAACTATGAGGTTGTTCTGTTCTGCCATTGTTTTGAAGTTTGATGGTATGTTATCAGCCGATTGTGTGGTTGGCTATGAGTTCTTTGATAAGTTGTTCAAGATCCTGGTCGGTGTTGGGGATTTCACGGGCTTCCTTGGCGGTGAAGACAACATTCTCGATGGCCTTTACTTTGGTAGGTGAGCCTGCGAGACCGCATTGTGAGAGGTCGGCACCGACGAATTCGGCATTCCATTCCCCTACGGAAAGATATGGGCGTCGTGCGATCATCTCTTTGCGTGCTTCGTCGTTTGCCACTTCAGATGGTGCTGCCGCATATTTGTATTTCTGGAGGGCCTTTGCGTTGCGCGGGCGGCATGGCTCTGCCGAACCGTTTACCGTGACCACAAGAGGCAGAGGTGCCTTCACGGTCTCGACCCCGCTTTCGATGCGGCGTTTCACGATGGCATGACCGTTTTCAACAGAGATTATATCTTCGGCGTATGTCACTTGTGGGAGGCCAAGTTTTTCGGCTACCTGAGGTCCTACCTGAGCGGTGTCGCCGTCAATTGCCTGACGACCACCGATGATCATATCGTATGCTCCGATTTTACGGATTGCGGCACTGATGGCATAAGACGTGGCAAGCGTGTCTGCTCCTGCAAACGCACGGTCAGATAGAACTATTCCGTCGTCGGCACCGCGATACAGGCCTTCACGGACGATTTCTGCAGCACGTCCCGGACCCATGGTAAGCAGGGTGACTTTGGAGCCAGGATACATTTCCTTGAGCTTGAGGGCCTGTTCGAGAGCATTGAGGTCTTCGGGGTTGAAGATGGCGGGAAGGGCGGCACGGTTGATAGTACCGTCGGCCTTCATGGCATCCTTGCCCACGTTTCGGGTATCAGGCACCTGTTTGGCAAGCACAATGATGTTCAAACTCATAATACTGGTGAAGTTTATGTGGTTTATAATTATTTGTCTAAATGTCTGATGCCGTTGCTGATATACAACTCCGGCGGAGTGGAGAGGAAAGGGGCGGAAGTATAGTCGCTGACAACTTTATTCTGCCAATTTCGACATAAGCCGGCTGCAAAGATACCACTATTCCGGCAATTAACAAAATTTAGATAGAAAAACTGCACACAAATCGAATGTGTGTGCAGTCTATGGAGCGACAGTTGATTGAAATCCGGATCAATCTTGGTATGTGAAAGTGGAATAAGGATGCTGGAGAGCGATATATTTTCCGTGTGCCGGGTTGGCATATAGGTCAAATCTGGATGCGTCCTTCATACGTTTATCAAGTTCCTCTTCCGATTCTGCGAGACAGAAATGCATAGGGAAGAACCGTCCTACGGATATGGCACGTACAAACATGGCCGCTCCCTCCCAATAGTCGCGTCCTATGCGGGAGTCGACAGGAAACATGGCTATGTCGATTTCCGGCGAATCTGCGGATATCTGTTTGAGTATGGTGCGGAAGGCTGTCTGTGCCTCGGCAATCTCCTCTGGAGTCGACTCATCTTTCCAGACCCAGGCGTTGAGATCGCCGGCGTGAAACACTTTTTTTCCGTCAGACATTGTTATCAGATATGAATTGCCTATGTCGGTCGATCCGTAGGCATGGATATTGATCATGGTGTCGGCGAATGATTCGCCCGGATGAAGTACTGCCACTTTTTCCGGGGTGGGTCGGAAACCTGTATATGTGCCTCCCTGCCGGAGCATGAAGGCGATCGAACGGCGTGTGTCGTTACTGATGATGAATCTTATTTCAGGGTGAACTTTTTCCCAGAAGAAAATGGAACGGTGGAAATGGTCTTTATGGTGGTGCGATACCAGAACATATAACGGTTTCTCTTGTGGTATCGCAGTGAGAAAAGCCGGAATATCCTCTGATGACGCGCTACGGCGTCCATCTTTCCAGAAGTCGAATACGACAGCTGCTTCCGGTGTTTCCAGGAGGAAGCAATCGTGCCAGATGAATGTGAGGGTGGTCATTATAGGCTGATGTATGCTCCGGGAGAAATCCCGGATGTGAATGCGATGCGAAGATACAACATTTTTGTCGCCCGGCAAAAAATGAGTAACTTCGCGGTTTGAAAATGTGCAGACTCCAGATAAATATTCTTGTACTTCTGGCTGGCTTGTTTTTGTCGGCTGTGACTGTGTCGTGCAGCAGTTCCCGTCATGTGCCGGAGGGGGAATATCTTCTTGACCGTATAAGTGTCGTAGTGGCCGACTCTTCGAAAGGGGTGAGTCAGACCGAGATGCAGGGGTATGTGCGTCAGCAGCCGAATCATCGGATGCTCTGGAGTGTCAAATGGGGATTGGGTCTGTACAATCTGTCTGGGAAGGATACCACAAAGTGGATCAACCGGTTTATCCGCCGTATAGGCGAGGCTCCTGTGATCTACGATTCAGCCCTTACAGCTCAGGGGGTGGCTCAATTGACACGTGCGCTTGAGAACAAAGGCTATCTGTCAGCTCGTGTGGTAGCTGATACTGTTGCTGACCGGCGCAAGAGAAAGATGCAGGTTAACTATCTAATTTATCCTGGTGAGCCTCATTTGATACGGACTATACAGTATGCATTTCCCACCGATTCGCTTCGGGAGTATGTGATGGAGGATTCCTCGCATTTCACCGTGCGTCCAGGCGACAATCTTGATCTGACTCTTCTTGAAGAGCAGCGGGAGGAAATCACCAGTCATCTGCGAAATAAAGGATTCTTTGCGTTCAGCAAAGACTATATCACTTTCAATGCTGACACGACATACGGTAGCCGGGAGGTGGACCTGACCATGACGGTAAGGCCTCCATACGAACATCCAGGTTCTGCAAAGACTCTGCCTGACCACAGGGAATATTTCATACGTTCTGTGCGTGTGGTGACGGATTACAGTCCGGCGATTGATGACGATCTGGCGCGGATATCCGCGGTCGACACTGTCCGCTACAAGGATATTGAGATTTTTTATGGGTCGAAGCGGTATCTTCGCCCGTCGGTGATATATGAAAATTGTTTTCTTCGTGTAGGTGCGCCTTACAGCGAGAGATCCGTCAACCGTACTTATCAGGCGTTGGTCAGGCTTAATATATTGAAATTTACAAATATACGGTTTGTACCCGCGGTGGCTGACGATCGGATAGGACTCCTTGATGCGTATATACTTCTTACCCGGGAGAAAAGCCAGAGCGTGGCATTTGAGCTTGAGGGCACTAATTCCGAAGGCGATCTGGGTGTGGCAGCCGCCGTTACATATTCCCATCGCAATGTGGGGCGTGGTTCCGAGACTCTGACTACCAAGATGCGTGGGGCATACGAGTCGATCAGTGGGAATCTGGACGGTTTCATCCATAACCGTTATATGGAATATTCCGTGGATGCTTCGGTCAATTTTCCGAAGTTCAAGGCTCCGTTTCTTCGGGAGAGTTTCAAGCGCAGAGTGATGGCCACCACGGAGCTTAACATGTCGTTCAACTATCAGGAACGGCCTGAATATACACGTATAATCGCAACTGCCGGCTGGGGCTACCGGTGGATGGAGCGGCGCACACGAAACCGGCATACGTTCACTCTTGTCGATGTCAATTATGTATATCTGCCGGAAAGCACGGTAAATTTTCTGGATCAGATCGCACCTGACAATCCTCTGCTCCGATATAGTTACGAGGATCATTTCATAATGCGGATGGGATATAGTTTCTATCATACCAACAAGCGTCGCGATCTTCCATGGACACGTTCTCCACAGAGAAATGTATATACGATACGTGTGAATGCAGAGGTCGCCGGCAATCTGCTCTTCGCGCTCAATAGTATGATCAATCATCGCTCTGATTTCCATACGGATCCATATAAGATTTTCGGAATACGATATTCGCAGTATTTCAAACTGGAGACCGATTACGGGGCTTTTCATATCTTCGACAGACGTCAGTCGCTGGCATGGCATGTCGGTTTCGGCATAGGTGTGCCTTATGGAAACTCTACTATACTCCCGTTTGAGAAACGCTTTTATGGCGGGGGAGCCAATGGCGTGCGTGGATGGGCGGTCAGAACTCTCGGGCCAGGCTCTTTCGACGGGTCCAATACCGTCAGCAATTTTATAAACCAGTGCGGAGACATACGGTTTGACGCTTCGGTGGAATATCGCGCGAAACTTTTCTGGGTAGTGGAGTTAGGTCTCTTTCTGGATGTCGGAAATATATGGACAATCCACGATTATCCCAACCAGCCCGGAGGAATGTTCCGCTTTAATTCGTTCTATAAACAGATAGCTGCATCTTACGGAGCCGGAATACGATTGGATTTCAATTATTTCCTCCTTCGTTTCGATCTGGGGATGAAAGCTCACAATCCCGCTCGTGGATCTGATCCATGGCCGTTGGTTAATCCTGATTGGAAAAGGGATTCCAGTTTCCATTTCTCCATTGGTTATCCGTTCTGATATAAGTCAAATTTTTGTATGAAACAACTCGCTATATTCGATCTTGACGGCACGCTTCTTAATACTATCGCCGATCTGGGTGCTTCGACAAATTTCGCCCTTTCAGAGATGGGCTATCCCGAACATCCGCTTACAGCCTATAATTTTATGGTCGGCAACGGAGTGCGCAAGCTCATGGAGCGTGCGCAACCTGACGCTTCACCCGAGACGATAGACATGCTTCTGGATCATTTCCGCCGCCATTATGACATCCACTGTACAGACACTACCCAGATTTATCCGGGAATACCAGAATTGCTGGCCGAACTTTCTTCACGCGGTGTTCGTCTGGCTGTGGCCACCAATAAATATCAGTCGGCGGCGGAAAAGATAATTTCCCATTTCTTCCCGGAGATAAAATTTGAGACAGTTATGGGACAGGTTCCGGATAGACCCGTAAAACCGGATCCATCTGTTGTTTTTGCAATTCTTGGTGTATGTCCTACCGCAAAACGCGATGTGTTGTATATAGGAGATTCGGCTGTCGATATGGAGACAGCCCGCCGGGCATGTGTGGAGTCGGTAGGTGTGACGTGGGGATTCCGCCCTGTTTCGGAACTGCGCAAGGCGTGCGCCGATCATGTGGTCAGCAATCCGGCAGAGATTATGAAGTTTCTTGACTCGCAGCCTTGACAATCCTCTAATTAAACCAATTGTAATCTTGGTGGTCAATATTTCGAATACAGGTGATATTCTAAACATTCATTTAAGAAACCGAACGACACATGAAAAAAAGATCAATTGTCCTGACGATAGCCGTAGCGACACTTTGTGCACTCCCTTTGAGCGCACAGGAGGTAAAATCTCAGTCTGCAACCCAGACAAAAGAAGTTGTTGCAGAGGAGATGCCGAATCCCTTCAAGAATCCGAGTAAAAAAGCATTGCGCGAGACCTGCGGTGCCAATGACGCTGCCTGCAAAGTGGCGGAAATGGCTACGACTGAAGTTTGCGTCCCAACTTCCCGTTGTCATAAAGAGAAACGTGCATGCAAGAGAAACCCTGAATGTTGCCGTAGGAATCCTTTTGATGGAATTGAGCTGACATCGGCCCAGAAAGAAAAGTTGGATAAAGCGAATGCTTCTCGTAAGAGTAAACGCCAGAAAATGGATGAGAAGATAAAAAAGGAACGGCAGAAAATGCGCAGTGACTATATGAAAGATCTGGAGAAAATTCTTACACCGGAACAGATGGCCCGTTATAAAGCCAATATCGAGGCAGCCAAAGCCCGTAAAGCGGAATTCACCAAAGAAAAGAAGGGATACGTGAAGCCAGGCCCGGTGGTAGCAGCTCCGATGCCACAGCTCGACTACAAGTCAAAATAAAAATTTGTCTATTCGAATAGAATCTCAATAACATTCTCAAAAGGCCATCCGACAGACTTCTCTCTGTCTGGTGGCCCTTTGATTCATCATAGACAGCAAGGGTCAGCCATGTATGATATTGCTTTCGGTGGCGACCTGTAGGAGGAGGGATGCGGTGCCGGTGTTGGTGAGCGTGTTCCGGACGCTGAGGCAGTTGCGGTGAAATTCGTCGTATCTGGTTGCCATTTCTTCCATCTCTTTCGGTCCCCAGTTGTCTTTTACTATTCCGAGATTATTTATGTCGACATAGTCGGCATTCGTGGGTAATGAGTTCATAAGCAATGGTGTTCCGCTTACGATTGATTCTGAGACAGTAAGCATATTATTGTCCTGAGCGGTGTCAATGAGCATGGCAGTCGCTCCTGCAGTGATTTTAGCCCATTCCGTGTGAAACCGGAAGCCATGAAAAATCACGTTATTCTCGATCCCGAGTTCTTTTACAAGTCGGATTAGGTTATCTTTTTCGGGACCATCGCCTACGATATCCAAACGAAAATGACTTCTTTGGGGACTTTGTATAAACGCAGCGAACCGACGAAGCATTTTGTCTATTTGTTTACGTTTAACCAATTGTGATACACTGACAAAGGAATCTTTTCTGATCTCTGTCGGAATAAAAATATCTTCATCTGCCCCATGGCTTACTATGACATCGCTTATGTGTGGCATAAACTGTGATATGAATTCTTGGGCTTCTTCGCTTCGGGCAACCACTGGAATCTTACGCATAAGCATCCGCGTGGGAATATTATACCAGAATTTTGCTGGTAGTTTAAAGAATTTCTTTTGGAAGAAAGCCATTTCATGCCATATAAGAAGTTTATTATTGCATATTATTGAAGCTGTTAACGAGGCAATAGAAAATACTTCCGAACTTATCACAAGGTCAAACTCATTCTTTTTTTTCTTAAGCCATCTGTGGAATCCTTTGGGCCACGGCAGAAGCACGGGGGAGAATACCGAGGGTAGAAACGAGTTGAAATAGACCACTTCAAATCCGGGATTTTCCGTTTCAAGTGGACGATACTCTTCTGATGCCACAATTGTAACGTCATGTCCTAATTTACGGAATCCGCGTGCCAATGTATAGATCATCGTATGATCATTGGTTTTACGACGGGTAATCAGGCCGTGTTCCGACGAGTGTAGAAGAAGATTGACTAAGAGTATTCTCATTTTAAACATTCGGTTTTAAACAGCCTCTTAGGATTTTCATACCCATGAAAGTCCGGAGAATTTCGCGACTGTGTATTAAAATGTACATCTGCCAGAATCGTCGGTGATAGAACGTTTCAAAGCTGATACGATGGGTCTTAGGAAGCATCTGTAGAGGAAATTCCTTATGGCATCGGAGCAGAAAAGGATGTCGCTGTTGTGAGTGAAACCATCTTTTGAGTTCTTTCAGAGACATATCTGAAAGAAAAAAATTCTTGACGAAAGCACGGACTATGTCGATGGCATATCGCATGGCATATTCACGGTCGCGTTCCCGGAAACCGTCGGCTATAATCATTCTGTCCATCTCCATTGCGGTATGAAGAGCCCTTTCTATTAAGTCGGGGACTGGATGATGAGACCGGGAGTTGAGATTTGTACGGTAATAATAGACAACCTCTGGTATAACGCCTGCAGAACTGCACTTCATGACACTTTCATAACAGAAAAGCACATCTTCACTTATGGCATGAGAAAGCTTGCTAAAGAGTACTTTGTTGTTATTTAGAAGTTGAGTTCTGAAAAGTGCAGCCCATACGCTGCCTCCGAAGTTGAGGTCTTCATCGTCGGAGCGGATGGGATAATCGAAACAGCACAAAGCCATTTGCCTCAGTTGCGCTCTGTCTCGTAATGTGCGCTCCATCTGTGAAAACGGTGGAATTTTTCTCGGTTCAGGCTTGACGTCAGAAAAATCAGCCATGGCACCGCGCACTATGTCAAGGTTTTCTTTGACTGCAAAGTCGTAAAGGTGCTGGAAAGCGTCTGCGGGCATCAGGTCATCGGAATCCATAAAACCGATATATTCGCCGCGTGCGGCTTCTATGCCCCGGTTGCGCGCTATCCCCGGGCCTCCGTTTTTCTCCATCGACATCACGCGCACACGACTGTCTTTCGCGGCATAACTCCGGGCCACGTCGAGCGATCCGTCGGTAGACACATCATCGACGATTATCAATTCCAACTCATGCAAAGTCTGCCCCAGCACGCTTTCTATGGCTGGTGCAAGATACGTGCCGGCGTTGTAGACCGGCATTATGACGCTAATCTTTACCAATTGAGAATTTTGAATTGGGAATATTCAATCATTTGCTTTCAGAAGTTGTTCAAGCTGGCCGGAAGCATCTTTGGTGTTGACTTTGTTTATGACGTGTGTTACTGCGTGATTTTCGTCAAGCACGAAAGTAGTGCGCACGATGCCCATATATTCACGTCCTGCCATTTTCTTCATTTGCCAGACTCCAGCTTCCTCGCAGAGTCTGTGGTCGGTGTCTGCGATCAGGATGAATGGCAACTGATGCTTTGCTGCAAATTTCTGATGGCTGGCCGTGCTGTCTTTGCTGACTCCTATCACTACGTACCCTTTTTCTGTCCAACTTTCATATCCGTCGCGGAGGCTGCATGCCTCGGCCGTGCAGCCTGGAGTGTTGTCTTTTGGATAGAAATATACGATGAAACGTTTTCCTGGGAAATCGGAAAGTTTCACCTCTTTGCTTTCGGCATCGATGCCGAGGATGTCGGGAAATATGTCGCCTGTATTCATTGCTGTAATTGAGAATTTTAAATTTTGAATTGAGAATTATAACGACTCCTGTTTATTGCTTTAAGGGGAAGCCGAATCCGGAGGCATCAAGTTTCTCGAAAGCCTGTGCGCGACCTTCCTCCACCTTTTCAGGCCAATGGGCGTCGCTGTTGACCGCTATCGGCAGTTTTGCCTCTTTCAGTTTCTGCCACCATTGTTCATGCGGGAAGAAACGTCCTTTTTCGTTGATGTATTTCGTGTTTATTTCCACTACTACGTTTGCGGTTTTGGCGTGGCTGACCACGTCGTCGATCAGAGATTCATACCAGGGTTGTCTTTCAATCTCCGGATCAGCCACAGAGGCATTCTGGGCTATTTTATCGAGATGTCCGAGCATGTCGAAGCCACCGCGTTCAAGCATGGTCAGCACCTGTTCAAAATACTTTTCTACCACGTAGCGTAAATCATCGGCGAAAACCTCTTTCAGATATCGTATAAACCGTTCCGAGCTTCCGTCGCAGTCAACCGGAATACCGTCTTGGTTCGGAACAAAATGTACCGATCCGATGCGATAGTCGAGCGGTAGACGCTGAAAGTAGTCTATATGTGGCCCGAAGTCCACTGAAACGAAATCTATCTCCATTCCGGTATAAAGTTGCGGTAATTCTATCGAGGATGATTTCAGACGATCAACTTCATCAAGATAAGGCTTGACGTTTTCACGACTCATATTGGCTCCCGATTCCACACAGATAGGGGAATGGGGAGAAAAACCGTAGTGAAGCATCCCGCGGTCGGCAGCAGCGCGTGCCATCGCCTCCATTGGCGCATGCCCGTCGCAGAACTGTGTGTGGGAGTGTAGATTATACCGGTCGGTTTTCGCAGTTATGTCGGTTATCAGCATGGTTCAAGCCAGTTTTAATGTGGATTTGCGCAGACGCAGAAAGCGTGCGAAAAGAAGGAGCATCAGTGCTGCAGTGGCCAAACCGATGCCAAGCGAGATTTCATAACCGATTCTGAAGCCCCACAGTTTGTCGGTCAATGCACCGAATCCTTCCGGGGCGAAGAAGATGTAGGTTACAGTTACGCAGGTCATGAAAAGGGCCGGGACGAGAGTGATTATATATGGCTTTGCCTTTTTGGCAAGATAGACCGTTATGGTCCAGAGTGTGAATACGGAAAGCACTTGGTTGCACCAGGCGAAGTAACGCCAGAGGGCGTCGTAAGGCAGAAGCATGATCAGGAAGCAGAGACCGAAAATAGGCAATGATACGGCAAGCCGCTTTGCTATCTTTTTCTGTTTTATTCCCATAAAGTCAGCAGCTATCAGACGCGCCGAGCGCAAGGCTGTGTCTCCGGAAGTGATGGGAGCGGCGATTACACCGAGGATTGCAAGTATGCCTCCGAACGTGCCGAGCCATGAGCGCGATAGCTGGTCCACGAGCAAAGCGGGCGAACCGTTGCCGAGGAAATCCTGAAGCCCGTTGTAGCCACCGGTGAATGTGATCGCCGCTGCCGCCCATATCAGGGCCACGATTCCTTCGGCCACCATCGCGCCGTAGAATACAGGACGTGCGTGCTTCTCGTTTTTGAGGCAACGTGCCATCATCGGGCTTTGAGTGGCATGGAAACCGGAGATCGCTCCGCAGGCGATGGAAACGAACATCATCGGGAATATCGGATTGGCCTCCGGATCGGCCTTGTGGTTGTAGAACTGTTGCCAGATTTCAGGTACAGCCTCCGAATGCACGAAGAGCATCGCCATGATTCCGAGGGCCATGAAAAGTAATGCCACTCCGAAAAGCGGATAGAGCTTTCCTATCAGCTTGTCAACAGGTAGAAGTGTGGCTGCCATATAATACACGAATATCACCACGATCCAGAAAAGACGGTCGAGGCTTTGCGGTGTCAGCATCGCAAGAAGGTCGGCGGGGTTGTATACGAATACCGCGCCCACGAGAATCATCAGCAATAAAGCGAACACGCGCATGACGTTTTTGACCTTATTGCCAAGCTGATTGCCGACTATCTCCGGGAGCGATGCGCCGTTTTCGCGCAGTGAAAGCATGCCGGAAAGATAATCATGTACTGCACCCGCGAATATGGTTCCGAACACAATCCAGAGGAATGCCGCCGGGCCATACATCACGCCCATTATCGCACCGAAGATCGGGCCGAGTCCAGCTATGTTGAGGAACTGGATGAGAAAAATCTTCCATGTAGGCAGAGCCACGTAGTCCACGCCGTCGGCCATCGTATGCACGGGCGTGGTGCGTTTCGGGTCTGCTCCGAACACGTTGCTCACGAACTTCCCGTAAGTGAAATACCCGATCACGAGCAAAGACAGGGCAATTACAAAAGAAATCATGTGAATTTTGAATGTTGAATTTTAAGTTGCGTAGATGCTGTGGACGCGCATAATCGCGCCCCTACTATGTTCCTAATTACTGTTTACTGCTTCGGCTTTGAAGACGTCGCTGCGGAGTCGGCGCAAGCGGCCGAGATCGGTCTCAAGGGCTTTTTCGGCTTGTAGGATCTGGGAAGCGAGGCGTTCGCCGGGATTGTCGGCGTAGTTGCGGCGCAATTGCTTCAATGCCTTCTCATCCTGTTCATATTTTTTCTGGGCTTCCAGATATTTTTGCATTGCTTCGCGTCCGGCTTCTGTCTTGAAATCATCGAGTGATGTGCAGATGTGACCTTTCCCCATCGGGAAATGAAAGTCGACTTTCTTTACTTTGGCATCTGGGTCGATTTCTGCAATCGCGGCACGTATCTCCGAAAAATCCTCGTCGCCATGCGTGTTGGCGATACAGTCGAGACGGGCGAAAGCCACCACATCATCCTCGTCGGAATTATAGTTCTTCCGCAGGTCGTTTGTCTTGAAGATATACACAGTGACTTTGCCGTCAAGACGGTTGCGGTCTGTGGCCCACCAGCCGACGCCATTTAGTTCATCGATGGCAAGCATGAAGTCGTCGTAAGGAGAATTGTAGGGCATACCCATATTCTGCGGTTGAAGATATTCTCCTGTGGCGGCATCGCGTGAAGCCACGAAAATGTCATAACCACCTATAGATTCGGGACCGTCGTTGGCGAAATAGAGTGTCAGGCCGTCGGCCATCATGAAAGGATAATCGGAATCGCCTTCAAGCAGACCGTCGCCTGTGAGCATCGGTTTGTGCCATGAGCCATCGGTAAGCTGCATCGTCTCATATATACGTTGCGTGCCGATCGTGTCCGGTTCGGCCCACATCGCGAAGTCTCCGGCCTCGTTGAAGAAAGCCATCGAGGCCAATTGTCTGCTGTCCTCATTCGGAATGGATTCCGGGTCGGCAAGACGTCCTGCAGAAGCGTGCAGCCGGTAAGCCTTGTAGAAATCCGTGAAGTCTACCGCAAGACTATCTATCACCGCAATTTTCTCTACGCGGTCGAGAAAACCTTCTGCCGTGGATATCCGGTTTTCCTCCTCTTCCGCTTCCGGAGCGACAGGCTTCTTGGCGCGAGTCTTCATCTGGCGGTATTTGGCATAGAGTTCCGAAGCCTGTGGAAAGTCATAGTCAAGATAAGCGAGCCGTCCGAGAAACCGGTAAGCATCTGCCACGCCTTTGGCTTTGGCCGTGTCGAAACATTTACGTGCCTCGGAGTAGTTTCCGAGTTCAAAAAGGGATTCCCCCAAGAGTTGGTTGAGCGTTCCGATCTGATTGCTTTTCGGAGCACGTTCAATTTCAGCTGTCAGAATCTGGCGGGCGGCTTCGTAGTCCGCGCCGTCAATGAACTCACGCGCGTCAGACACCACGTCAGCCGATATACCGAAAACTGTAAACAAAGCCATCGCGGTTGTGATGGCCTTCTTCATCCGCGAAAAAGAGATTATGGTCTTCATCAACCGCAAAGTTAATCAAAACATTCCTATTTATAATGAAAAAGCCCCCGGAATTTTCCGGAGGCTCTCGGAATACTTTCGGTTTGACAAATGGACTGATGAGAGGTTATCCTTAAAAGGTTGTTTAACAGTCATTTTAAACAGTCTAAAATAATAAATATATGATAACATTACAGAAAAATGCGGTTACAGTGTTGGACTGTGTTGTGATTTTACTCCGTCTTAATCGTCTTCTTTCCATTCGTCTGACATGCCGAAATCTTTATCGGCAAACAGTTCTGCGAGTCCGGATATCTGTTTTAACCGCAAGAGTTCATCCTTGTCCATACCGATATTGCGCATGATCCATGCATCAGACATTCCGGAGCGCGTCAGTTCGGCAACAATGTGACTCATGAGTTCCACATTATGTATCCCTCTCGCACGGTTATGCCTTATGGTGGAAGTCATCCTGTGTGACAGGTCTTTGTCAATCACTGTTACGGGCAACAGACCGCCTTCCCGTTCATATATGCGTCGGGATGTTTTCATGACCAGATATCGATGGAACCCATCCACAAGTTCATATTGGTCCGTGTCTTTTATATAGTAGCAGACACATGGCATAGTGTATCCGTCTTCCCAAATGGAGATTTCAAGCAACTTCATTTCCGGAGGTGCCACTACATTGGGATTATAACTGTTTGCCACAACCTTGTCCAATGGAACGGCGATTACGTTATATACGGGACTCTTATATCTTGTCATGATTCAGCGAGCGGTATTTTCTCATTACTCTTTCTTTCAACAGTTTCTCCTTTTTGGTAAGTGCGAACCCCATGTATTTGCAGGCATGGTCATTTTTCAGTATGCATATACACATCCGTTTATAGGTCGGTATCTCTTTGAATTCGGGTATGTCTATATCATCAAGATATTCCATCCTGACAGGTCGTTTGTCAGTATGATATGCCGACATGCAGCCTACAGAGAACGAAATATTCCTGTCTCGGAGCTTGTTGATTGTTTCTTCGGAGAGGCATCCTCCGCGTTCTCTCCAAAAACGTATGCTTACGCGGAGTTTGTCACGGTAATTCCGGGCAGTTTCCTCAGGGAGAGTGCCAAGAAGAAATTCCATGTATTGTTTCCATGAAAATGTTTGAGGGCATTTGATTGATCTCCATCCCATTGCAAAAGAGTTCCCGTAAAGGCCGGCAAAGTTCACCCCGTTGACACGGCTTACCATCTTGCCCCATGTATCGGGGTCGACTGCCTTATATATCGAGAGTGTTGACAGAGCCTGTGAAATGAACGGACTCGCCACACGCTGACGCCCCAAAGGGATTCCTGCCTGATAATAGAGGTCGTAAAGCCGGTTGTATTCCCATCTGAATTTACTGTTGGCGACCCAAATGTCGGAGGTTTTCCAATCATAGATGGGATATGCGTTGAATACGTTGCCGCCCATCATGCTAATCCACTTGGCGGATCCGAAATGACGGCAGTTTCTGCTACTATGTATGGTACGCCATCTGTTATAGCTCTCCTGTGTACGTATACCTATAAGACAGCATACCCGACGAACCTGTTTCCTTTGCCGGAGCCATTGCGCAAAAAAATGATGGAAATCATAGTCCCACAATCCCTCATTGAAAAAATCGAAATCACTGGCCGTATGGCAATTCTCAGGCATATCCCTTACCCATAGTTCTTTTTTTGACTCTTCCCACGGACGCCAATATGACTGATACATTGATGTGCATGTCGTTACCTTAAACGGCACGCAGCAATGGTACACTTCAATGATGTCTCTGTCCTCCGCCAATCTATTGGCTACATATTCGGTAGTCTGGGAATATTGGGCCTCGTAATCCAGATGCAATACACCGAGTTTTCTGCCCGGAAAATTCTTGCGCAGATACTCCACGCACAAATTCAGCAGCACACCACTGTCTTTCCCTCCGGAGAAGGAAACATAGACATAGTCAAAATTGTCAAAAACCAGTTTAAGACGTTTCTGTGCCGCTTCATATACATTCATTCTATGTGTCATCGACTCCGTTCTCCTTTCTCGCGATATGCTGCATCTTGTTGTACTGTGCGAATATTGTACATGTGATAAATTCGTGTTGGCGGAACACATCCGTGTGTCTTTTATGGCAGAGAGCTGTTACAGGTTTGTCTGAAGCGGCAAGGATATTGGTTATAAGGGCATCCAATACCTCACGCTTGTCATCTTTGATATAATAGTTGTCAATATATAGACCGCCGGAAGTGTTCTTTACCGGCATGAACCCTATGACCTCACCATCACACATGCATATATGCCATATATACTGTGGTGTTGTCTTGAACGGATAATTGTTGTTTTGGCGGATTATATCAGGATCCATGACGAGCCGCGCCACAAGCTCATACAAACGGTCTTCTGTTCCATGCAGGCTAATTATTTCCATAATAGTTCATATCAATTTGTACAATAATATATCTCAAACGCTGAAATATCGGTATTGAACCCTCATTTTTACTTGTGCTCCTTATAGCCGGCAATTTCATCATAACTGAATATGTTTGGAATTGTTCAAGTTCTGTTGGGCCTGTGCGTAATTGCAAAGTTAATAAAAATACTGTTGAAAGCAAAATTATGGTACATAATAAAAATATTCTTCGTATATTTGTGGACCAAACCATGACGAATAAATTTATTCTAAAAGGATTTGATGAATTAACTCGCTTATTAACATATATTTGCATGAGAAAAATTATCCGAATCGCGGTATTGTCCGCTTTGACCGCCGTATCAATGACAGTTTTCGCGCAGACTGTTCCGGTGGAATCCGTGACTTTTACTGTGACGTCAAATAAGCTCGCGGTGGGAGGTTCCCGTACCTACAAGGCTGAGGTTCTGCCTGCCACCGCGACAGAAAAGACTATTACATGGGACTCGTCCGATCCCAGGGTAGCCACTATTGATGCCAACGGTAAAGTGAGGGGTATGGCTCCGGGTACCACAACCCTTACGGCGGCGTGTGGCGGAAAGTCGGCATCTCTTGACCTTACGGTGTCGCTGAAAGATACCAAGGTGGGATATTATCTATTTAATGACGGCACCTGGGAGCAGGGCGCGATCGTGCCCGGAAAGACATGTGTAGGTTATATCTATTATGTAAATGCCGACAACCGCAGCGGTAAGGCTGTAAGTCTTTATGAACAGGAACAACTGATGTGGTCGAAAGCACTGGCACCTGTTCCGGAGGGAACGGATGTTCTGGATGGAATGCTCAACCGCTCCAAGATAACGGTTCTGGCCGATTGGGAGGAAAATTTCCCGGCTGAAGAATGGTGTGTGGCGAAGTCTGATGACCGGTTTGAATGGTATCTTCCGGCTGTCGACGAACTGCGTCAGCTTTTTGCCGCCTCTTGCGGACTGAAATGGGTGGAGTCCGGTGCTGATGAGGCCAATAAAGAGATCAACAACTGGACTGGAAATTCAGTCACAATGGTTCAGAAAGATGGAGAGCCGGATATAGATCCTTATCCCACGGAGCGTGCCGCTTTCAATGCCAATCTCGCCAAGGCAGGCGGTACAGCCCTTTCCGCCGACAAATACTGGTCGTCGACACTGATGAGCGATGAGATGGCCACATTCCTCTCTTTTGAGGGCGGATATTCCAACGGACAGCCCAAACAGTATTTCCACGTATGCCGAACTCGTGCCATAACCCGTTTCACAGAGCCTTCGCCTCTCACTACCGGAGTGGAAAGCATAACATCGGCAGGTGCATCTGTCGTGGATTTCCGTCTGGGAACCACTTCTGCTGAAGTGATCGCCCCCTCCGTGGTAAAAAATGTCGAAGTATGGTCGATGTCTGGTGCACGCCTTTCCGCAGACGTGGAATATGAGGGGTCTTCGGCGCGTATCGATTTCTCGGATTTGCAGCCCGGCACGGTGGGTATAATCACCGTGATAACAGACGAAGGCCGGAACTCGACCCGCTTTGTGCGCCGTTAAACAGCCTCTTGATTTTTTGTCCGGACAGTGACGTGTCAAAACATACGCCGCTGTCCGGATTTTTATTATGTTTTGCTGTGTTTGCGTGGCTTGGCTGACGACCTGACAAGGAAATCGCGAAATACACTGTGGCGTCCTATCACATCGATGCTGTCTGATATATCCTTGCGCATCTCGGCTGTCGCATGATTGTCGGTGTCCTCCATCCGATGAGTAGCGATTCCTATGCCGAGTAAGATCACCACCATCGCGACGAGGATGACAATCACAAGCAGAATTTTCACTATCCAGAAAACAAATGCAGCCGTCATATATTTCCTATAACATTTAAGTCCCTTGAAAAGAAAGATAAATAAAGTGAAAAATGTAAAACCGGACGATAAAGAGTGTTTAAAATCATAGACATTTGTTATGAATTTTCTTCTTGTTGTTTTACAAATTTTAAGATATATACACAAACAAAGGTATATTAAGAATAGTCTATATTTTAATATAATTTAACATAAATTTTTTGGGGAATACGAATATTTTATATGATATTTGCGAATGACTTAGCATTACACCTTGATAATACTGTCTGATTCGTTGGATTAAAAACCTGACGCTCACCCATTTCACTTATGGAATCCAAAATAATAAGACAATTAGGTATTGGTATGGTCGCTTTCACTATGTTAAATACAAGTGAAAGTATATCTGCTACTCCCCCCGCATATCTGGGGCTGGAAATTCCCCAACGTGCAATAGTAAAACCATCCGAGCCGATCGTAGGCCAGAAGAAAGGACTTATAATTCTGGTAGATTTCGCCGATCGGAAATTCACTGTCGGGAATCCGACTGCATGGGCCGACAGTGTGGCCAATGCCAGCGGATATTCCGTCGGCGATTATCGGGGCAGTGTGTCCGATTATTTTCGCGACCAGAGTCGTGGACTGCTTTCCCTCACATTCGATGTGGTCGGCCCTGTGTCGATGCCTAAAAACCTTTCCTATTACGGAGAGAAGACTCCTATACGTCCGGATGCACACGCCGGGGAGATGATCGCCGAGGCCTGTCGGATGGCTTCCGGATCTGTCGATTTCAAGGATTACGACTGGGATGGCAATGGCGAGGTCGAAATGGTTTTCGTCATATATGCCGGATATGGCGAACATGTAAGCCACGACACCAGTCTGATATGGCCCAAACAGGGAACGCTTACACTCAGCGACTGGGGAAAGCCGCTGGAAATTGACGGAGTCACTATAGATACTTTTGCCTGTTCATGTGAACTCAACGGATCTTCCGGAAGCGAACCGACCGGCATAGGTGCCATCTGCCATGAGTTTTCCCATTGTTTCGGTCTGCCGGACCTGTATGACAAATATGGTATAGGTTTCGGTATGGGTGACTGGAGTCTGATGGACACCGGAATGTATAACGCCAATGGATATGTGCCTGCCGGGTTTACGGCTTACGAACGCTGGTATTCCGGTTGGATGGAACTCATCGAGCTCAAAGAACCTGTCTCCATACGCGGAATGAAACCGCTGGCCGATGGCGGAGAGGCCTATATAGTGCGCAATGACGCTCATCCGGATGAATACTATATTCTGGAAAACCGTCAGCCAGTGGGATGGGACTCGGCTTTGCCCGGCAGAGGTCTTCTGATAACACACGTGGATTTCGATGCCTCGGAGTGGAGGTTTAACTCTGTGAACAGCGATGACCGTCATCCACGGTATTATGCTGTGGCGGCAGATGGACGTCGCGACGAGGAAACCATGTCCGGAGATCCGTTCCCTTACGGATCAAATACCTCTTTTACAGATTTTACTTCCCCGAAGGCCAAATTGTATAATTCTGCTTCCGATGGCCGCAACCTGTTGGGAAAACCGATATCCGGAATCAGACAGAATCCGGACGGTACTGTAGATTTCGATTTTATGTCTCCGGATGCCAGTGTGGACCAGATGTCTGAGGTAACGATGACTGTCGATGTGTATTCTCCTCAGGGTGTCCTTTACGGACGCGGCATATCCAGAGAGAAACTTTCCCTTTTCTCCGGTGTCGGTCTTGTGATTCTGACAGCTCCTGATGGGCGTGCGGAGAAAATTATCCTCTGATTAATCTGAAATATAATCTCACGTCATGTAGGAAAGTGATTGAAAATCATCTAATTTAATAAATATGAGAAAAATTTTACTACTTGTTTCTATTGTGATGCTGGCCGCACAGGGATATGCCGTGCCCGCCTATCCGTTCACAAAAACAGTAAGACAGAGTGATGGTTCGGAGCTCTTCATCCGCCATTCCGGCGATGAGAATATGGCTTATTTTGTTACTTCTGACGGACTCCCTGTAGTGACTGACGCATCCGGAGACTGGTGTTATGCGGAGGTTGTACGTGGCTCTCTCGTGTCTCGCGGAATGATCGCGCATGAAGTTTCTGAACGCTCTGAGGCGGAGATAGATTTCATATCCACACTTTCCAGCTTCCCTGATACTGAAGTGATCGTGCGCAAGTCTCCTGCGAATCTTCCGGTACGGCAACCCCTCCCACGGCGTACTGATCTTACGGGGCAGAAACGAGGACTTATAATACTGGCTGAGTTTCCGGATGTCCGCTTCTCTGTTCCGGATCCTGCGGGCACTTTCCAGAAGGTGGCCAACGGGGAGAACTACAAAGAGAACGGTTTCTTCGGGTCGGTTCGCGATTATTTCCGCGATCAGAGCCGTGGAAAATTTGACTTCACCTTCGATGTCAAAGGTCCTGTGACACTTCCGATGCCGATGGAATATTATGGTAAGGATTCTGTAGGAATAATAGACTACCATGGTCCGGATCTGGCTGTGCATGCCTGCAAGGCCGTGGACCATGAAGTGAATTTCAAGAATTATGACTGGGATGGCGACAAGGAAGCTGACATGATTTTCATTATTTTCGCGGGCTATGGACAGAATTACGGCGCGCCTGCCAACACGATATGGCCGTTCAAGGGATATGCAAGCCATTCCGGGTATGAGCCCGACCGGGAATTTCTCTACCTCGACGATACATTCATAGATGTGTTCGCCTGCTCCTGTGAACTTTTCGGTACTTCGGGCACTACCCTCAACGGTATAGGCACACTCTGCCATGAATTTTCCCACTGTTTTGATCTCAAGGACCATTACGGTACCGGAGGAACCGGTACACATCCGATGGGTTACTGGGATATAATGGACTATGGATCGTACAACGATCAGGCGCGGCGTCCGGTGGCCTATACCGCCTTTGAGAGGATGTTCTGTGGCTGGCTCGATCCGGTTGAACTTACGCGCTCCGCATCCGTCCGCGACATGAAGCCTCTTACTCAGGGAGGAGAGACATACGTGATATACAACGACGGCTTCCGCGACGAATGTTTCTTCATAGAAAACCGTCTACGTGAGGGATGGGATGAGTTTCTCCCTAACTCCGGCCTTCTGGTGACGCATCTTGACTATTTCGAAATCTCATGGCGCAACAATACGGTGAATACCATACAGCTCCATCCTCGTTATGCCGTGGTTCCGGCCGACGGCAAAAACGGTATGTCGGATGCCGATCAGGAGGGTGATACTTTCCCCTATCTTGACTATATCGGTGGCGTCTACAACAATTTCCTGACCGACGTGTCTTATCCCTCCACCACTCTGTTCAATCTCAACACCGACGGTTCGACACGACTCGGCAAACCATTGACAAACATGGATGTGAAAGGGAACGGTTTGGCTTCGTTCGACTTTCTTGGCGGTGGCGATCCCCCTGATGTCGGAGTTGAGACAGTGGCTTCCGATCTGACAGGGTCAGTAGACGCTTTCGGCATAGACGGAGTGAGACTCGGAAGTTACTCCTCCGTGGATGCTGCGACCGAGAAACTGCGAGGCCGTATGCTGATACTGCGCGACGCTTCCGGGAGAACATACAGGATGTTGGCCCGATAAACAGCTCACAGAAACGCTAATTTAAATTTTCAAACAGTTTTCTTAACCTAATTAATAATCACAATGAATTACACCAGATTCATTCCCGTAGCAGTCGGAGCACTTCTGGCATTGGCCCCTTTCGCTTCATGCTCTGACAACAATGACGGACCAACACCTCCTCCGCCTACGCCGCCGGAACCGGAGGTGATCGGGCACAGTCCGCTTGAACCTTTCGTTGATTTCGGAAAGGATGTTCCCTACATCAGATCGATGGAGAAGCGGGAACTTCACCGTGACACCACAAAAGTGCTCTACGGATGGCAGACTATCCGGACATTGATCTATCGTGGAGGAGAAGAGGATATCGCTTTCTATTATTACTATCATTTCAAGCAGGCTGAGCTGTACTCAAGCGAGATGCTCTGCCCGTACAATCCCGAGACCACGGCCATTATAGACTCGATTTTCAATGCCCAGTACAAGTATTGGCGTTGGAGCGATGTCAATACCTGCGACATGTATCTCACTCCAGACTCCATGATGAGCATACGGAAGGAGATATGGACCGACGAAAGTATTGGAATGGACCTTTATAGGGTTGTATATGAGGCTATTTCACCAGAAGATGTCAAAAAATACTACGAATAAAAAAACAATACACAATGAGAAGACTACTTTATGCGGTCATGGCAGCCGTACCTCTCGTAGGAATGTTCGCATGCAGCGACAATGACGGTCCTGGTGGTATAGATCCGAAGGAACAGGAACGTCTCGACTCTATCCGCAGGGCGGACTCTATCGCCGCTGCCCTTAAGGCATACAACGATTCGATGAACGGTGTTAAAGAAGTCTCGCTGCCCATTCTCAAATATGGGATGAGTTTCGACGATCTCGTTGCTCAGGAGACCCGTACGCTGCTCTATGACACTACCTGGACCATCGAGGGAAGTCTCGGAGGCGATGATTGGAAGATGACCCGCAGAGAACTCGATTACGCGGAGACTCGCCCGAATGCGGTTTCCTTCCAGGTGATGTATCTCTTTGGGGAGAACGAGCTTACCGACGGATATATGGCCGTATGGCGCGATCGTGGCAAACAGCTCTACGAATTCATGCGCTGGGGATTCTTCAGTATGGGTTCGGATGGAGGCAAGGACTATTTCATTTCGAAAGACTCCACTGATTTCATCTACATACGCGACATGTATACGATCAATCCCACTTACGACTATTATTTCGTCAACTTCCGCGAGACAAGTCCGGAGGAGATCAAATATTTCTATGCAAGTCCGTCAAAACGTCTGCCGTTCAATCCTCGCGAGCTCAAAGCTGACCGCGAGATGTTGCAGCGCATGGCGTTTCGCACGGCAAAACTTAACAATAATCCTAAATAATCACTGACCGATGAAGAAAACACTACTTCTTGCCGCTATGGCGGTTGTCAGTCTGGGAAGTTATGCCCAGAAGACTGTCAATGTGGAGACTGCCGGAACGCTTGGCACACTCCTCACCGAAACGGAGCAGAAAGAACTTACGCAACTCACCATCAAAGGCCAACTCAACAGTGCGGATGTGAAAATACTCAGAGCCATGACCAAAACCAAGGCAGACCGTTTCAAACCGGGACTGGTTGGCTTCGGTGTGCTTGAGGATCTTGATCTCTCGGAGGCTGTTTTCGTAAAGGATACCAAACCATATTTTTCAGATGATGACAATATGGAGGACTATGCCACGTCGCCGAACGCTATCGGAGGGTATATGTTTTTCAGCAGCATGACGCTCAAGCGTTTCACTCCGCCGGCAGGTACTGTGTCTGTTGGTGCGGGTGCTTTTCAGGACTGCGTGAATCTTGAATATTTCGGAAGCAACACCATTGCGGTATACGGTGCGAGTGCTTTCGGCGGATGCGAGAAGCTGGAGCCGTTGTCGCTTGAACCTGCGCGTGCAATAGGTGCCAGTGCATTTCAGAAAAATCTCAAGATCACAGATGTGGTTCTTTCCGACGATCTCAAAAGTTTTTCCGGGAATGCTTTCACCGGTTGCACCGCTCTGAAGAATCTAAAGATCGGCAAAGGAATCACTCAGCTCGATTCTTATTCCTTCAATGGCCTTCCGGCTCTTGAGACTGTTGAACTGAGCGAGAATATCACGGAGATCTATCCGAACTCCTTCAATAACTGCACTGCGTTGAAATCGTTCACTTGTCATGCCAAGGTTGTGCCGACCACACCAAATCTATCTTATGCTACCGGTCCTTTTGAAGGCGTGCCGGCCACGGCAGTCCTTTATGTGCCGGAAGAGTCTGTGGATATGTATAAGGTTGCCCTTCACTGGAAGAACTTTCAGCATGTAGAACCTATAGCCGATTCGGGTACAGGAGTGGTGGATGTAATAAATTGGAATGAAGGAGAGAGCCGATGGTTCAATCTTCAGGGTGTGGAGGTGTCTTCGCCGGATAACGGTCTCTTCATCGAGATGCGCGGTGGCAAGACCCGTAAAGTTTTGATCAGAAAATGATATCATCTGGTTTTTGACAAAGATATTATTGTCGATGTCACGATTGATAATCCCGTGGGAGAAAAATCTTCTGCGGGATTAAACTTTCTGTATAGTTCTGGCGTCTTATATACAAAGGCAATTGTCGCCAACGTCATTGCCGTTAAAATAATAAAACAATGCTTAGCGACAAAATAGAGTCGGGGTTGAGGCCTTGACTCTATTTTTACTTTACAAATGCTTATACTGATTGCGGAATCAAAGACAATGGAGGGTGCTCTGCGAGAGATCGCTCCTGATGAGTTTCTCCGGCATACGCCTGCTGGAGAAGAGATTGCGAAGATGATAATGCAGAATCTCCGCGAAGCTACAGAAGAACAGATCTGCGATATGCTTTCCGTATCGCCGAGACTTGCGCGTGAATGTAGGCGAATGATCCATGATTTTTGGGACAAACTGACAGGTCTATCGGCAATGGAAGCGTTTACAGGAGTGGTGTTCCGTCAGATTCATTCTTCTCAATGGAATCAGAAGGAATGGAAGTATGCGCAACGTCGGGTGAGGATTGTCTCGTCGCTCTATGGACTGCTCCGACCTTTGGATATAATAAAACCTTATCGGCTGGACTATTCGGCGTATGCGGCACCGGGTGATATGTCTTTACGTGAGTTCTGGAAAAAGAGATGCACCATTGATCTTGTAAATCTTATCAAGTCACAGGGAGATGGGGAAGTGCTTGATCTTTTGCCCGCCGAGGCCGCCAGATGCATTGATTGGAAGATTGTGAAGCGTTTTGCAAAGGTCGTTAAGGTACGTATCATGGAGCCGAAGGATGGAGGTAGTTTTGGGACTCCTGCGGCAGGGCGTCTGAAAGAACTGCGCGGCAAGCTTGTTGAGGTTGTTGTCGAGAGATGCGTAGAGAATGCCCAGGCTTTAAGGAGTCTGGATCATCCCGATTTTCTGTATCATGATTCCCTTCAATCTCCCGGAAATATAATATTTGTATGCTGACGGTTTCTTCCTTGAAAATTAAGAAGTTGTTTAACAAGCATTTTTAAACAACCTCTGCAACAAAGAATAATATTGTATAAATGTCACACTTAAAGTCAATTATTCTTGTTAACTTTGTGGTGTAAACTACTTTTTAGCGATTTATGGGATAGCAAAGAAAAATGACATCATAAATACAGGCACAATGAAAAGCAGCCTTGCAAGAATAATCGGCATAGCACGTCATCGTCTGGCAACCGACGGCGATGGAGTGACAACGCTTGTTGCTTTCCACGGATGCCCGCTCCATTGCCGTTATTGCCTCAATCCCCAGTCGCTCGGTGATGGCAAAAGATTCAAGGAATACACTCCCGAATCGCTGTATCGGGAAATCCGCATCGACGAGCTTTATTTTCTTGCCACCAATGGCGGCGTGACATTCGGCGGTGGCGAGCCGTGTCTGCGTCCCGATTTTATCCGACGCTTCCGCGAATTGTGCGGTGACGGCTGGCAAATCAATCTTGAAACATCGCTCAATGTTCCGGCAGACAATATCGCGTCCTTGCTCCCTGTGGTAAATACACTTATCATTGACATCAAGGACTTGAATCCTGAGATTTACCGCAACTATACCGGGCAAGACAATTCCCTTATTTTCGCCAATCTCCAGTTGATAGCCGACAGCGGGCGGCAGAATGACTGCATCATCCGCATACCGCTGATACCGGAGTTCAACACTGATGTCGACCGCGATGCAAGTCGTGCTGCGCTTGAACAACTCGGCTTTACCCGATTCGATTTATTCACCTATCAAATCCGAAAATACTGACTATGGCACGAGGAAAGCAGACCTGCAAGATACTGAAAGAGATTCGTCGGCAGATAGCCGAGGCGAACGGCATCGAGTTCGTAACTTCGGAGTGTCGCTACCGTGGCGACTGCCTCGGCACGTGCCCCAAGTGCGAGGCTGAAGTCCGCTATATTGAACAGCAGCTCCGCTCGCGTCATCGCATGGGTAAAGCCGTAGCCCTCGCCGGAATCTCGGCCGGAATGATTCTCATGTCGGGATGCAGCGGCACGTCATCTTCAAATCAGTCTGACGAAACTTTACAAGGAGTGTTACTTTACACAGCAGAAGAGTTAGATAGTATTCAGGAAGAGGAAGGAGAACTGCCGATGATTGAAGATTCAGTTTCATCTTTGACTCCCAATAATAACGGCGTGAAAGAAGGAGAGATAAGCAACGAACCGAATGTCGTTGTAACACAAGGTGAGATGCCCGATGAACGTTCGACAATGCCTGATGAGAACGGAATATACGCTTGTGCTGAACAACAACCGGAATTTCCAGGAGGTCCAGCTGAAATGATGCGTTTCATATTTCAGCATTTAAGATATCCTGACGGTGAAGGATGTGTTCAAGGGCGTGTGATAGTGAATTTCTATGTAGACACCTTGGGACATGTATGCGAGCCTAAAATTTTCAGGGGTCTGGCACCGGCATTTGACCAAGAGGCTTTGCGTGTGGTCGGACTTTTCCCGGATTTCACTCCCGGCAGACTGAATGGCAAAAAGGTTAACGTCAGGATGACAATTCCTATATCATTCAAATTATCCGCAGATTGACTATGGCACGAGGGAAGCAGACCTGCAAGATATTGAAAGAAATCCGTCAGCAGATAGCCGAAGCGAACGGCATAGAGTTTATCACTTCTGAATGCCGCTACAAGGGCGACTGCCTCGGCACATGCCCCAAGTGCGAAGCCGAGGTACGCTACTTGGAGCAGCAGCTCCGCGCCCGCTCCATCGCCGGAAAAACCGTAGCCATCGCCGGTATCTCGGCGGCATCCCTCGCCATGCTAATGCCTATCAGCACGGAGGCACAAACGC
>CANEHE010000022.1 GCA_947427285.1 uncultured Porphyromonadaceae bacterium
TGTTTCTTGTCGTTTCCGACCGCAAAATTAATAAAAGCGTAGCGGTTTACCCCCCCTCGAGCCGTTAAAAAATCTTAAACTAAGATTTTTAACGTATATTCACACAGCCTGTAGCCTAAAACCTGTCATCTATCTCCCAATATGCGTAGGAATGGTGTCACGAAGGAAATTCCGAGGAGCCACGGAACCGGCATTTGAAGAAGAGGACTTCGGTTTCGACTTCTTTCTTCTGTCTCTTTTCGGAATATTTTTATCTGAACGCCCTTTTTTTGTCTTCACAGCAGCAATGACTGAATCCCCGGCTAAATCAGGTTTCGGCTCTTCGTCCAAAGTGCTTTCCGGATAGAACACCCTCTCCACAGGTTGGCCGCTCTCTCCCCGGTGGCAATTTCTAACCCATACAAGCCAGCCGATGTTCAGAAGAATGACCACGCAGATGACTACGATGCCGGTCCGTTCTCTGGGAGTGAGGGGATAACGCATAAGCAAGATTGCTCAGAATGGATAACCTATGGCCAGATGAAAGGCAAACGCATCCTTGAATGCAATATTGAAATAATGCGGTGTGCCGTTTCTGTAGGGAGTATGAAGTCCATAACCGAGATCTCCACGCACTACAATCATACCGAGGTCGACACGGAGGCCGATACCAGTACCGAGAGCTATCTCACGTAAAAACGACGAGGCTTTCAGCTTTCCTCCGGGTCGGAGCGGATCGTTTTTGAGAAGCCATATATTCCCGGCATCTATAAAAGCCGCTCCGTGAAGGATGCTTACAATCGGGAAACGGTATTCGGTGTTGATCTCAAACTTGAATGTACCAGTCTGGTCGAAATACCCGTTCACCTGATTTTTAGGCGGCCGGTAACTTCCAGGGCCAAGTGACCTGACAGTGAAAGCGCGGATAGAGTTGGCACCTCCGATATAGAATTGCTCCGTATAGGGCACTTCGCGGGAGTTGCCGTAGGCATGTTCGGCACCGATCAGCACACGGCTCACAAGCCACTGGTTGGAGCCACGTATAAGACGGCGTGAATATACCAGCTGTACCTGTCCTTTGATAAACTGTGAGAATGGAGTACCGAACAGACGCTTCTCCCCTTTCACACCACAGGCACGCCAGATACCGCTGAAAATGTTGCCTGCCTCCGTGATGGAGGCGGTCAGATTTATGCCGTTGATGCGCTGTCGTTCCAGAAACTTGTCGAGTGTATAGGTATAGTTCATCTGAGGGATGAACTGGCTCTGGAAACTGAGGGCAATCGCGGGATTTCCGGCCATCAGCGAATCGAACTCATGCGTGGTGTGCATGAGCTTGGTATAAGAAAGTTTGAAAAGGGTCAACTGATTCAGCACATGTCGGAACGAACGCCATTCGTAAGAGAACGCGGCATTGAACTGTGAGATCTTGAAGTAGTGCGGCCGGTTGAGAATACTTGCATTGAGCGACACATTGGTCCAGTTCAGTTCCCGGCGGGTACGCGGAATAAACCGTGGAGCAAGAAGCCGTGGGAAAGCGAGATTGGCCGTGAGTCCGAACTCATAACTGTTGAACACGGACGACCGTTCACGACCTGTCTGCCATTCATAATTGGCGTTGAACTGCACCGAAAGTTTCTCGGCACCACCGAAAATATTATAGTTGGTCAGACCAAGTATGATGCCGGGGCCGAGATACGAATTGGACTTCGAAGTGGCATTGACCTCTATCGAGGCCTCAAGCGGACGATCAAACTGCGTGGTTATGTAGACATCAAGTTTCGGATCTGTCAGTGAGGAGTCTGCGGGTACGGGCTGCACCTGTATCGCACCGAAGATACCGAGACGGGAAAGACGCGTCTGCGTGCGGTCCATATCGCGCACAGAAAAAAGCCGCCCCTTCCGGAAAGTGATACAGGACGGGACAAGATCTTTGTGCAGCCGGGCCGGACGCATTATTACAAGTTCTCCACGGGAAGTCTGGATAGTATCCGGCGTTCCGGGATTACGACGGCTCTGCCGGAGCACTGTCGTATAGACATTCCCGACGCGATATTGCAGAGTTGCCTGCCGGGGCATGTTGTCGGCCAACGACAGTTTAAGCGCGATCTTCTTGGGAGAGATAGTGCTGTCGGCCAGAAACTGGATATATTCAGGTTTGAAATAGTAGTAACCGCGGTTGCGCAGACGGTTGGTGATACGCACACGTTCGGCGGAAAGGGAATCCACACAGAAGCGTTCCCCCTTCACAAGATAGTCGCTCTTTCTGGCAAGCGAGTCGATGAACCGGCACAGCCCTGAGGAATCATTGCCGAGATATATAATGGAATCGATGGGATAAGGACGGCTGACATCCACCGTATAACTGATACGGGCCTTTTTATGATTTTTCTTGTCGTAAAGAAGATCGTATGAGGCATTTGAACCGAAATAGCCGTTGTTGTCGAGAATCTCCTCCATCATCTTCACACGCACCTCCGGCCGTACGTCGGAAATCAACACCGGCTGCTCCACCAGCTTTTTATACAACCAGCCCTTGAGGCCCTTGGCTGAATCATTCCAGTTGTTATAGACCCACAGCCCTATCGGAAGAGGCGAACGCCAATAAGGCGACATGAGTTTGAACGGAAGGGGATTGTTGGGAGTGACATTGACGGCCTGCTTGAGATCGGAGACCATCTCATCGGGCAGTTTTTCCTTCCCCGTAGGAACTATCTTAACTTTTTTCACACCTGTATACAGGGTTTCATCCGCTCCGAGACGCTTTGTGGTGGAGCATGCAGCGACAACAACACCCAGAAGTATAATCAGCGGAAAGCGAAAAAGCCAGACTGACGGACGAGTAGATATTCGGAGATTCATTTCTGTTGATTGTCTGATTGGTTTGACTTCTCTTTATCGCCGACAGAGTCACTATGTTCATTCACAGTATCTGGCAATATCACAGTTTTCTTTCTGCGGGGGAAACGGAACAACTGGCGTAGATTGCTCATGCGCCGGCGCATTACAAAGCCGACACCGGTCTCTGTCACCTCACCCTCCACAATACTCTCATATCCGTTATGTCGGAAAAGTTTCAGATACATACTCAAAGTGTTGGTTTGTTTGAGCATATACTCAAAAGAGATGTCACTCAGAAGATTCTGTGCGAAATTCTCATCGGCAGAAGCATCAGTGGAATAATTGCCTCCCACCACTATCTTGAACTTGTTGTTGAACAATGATTTCGACACCTGATAACTATAACTGGTGGTTGTGGAACTCTGTCCGTCGACAGTCTTGTCATACTGATCCACACCGAACGACAGATCGACGCCGCGGATATGGTTGGCCGCCCAGGAATTGATCTGGGATGTAAGGAAACCATATAGGGCGGATGTAGCGAGATTACTGTTGGAAGCCGTCTTTACCCCCGGACCTGAATACTGACCCGTGACGAGCAGATTCATGGCACTTGTGGCACGCTGGTCAGGACTCATCGACTGCAATTCATTCTGTATCGTAACATCATCTTCAGCCGACAGATCGAAGGTCACGCCAGGCGATGAGAGGGTATTGCTGACTGCAAGACTTACACGGAACTGTACCAGCCGGGAATTACCTCCGCTCTGGATCACATTCACTTTCATGTCATCATACGCGTTGAGATGGAGAAGCGGATTCATTATGTCGCCGTTCCACATCACATAACTCGACGGTTCGAACACAAACTTCTTCTCACCCACTACCGGCAGAGAATAACGCGCGAACCCTTCTCCGAGATTAAGCTGTCCGTTGAGACGCATGTCGCCCATAAAATTCTGGAAATAGCGTAGAGTGCCGGATGGGGAAAGCTCCACACGATTGGTCGGGTTGTCCGGCGAGAGGTAGACTGTAGCCTGAGTGCCCGGAGCAATGGTAAGCGATGCCAGAATTCTCATACTCATCATCGTCGCGACACTGTCGGCCTTGACAGTCTGCGTAGTATCGGCAAACTGCACGAATGTCACCACATCTCCGTTCTGTCTCTGCTCCACGATGGCCTGCGCATCTGTCTGGAGCTGGTAGTTTATATCTGTAGAGTTGAGGATGGAGAGATTGGCATTGACATCGAAATGTTCCATCGGCCCACGGGCAGATGCATCAAGATCGACAAACAGTTTCCCGAAAATCGGACTTCTCGCCCTACGGTCGTTACCGACAAGCTGCACATTCTTTCCAGCAACACCTATGTCGAATCGGATAGCCTTGAAATCGCGTGCATTTACTGAGCCGTTGATGGCAAGCGGATTTTTGTTGACAGCAAAGATTCTGAAATTTTCGAAGCTGACCACATTGTCCACCACCTGGATCGGTTTCCTGTCGAACGAAAGGGAACTGCCGATCATCGGAATACGTACACGGACTGAATCACACTCGATATGACCGTTGAGCAAAGGTTCTGCAAATGTGCCGGAAAGAGCCATCTCACCGTTGAGCGCACCAGACAAAGCGGCGACGTCGGCACCGAGGAACGGATTGGCCACACTGAGAGGGAACTCGGTAAGCGACACTTTCATCCCTTTGGGTGTGACACCGCCTCCTACGGAATCCTTCATCAACGCACCTTGGAATGACAGGGCAGGTTTTCCGTTGATTTTCAACGAAGCGATACCGCCAGTGTTGCCTTTCTCTCCCATGCCAGCCCTTACGCCAAGTTCAAAATCCCCGACATTTACCTTGTTGTAATAGAAATCGTTGACATTTATCGTCCCGTTACCTACGATAGCCTTCCCTTTCATCCCGACACGCATGTCGGCACTCACAGAAGCTCGCAACGGCGGAGCGAACACCGACATCTGAAGGAAATCCTCGATATGGATATTCTGGAGATTGACATGCAATTCCTCCTCCCCATGTTCATTGTTTTCAGTAAGAAGAAGTATGCTGCTTTCGGCACTCTGCGCCCGAAGATTGGCGTCGATACGTGAGTTGGCAAACGTATATTCCACATGGTTGTCGGCATTGAGAGTCCACGGCAGATAGGCGATGGTTGCTTTAAGCGGCGAGAAATGGACACTGACCATAGAGTCGAGCACAGCCGCAGTGAAACCGAGGCGATAACCAGTCTTTCCCTGTATATTCTGTTGGGTGAGGAACACTGATGCACGGTTGCCGCCCACATAGCCGTTGAGGTTCACTTTCGCAAAGTCATCAAGAGTTCCCGGCGCATTTCCTATGTGGAGACGATAGTCGAGTAGACTGCCGCGTTGGGAGAGAGAAAGCGTAGCGGTATCTATACGCAGCGAACCGGTATCGAAACGCCCCACCTCTACGCCTGCGCGTATGAGAGAATCATTGCTGACAGTGGCATGCAGAGTATCGGCCGACATGCCGGTAGCCGTCAGGAACTGACGGATCAACCCGCGGCCGGACGCAGTCGCGTCAAGTCGGAAAGGGGGCAACGCAGCCTGAAGCTCCTCCACATCAAGATGGCGTTCGGTTATCTGTTTGTCTATCACTGGCATCAGTGCTGTGAATTTGTCAACGACATCCTTCAGGCCGGTCGCGCTTGAAAATTCCAGATTGGTGCTTTCACAGTCTACATCGGCATTGACCGAATTTTCTGTGGCAAGGAGATTCGCAGTCAACCCCTGTGGAAGATGGATATAACCGTCGGGAAGATTCCAGTCAAAATTGTCTACCCGCAGATTGGTATCATAAAGCCAACGGTCAGGACTTGCCGCGCCTGTGAGATAAATATTTCCATTGCCTGAACAAATACCCTCCGTAAGGCCGAGGGCCTGGAGATCGGCATGATTGACTCTGGCACGAATATCGAAAGTATATCTGTCCGGTGCCACTGTTCCTGTGGCATCCAGTGTCAGATTAAGCTGAGGATCAGGACTGACCATATTGACTGTAAAATCACCGTCGCCAAGCTCCGCATGCAGGTCTATTCCCCGGTAGTCATGCCCTTTGTAGACAGCCTCTGAAATGTAGGCGTCCATCAGCGTACGGGCATCTGGACGTGTGGGGTTGAATCCGGCTCCATCGGCATGTATGCGGGCACTCACACGCCCTATTCCGACGTCAGGAAGAAAACGACCGGCCTGCAGACCTGAAATATCAATATCCGCACGGTAACTCTCGGCTGTCAGCGACACCTCGCCTCCACCCACAACATCACCCGCTTCGGAACGCAGATCAAAATCTGCGGAATAGGTCTGACGGTCAGCCGTCGCAGTTCCCTTGACAGTCATACGAGGAATATCCATACCCGTCCCTCCTGCCAGACGGTCTACCGTAGCCGGGCCCGACAGTGTGGCGTCGAAATCAAGATGAGCACGCATTTTCTTAATATCAAGAGGATCAGACACATCTCCCTTGGCCATCATTTGCAATACCTGAGGGACATCCACTTTCAGCGATGATACACTCATACGACTCAATGATCCGTCGGCCCTCAGCTGAAGTGCCACAGGACGCTTCGAAGGAAGAGCGGAAGTATACTTTTTGAGAGAGGGCATGAACAGAGCCATATCGACCGGCGAGATCGATGCCTCTGCCAATACCGATGTCACTGCAGTCGGTTTCAATTCCATAAGAGCGAACGGCACAGTGGCATTGGCATACACCTTTGAATTCAAAGTAGACAGATTGAGATCGCGTATGGAAAGTCCCACACTGTCTACCCCGACCGTGCCGTTTCCGGATGTTATGGTCACACCACAGCGTTCCTTAGCCATCAGCCGCGTGATAGGGAGACGGATTTCAGAGGCACGGTTGTAAAATCCCCGCATGCCCACCGACACATCACTGACACTGATATAGGATGGATCGAATCCGGGGAGAGGGCGTGCACCCTTCACTCCATATAAAGCTGTAAACCTGTCGAGCGAGATACTGTCTCCGGTAATTGTCATCGGAGGGCCAGGCACGCTGACTGTATCGACCGGTGCAGGATGCGCCTTGATGTATGCCGCCGTCGGCGTAAGATAAGTGACATCCCCGTCAGCCACGGCCACACTGCCTATGCTTACCTTGTTCGATGCCAGATCGACAAGTCCCCGCCGGAGTTCCAGACTGCGAGTAGTCAGATCAAGAGTATCTATAGTTGGAAGCATCGACATGGCAAAGCGGAAATTCTCAAGTCTGAGATGATTTGCGCTTATCACAAAAGGTGTCGAAGTTGTATCCGCAGGTGCGGGCTTCTTTTTCCATACATTCATGTATAGACTCAGACTTCCGTCCCGGATAAGGGCATCGTTGAGACTGATATGACTGCGTCTTATGTCAGCTGAACTCTTACAGTCCACATCAAGTTCTCCGGCCCTTATCTTCATCACCATCGAACTGTCAGGACTGACCATACGGTAATATCCCTCTATCAGTCTGAGTCTGTTAAGGCGAACATCCATATCAATGAGCGGCAACAGTTTCACATCCGCTATCGCCTCTTTCGCGCTAACCATCGTGTCTCCAGTAGCCTCGACCACTGTCACTCCCTGCAATGATACATCGAGAGGAAACCTCAACCTGAATTTCTCTATGGTGACGTTCATACCCGTCGATTTCCTTATTACGGAACAAGCCACATTCTTGAGCAGCGTCTGTACCGGAGGTATATAGACGGCTACCGGAATGAGCATGACGGTCACAATGATACACAATAGAATCCTGAGAGTGATTCTAAGCCAACGCGGCCTCACGGCATGTCGTCGCGGGGCCTCTTTTCCGGAAGGTCTCTGTTGATCCTCTTTCGGAGATATGTCAGTGGTAGGTTCGTTCACTTAATGTGGAAGAAGTGGAATATGTATAAAAATAAAAGCCTCTATGTCGAGAACCATTACTGCCGAGGCATCAGAAGTATCCATAACAACCCTGTCAGGATACAGCCTACAAAATCGGCTCCAATATCGGCAACATCAAAACTGCGTCCAAGGTTCATCCAGCCTTGCATAAATTCGATGACAATACCGAACAGAAACGAAAAAGCGACCGACAAAACTACCCGTCTTGCCATGTTTCGACGGCAAGGGCAATATCTCCGCCAGTCGACAAGCATACAAACAGCAAACCCTCCGAAAAGAATCGCATGTGCCAGCTTGTCCGCACCAGGGAACAGAGAAATTCCCGTGTCTCCCAAAGGACGAGGCGAAAGTGTGAGCCATATTATAGCCACGCCGGACACCATAGTCAGCATCCATGCCGGCAACAACCGGAAACCACGCTTCATTCTGCAAATTTACGAAAAATTCCCGGACAGATATAAAAAAATTGATTGTCATCACGACAACCAATCGTATTAACCTTAAAATCTAATACCATGAAAAACTCGTTGTACACATATAACATGCGCAGATGTTGTAAAGTTCGACACAAAATGAAAATTTTCTTCAAGCATCAGTAAGAGGCTGTTTAAAAACAGAGCCGCATCCGGGACTTTCACGTCGAAGTGTTCCGGATGCGGTATATATAGTCTTTTAGAGGCTATTATTTCAGAATAGCACTGCCGACACCACCCTCTTTATGAAGTTCATTGCCATGATTGACCTTCTTACCATAAGGTATGGTATAGGTAAGCATCAGCCGGATCATCCGTGAGTAATTCACATTCCATTCTTCCGACATGTCAGAATAACGTATTGAATGGAACTGATTGGTGACATACCCGTCCTTGGTGAACCAGTTGCGGAAATGCAGACTTGCCTTGAAATCGCCCAGAGCATAGTTCAACACCACTCCATATATGTTTTTTGTTTTTCTGAGATAACCGTTTGACCATGCGTCAAGCCGTTTCTGGGGACTATTATAGTAAAGCATGGCGGAGAAATTATTATGTGCATACCGGACGCTGACCGAGGCATCAAGATGATTCATCGACTGCGCGTCAAGTCCTGTCAGCACCACGCGCTGCGCATGCCCCATAGCCTGAAACGACAACGAATTGCCCAACAACCGGAGTGAGGCCGATATCCACGCCGAATAGGTATGTGCGTCACCGCTGTTGACCACACGCCTCACAAGACCATCCTTTCCGGGCAGAGTATAGAACTCATAAGCCTGCTTGTCGGGATTGCCCTCATACTCCACAATAGCCGAGAAAGAGAGTTTGTTGGTGGGTATGAATGTATAGGAGGCCTTCGCGGACGCGAAAATAGTGTTTTTCAGATCTGGATTGCCCTGAAGCCACAACAGTTCATTGCTCTGCACTATGGCACTGTTGGCCGTAGACGCCTCTGGATGGGAATTGCCCCACCAACCTTCTATAGTTGCCGAATGTTTGTCATTTATCTTCCATTCCAGCTGCGCGCCCAGACGGGGATTCCACTGCTCAAGAGTATTGACACCGTTGACTCTTCCTACTACGTATGATGCTCCTACGCGGGAATAAAGGCTAAGTCCGAACTTCCAATACTGCATATACTCCAGAAAGATCATATTTTCCGACGACAGAAGTTTCTGCCTCCCTTCATACGACCCCGCATAATGAGTGTCATATATCGTATTGAATGTCATCAGAGCCGTACGGAAGGTATTGTTATAAGGAAACTTCTTGGAGTATGACAGATTGGCCATGGGACTATAAACCTTTTCACGATTGTCATTTATGATAGGAACGTAATCCTCCAGCCGATACGAGGAGTTTCTCTTGGTAGATCCGTATGAGAAATCCCAGCTTGCCATCAATGAGTTCCCTTTCGAAAGTACAAACTGATAATAGCCATGTATTCCCGGATAGAGCGACTGATAAGTATCGGAAGATACAGATTTAAGGTCCTCGATGATATCTCCTGAAAATTTAACTTCCGCACCTCTACGAGACACCGGTATGCCCTCTCTGCCGAAAGTCACGGAATGCTGTATATACATGTTATCACGCGAATAACTGGCGCGCAACGATGTCCATTGGGAATTACTGCGACGGAGATAATCATCCCCGTTGACAGAGGTACGTACAATCTCCGGATAATGTACATTACCAAAATCCACATCTCGGAAGGTCTGGGTCCGCGTGGACGGATATCTGTTCCTGTGTGACCAGTTCACTCCGACATTGGCATCAAACATCCACCCTTTATACACAAATTTGGAATATACATCACCTCCTATTATGTTTGTCGCCAATGTGGAGCCATCAGCGGTGATTTTCGTATATCCACCCCACTCATAATGCTGCATTCGGAAATTCACCACATAAGGCGCACTTTCGAAACGTGGATCATCGGGATAATTGAGGACCTCCACACGCAACACATCTTCCGGGCGCAGCCCCCGGAGATCCTGTTCGGTGGCAGGTACAAAATCTATGAACATACTGACCCCCTTGCCCGACATTGTCGTGACCGACAATGAAGAGGGGTCTACGTTCAGCTGTGGAATCTGCATCTGAAGCAACAGGCCGGTAGCATCCAGCGATACCTTTTTGGTCTTCTTGTCAGGGATATATTCCACACCATGCTTTATCACACGTTGTGTACGCCCCTGGACCACTACCTCCTGAAGGTCTACAGCAAGACTATCGGATTTCTGACTCAAAGAGTCCGGGATCTCATGCTGTGCGTAGGACGAAAATACGCCCAGCAACACTGTCAGAATTGTCGCACAAGTTTTCATGTCAGATATAGTTAGTTTATAATTTTTAGTATTGGATCACTGTCGGGCAAGTATTAAAGCCGAATATGGCTCTACCAGAATCTTTCCGCCTTTCTCTGTGCCAAGTTTTCCGTCAGGAGATATATTGCCGTCGTGGGCCACTACAAGCCACTCCCCTTTCTTCACATTAACTTCGCGATATTCCGGCGAGCCATTGAATATCACCTTAATTTCCTCCCACTCGTCGTCATTGGCATGATTTCGGAGCGTATACGACACCAGATTAGGAGTTTTCTTTTCATCAATCTTATCAAAGACAAGATGCTTCGCAATGTCAGAGGCCTTTGTCATGCGGAAAGCCGGATGAGCTTTCCTTAGTCGTGCCAGACCCGCGTAATAATCAAACTGATCCTTATAGATTGTCTTGTGTTTCCAATCTATGGCATTGATCGAATCCGGACTTTCAAATGAATTATGAACTCCCTTCTTGTCACGCCATATCTCCTCACCAGCGAACATGAACGGAGTGCCCTGCGAGGTAAAGACAATGGTCTGCGCGAGTTTGGCCATTCTGCGCCGGAGCGAATCATCTGCCTCCGGCACCGACTTACGAAGTTTGTCGGTCAGGCAGAGATCATCGTGACAACTCACATAATTGACCACCATCTCGGGCGACGAAGCGTAAGCAAATCTGGAATTATTTCCTTTACTGTAGTCGACCTGCGGATGAGGTGTAGCAGCCACGATACCAATTTTCACTGTCTCTTCCAGTCCAGGCTTACCAGACACAAAACCTCTGTCGACTGCATCGGAATAATGTCCTTTGACCGCATCACGGATATCATCGGAAAAGACAGCCACACCTTCCATCTTGGCCACATTCTCTTTCAAAGCCCGGCGATCTGCAAAAAGAGGTGAATCTCCGGCTGTCCATCCTTCACCATAAACGAATATCGAAGGATTAATGCCCTTCAACTCTCTGGCCACGCGGTTCATGGTCTCTATGTCGTGAATCCCCATCAGATCGAATCTGAACCCGTCTATATGGTATTCATCAGCCCAATACTTCACCGAGTTCACGATAAAATCTGCCATCTGGGGGTGGTCGGATGCAGTTTCATTACCACAGGCCGACGCATCGGAATAACTGCCGTCATTCCGATGGCGATAATAATAACCCGGTGCTGTCAGACTGAAATTGGAACCATCATTGAGAGCAGTATGATTGTAGACCACATCCATTATTACTCCGATTCCGGCATTGTGAAGAGCCTTTATCATCTCTTTCATCTCACGCACACGCACAGCCGGATCAGAAGGATTGGTAGAATATGAACCTTCCGGCACATTGTAGTTCTGAGGATCATAACCCCAATTATACCTGTTCTGCAGCAGATTGGTCTCATCCACCGAATTGAAATCGTATGACGGGAGAATATGGACATGAGTTATACCTAACTCTTTCAGATGGTCGATCCCCGTGGCGAGCCCATCGGAATTAGTGGTTCCATGTTCGGTAAGAGCCAGAAATTTACCTTTATTCGCCATTCCGGAAGTAGGACTGACTGAGAAATCCCTGTGATGCATTTCATAGACAATCACATCTGAGAAATTCTTCACCATTGGTCCGCGGTCATTGTCCCATCCCGGAGGATTGGTACCGGCAAAATCTATTATGGCGGCACGCTTCCCGTTCACTCCCACTGCTTTCGCCCATACTCCCGGCGTTTCGTCAAGCCATTTGCCATCCCACAATATCTGGAAAGTGTAGAATTTACCGTACAATTGTTCCGGATCGGAAACGATCCAGGTGCCAGTGTCGGCATCAGTACGCATCTCCAATACCTGTACAGGCATACCGAAACGTCCGTCATCATATATATTCACTCTTACAGCCTGAGCCTCAGGACTCCAGAGGCGGAAATGTGTACCCGAACCATCCACCGTCAACTCAAGATCTTCTCCACTATAAGTCGGATATGAGAGAAACTGTCTGTCGTAGTCACTTCCCGCATTTATCGTCATACTTCCCGAAAAGGATCCTAAGAGACTTATAATTGCCACAGTGTATAGAGGTTTACGTATATGCATTTTTTGTAATTATTAAAATTAACAGGACAACAACGTTCCCAGATGCAAAAATAATCATTTTTTTGCATATTTACATTTTTACACGATAAAAATTTTCGTAAATTATCGCAAGTTGATAAAATTATCTCATATTACATAAACGCATAAAATCTCCATCGACTATTGTCCGTGGAGATTTTTTTTACTACCTTTGCCCCGTCTTTTGCAGAAAAGCACCCGGACAGAGAGAGTCGCGGACCGCGCTTTTTTAAGAAAGGCTTTTTTATAACCACTTAATTTTTTCTCTCAATGTATCTTACTCCTGAAAAAAAGGCGGAGATCTTCGCCACTTACGGACAGGGGCCGACTGACACCGGCAGCCCCGAGAGCCAGATCGCTCTCTTTTCATTGCGTATCAAGCACCTCACAGAGCACCTCAAGGAGAACCGCAAGGACCACACCACAGCCCGTGCTCTTAAAGCACTTGTAGGTCAACGTCGTCGTCTGCTGGACTATCTGATCCGCAAAGACATCAACCGTTATCGTGCCATAATAGCCAAAAAGGAACTCGGCATACGTAAATAAAAAACGGCATCTGACATAACCTTAAAATAAATCCGTGACTTTGAAAATGAAAGTCACGGATTTATTTATATATCGGTTTCAGAAAATATCAGCTGTTGAAATCTCCACTTACCATCGTCAATGTGTTCCTTTTCATCGGCACGGAAATAATTTTTTCTATCGTAGCCGACCCATTGTTGACTGTAAGTTTAAGTTCACCTGTCACAGTACCATCGGCATTGACAGGAACATAAAGCGTCATCACAGTCTGATCTCCGGCATCATAACCGATAGGTAGACCGGTCGATGAGACAGTGGATGTGGTCAGATCCGTAGAGGTGTAACTGCCCGTAAGAGCATTGAAAATATTGGTCAGGGAATAAGCACCTGAAAGTTCTGCTGTCACAGTAGTGTTTTCCGGAAGCGCGTTCCCGGTATTGATTACCGTCACCTTGGCGCAAGGACGCGTCAGACTTACACCAACGGTTTCCTGACCGGAAACGAACGGATAGACAGCAAAATAAGAATCGCTGGCCTCATTGTTTACTTCGTATGAACAATGAATGTCTCTCAGTGCGGCCAGATAATCAGCCTCCGTGGCATCCTCTGCCGGAGAAAGTCCGTTAGTGCCGTTGAAATTGGCGTAAGCTACCAACGTATAATTCTCGCCAGACACAAGTCTTGTCGTAAAATCTACCGGAGCAACGGTTCCACCGCTGATTGTGGCTTTCTGACTGGCTACATAAACCGCCACGGCATCATCACCGCTACCGGACACAACAGCTATCGTAAATGTCAGCTCACGACCCTCCATATTTGAAAGGCCTCCTTCGTTGGCCGCTCCTCGTGTCTCGTCAAACTCTGAGAGTAACACGGAAAATCGGACGTCCTGTACAGACGGTGGCGTAGGTTCATTGCCCGAACAGCCTGCGAATAAAGCACCTCCGGCAAGCAATGCAACAATAATAGCATTATTCTTCATCACCATAGTATTTTTAAACAGCCTCTAAATATGAACGGCAAAAAGCATCCCGTTTCTGAACTGAGACATGGCTTTCGCTACTTCTCAACACATCCATATCCTCTTTGTTTCATTTTCAATGTGCAAAAATACTTCTTTTTTCCCGTCCGCACAAATCATGTTCTGAAATTGAGTTGAAAATTTTCGGATTTGAACCCTTTGATGTAATTTTGCATTCCAATTTCAGAATATATCTCTTCCTCTTATCCTCGTTATTTTTTTTACAAGGTGAAATCTTATGGCTAAAAAAGTTCTATTGGTCATTCTTGACGGCTACGGTCTCGGCGACCACCAAAAAGACGACGCGATCTTCAACACTCCCACCCCATATATCGACTCTCTGATGGAAGAATGGCCTGTCTCAAAACTTCAGGCATGCGGAGAGGATGTAGGACTGCCTGACGGACAGATGGGCAACAGCGAAGTCGGACATCTGAACATCGGTGCCGGTAGGGTGGTATATCAGGATCTCGTAAAAATAAACCGTGCAATCGAAGACGGTTCCATACTTGCCAACCCAGAGATTGTCTCGGCGTTCTCGTATGCAAAAGATCATAACGTATCCATTCATTTCATGGGTCTTGTTTCCGACGGAGGCGTTCATTCTTCCCTCACTCATCTCTATGCGTTATGCGACATTTCAAAACAATATGGTCTTAATGAGGCATTCATACATTGCTTCATGGACGGGCGTGACACTGATCCTAAAAGCGGAGCACGATTTCTTGATGAGTTGAACAGACATTGCGAAGGATCTCCGGCTAAAATAGCCTCCGTCATAGGCCGATACTACGCAATGGACCGAGACAAGCGTTGGGAACGCATACGGGAAGCATACGACCTACTTGTACATGGCAAGGGGAAAAAAGCCTCAGATATGGTCGAAGCCGTCGAAGACTCTTATGCAGAAGGGGTCACTGACGAGTTCATAAAGCCTATAGTCAATGAGAATGTCGACGGACGTATACGCGAAGGAGATGTGGTGATCTTTTTTAACTACCGCAACGACCGGGCCAAAGAGCTGACCGCTGTCCTCACTCAACACTCCGAAGACGGAATGAATCCTGTGCCTGGACTTCAATACTACTGCATGACCCCTTATGATGCCTCGTTCAAAGACGTGCATATCATCTTCGACAAGGTAGACGTCACCGACACTCTTGCCGAATACCTGTCTAAAAACAATATGCGCCAGCTGCATATTGCGGAAACCGAGAAATATGCCCACGTCACATTCTTTTTCAACGGCGGCCGGGAGGAAAACTGGCCGGGAGAAGAGCGGATTCTCGTTCCATCGCCTAAAGTTGCAACCTACGATCTCAAACCGGAAATGAGTGCTCATGAGGTTGCCGAAAAACTTGTCGATCAGATTGACTCTGAAAAGTTCGATTTTATCGTCGTAAACTTTGCCAATGGCGATATGGTAGGCCATACGGGAGTATATGAGGCTATCCGTAAAGCTGTAGCAACAATAGACCGATGTGTGGAGAAAGTAGTGGAAGCAGCCAAACGGCATGGATACTCTACAATAATAATCGCCGACCACGGCAATGCCGACCATGCTCTCAACGAAGATGGATCTCCAAACACAGCCCATTCCCTCAACCCGGTCCCATTTATCTATATATCCGGACATCAGGGCGCGAAAGTAGAAGACGGACGTCTGGCAGACGTCGCACCATCAATACTCCATATTCTCGGACTTCCTCAGCCCGCCGGGATGGACGGACACAATCTTATCACAGACTGACGCATTCCATACGGAATATACCGACATAAAGAGACGCGGCCTGGAAAGTCTACCAGACCGCGTCTCTTTATCGTATTTACTTTGGGATTTACTCTGCTGCAGGTGTTTCTGTCGCAGGGGCAGCCTCTGTAGCTGTCTTTTTACGACGCGAACGACGTGTGGTCTTAGCTTTCTTAGGCTCCTTGCCCTCAAGCATTGCCTCATTGAAGTCCACAAGCTCTATCATACACATCTCGGCATTGTCTCCAAGACGGTGTCCTGTCTTAAGTATACGCGTATATCCGCCCGGACGGTCGGCAACTTTCTCGGCAATCACTCCAAAAAGCTCTTTGACCGCATCCTTATTCTGCAGATAGCTGAACACAAGGCGACGGTTGGCCATATCATCCTTCTTTGAGCGATTGATCAGTGGCTCGCAATACATCCGGAGAGCTTTTGCCTTGGCCAGAGTCGTGAAGATTCTCTTATGCATGATGAGAGAAATCGTCATGTTGCTCAGAAGAGCCTCACGGTGAGCCTTCTTACGACCCAGGTGATTGAATTTTTTATTGTGTCTCATCGTGGTTATTATTCTTTGTCTAATTTATACTTTGAAATGTCCATCCCAAAGGAGAGATTCAGGCTTTCCAGCAGATTGTCAAGTTCTGTGAGTGACTTCCGACCGAAGTTGCGGAATTTCAACAGATCATTCTTGTTGAACACCACAAGTTCCCCAAGTGTCTCCACCTCCGCACTTTTCAGGCAGTTAAGCGCACGCACTGAAAGCGACATGTCAGTCAACTTGCTCTTGAGAAGCTGGCGCATGTGAAGCACCTCTTCGTCAAACTCCTCACCTTCTGCCTCAGCAGGCTGCTCAAGAGTCATCTTGTCATCGCTGAAAAGCATGAAATGGTGAATCAGAATCTTGGCCGCCTCCTTCAAAGCATCCTTAGGAGTGATCGAACCATCGGTAGTCACCTCCATCAGAAGCTTCTCATAGTCGGTCTTCTGCTCTACACGGAAATTGTCAACGGAATATTTCACATTCTTCACTGGAGTATAGATCGAGTCGATCGCTATCACACTCGGATCCGCACCCTCGAGAAGTTCGCGGTTTTCATCGGCAGGAACCCACCCGCGGCCCTTGTTGACCGTGAATTCAAGCTGGAAACTTGCCGAAGAGTCAAGATGACAAATCACCAGATCGGGATTCAGCACCTCAAATCCGTTAAGCACCTTACCCAAATCGCCTGCCTTGAACACATCGACACCCGAAACGTTGACCACTGCCTTCTCGGTCTCTGTGTCGTCAACAATCTGCTTGAAGCGCACCTGTTTGAGGTTAAGGATGATATTGGTGACATCCTCTTTCACTCCGGGAATGGTGTCGAGCTCGTGTGCCACTCCGTCGATACGTATCGAACAGATGGCGAATCCGCCAAGCGACGACAGAAGAATGCGGCGCAACGCATTGCCCACAGTCTGCCCGTAGCCCGGTTCCAGAGGGCGGAATTCAAACTTGCCGAATGAATTGCTCTCCTCCAGCATGATAACCTTTTCGGGTTTCTGAAATGCTAAAATTGGCATGGGGTTATTCTTTATTATTTAGAATACAACTCTACGATCAACTGCTCCTTGATAGTCTCGGGGATATCCTCGCGCTGAGGCAAATGCAGATACTTGCCGCCCTTCACGTTCTCATCCCACTCAATCCAGGGATACTTGCTGTGATTGAATCCAGCGAGACAATCGGCAATCACCTCAAGCGACTTCGATTTCTCACGCACGGCAACCACATCACCGGCCTTAACCCTGTAAGAAGGTATATTTACTACCTTGCCGTTCACAGTGATATGCTTGTGCAGCACGATCTGGCGTGCAGCCGGACGGGTAGGAGCTATGCCAAGACGATAAACCACGTTGTCAAGGCGGCTCTCAAGAAGCTGAAGAAGCACCTCACCCGTGATACCCTTGGTGCGAGCCGCAGTCTCAAACAGATTGCGGAACTGACGCTCCAGCACACCGTATGTGTATTTGGCTTTCTGCTTCTCACGCAGCTGCAGACCATACTCCGATGTCTTCCGACGACGGTTCAGACCATGCTGTCCCGGCGGATAGTTCTTTTTTGCCAAAACCTTGTCCTCGCCATATATGGCTTCCCCGAATTTACGGGCGATTTTTGTCTTTGGACCTGTATATCTTGCCATTGTTTTTTCGTTTCTTTTGTCAGACCTTCAACTGGCGGTGACCTCAGCTATGCTCCGCGGCGCAGCCGCGACCGTCTGAGAGGTAGGTGGCCGGCCCCAACAATATCTCTGTTGTGGCCCCCGACGGTCTTTCGCCTCCGGAACCCCGGCTTCACGGTTTCCCGCTTTTGATTTTCCGACACTTGTTACTTCATCAGATTTGCTTGTGGATTATACTCTTCTGCGTTTCGGAGGACGGCAACCGTTATGCGGCAGCGGAGTCACATCGATAATTTCGCAGACATCGATGCCGGCACCTGCCACTGTGCGGATCGCTGATTCGCGTCCATTGCCCGGGCCCTTCACATAAGCTTTCACTTTGCGCAAACCCAGATCGTAAGCCACTTTCGCGCAGTCCTGTGCTGCCATCTGTGCAGCATAAGGAGTGTTCTTCTTTGAGCCACGGAAGCCCATCTTGCCTGCCGACGACCATGAGATAACCTGACCTTCGCTGTTGGCCAAGCAAACGATAATGTTGTTGAAAGAGGAGTGTACGTGAAGCTGTCCCATTGCGTCCACCTTGACGTTTCTCTTCTTTGCTGCGACTGTCTTCTTTGCCATAGTCTAATCTTATTTTGTAGCTTTCTTCTTGTTGGCGACTGTTTTCTTACGGCCCTTGCGGGTACGTGCGTTGTTCTTTGTGCTCTGTCCACGTACGGGGAGTCCGATACGGTGACGGATGCCGCGATAGCAGCCGATATCCATCAACCGCTTGATATTGAGTTGGATTTCCGAACGAAGGTCACCTTCGACCTTGAAGTCGCTCTGAATCACCTCACGGACCGCAGCTGCCTGGTCGTCAGTCCAGTCTTTAACTTTGATGTCCTTGTCCACGCCGGCCTTTCCGAGAATCGTATTGGCGGCACTCCGGCCGATACCGAAGATATAGGTCAAGGCAATTTCACCTCTCTTGTTTTGCGGCAAATCTACGCCGACAATTCTTACTGCCATGTTTTCTGGTAAAAATTATGTCTGCAGGGGATGCCCCGGAGGGTTAACCCTGACGTTGTTTGAGTTTGGGATTCTTTTTGTTGATTACGTACAATCTTCCTTTACGGCGCACGATTTTGCTGTCGGCGGTGCGCTTCTTGATTGATGCTCTGACTTTCATATCTGGTGTCTGTTTTTATTTGTATCGGAATGCGATCCGTCCCTTCGAAAGGTCATAGGGCGACATCTCGACCTTGACCTTGTCGCCAGGAAGAATCTTTATATAGTGCATGCGCATCTTGCCCGATATATGGGCCGTGATCTCATGCCCGTTTTCAAGCTCTACCTTAAACATTGCATTAGACAATGCCTCAAGTATCACTCCATCCTGCTCTATAGCGGCTTGCTTTGCCATTTCTTGTCTCTATATCTGGTTTGCTTCTTATTCCTTATCACCGCACAGTCATCTGTCTGTCTCGATATCCGTCAATGGTCTTACGGCCCTGTCACCAAGAACATCCTCTATATATCTGAACGTAGTCAGCACTTCCGGCCTCGCTCCCGAAATGAGAAGCGTATGCTCAAAATGTGCCGAGGGCTTCCTGTCGCGGGTACGGCAGGTCCATCCGTCACGTTCTATCACAATGTTCTTGCTGCCCATGTTGATCATCGGCTCAATGCAGATGCACATACCGTCGCGAAGCAACGGTCCGATTCCCCGTCGCCCGTAGTTGGGCACTTCCGGAGATTCATGCATGTCCCTACCGATTCCATGACCGCACATCTCGCGGACCACACTGTAGCCGCGACGTTCACAGAAAGTCTGTACTGCATTGCTGATGTCACCGACTCTTTTCCCCTCCTGGGCGGCATCAATGCCATGCCCGAGAGAGGCAAGTGTGGTTTCCAGAAGCCGCTTCACTTTTTCGTCGATCTCACCGACAGGAAAAGTATAACAACTGTCACCGTTGTAGCCATCAAGCTCCACTACCAGATCAGTACCCACTATATCACCCTCCTCAAGCACATACGGCCCAGGAAATCCATGCACCACAGTCTCATTGACTTCAATGCAAAGTGTACCGGGGAAACCCTGATAACCCAGACAGGCAGGACGTCCTCCGTTGTCGAGAATATACTCACGGGCGATGGCGTCGAGTTTCTGTGTGGTCACGCCGGGCTTGATCCAGCGTGCCACCTCACCCAACGTCCGGGATGTGAGATCCGCAGCCGCGCGCATTTTTTCCGTTTCCTCTGCTGTCTTGAGATAAATCATGACTTCTCCTGTATGCCGATTCGATATAAGTTGTCCTGAAGTCTGCGTGTAATCGTATTCTGTCCGATGAAAGGAGTTAGATCAATCTGTACTGTCCGGATATTCAGAAAGCTGAGTTGCCTGTAGTGCGTCCCTTTATTCGACCCTCCTTCATCAGACCGTCATACTTGCGCATGAGCAGATGACCCTCGATAATACGGAGCGTATCAAGAATCACACCGACGAGAATCAGAAGCGATGTGCCTCCAAAGAACGATGCAAAGCTACGGTTAAGTCCGCAGATATGTGCAATGGCAGGCAGAATAGCCACTATACCCAGGAATATGGAACCTGGCAATGTGATTCTCGACATGATTGAATCCAGATATTCCACCGTCGGCTTGCCAGGCTTCACACCAGGGATAAAACCATTATTGCGTTTCATCTCCTCAGCCATCTGAGCCGGACGTACCGTGATCGCGGTATAGAAATACGTGAAAGCAACAATCATCAGGAAGTAGATGAGATTGTACCAGAACCCGTACATGTCCGTCAAAGCTCCGAAAAATCCTGTCTGAGTCGTGCTGAAACCGACAAGAGTGATGGGGATGAACATGATGGCCTGGGCAAAGATGATAGGCATCACACCGGCAGCATTCACCTTGAGAGGAATGTACTGACGTGCGCCACCATACTGCTTGTTGCCCACGATTTTCTTGGCATACTGCACAGGCACCTTACGTGTTCCCTGCACGAGAAGCACGGCACCGGCTATTACGGCCAGAAGAATCACAATCTCAAGAAGGAATATCACGAGACCGCCTCCAGCTGAATTCATCAGACGTCCTGTGAATTCCTGAATAAAGGCCTCCGGCAGACGGGCAATGATACCGATAAGGATGATAAACGATATACCGTTGCCTACTCCTTTCTGGTCAATACGCTCGCCAAGCCACATGATGAACATCGAACCGGCTGCAAGAACAATCGTCATGAATATGATTGTCAAGACACCAAGTTCGACATGACCACCGGCCGCCTGAACCTGATATTTGAGGTTCATCAGATAAGCCGGACCCTGAAGAAGCAGAATCAGTACTGTCAGATAGCGCGTGTACTGGTTCATCTTCATCCGACCGCTCTCACCGTCACGCTGCATCTTCTGGAATGACGGGAGAACCATGCCGAGAAGCTGTATCACGATGGAAGCCGTGATATAGGGCATGATGCCGAGAGCGAAGATGGAAGCCTGCGAGAATGCACCACCCGAGAACATATCGAGCAACTGCATGAGGCCGTCGGAAGTGAAATTCTTCAGTGCCATGAGCTCATCGGGATTGATACCGGGGAGCACTACATAGCACCCGAAGCGGTAGATGATCACAAGCAGAAGGGTGACCCCTATCCGCTTGCGCAGGTCATCCACGCTCCAGATATTTTTGATTGTTTGTGTAAATCCCATTGTAACTGATTATTTTTTGATGACTGTCCCTCCGGCGGCTGTGATAGCCTCCTCGGCCTTTTTGGAAAAGGCCGGAGCCTCCACCTCAAGTGCGCGTGTAAGCGCGCCGTTGCCAAGAATCTTCACGATGGCTTTCTTTGAGACGAGTCCTGCGGCACGCATGTCATCAACCGTGATTTTGGTCAGGTTTCTGGCTTCTGCCAGAGCCTCCAGAGCATCAAGATTGAGGGCCTTATATTCCACACGATTGATATTCTTGAAGCCGAATTTGGGCAGACGACGCTGCAAAGGCATCTGACCGCCTTCAAAGCCGATCTTACGCTTGTAGCCCGAACGAGACTTCGCGCCTTTGTGACCACGTGTGGATGTGCCGCCGTAGCCGGAACCCGGTCCACGGCCGATTCGTTTGTTCTTTTTATTGCTGCCTACTGCAGGCTGCATATTGTGTAGTTCCATTGTTCTGCTGTTTTAATTTGTTAAGTGAGTCTATTCAAGCCTGCGGCCCGTATTCCCTATCATATCAGGGGAGCCGCCGACCGCCTTTTCAGTTCACTTCAGTCACCTCTACAAGGTGGTGGACAGCCTTTACCATGCCGCGGATAGAGGGATTGTCCTCATGCACCACAGTATGATTCATCTTTCTGAGGCCAAGTGCATCAAGCGTGCGTTTCTGAACGGCAGGACAATTGATGCGACTTTTTATCTGTTTGATTGCGAGTTTTGCCATGTCTTTTCGTCTTATTTGCCGTTAAACACTTTTTCCACGGAAATGCCGCGGTTCTGAGCTATCTGGGCCGGGCTGCGGAGCTCATTGAGAGCAGCAATAGTGGCTTTCACAAGGTTATGGGGATTGGATGATCCCTTTGATTTTGCAAGCACGTCGGTGATACCGGCACTTTCAAGCACAGCACGCATAGCACCTCCAGCTTTCACTCCAGTACCCTCGGAAGCAGGTTTGAGAATGATACGTGAGCCTCCGAACTTTGCACTCTGCTCATGAGGAATAGTACCTTTATGCACCGGAACACGGATAAGATTCTTCTTGGCTCCCTCGACGCCCTTGGCGATGGCAGCCTGAACCTCGTTGGCCTTGCCCAGACCCCAGCCGATCACACCGTCTTCATTGCCTACAACCACAATAGCGGCAAAGCTGAACGCACGACCACCCTTTGTCACCTTGGTAACACGGTTGATGGCCACCAGACGGTCTTTCAATTCAAGATCATTCGTAGATTTTACTCTGTTGTTTCTTGTTGCCATGACTCTTTTTAAAATTTAAGACCGGCCTTGCGCGCTGCGTCGGCCAATGATTTTACTCTACCATGAAAAAGGTAGCCGTTGCGGTCGAATACAACTTCGCTGATTCCCTTTTCAATTGCCTTTTTGGCAATCACCTCGCCTACCTTGGCACTCTGCTCCGTCTTGTTGGAAGCCTCTATACCTTTGGAACTTGCCGCACAGAGCGTATTGCCGGCGAGATCGTCGATTATCTGAACATAAATCCCCTTGTTGGAGCGAAACACGCTCATGCGCGGACGCTCGGCTGTGCCGGAGATTTTACCGCGGATGCGGGTTTTGATCTTATTTCTTCTTGCTATCTTGGATACCATGATTTTGCTTCTGTTTTAATTATTTAGCATTGGCCGACTTGCCCGACTTGCGACGGATCACCTCGCCGACAAACTTGATGCCCTTGCCCTTGTAAGGCTCCGGTTTGCGCAAAGAGCGGATCTTGGCGCATACCTGTCCGAGAAGCTGCTTGTCTGAGCTCTCAAGAATAATCAGAGGGTTTTTGTTGCGCTCAGACTTGGCTTCAACCTTGATCTCTTTGGGAAGCTTGATAAAGATAGCGTGTGAATAACCCAGAGAAAGCTCAAGCACCTGACCGGTGGCTGTGGCACGATAGCCTACACCGACAAGTTCCATCTCTTTTTTGAAGCCCTCCGACACGCCGACCACCATGTTGTGGATAAGCGCGCGATACAGACCATGAAGCGCGCGATGCTCACGCTCATCATCGGGCCTTGTCACCTCAATGTGGCCGTCTGCCACCTTCACCTCGATATCGGGATTGATCTCCTGGGAAAGTTCCCCTTTGGGGCCCTTCACAGTGACAACATTGTCTTTAACCTGTACGGTCACGCCGGCAGGTATCTCTATGGGTGCTTTACCTATTCTTGACATAAAAAATACCTCCTTCGATTAATATACGTAACACAATACCTCACCGCCGATTTTCATCTCCTTGGCCTGCTTGTTGGTCATCACGCCTCTGGATGTGGAAAGAATGGCTATGCCGAGTCCGTTAAGAACACGGGGCATATCCTTGTATCCGGTATACTGACGGAGACCCGGACGAGACACACGGTGAAGATTCTTGATAGCGTTCACACGGTCAATAGGGTCATACTTAAGGGCAATTTTGATCACGCCCTGCGGATTCTCACCTTCCTCAAACTTATAGTTGAGGATGTAACCCTGCTCAAACAGGATTTTTGTGATCTCCTTTTTCATGTTCGACGCCGGAACCTCCACCACACGATGTCCCGCACTGATGGCGTTCCGCAATCTGGTCAAATAGTCTGCTATTGGATCAGTCATTGTTTTGATGTTTAAATTGATTCAGAGACTCTGAACAATATTTAATACTCTCGATATGTCATATCCCGACCGGATAAAGTCTTTCACAGCTTCTTCCAGCCAAAAATACGCGCAAAGTTAGCAATTTCAAGCCGTCCGGCAATGAACCTCCCCTAAGCAATATATATATTTAACAAAATTTAACTTCATTTTACAGCAAAAAATTCAAACTTCCAACATAAAACAACGCCCGCAATCTATCGACTGCGGGCGTATACGTATATCTGAATTAAGAATTTCAGCGAACGACTGTCTTACGGGCAGAACCGTTCTTGTCCACCATAATGTATACACCAGGAGCTGTGGCGTTGTCTACCTTGACCCCCTGAAGAGTATAGACCGCTACAGGAACTTCCGATCCCTCGGTAGAGATAGACTCAACCGATGACTGCGGGATGACATAGTTGAGTTTGAATTCCTCGTTGAAGCGACGGTTGCCTTCCTCGCCCAACAGGAATACACGGCGTGCAAAGATTAAATCGTAATTGCCACCGTCCTTGACAGCGGGATCAAATTTCACCTGCATCGTATTGGGTGCGAGACCAGCCTGGTTATGGTTGACAATTCCCTCTGAAACCACACTACCAGCGGCATTCACAACCTTGATTTCGATATTGAGCTGGTCCACTACATGGCTACGTTCAATTTTAGAGAAGTCGGGGAATGTCACATTGATAGACTCAAGAGAATTGAGCACAGAGCCAGAAACAGGATCTGCGACAGCGTTCTCCGTGACTGGATTTACAACAGCCCCGTTTGGATCGATCACATAACGGAATTTATAAACCGGCATTTCAGGCTCCGTGTCAGATCCATATTCGTAGAATGTGCCGTGAGGGAATACGATGGTATAGGATCCCGGGACATTCATATAAGGAAGTACATCGACTGTCACCTCCCGACCGAAGTTTGCGCCATAATCGATGCCGCATGTTCCGAACACAGCACCGGTCTCGTCGTTGTAAACTTTAATCATATTGGCGAAATTGATGCCGGTTTTCTCACAATCGAAAGTCAGGAGGAAGGTGTTGAGAGACTTATATGTGCCCTGTTCAGGATAAATCCTGACACCACGGTTGTCATACGGGCCATTAGGATCTTCCGGATCGTATGCATTCTTTTTCAAAGTATAGTGGAGAACTATTTTGCTGCTGGTATCGCCATTCTCGCCAACAATGAAGTTGCCCTCCCCGATAGTGACTGTATATTCGCCTTCGGCGGATATAACAGGCTGGAACGTGACAGCCACCTGATTTTTACCTATTTTATCCTTTGTAGCCAAAGCGATCCCTGTGGCAACAGTATTGCCTGATGAGTCAGTAACCTTGATGTCATTTTTAACTGCAGGCCGTGCCGTGTCAAAGTCGGGGAAAGTCACGACCAGACGATCAAGATCGCGCATTGTCGTGCCGTCGGAAGGATAGACGAAGCTATGCGTCGGATCGGGAGTATATACCTGACCCGTCTCACTGACAACATAACGGAATTTGAAAGCCCCGAGATCCTCGCTATCGGAAGAGCGATAGAATGTACCGTCGGGGAAATCCAGAGTATAGGACCCTGGGGCTGTCACCTCGCGGTCAGATCTCAATACAAACTGGTTGAGCACAGCCAGATGATCGTCGGTGAAAGTATAGTCGATACTGAATGTTCCGCACACGACACCGGTAGCGTCATCAATCATGCGGATCATCTTGGCGGGATTGACTCCGATTGACGCATAATCGAAATTCAAGCGGAAATCTTCACCGATTTTGGAATACACCCCCTGACGTGGACTGATATCCACACCAATGTTATTGTAAGGCTTGAAATCTCCCGGTTCGTCGCCTTTGCCGGTAACGGTATATAGCCATTTGGTTTCCGGCAACTCTTTGTAATCCCAATCTTGAACAAATCCAGTAGGAAGTGTGATGACATACGTGCCTGGATCGCGAAGTGTGCGGTCGAGCGTGAGATGCATGACGTTCCATTGATTGTTGTCTGTATTGGCCGTGGCACTCATCAGAGTATCGGTTTCACCATATCGGGTGACTACGATCGAATATTGATAGGGATTAGGAAAGACGCCCTTCTGATCTACGTATGTGAGCGAGATACGCTGGAGTGTGCTGACCTCACCCTGCGCTGGATCGGCAGTTACGCCAGGATTGTCAAACGGAGCAGGCGATTGGGCGACGACTGCTAACGGCAAACTCAGAGTTGCGGCAGCAAAAAGCAAAATGTTTTTGAGCTTCATGAGTAAAAGTGTTTATAAAAGTGAGTTAAAAGAGTTTTTACGTTCGGCGAATCAGCCAGAATTATAAGGCTCTTCTTCTGGTCGACGACCGATCCGGATAGTTTTAGTATCGTTCGTGGGAATACCACCTGCACCAAATATGCGGGGGGGTGGCATATCTATCATCAATCAACCTTAAGGTCGTGAAAACAGTAAGAGTAATCCATAGATATGTAAATATCCTGTTTATCATAAGTGAAATTAAATGAGCATAAGGTCTTTATGCATAAAATACACTGAATTATCAGTACTATCATTTAAGTCTGTTGCAAATTTCATAAAAAGATTCGGTAATTAAAGAAATTTTAACGTTAATTTTTGTTAACACTGTGATTTATTTTTTCTAAATCAAAAAATAAATCATAGCCTTGACAAACTCCACATTATCCCAAATGAATCAACGCGAAATCATACGCCAACACCAGCATAAAACAAAACCGAGAATCCATACAATATAGAATCCCGGTTTTGTTTAGAATTATAAACGTATCACTTCCGGATAACTATCGTTCTGTCTTTTCCTTTCAACACGTAAACTCCAGACGGAAGAGTTTCTACTTTCGGTTTATCAGCATCTACCAATATCGATATTCCTTCAAGTGTATAGACGTCCACTGTCAGTCCATCATCAAACAGAGCCTCTACTCCCGATGATTGCATAGTAAACTCCACCTCTGCAGGTTCAGAGATACCTTCCTCATAGACAGCCACGACTTTCGCCTTATGTATGCCGTCGGCCACTTCCAGAAGTTCATGCGAATTGCCTGCAGTGGTCATTACTTTGCTGTCATCAAGATAAACTTCAAAGGTCTTGAACGAGGGAGCAGCGGAGCGCACACACAGAGGAACGTCATCAGTCCGGGCCGGTCCGATATACACATCGTCGACCATAAACCAGAAACCGTTTTCCGGGGTACAGTATTTTATGCATACATATTTGGCAGCAGCCGGAACAGCATATTCTTTCTTCTTCCAACTTGCATCGGTAGACACAATCTGCTCATTGGCATCAGTAAACCATACGAAGTCAGAGGCGTTGCGGCCACCGGTAGAATAACCTACACGGAACTGCTCACGGTTCCACACATCCTCGCCGGTAAACCCGGAGTTTACAGCCTCCCAGTCCGGATCAGCCTTACACCAGAAGCTGAATACAAAGTCGGAAGCATAGTTGAGTTTTGGAGAAATGAAGTAGTCCTCAGGTGCGGGAGCGGGACGGCTTCCGTCGCCAGCCGCAAAGTTGCTCTTGAACAACAGATACTTGTCGCCACTGTGCGGTGGATTCGGTTCATATACCTGTTTCGAAAGCTCATACGGAGCCATAACCATGGCGGCACAAGGCTGGCCGTCCGTCGGATACGGCATATCATCAAAATCCGATCTGTAGGGCTTACCCCCGTCTGCGTCTATGTAATGCCAGTCATAAAGGCCTTTCGGGTTGACGACCCATTCAGGATAGCTCTCAAAATCCTCTATCACAGGACTTGTCATTCCATCTCCGGGGTCTTCCGGGCTTCCGGCATGATTCCATGTAAGTGTGACACGTTTATTATCATGATCCACAAAGGCCTTGAGATCTGTAGGAGGTGCGAGCGTTCCTGACGGCGGAGGTGTCTCTCCTCCCTTGCTGGAAACGGTTACGTCCGTAATATACAGATTATACATCTTGGGATCGGAGGTGGCATGAAAACCGATACGATAAGCTCCGTCTTCAGTAATCTCCGGAAGGTCAATCGTGTCATACGCGCCGTCACCGGTCTTCACCTGATATGATTTCAGCACAGTCGCCATACCCTCTTTGGTAGCCTCACGACCGAACACCACTTCAAACTTCTCCGTATGATTTGCGTTGGAACCGCGGTAATTGAACTTGACCGAATATTCCTTCCCTTTCTCCAGATGCAACACGGGTGAGATAAGATAATCGTCGCCTGCATTATTATTGTCATACTGATACATCGCAAACGCATCGAAGTCACTCAGTCCACGCTTTTTCCATCCCCAGGTAGAACCTCCGTTGCTGTTCACAACCGTCCAGGTGTCAAATACCGACTGATCCTCAAACACACAATTGTAGGGGAACTGCGATATCTCACTGCCGAGGGCGATCTCTACTGTCATGGAGGGAGTGCCGTCGCCATCAGAAGTAAAGGGTACTATCTCATAACTGTATTTACCCATCGAACTTATAGAGCTGTCGACTATCTCATTTTCTGAGGCATTTGCAGCCACGACCTTCATGTCGGGGTGTCTTGTCACTCTGTAACGTAGCGTAGAAGTGTCGACCCAGCCACCATGCAAACCTCCTGTAGGAGCATCCCAGCGCACAACAGCCGAACCGTCATCGTTACGGCCTACACCCGGCTTTCCGACTGCATCAGGGACATCACGCCCTACCCAGGCCACTGCCTTGCTTTCAAGTCCATCGCCAAGCGCGTTGGATGCCACAACACTGTAGGTATGATAACCCGAAGCTGCGGGAGTATCGGAAAACGACAGTTTTCCTCCGGTCGCAGGAGAATTCCATTCATTTGCTTTCTCTCCGTCACGCAACAGTATGACCTTGGTAAGTGACGCCAGATTGGCCTTGCCAAATGTTTTCGACGGATTGACCCAGCTGATTTCAGCCTTACATGTTCCATCGGAAGATGAAGCCACTTTCAGATCGGTCACTCCACCCGGAGCACCCTCTTTAGGAACCTTGTAATCTATATGAAGACCACAGAGTCTGGAATCTGTACCGAGGGGACCGACTATCTCTGTCGCTGCCGTAGCCGGATCCACCATGCAGAAATCCGATACCTGTGTCTTGTAGTCGGCAGCCCAAAAAATCTTTCCTGTGGCTGGATCGAAATCCATCGACTGTATGGCCGTGGTAGGACGTCGGCCGGTATCTCCGACAAGAATAGCTTCCCACTCATTTTCAGGATTGAAACGGTAAAGACAACCGTTTATGTCTATCGAATAGATATTCCCGTCCAGATCCGCGGCAAGTGTGAGATATGTGGGATTGGCAAGCGCACCACTGTTCCAGTTGATAAACTGCTTCACCTGTGTGGCCACTCCGGTAGCCAGATCTATCTTATACAGTCCGCTGTACTCAAACGTCAGAGCCGACAGGAAATCGTCAGTATAGATCTCCCGTGACAGGGCATACATTGTTCCAGTGGAATAATCGTATGCCATATCGTTAAATATGAATTGCTTGTCCGACCATGAAGCCACATCGCTGATTTTGCCGGTCGAAAGATCCACCTTTGAGAACGCCAACGGAATCCAGTTCTCATTGGCCGCGTCATCCTTGTATCGGTAGAAATAATAATTTCCATCGGCATACGCTCCGGCCCAGGCCTTGTCGGCGAGCTTATGCAGTTGCTTCAGTTGACCGGGAGCATCCATCGACATCTCGACCAATCCTTTTTCCAATGTTCCGCGATCACGCAGCAGCCATCCGTATGCCTTTGTCTTAGGCACGGCGGCTTTGGCCGACGACCGGGGTACACGCAGTTTCTCCGTCTTGTTGCCTTCGCTGAAGATCAGAGAATAGGCTGCCACAGTCCCTGACAGCACAAGTGCCACGGACGTAAGAAATCTGAAAGTTTTCATTTCAGTATATGATTATTAGGTTAAATAAGTGTTTTAGTTATTTACTGACTATCTTCACGACGATATCGCCATGTCTTACCACATACATTCCGGCAGACAGACCGGAAAGGTCCGCTTCAAGACTATACCCACAGCTTCTGATCTTCACTCCTGATACGGCGTATATTTCCGTATCAGCCTCATGACTGAAACATATCCTGTCGGCCTCGATACGATAGTCTTCATCTACCAACGTCTCCCCTACCAGAAGCGATACATCCGGCTCTACCATGAAATTGTCGACACGTACCTGACGACGCACGGCATTTCCCTTGGCATGCATTCCGACATAATACGTTCCCGGCTCCTCGATATTGATTTCAATGTTTACATTTTCTCCATCAGTAGCCGGGTAAGTCGTCGTTTTGAAACGTTCGTAATTTCCAAGCGGCACAATCATCGCATCTGCTGTGGGAGAAGTTCCCAGACACACATCCATCAGGCATGCGCCGTCGGAAGGACCGTTGTATACACAGGCGGCAAATGAAAGATTGTATCTACCTACCTTATCAAACATAAGAGGAGGAGAAATGAGCCAGTCATCCTCCTGAGCCGCGCTTGTCGGATTAGAGAAAACAGCGAGATAACCTGTCAGAGCGGTATTGCGCCAACGGCTCCACGTCTTGCCGGGAGGATTCTGACCGGGAAGAGCATCCCCGTCGACATCAATCACAGTCCAGAGGCTCCACATCGCTTCATCCTCAAAGTCATAACTATACGGCAATGTAAACGGAACAAGTGGACCCACGTATGATGTCGACGCACTGGCCATGCCGCTCTTCTGATTACCCATGGTGACATATATTCCGTAGGTATGGAATCCGCTCTCCAGTCCTCGTGAAGCATCGTCCACAAACTCAGTTGCATCGCCGGAAAGGGTAGCGATCTCCTCGCCGTCGCGGCTCACGACCACTCCGCCAAGAGACCCGGCAAGTGGATTGCCGTCTGTGTCAAGTGTCGGCAATGTCCACGACAATGTGACTTTCATCTCCTTATCCTCGGCTGCCACCGCAGTGAAACCGGTCGGCCGTGCCGGAATCGCCACATTCTCGCTCAGAGTGAAACCTCGCAGATACACATTATACCGGCCTTTGGGAGAATGAATGAAAAATCCGACGTTGTAGTCTCCGTCTTCCGATACGGTGAATACCTTTATCTGCTTTTTCCAAGTCTTGTCAATATAATCGGAATACGACATCAACACTGTACCTGACTTAAGAACCTCGGGATCATCGGAAGCCGCCAGATAGACATCCATGTCCTCTTTGTCGTTGGCTGTCTTCATCCAGTAAGACACCTTGTATTCCGTGCCTGCCTTAAGTGTCACAGAAGGGGCGATAAGCCAGTCAGCGGCATCGTTTTTGTTGTCATACTGATACATGACTCCACAGACTGCCTCAGTCAGGGCAGTAGTATTGTCATTCGTACCATCATACTTCCAAGTGTTGGAACCTTCGGTGACATTGATCACTTTCCATGCCGGATCCACTGTCTTGTTCTCAAAAGAACCCATATCCGTATAATACGGAACAGACAGCCCTGCGGCCAATCCTAAAGAAGGAGTTGCCGCGATAATTGCGTTTAGTAAAAATAATCTCATATATTCGTCTTAAAGACACACGCTTACACATGCATCTGTATTAGTCAGTCAATACACACTAATAAATGTTTAGTGAGCAAACGATGGAAACCCGGTACTTATTAATGCCGGCAGTCAAATGAATTTCTGATTGCGAATATACGAACTTTTTTCTTTAAAACAATATCGGGGAGGAATTTTACCAGAAAAACACCATATATACAAAAAGTCTGGCATAAATTACCAGACTTTTATCACACCGATACCTGTTTCTACACAATATTTCCATTTACAATAATGAGATAAGAACCTTGATATCATTTTCAGACGTTGACCAATCCGTCACAAATCTGACCGGCGTCTCGCTCTCCCCTCGTATACCCCACACAGCAAAGGATACATATCCGGCCAAGCGGTCCATCACTTCATTGGGCAATACAATGAACTGCTGGTTGGTAGGAGAATCTATATAAAGTCTATACCCTTTCCCGACAAACGCTGATTTCAGCATCATCGCCATATCAATGGCATGGCGGCCGATCTCTTTGTAAAGTCCATCGGAAAACAGCGTTTCAAACTGCACGCCAAGCAGACGTCCTTTAGCCAGCAACGCCCCATGCCGTTTTACAAGAGTAAAGAAATGTGAAAGCAACCCCGGCCTGCGCGTCACTACTGCCTCGCCAAACAATGTCCCTGCCTTCGTACCGCCGATATAGAACACATCGCAAAGTCGGGCGACATCTCTCAGTGTCATATCCGTATCCTCCGCCGCAAGAGCATAGATCAATCTTGCACCGTCCATAAACAGAGGCAATCCCAGTCTTCCGCATTCCCGACTCAATGCTTCAAGTTCATCAAGTGTGTAAAGAGTGCCTATTTCAGTGGGATGCGATATGTACACCATTCCGGGAAAAACACAATGCTCGTATGTGGCATCGGCATAAAAATCCTCCACATATTTTCTTAACGCGTTGGCGTGGACCTTACCGTCGGAAGATGGCAAGACAAGTACTTTATGACCCGACGCCTCTATCGCACCGGCCTCATGCACATTGATATGGGCACTCTCCGCACATACCACACCCTGATGTGGACGGAGAAGCGCATCAATCACACAGGCATTCGTCTGTGTTCCCCCAGTCAGAAAATACACTTTGCCTTCGGAAATCCCACATTCATCCAGTATCAGGCTTTCAGCATGGTGGCAGTATTTGTCCAGTCCATAACCAGGCGTGGCCTCCATATTAGTGGCCATAAGCCTCTCCATGATACGGGGATGAGCACCCCGTGAATAGTCACACTCAAAATTAACCATAATCCTCATAACGAAAGAAAAAGGATTCCGTACTTTATGTCGGAATCCTTCTGAAGTCAATATATCTATATGCCGGAAGGCATATTATCCATGTATCACCAGCTTGCCTTCTTCACTCCGGGGATAAGACCCGCAGAAGCCATCTCGCGGAACTGTATACGCGAGATACCGAACTGACGCATATATCCCTTTGGACGACCGGTGATCTCACAACGGTTGTGAAGGCGTACTTTCGAAGCGTTTTTAGGCAACTTCTGAAGTTTGGAAAGGGCATCATAGTCGATGTTGCCGTCAGCGTCGGCCAGAGCGGCCTTCTTCAGAGCAGCTTTCCGTTCGGCATACTTCGCAACCATCTTCTGGCGCTTCACCTCGCGCGCCTTCATTGATTCTTTTGCCATAATTTAAAGTCTGATTATTTCTTAAACGGTAAGCCAAACTTCTTAAGGAGCGCGAAACCCTCTTCGTCGGTCTTTGCAGTGGTGACGAATGTGATATTCATACCCTGAAGCTTAGGCACATTGTCTATATTGATCTCGGGGAAAATGATCTGCTCGGTGATGCCGAGAGTGTAGTTGCCACGACCGTCAAGTTTGGAATTGATACCCTTGAAGTCACGAATACGGGGCAGAGCCACACGCACCAGACGCTCAAGGAACTCATACATCCGGTCCTTGCGGAGGGTCACCATCACACCGACAGGCATTTTCTTACGCAGCTTGAAAGCCGCGATATCCTTCTTCGACAGAGTGGCCACGGCCTTCTGTCCGGTGATGGCAGTGATCTCGTTGATAGCGGTCTCGATGAGCTTCTTGTCCTGTGTGGCGGCACCGAGGCCCTGATTGATGACAATCTTCTCCAGCTTGGGCACCTGCATCACGGTGGAGTAGTTGAACTCCTTGGTGAGCTCGGGCACAATCTTTTCTTTGTATTCTTTGCTCAGTGTTGTGCTCATTGCTTAATCTCCTCTCCTGATCTTTTAGAGTAACGTACCAATTTGCCGTTGTCGCCGGGGCGACGTCCGATACGGGTGGGCTTTCCACTCTTTGGGTCAATGACATTGAGGTTTGAGATATGTACGGGAGCCTCAATCTTCACGATGCCTCCCTGGGGATATTTAGCACTCGGCTTAGTGCTTTTGGAGACGATGTTGATTCCCTCTACGATAGCGCGGCTTTTCTTGACCTGCACTTCAAGGACGCGGCCGGTCTTGCCTTTGTCGTCGCCAGCATTGACATAAACCGTGTCCCCTTTCTTTATATGCAATTTTGCCATAAGGATTTTCGTGTTAAAAGGAGATTAAAGTACTTCTGGTGCCAACGACACTATCTTCATGTTTGTTGTACGGAGCTCACGGGCCACAGGACCGAAAATACGGGTCCCGCGGATTTCGCCGGCGTTATTGAGAAGCACGCAGGCGTTGTCGTCAAAGCGGATATAGCTTCCGTCAGGACGACGTATCTCCTTCTTCGTACGCACCACGACAGCCTTCGACACAGTGCCCTTCTTCACATCGGAAGAGGGGATAGTGCTCTTCACTGTCACAACGATGATGTCGCCCACCGAAGCGTAACGGCGACCGGTTCCGCCAAGCACATGAATGCAGAGCGCTTCCTTAGCGCCGCTGTTGTCGGCCACTGTAAGTCTTGATTCAGTCTGTATCATGATTACTTAACTTTTTCGATGATTTCCACCAGTCTCCATCTCTTTGTCTTGCTCAGGGGGCGTGTCTCCATCAGGCGGACGGTATCGCCGATGGAACATTCGTTATTCTCGTCGTGAGCGTGGTATTTCTTTGTCTTGTTGACAAATTTACCATAGATAGGGTGCTTCTCTTTCCATTTGATCTCGACCGTGATGGTCTTGTCGCATTTGTTGCTTGAAACAACCCCGATTCTTTCCTTTCTTAAATGTCTTTTCTCTTCCATTTTTCTGAATTCTTCTGGGGATTATTCTTTGACTTCGGGAGCCGCAGCCTGAGCAGCAAGTTCCTTCTGACGCAACACGGTCTTCATGACAGCAATCTCGCGGCGGGATTTGGTGATCTTGGCGGGATTGTCGATGGGAGATATCGCGTGCGTTACTTTCAATTCACGATAAGCCTTC
>CANEHE010000023.1 GCA_947427285.1 uncultured Porphyromonadaceae bacterium
TGAACTACCGCACCAACGTCTACGGATCGCTTCTGACAACCCAACAGCCGTTCAACGTCGAGATCGAACCCAACTTCAACGGAGTTTATAATCCGTTGCCATGGGATGGCAAGACTGTAACACGTCCTGTAATTGACGAAACATCAAAGACAGTTACAGTATCGGCTCCGTCCGATTTTGCAGGTTTCATTGAGATGGTCAATGGCAAGAATGGGGAAGCAGCCAACAATTTTGAGGGCTATACAGTGAGCCTGACACAGGACATCGACTTCGGCGGACACGTCGTAACTCCAATTGCCGATGGTGCCACCAGATCTGCAAACATGGCTGTTGGGAAATCTTTCAAGGGGGTAATTGACGGTGGTAACAACACCATCAAGAATTTTATCATCTCCAATACAGGGACAAACGGTAATCTGATATGTGGATTTGTCACGAATCTCAACGGTGCAGGTGCGGCTCTTAAAAACATTAAGTTTGAAAATGTGGAAATTACATCAGCAGTTGCCGAGCAGACCGGTATAGTGGGTATCGTATCTAATGGTGCTACTGTAGAAAATGTGCATGTTCTTTCCGGAACAATCACAGGGACTGAAGCTACCGGAGGTATCGTTGGTCGAGTGATAGCTAATGGAACCATCACCGGCTGCAGCAATGCTGCCTCAATTCATGCGAAAAAATATAACGCAGGCGGTATCGTAGGTGCTGCTTATTATACCAAAAAAGGCCAGAGCATGAGAATAGAAAATTGCACTAACTCAGGGTCGGTTGTTTCGGATGGTGTTGCTGCGGGAGGAATAGCCGGATTGAGTTGTGCTTTCATTAATAAATGTACTAATGAAGGTGAGATTGAATGTAGACAGAATAGTGCGGGTGGTATCGCCGGTACCCAACAGGATGCGGGTGGTATAACCGGCTGTGAGAACCGAGGCAATGTAAAATGTGTCAATGCCACTTTAGGTGCTGGTGGTATTGTCGGATGGGTACGTTATCCAGGCGCAACACTCTGGTATCCCAACAAAAATGTGATAGAGGTTACAGGATGTAAGAACTATGGCAATGTGTCGCTTGAAGGCGGATATGGTGTCGGCGGTATCGTCGGGTTGTGGTATAATATGGGTAAAGTAGGCAATTGCCTTAATGAGGCGTCTTCTATTTCAGGGTCTTCGATGGTGGCCGGTATTGTCGGCGGCTCGCAGTTTACAGAGTCTACACCGGGTCTTGAGGATGTGGAGAAGATGCTGTATATTGCAGATAATGTTTCCACTACCACCCTTGAGCAGATGACAGGCTCACTTAAAGCCCTTATAGTATATATTAATTCTCCTGAAAATGTAACGTTGTCGGGCAATACTCCTTCTCAAGAGTAAGTCCTGATATTGAATATGGGAAACGGAGGCTGCGTCTTGGCGTGGCCTCTGTTTTTTGCGACTCGGGAAAATTTGGAGTGAAAAAAGAGAGGGGAGTATTTGGTGGGATGGGGAATTTTGAGTAATTTTGTAAAAATCCGGCAAAATGGCTGCGAACCTTTTGACAATACTCCAGAGCATCAAGCAGAAAACCGGCGAGTTGTCGGTCAGGTGCCGTACGCTTGCCCAGGAGGTGGGAGAAAAGGACAAGGTTATCGCCGACCTGCACGCTGAGATAAGTGAGCTGAAGTCTCAGCTTGAAGCGTTAAAGGCCGACAATGAATATCTGGCCGTGTCCCATCGTCTGGCTTCCAGCCCTGACGAGATTGTCAGAAGTCGTCGTCTGATTTCCGGATGGATTCGCGACATCGACCGGTGTATCGCCCAACTTAAGGAATGACTCCTGTCGGTCTCCCGTTTTCCCGCAAGATGAAAAAAGAAGATAATATTCAGATCACCATCAATATAGCCGGCCAACGGATTCCTCTCACTGTCGGATTTGACCAACAGAATCTGGTGCGTGAGACGGAACGTAGTGTCGATGACCTCTATGAGAAATGGAGGGTTAAGTTCCCGCGCAAGTCTATGCAGGAACTTCTTGCAATGATCGCTTATCAGTATGCTTCGTTTTATCTGTCGCTGAGCCGACGTATCGACGACGCTTCACGTGAGGCTTCATTGATTGACGATGAACTTTCCCGACTTCTTGAGGAGTCAGGAGAAGAATCATGATGGACTGCATTTCTGAAATGCGCTATTATTGCATGGATCGAAAGAGACGTTTTGAAGATGTCTCTGTAGACGTGGGGTATGGCGTGAAGTGTGTCTGATTATTTCATTTTATCAGTCTGTACGGGATGACAGCGGGGCCAGACGGTTCTCTGCTACCTTTTGTGTGTATGCGTCGGCAGATGTCGGATATGAGAGTTTTTTTAATAAAAATGGACATCTGAATTTATAGGAATTAAAACATTAAAGACATATAAATGAATACAGCAATATGGATTATAATCGCTCTTGTAGCTGCTGCCATTGGATATTTCGCAGCTGATTACATGAGTAAAAAGAGGGCGGCATCCCGTGCCCGGACTATCGTGGAAGATGCGGAACGTGAGGCTGAAGTCATCAAGGAGAAACGTATTCTCAAGGCTAAGGAGGAGGAGATGAAGATCCTTAATGAAGCCGAGCGTGCGGCAAGTCAGAAAGTACAGAAGGCCCAGGCGGGGGAGCAGCGTGTGAAGCAGCGTGAACATCAGCTTAACCAGCAGCAGAGTGAACTCGCACGACGTAAGAACGAGCTTGACAATCTCAAAGTAAATCTTGACAGTCGGCGCGAACAGCTTGATGCTGAGAGCGAGGAGATGAAACGCCTGCATCTGTCGGTACGCGAGGAGCTGGAGCGCATCTCCGGATTGAGTGCTGATGAGGCTAAGGAGAAACTTGTGGAGTCGCTGAAAGACGAGGCCAAGACAGCCGCGGCGGGATATATCAACGACATTATGGATGATGCAAAGATGACCGCCAACAAAGAGGCCAAACGTATAGTTGTGCAGTCTATCCAACGGGTGGCTACGGAGACTGCGGTGGAGAATTCCGTAACAGTCTTCCATATCGACAATGACGAGATAAAGGGGCGTATCATAGGCCGCGAAGGACGCAATATACGTGCGTTGGAGGCTGCCACCGGCATCGAGATCATTGTAGACGATACGCCTGAGGCAATAGTCCTGTCCGGATTTGATCCCGTAAGGCGTGAGATCGCTCGTCTGGCACTCCATCAACTGGTGGTGGACGGACGTATCCATCCCGCGCGCATCGAGGAGGTAGTGGCCAAAGTCCGCCGTCAGGTGGAGGAAGAGATTATCGAGACCGGTAAACGTACTGCCATTGATCTCGGAATACACGGACTGCATCCGGAGCTTATCCGTATGGTAGGCAAGATGAAATATCGGTCCTCATATGGTCAGAATCTTCTCCAGCACTCACGCGAGACGGCTAATCTCTGTGCCGTGATGGCCTCCGAACTGGGATTGAACCCAAAGAAGGCACGCCGTGCCGGTCTTCTTCACGACATAGGCAAGGTGCCCGATGATGAGCCGGAACTCCCGCATGCTCTTCTCGGCATGAAACTCGCCGAGAAGTTCAAGGAGAAGCCTGAAATATGCAATGCCATCGGAGCCCATCATGACGAAGTGGAACAGACATCTCTGCTGGCTCCTATAGTGCAGGTGTGCGATGCCATATCGGGTGCACGTCCTGGTGCACGCCGCGAGATCGTGGAGGCATATATCAAGCGTCTCAACGATCTTGAACAGCTGGCACTCTCTTATCCCGGAGTCATAAAGACCTATGCCATCCAGGCGGGACGAGAACTGCGTGTCATAGTCGGTGCCGAGAAAATATCGGATGTGGAGACAGAGAAACTTTCCACGGAGATAGCGAAGAAGATTCAGGATGAGATGACATATCCGGGACAAGTGAAAATCACAGTGATCCGCGAGACACGAGCCATAAGCTATGCCAAGTAAACCATAGTCTTATTATGGAATTGAAAGAAGAGATCAATGATGCTGCGGAACTTACCCCTCCGTTGCCGGAGGTGACGAAAGGCTTGTCCGATACTGTTGAGGCCTCTGAGGCCGAGATGCCGACGTCATCGCCGCGCAGTTTCGGATGCGGCGGCTGCTCACGTGCTCCGCGCGGAAAACTGTACGCCTACGACTGGCTTCGCGACATTCCGGAACCGGAACGTTCGGAAATGGTACGTGTGCAGTTTAAGAACACGCGCACGGGTTTCTTCCGCAACGATCAGAAACTTGAATTGAAGCCGGGCGATATGGTGGCTGTCGAGGCGAATCCTGGTCATGACATAGGAGAGGTTATGATGACGGGTCCGTTGGTACGCCTGCAGATGCGCAAGGCCGGCGTGAAATCGGATGCGGATGTGCGCCGTGTATTCCGGATAGCTAAGCCTGCCGATCTGGAGAAATATGAAGAGGCTATGGCGCGTGAGCATGAGACGATGATAAAATCGCGCAAGATAGCCGAAGACCTCGGTCTCAACATGAAGATCGGAGATGTAGAGTATCAGGGAGACGGGGGTAAGGCGATTTTCTATTATATCGCTGATGAGCGTGTCGACTTCCGGAAACTGATACGTATTCTGGCAGAAACATTCAGAATCCGGGTTGAGATGAAGCAGATAGGCGCACGTCAGGAGGCAGGCCGGATAGGCGGCATAGGGCCTTGCGGACGTCCCTTATGTTGTGCCAGCTGGCTTTCCAATTTTGTGTCGGTGGGCACAAGTGCGGCACGCCATCAGGATATCTCCATGAACCCACAGAAACTTGCCGGTCAATGCGGAAAACTGAAGTGCTGTCTGAATTTTGAGGTCGACAACTATATTGAGGCCGGACGCAGGTTCCCTCCTAAAGATGCGGTACTCTTGACGACCGACGGGGAATATTACTTTTTCAAATCCGACATACTGAAAGGAGAGGTGACGTACTCTACCGACAAGTCCGTGCCGGCCAATCTTGTCACGGTCTCCACCAAGCGTGCGTTTGAGATCATCGCTCTCAATAAGCAGGGTGTGAAGCCTGACTCCATTTCCAGTGCCAAGAATGGAGCGGATGCGCCTACTGGGTTTGTCAATATGATAGGACAGGACTCTCTGACTCGCTTCGACAAAAACAAGCGTAAGAAAAAGAAGAAACCTAAGACTGAACCTTTGAACGGCGAAAAGGAGAAAGGCAGACAGCCTCAGAAAGACAAGGGGCCGGAGGCCGATCGGGATCTGCGTCCGAAGGGTAGGCGCAGCGACGGGAAGAATTCTGAACAACGTGCGGACAAGACATCTCGTACTCAGGGAAATCCCGGGACGAGAGAGGGCGTTTCTCAGAAAAAGAATGAAGGACGGAGACCTCCCCGTCAGCGAAAGTCTGCTGTAAAGGAACATAATGATAAATCCTCCCCGGGCGGAGGAAAGTCTGCCGAATGAAAACTTCTGGAATGGTAATTGCAGCCGCTTCCGGCCTGACTGTGTGGTGTTCCGCAGGTCTGGTCGGATGCGATTGTGACCGTTCTCCCGCTTATGTGGAGTTTCATTCACCGGCGGATGCAAGGGCATGGGATCCTCTGGATGAACTTGTGTTCACCCCTTCTGCTTCGGTCACTCCGGATAGAGAACCGGGTACATTGTGGCTCACTGTGCGTCATACCGACGGTTTTGCGTCTTCGGAGCTGAGACTTATCGTGGAGATGACAGAAGACGGACTGCCATTGCCCACGGACACGCTTGCTCTCAAGTTATGTGATACGAATGGCCGATGGTCGGGAACGGGCGGCAGAGGGGTGTACTCACTCTCGGTTCAGCTGGACTCCGCATTCGATGCAAGAAAGAGATACACTTTATCCATTCGCCCGGATTCGGATGTCCCGTTGAAAGGTATTCAGGCCGTTGGACTTACTATGGATCGAACTGACAGGAAGCAAGATTCTTAAGGAAGTTCGGACAAAATTGCAGAGAGAAAGAAATTAAAATGATCACTTAACATATTTTTCTATGGAAAAGCACCTTTTCATACCCTTAGAGCTCCGTCAGGAGATTGCGCTACGGATCCGGAAAATCCAGGATGCGATGGTGTGCAATGGGATAAAATCCGTGCTTGTCAACGGAAACGCCAATATATATTATACTTCGGGCCGATTTTTTCGTGGATATACCTATATTCCTGCGGAAGGGGAAGCTGTCTATTTTGTGATGCGTCCTCTCGGATATGATTTTCAGGGTGTCAAGGCATTTTATATCCGTAAGCCGGAACAGATTCCTGATATAATGTCCGAAAACGGTATCTCTCTTCCCGATCAGATCGGTCTGGAAGAAGGCGAGCTGACCTATTCGGAGATCATGCGTCTCCGAAAGGCATTTCCCAGCATGCAATATACAGATGGAGGAGGAGTTCTCAGGACAGCCCGTATGCGCAAGACTCCTTACGAGATAGAGCGTATGAAGACCGACGGACTTCACCAGTGCGCCGTCTATCGCCGGATTCCGCATATTTACCGTGAAGATATGACAGATGTGGAGTTTCAGATCGAGATAGAACGGATTCTACGTCTTGAGGGATGTCTCGGGAAGTCCAGAATGTCGGGGCGTCTGATGGAAATCAATCTCGGAAGTGTGCTGTATGGTGAGAATGCCGATGCCCCTACTCCATACGAGTTCGCGCTCGGAGGGGCCGGTACCGATCCTTCACTTCCGGTGGGGGCCGACGGTTCGATCATGCATGCCGGTCATACGGTTATGGTGGATATGAACGGTGGTTTCAACGGCTATCAGTCAGATATGACCCGTGTATGGCGTATAGGCGAGATTCCGGAGATTGCCTTGCGTGCCCATGAATGTTCGCGTAGGATTCTGCGCCGTCTTGAGGAGGTAGGTAAACCGGAATATCCTGTAGCGGATCTTTATGAAGAGGCCATGCGGATAGTAAAGGATGAGAGACTGGAGGATTTCTTCATGGGGCATACGCAGAGGGCCGGTTTCATAGGACATGGTGTAGGGATAGAACTTAACGAACAGCCTGCAGTCACTCCCCGCTCAAAAGACACTCTCCTTGACAGCATGACAATTGCGCTTGAACCGAAGTTTGTAATTCCCGGTGTGGGAGCGGTAGGGGTTGAGAATACATACGTGGTCACATCTGACGGATTGAAGAGCATAACGCCTTTTCCCGAGGAGATTCAGGAACTCTGATATGTGTCTATGGTAACGGATTTGGATATTGATATCGCTTCGGAACTTTCCCATCCGGTGTTTCGCCGTATAGGCGAGGCTGCCGACTCCATGGGGCGTGAGGTGTATGTGGTGGGAGGGTATGTGCGTGATATTTTCCTCCGACGCACTTCCGGCGACATTGATTTTGTCACCGTCGGCTCCGGTATAGAACTTGCACAGGAGGTGGCCCGTCGTCTTGGGAAAGGGGCGAGACTGTCGGTGTTTGCCACATACGGCACGGCGCAGGTGAAATACAACGGTCTTGAACTGGAGTTTGTAGGTGCCCGCCGGGAGTCTTATAGTCGTGATTCTCGCAATCCTATAGTGGAGGACGGCACTCTCGACGATGATATTTCACGCCGTGATTTTACAGTCAATGCGATGGCGGTAAGTCTGAATGAGAACTCTTTCGGAGAATTGGTGGATCGTTTCGACGGTTTGTCGGATCTCCGGTCCGGGATTCTCCGTACTCCTCTTGATCCGGACATTACTTTTTCCGATGATCCGCTTCGTATGATGCGTGCCATAAGATTTGCAACTCAGCTGGGATTCCGGATTGATCAGGAAGCGTTTGAGGCTATCCGCCGTAATGCTCATCGGATGGAGATCATAACACGGGAGAGGATAAATGATGAACTCGGCAAGATAATCCGTGCGTCAAGACCTTCTGTAGGTTTTCTGCTTCTTGACATGGCGGGAATCCTTCCGATGATTATGCCGGAACTATGCGCTCTGAAAGGGGTGGAGACAAAAGATGGACGTGGTCATAAGGATAATTTCCGTCATACATTGCAGGTGCTCGACAATGTCGCTGGTAAATCCGACAACGAATGGCTCAGATGGGCGGCTCTGCTCCATGATGTGGCCAAACCTGTCACCAAACGTTATGACAAGTCGCTTGGATGGACATTTCACAATCATAATTTCATAGGGGAGAAGATGGTGCCGCGGATTTTCCGACGCATGAAACTGCCTCTTAATGAAAAGATGAAATATGTGGCAAAACTGGTCGGGCTGCACATGCGTCCGCAGTCGGTGGGCGAGGAAGGCGTTTCTGACTCAGGTGTCCGCCGTATGATCACTGATGCGGGGGAAGATCTGGAGGATCTGATGATTCTCGCAGAGGCAGACATTACTTCAAAAAATCCAGAAAAGGTACGTCGTATTCTGGCTTCATTCGCCCAACTCAGGGAGCGCATATCGAATATCAACGAGGCTGACAATTGGCGTACGTGGCGCAATCCTGTCAACGGCAATGAAATCATGGATTACTTCGGTATCCCGGGGAGTCCGGTGATATCCGAGTTGAAAAATGCAGTCAAAGAAGCTATTTTTGACGGTCGTGTCGCAAACGATCACGATGCCGCATGGGCCTATCTGATTTCCATCGCGCCGTCTTTCGGTCTTCCTGTGAAAGAAATGTGATATAAGATAATATCAGTTGACGGCTTCGGATTCTCTTTTATGGAAATGCGGAGCCGTCGGTATATGTCGGCGAAAGGAAAAGGCAGAACTGCCATCCCTGGCCGTGCTGCCTCGTATAGGTTGTTAGAAAATGAAAGCCTTGCACAATATGCTCAGCGATAATCTTTCAGGATCTCGCGGAGACGCTTTCGGGTAAAAAATATCCGGCTTTTTACAGTGCCGAGAGGCATTGAAAGCATTTCGGATATTTCCTCGTATTTATATCCGGCGATATGCATGGAGAAAGGTTTGCGGAAATCGTCGGGAAGTTGGCTGATAATGGATGTGATCTCATTGACAGCGAATGCTCCGTCGGGAGTGTCGAGTCCGGAATCCTGTGGCAGATTAAGCCGGAAGAGATCGTCAGAGGTGTCGACCAAAGTGTTTTCGCGGGCGGTCTTGCGGTAATTGTTGATGAAGATGTTGCGCATTATGGTCAGCATCCAGCCTTTGAAATTGGTATTGTCGACAAATTTCTCCTCGTTGGTCAGTGCCTTCAAGGTAGTGTCCTGGACAAGGTCGTGGGCCTCGTCTTTATTGAGGGTGAGCTTCAGCGCGAAAGAAAGAAGATTGCCTTGCATCCCCATGAGTGAGTTCTTGAAGGAGTTTTTGGAGTTCATTAGGTTAAACCTTGAAATTTGTTTTGATGGGCAAAGATAGTTACTTTTTGCTGAATGCCAAACTTTTTTCTGATTAAATTTAAAACAAATTTCTATAGTATTTATTATCACATAATTATACAAATGAAGAAATTCTTCTGAAAGTTGGGTTTTGCCTGGGCCACATCACCTCTGGACCTGTGCGGTAAACCTTGTGGAGGGGTCGGGTGTTTATTTTGAAGGATTTTTTGGATATTCGCCCCGATATTGGTAATTTTGCAATTTACAAGCCATCTTTCGTCTTCCGTATGCGGGAGCGCAAAGTATGGTCACAGGATGGGGCACATAACAGTGTGTCGCCTTACTTAGTTAAACAACCTCTTAAAAATACGACAATGAAAACTCCAGCGATACTTCTGGCCGAGAAACTCCTCCAGATCAGTGCGATCAAACTGCAACCTGAAAATCCGTTTGTCTGGGCTTCGGGATGGAATTCTCCTATATACACAGACAACCGGAAAACGCTCTCCTATCCCGACATACGCAGCTTTATAAAGGTGGAGCTGTCACGACTTATACTTGAAAGTTTCCCGGAGGCCGAAGCTATTGCCGGTGTGGCCACAGGTGCGATTGCCATGGGTGCGTTGGTGGCCGACACGCTTGGTCTGCCATACGTGTATGTCCGCTCCACTCCGAAAGATCACGGACTGGAGAATCTTATTGAGGGTAATCTCAAACCCCGTCAGAAAGTAGTGGTCATAGAAGATCTGGTGTCGACCGGAGGCAGTTCGCTCAAAGCTGTAGAGGCTATCCGCAATGCAGGTTGTGAGGTGGTAGGAATGCTGGCTATCTTCAATTATGAATTCCCTATCTCGGTGAAGCGTTTCCGCGAAGCGAATGTAAATCTCATCTCCCTTTCCAACTACAGCACTATGATCGAGGCTGCACTCGCCACCAACTATATCGCTCCCGAATATGTGAAGACTCTTCAGGAATGGCGTGAGGATCCCGCATCATGGATGCCTGCAAAGGACGGGGAATAAGAGGCTGTAGCTGTAAAAATTCATTCGACAAATAGAAAAATGGCAACATATAAGAGTGAGACCAAACGGGTGGCCGCATCCGCACAACAGGTCTATTCAAAACTATCCGATCTTAAGAATCTCCGCGCAGTGATTGACAATATTCCGGAAGACCGGATTCCGGCTGATAAACGTCAGATGCTGGAACAGATACGTATCACCTCCGACAGTATATCGCTTCCTGCCGGTCCTGTAGGGGAGATAAAGTTGCAGGTAAGTAAAATGGATCCCTTCTCACGGATTGAATTGACCGGTATAGGCACGCCGGTGCCTCTGACGCTCGGTGTGCGTATCTCTGATGAGGGTCCTGAGGAGAGTTCTGTACAGGTTGTTCTCGACATTGAGATTCCGATGATGCTGAAACCGATGGTAGGCGGTACATTGCAGAAGATGGTCGATGAGTTCGCTTCTGTCATGACAGCCGTCAGATATTGAAGTTATTTAGGTGTAGGCGTTGATCAACGTCTACACTTGTGTTTATGGAAATCCGGAGATGATTTTTAAACAACCTCTTAAGATTTTGAAATATATCCCGGTTGTCGTGGCCATGTTTGTGGTCGTGTCGTGTAGTAAGGTCGATGATGAACGCATCCCCAGGATGCCTGTCAACATCAATCTGGCGGATGCCGGTCTGTGGAATGTGTACGGTGTGAGTGGTTTCGGCATCTGGCGTCGTTTCGTACGCGATCTTGGAGAACCGGCCGGATTCAGTTATAATCAGAATACATACACCGGTTATGGAGGTGTACTTCTTATCGGAGGTATGGACCCGTTTGATCCGTCGTCAGACAGTCCTCTTGCATACGATCTTGCCTGTCCGGTGGAATGTAGGCGTGATGTCAGGGTATATGTGGATAAGGAATCGCTGGAGGCAGTATGCCCGGAATGTGGTTCGCATTATGACGTGGTGATGAATGGGGGAACAGCTGTCTCCGGTCCGGCATACAGTCATTCCCCCCGCTATGGTCTTACCCGATATCAGTGTCTTCCCGCGCAGTTGGGAGGATATATGATTCGCGACTGACAGGTAAACAGTTATCATATTAATATATGAATCAGTTGTTCTACATGCTCTGGAGAGGCATCGCAATAGGCGTGCTGGTCTCTGCCCCTATGGGCCCGGTCGGGATGCTCTGCATCCAACGGACTCTCAACAAAGGGCGCAGAGCGGGCCTTTATACAGGCTTCGGGGCGGCTCTTTCTGATCTTATATATTGTCTGATAACTGGCTTCGGATTGTCGTTCATAGAGGAATTTCTTGAGCGCAACCACGACATCATACAACTTATAGGGAGTGCTGTGCTGATAGGATTTGGAGTATATATTTTCAGGCAGAATCCGTCGAAACGTCTTTCCAAGGCACCTGACGCATCTCCCGATGTCAGAAAAGATTTTATCAGCGGATTTCTTTTTACATTCTCCAATCCGTTGATACTGTTTCTTATAATCGGACTTTTTGCCAGATTCAACTTTCTGATGCCGGATATCCAGTTTTATCATTATATAGTCGGGTTCCTTTTTATTCTGGCCGGAGCAGTGGGATGGTGGTATCTGGTGACATTCTTTGTCGACAAAGTGCGGGCACACTTCAATCTGCGATCGATGTGGCTCATAAACCGTATAATCGGAGTAATAATTCTCGGGTTTGCATTGGTGGGCATTGTGAGCAGTGTGATCAATCTCGCCAGTTGACATTTTCCATCGATCATGACTAAATCCTGTTTTCTCCTCTTATTTCTTTTAAGTCTGATCTGTCTGGATGCGGTTGCGTTTACAGTGGCGGATTGCTTCCCTAAGCCCCGGCTTTTCAGCCGTAGGGTTGGAATGGATGTTTTTCAGGACACTGTGACTGGAAACGGAATAGTATTTGCTCCTGTGATGGTGGGTGCCCGGCATGTGTCGGTGGAATCCGAAGTCACAGATCTGCACAACAACCCGATAAGACTCTATGGGAATTCTTATGCGTCATTTCCCGGATGGGGATTGGCGATACGTGATGCCGAGGGCAGGGAATGTCGCGTGTCTGTCAGGCTCGGAGAAACCGAGAGTACAGCCGCAGGCACTGAAAGTGCGGTGATTCTTACGGTATTGTCTCCGGGAACTTCTGATCCGGTCACACTGCGTGTGCCAGGTTTTCTTTCTTCTCCTGGTCATCGTGAGAGAATAAGACTGCGGAGGGATGCGGATGGATGGACCGCGGCTGTAGTATCTGACCGTATACGTGATTTCGGAAGACTCCCATTGCCCGATGACTTTTCTCTCGACAGCATCGGGGTATTTGTCAATCCAGGCGGCTGTGTCCGGTTGGAGTCCCTGCGTGTTTCTCCGGAAGCATGCAGCGATGATCTTCTCACCCCTTTCAGTGACCTCCGGAGACTGGATTCGCTTATCCAACGGTCGGCCGACCCCTTGACGGGCTACTGGCATCTGTATGACTACACTCTTGAACAGACGTTGCTCCGCACCGGAGGCGACTATCATCTGGCGATTGTGCCTGACGGAAAAGGTTATCTTATTATTTATCTTGATGGGGCAAAAGTGGGAGACAATGAGTGGAAGCGCGGAATGATAAAAGGTGAACTAAGACCCACATCCTTCGGAGGTATCTGGGATGTCACGTGGATTGATGCCTCCATGAAGCCGATGTTCAACGGACTGAAAGCAGTGAGTTCAGAGTCCGGAACTGTACTGACAATCGAATTTCCAGCTCAGGAAAGCCGTCTCCGGTTAAGACGCACATTCTGAATTGTCGATATCGGATCGAGAGGTCTGGAATAATTTTTGGCCCGCTTATGAAACTTTCGGGCTTGAATCTACATCTAACGAGGCAAAACAAACAGATTATGACAAGTCCACCGATAAATGAAAGGGATTTTGCCTCGATCATAAATCAGCACTCCCGAATCATCAACAAGGTCAGTTATTTCTATGCCACCGATAAGTTGCCGTTTGATGACCTCAGACAGGAAATCCATGTAAACCTCTGGCTGGGATTAAAACAATTCAGAGGTGACAGCAAGATCTCTACATGGATCTATCGGGTAGCGGTAAACTCGGCCCTTATGGCATTGCGTTCATCGAGATCCAGAATCGAAACCGTATCGCTTGACTTCGGAATGCTTGATATTTCTTCCGAGATCGACGATGCGCAACGGGAGAATCTGCAGACGTTGTACGCGCTGATCAACAGGCTTGAAGATATAGAGAAAGCGATTATTCTCCTATGGCTTGATGAATACTCGTATGATGAAATAGCCGACACCCTCGGACTCAAACGCAATACTGTTGCAACTAAAATACACCGTATCAAAGACAAACTCTCAAAACAGATATAATATGCAACTCGACGAACTCAAAAAAAGCATGTCAACGCTTGAGCAGATGCTCGCCAAGACAAACACCGATATAAAGATAGATGTATCTGCCTCCCAAACCGCGCAGACCAAGATTCTCAGAAAATTCCGTCAGGGATTTGTCTCTTGCCTTATCCTTGCAGTTGTATTTGCATGCATGGCAATCGCCAACGTCAATCCACAATCTTTCCCGCTCTATCTAAAAATCTATATATCGGCCTTACTTGTGATCGGAGCTGTCTGGTACATATTCATGTATTGCAAATTAAACCGTATTGACATTGCAGCCATATCTCCGACCCAACTGTTTGCCAAGACGGCTACGATCAAACTGATGGTGATAATATCTGAATTTTTCTTCATTATCTGCCTCGTAGTTCTTTTTACTCTACTTTTCCCGACTGCATGGGCTTATAACCGAATAGGTTTCTGGGCGATGGTTGCCACGCTGCTGTTTGCACTCGTTTATGGTATAGTCCATCTGTGGCCGCAATACATAAAACTGTTCCGCGATCTCAATTCCATCAAGGAATAACCAGCCCCGTGAACATACGGACTGCGTCATAATCCGAAGTTATGGCGCAGTTCATTCTTTGTACGGCTAATTTATTTGATCTGGACTTTTCTATGATTGACGATGTATGTGCCTTTTTCAAGATTGGATAGTGCCTCTTTCTCGTCCGGATACTCTCTTATATATATCCCTTGGAGATTAAACACTCTTACGGGAAGATCCCGGTCTGCATCAATATCCGCACAAGACGCGTATCGGCTTACCGGTAAATGCTTGCCAAACCATTCGATATTGCGATGAAGAGCGGTTTTTATGCGGTCGGCTCTGAGTTGTGCGGTCTGTGCAGAATCATCGTTCCATCGTGCACAATCATTTTGCCATGCTGCTTCAAGCGGTAGAACAATCTCGTCAATACAACTGTATATTTCGGTGAGTCTGGTAGGATTCACTTCATTCCAGATTTTTTCAACGGCTTTGCAGAAACTGTCGTATTGGATTATTTCGCCTATCCAGTGGGGTGTGAAACCGTAATGAACTTTCATCCGGAAAGTATAGTCGGTTTTCTCTCGATTGTAACAGACCAGATCCCATATCGGTCCGGCCACCCATCTGGCATTTTCTGCCAGATCTTTATGAAGGTAGAAGCTGCCATGAAAGCCATCGGGATTATCCATCACTTCCTGAATAATGAAGAAGCGTGCCATACTTTCCACATCAATGTATTCTTCCCATTCGGTCGAGGTTTTGTCGCTGGAATAGATCGCCGAATTGATAGACTTGAACTCGTTGGTAAGCCATTGCAACTGGGGGGTTGACAGGTTTTCCGGTGAATGATAACGGAGAGTCAGGTTCCATCGGCTGCATTCAGGAATAGTGATTTGGCATTCATCATGATAGTTGTCGACTTCCACAAGCCAGCCGCCTTTTATCAGATCCGGATTTGTTTCCTGCTCCTGTTGTTCGTGGATATTCACCCGGTTCTCATCTATGCGGATGGTTTCGGTAAGAAAATATAGACCGATATAGTCGCCGTTCAACACAACTTCGACCGGCCGGAAGCTCGGAGTCCACGCCATATCCATAAGTTTTCCCAACTGCAGACCGGCCACCGTGCCCTCGGAGGGCTTGAGTAGTGCCCAATGCTTATTCTTAGGCATACCCATTATGGCTGTCTTTTTGGCAAGTTTGATCTTATAAGGCTTTTTCGGGCTTTTCCATGAGGAATGCCCTCTTCCACGTATTTGCATCTGTAAGGGATCTGTCGCGGAACCGAGAGGTTCGACATCTTTCCCCATCGGATCAAGCCAATAAGTTGCGTTGATGTATTCCTCCTTAGATACGATAGGTTGACGGTTTTCAGTTTCGATGTAGATGACTGGCAACGTTTCGGATATTGACGCTGCTGGTGAGACTGGAGGTTCGGTCGCGCACATATCATCGGTGCATGACACGTAGAAGAGGATAACCAACAGGCTCCCGATTGTTCTTAATATATGCATTGTATTTATAAGTTTTATCTCTTATAGGAGATACCGTCTTCCAGAATACTGCATGGAGTCATAAAAAATTGGGCCTGGATAATCGCCAGGACCCAACCAATATCAAGTCGGGAAGCAACTTTTATTTCAAAATGGCACTCCCGGCAGTGCCTGATCCGCTCACTTCATCTGAGCGATCAATTTTCTTGCCATATCCGATGGTATATGATACCGATATTGTAAATCTGCAGTGCTGGGCAGTGGAAAACTCCCGGCGGTCAAAACTATAATATCGGCTGGAGAGGGTTTGCCGGGAGGATTCCCAGGATGTATGCAGAAAGTTGTATGCCCCGATGCTTATATTCCATCCTTTGGCACTCCAGCCTACCTGTAACTGATATCTGGAGGGTGTGCGTTCTACAATACCGCTGTGGTCTTCCTGATAATGATTTGGCGACATGTACCAGCCCCAGATGAAGAAATTTCCGAAATAGTATGTCAGTGATGCTGTGCATGTAAACTCATTGCGTGTGCTGGCGTATGCGCCTGTTGTCTTGCGCAGCCAATACTGAGGACGTAGCCGGGCTATCAGTTTTCCTCCGAAAAATTTGGCAGTGGCTGAGATGCCAAGCATTCCTGTGTGGTAATCACCGTCATTGACATATCTACGGAGCATTGTACCCTCCGGAGCCACAGGATTGTATATTGTGACACATCGGTTGCCAAGCATATAGATGTAACCATCTGCCGACAGTTGCCATTTGTTGTTGGGGAGCCACGTATAGGTAAGGCCTGCGCTGTGATAGGAATAGTCTCCCAGAGTCGGAGTGCCCTGATACCACATCAGCTCGTCTTGCCGGAGCATGTTAGGGCTTTTCTGAGATGCATCCGGCACATCTTTTCCATAACGCCATGAGGCTTCGATCTGGTGTTTGTCGGTTGGAGACCAGGTGGCGTATGCGTTGGCCTGCGGGAAGTTCCCTTTCATACGGCTGTCACTGATATGATTGTTTTCCCATACCCAACCGAATTCTCCTCCGATATTCCATTTGTCAAGGCTGAGATCGTAGTGTGCTCCGGCAAGATAACCTCCCACATTATATTTCTGATGGGACGGAGAGTCTCCGAAATAGTCTATGAAGTTCCAGTTCTGGGAGGTCGCGAGATAAAACATCAGGCTGTTCCGTTGGTTCAGATGCCAGTATACGCGGGGAGCAAACTGGAAATTGTGCACATCCTCCGCCGCGTTGTTGGTAATGGAAAGTCCGTTACCTGTGGTATAAAAGGAATTCGATTTGTTTTTTCCGTAAGTATACATCGCTTCCGCCTCCAATGAGAATTTTTCAGAGAGTGAGAAGAAATAATTGCCGTTGTAACTCAACGCCCAGTTGTGGCTTGATGCAAGAGAGGACGAATAGGTAGCCGGAAACAGAGAAGAGGAATAAGTCAAAGCATTCCGTTTGTCATCATGAGGCACATTGGTGAGACTGTAGGAAAGCCTGTTGGAGATTCGGATCTTTTCAGAATTATATAGAGCGCGTATGGCGAAGTCATTGGAGTTATTCCGATAAAGAGAGGAGTTTGTCCGGGTAATACGTTCTATTGTCTGAGGACCATGTCCATACAGATCGGTGAAATGGAAAATCTCGGACTCCTCTGTCCCTCCGTGTCGGTCGGTCAGGTATATCTCATCCGCATAGACATCGAATATCATGGACTTATAGGCCATCTTTGAATACACCTCACCCTCTGTCCTGTTGACTCCGAACCATTTATTTGCTGAGACTTTGGTATATCCTCCCCACTCATATTTCTGCATGATGAAATTTATGGCATAGTGCGCACCCTGGAAACGTGGGTCGACTGGATGAAGATAATATTCAACTTTCTTGACATCCTGAGTTCTCATTCCCTGCAGGTCCTGAGTTGTGGCCGGAAGGAAATCTATGAAAACAGATACATTCTGGCCGGAAGCTGTCCGTACGGCCTTGCTTATTGGGTCGACATCGATCTGTGGGATTGCCATCTGGTTCAGCAGGGCGATGGCATCGGCAGCCGCGTTCTTCTGTCGTGCAAGAGGTATGTATGTGGAAATTCTTGAGGAAGTTTTCTGATTAGATGCCTCGACAACAAAATCGTCGAGCTGATGTACCGCTACCGTGTCGTTGGAGGCATTCTGAGCCGTTGCGACAGATGCAAATGAAAGTAAGACAGGAAGTATTTTCAGTGGATTCATGATACCTTGGGATTACTAATTGCAAAGGTACATAAAAACAGGGTAACAGTTATTGTGGAAATATAAAAAAACGTTAAACATGATAAGTCCCGGAACATATAATTGTGTTCCGGGACTTATACATATATATTTCAGAGGAAATACTGCTGTCTATCAGTCGTGGCTTTCCTCTTTCTGCATCTGCTCTTTGAGAGCCTGAAGGGCTCCGAGGTCGCCGAGAGTTGTTTTCTCGATCTGAGGAGCTGCGGCAGCCTCTTCGGCGCGTTCGCGACGCGGTGCACGTTCGCGCTTCGCAGCCTTGGCGGCACGCGCTTCGGCCTTAGTGGCGTCTTCAGCAATGCGGCTGTGGCTGAGGATGATGCGTTTGCTGTCTTTGTTGAACTCTATTACCTTGAAGTTGAGTTTGTCGTTGAGCTGTGCCTGTGTGCCGTCTTCCTTCACAAGATGTTTGGGAGTGGCAAATCCCTCTACTCCATGCTCCAGAGCGATCACCGCACCGCGGTCCATCACCTCGATCACAGTCCCTTCGTGGATTGAACCGACTGTGAAGATAGTCTCAAATACTTCCCAGGGATTTTCCTCAAGCTGCTTGTGTCCGAGGCTCAGGCGACGGTTGTCTTTATCGATTTCAAGTACCTGCACTTCAATCTCGTTGCCGACCTTGGTAAACTCGCTGGGGTGTTTGATTTTCTTTGTCCAGGAGAGATCTGAGATGTGGATAAGACCGTCCACGCCCTCTTCGATCTCGACAAACACGCCGAAGTTGGTGAAGTTGCGCACTCTTGCGGTGTGACGGCTTCCGATGGCATATTTCTCCTCGATGTTCTCCCACGGATCATTTTTCAGCTGCTTGATGCCGAGACTCATCTTACGCTCGTCGCGGTCGAGGGTAAGCACAACGGCCTCTACTTCGTCGCCGACCTTGAGGAAGTCCTGTGCGCTGCGGAGGTGCTGGCTCCAGCTCATTTCGCTGACGTGGATAAGACCTTCCACTCCGGGCTGAACCTCGACAAATGCGCCGTAATCGGCCATGACAACTACGCGGCCCTTGATGTGGTCTCCAACTTTGATCTCTTCGCTGAGAGAATCCCAGGGATGGGGCTGGAGCTGTTTGAGACCGAGGGCAATGCGCTTCTTCTCGTCGTCGAAGTCGATGATAACCACCTTGATGTCCTGATCGAGTTCAACCACTTCATGCGGATCGCTGACACGACCCCATGAGAGATCTGTGATGTGAACGAGACCGTCGACACCGCCGAGGTCGACAAACACACCGTAGGCAGTGATGTTCTTGACCTTGCCTTCCAGCACCTGACCCTTCTCAAGTTTGGAGATGATCTCGCGCTTCTGGGCCTCAAGCTCGGCTTCGATGAGGGCTTTGTGGCTGACTACGACGTTCTTGTATTCCTGGTTGATCTTGACAACCTTGAATTCCATTGTCTTGTCGACAAATACATCATAGTCGCGGATAGGACGTACGTCGATCTGCGATCCGGGGAGGAATGCCTCGATGCCGAATACGTCGACAATCATGCCACCTTTTGTACGGCTCTTGACATAACCTTTGATAACCTCGTCGTTTTCAAGTGCCTGGTTGACACGATCCCAGCTGCGGGTCTGGCAAGCTTTCTTGTGCGACAGACGGAGCTGGCCGTTCTTGTCCTCAAGAGCCTCGATAAATACCTCCACTTCATCACCCTCCTTAAGGTCGGGGTTGTAGCGGAATTCGCTGATAGGGATAATGGCGTCCGACTTCATGCCGATGTCTACACGGACGTCACGCTTGGAAATTGCCTTTACACGTCCGGTGACTATTTCATTGTCTTTGACGGCTTTCAGAGAGTCGTCGTAGGTTTTCATAAGCTCCTCGCGGCTCTGCGCGGTGCCTGTCTCGCCACTTGCGTAGGCGTCCCAGTCGAATTCCTCGATGGGGGTCTGAACTTTTTCGCTCATTAAAATTTTTGCTCAATCCGCCTCTTTCTTATCCGGATGAGGGTGAATTGCCTCGCCGATGCCGGAATCAAGGGCGGTTTGAATTTAAGGGTTAATAAAAGAATAATTGTCTCGTGCCTGGCATAACAGGAATACGCCCATGCAAGTCGTTGACTTGTAATAGGATAATGCTATTTGGCGTAATTCTGTCATAATAGGCGTCGCAAAGTTAGCAAAACTTTCGTAAACACACAAATTTTCAGTACCTTCGCTTCAATTCTCTTCAATTGCCGTTTGGGTTCCCTGCCTACACTTTAACTATGATCTTACTCACGGTCCAGAATATTGTTGTGCTAATTGTCAAACAGTTCTGAATGTGAGCCAAGACGCACAAGATCTATCTGGTCAGAATCAGGGTCAAACCATATCAGTAGGAAATCGCCCTCTATGTGACACTCCATATAGCCGGCATAATTCCCAGTAAGCAAATGAGGCCGGTTTTCCAGAGGTATAGGTTTTTCGTTCTGGAGCAGGCTTAAAATGTTGAATAATTTTGCGAGTTTCTTAGGATTGTTTCGGAATCGCTTATAGTCTTTCCTATTATTGAGTTGTCGGCTTTAGTCGCTTCATAGTCCCATTGATTTTTCCATAGCCTCAATGGATGACATATCAAGTGCTGGAGCATTGCGTAATGTTCCGGAGCGTGCCTCTTCCATGGCGGCTTTAGTTGTTTCATTGGGTTCGTGATAAGCCGCGTCAAGGAGCAGTGTCTCAACATAATTGTTAAGGCTTCGATTCTGTCGTTTTGCCAATTGTTTAAGTTTTTCAATCAAATCGACTGATAGACGGAAACTTTGATTTTTCTTTTGAACATATAATCCATTACAGTAATGTTTTAGACTGCAAAGATAATTCGTTTGTATTACAAAAACAATATATTTACAGTATAAGTTGAACATGAGGAGCGATTTCGGCTTCAAAATTGGGAAATCCCGGAGTTAAGTATTACCTTTGCACCATAAAAACTGAACTAAACCTAAAATCCAAATTTCCATGAAAGAGACTGAAATCGACTGGGGCAATCTTACATTCAGCTACATGCCCACAGACTTCAATGTCCGTTGCACATATAAAGACGGCAAATGGGGCGAGATCGAGGTCAGCGATTCGGAGTATATTCCTCTTCACATCGCGGCTTCGTGTCTCCACTACGGCCAGGAATCATTTGAGGGACTGAAAGCTTTCCGTGGCAAAGACGGTAAAGTGCGTGTGTTCCGAATGGAAGAGAATGCCAAGCGTTTCATACGGAGTGCCGAGGGCATCAAGATGCAGCCGATGCCTGTTGAGCTTTTTTGCGAAATGGTGCGCAAAGTCGTTAAGTTGAACGAACGTTTCGTACCTCCATACGGCACAGGCGCATCTCTATATATCCGTCCGCTTGAGATCGGTATCTCCCCTCGTGTAGGTGTGAAGCCGGCCGACGAATATATGGTGATCATGCTCGTAACTCCGGTAGGACCTTATTTCAAAGAGGGATTCAAGCCGACAAAGGTCTGCATGTCGCGTGAATATGACCGTGTGGCTCCCAAAGGCACAGGTTCCATCAAGGTCGGAGGCAACTATGCCGCAAGTCTTGTGGCTGGAGAGAAAGCTCATGAACTGGGCTACAGTGTAATGCTCTACATAGACCCGAAAGAGAAGAAATATCTTGACGAGTGTGGAGCCGCCAACTTCTTCGGTGTCAAGAACAACACCTACATCACTCCGGCTTCGGAATCGATTCTGCCGTCCATCACCAACATGAGCCTGCGTCAGGTGGCTCAGGATCTCGGAATGAAGGTGGAGCCGCGTCATATCGCCGTTGAGGAACTGGAGACATTTGAAGAGGCAGGGGCATGCGGCACAGCTGCAGTGATCTCACCCATCTATCGTGTTGACGACCTTGACAACGGAAAACAGTATCTCTTTGGAGAAGAGGGTGTCGCCGGTCCGTGGTCGACAAAACTCTACAACCATCTCCGTGGCATACAGTATGGTGAGGTCGAGGATATCCATGGGTGGAACGAAATCATTGACTGAACTGACATTTGAACGAAGCCCCGGAGGCTCCGGGACTTCCCGATAGATATATCAGCCGGATCCCGCTGCCGAAAAATACAGCGGAATCCGGCTGAATCAATTCCATAAGACTGTTCTCAGATGATAGACTTCCGAAAGATAATACTGAAATATTATGATGCGGATTCCTCGCTTTTCCATACTTTGTGGCTGCATAGTGAGGCAGTGGCCCGTAAAGCATTGGAATGTCTGGAAATCCGTGGCATAGAAGCGGATCGGAGATTCGTGCTTGAAGCTGCGATGCTCCACGACATAGGAATATTTCAGTGCGATGCGCCCTCGATCCATTGTCAGGGATCTGAGCCGTATATCCGTCACGGAGTGGTCGGTGCTGAAATTCTGCGTCTGGAGGGGTTGCCACGGCACGCATTGGTATGTGAACGCCATACAGGCTCCGGACTGAGTCTTCAGGATATAGAAACCGGACATCTGCCGCTGCCTCATCGGGATATGCTGCCGGAATCGACAGAGGAACAGGTGATCTGTTATGCAGATAAATTTTTCTCCAAATCAAGAAGGCTTGATGAAGAGAAGCCGGTGGAAAAGATAATGCTCCAGATGAAGGCTCACGGTCCCGGACCCGCAGAGAGGTTCAGAATGCTTCATTCCCGGTTCGGAACTGTGTGAGAAAGATCAATGGATAGAAGCTACATCGCCATAGACCTGAAATCGTTTTATGCATCGGTGGAATGTGTGGAGCGAAATCTTGATCCGCTCGACACTTGTCTGGTGGTAGCGGATGCAGGACGGACAGAAAAGACCATCTGTCTTGCTGTGTCGCCGGCCTTGAAGGCATTCGGCTTCGGCGGCCGACCACGGCTTTTCGAGGTGACACGAAAGATACGTGAGATCAATCTCCGGCGTGGCCGTTCAGGCAAATCCTGGTCTTCTCGCGAGCTGGAGGTCCGCAACGATCTGGCCGTGGATTTCATCACGGCGAAGCCACGTATGGCACTCTATATTGACTACAGCACCAGAATCTACAATATCTATCTGCGTCACATAGCTCCGGAAGATATGCATGTCTATTCGGTAGATGAGGTGTTTATCGACGCCACTCCCTATCTTGAGACGTATGGCATCACGGCCCATGAACTTGCTTTGCGAATTATCCGTGATGTGCTCCGGGAGACCGGAATCACGGCTACGGCCGGAATCGGTACAAATATGTACCTGTGTAAAATCGCCATGGATATCATGGCGAAACGGATGAGCGCGGACAAGGATGGCGTACGGATAGCCGAACTCGACGAGATGAGTTATCGACTTGAACTGTGGGGACACACTCCATTGACAGACTTCTGGAGAGTAGGGCATGGCATAGCCAGGCGTCTCTCAGCTCACGGAATATACACAATGGGCGACATCGCACGCCAGTCTGTGAGAAACGAGGAGGTGTTATACCGCATGTTAGGTGTTAACGCGGAACTCCTTATCGACCATGCGTGGGGGTGGGAGCCGGTCACGATGGAACAGGTGAAGGCATATCGTTCCGAGACTCATTCGCTGTGCCACGGGCAAGTCCTGAACCGGCCTTATACAGCAGAGCAAGGGCGTGTGGTCGCACTTGAAATGGCCGATACACTGTCCCTTGAACTTCTCGACAAACGGCTCGTGACAGACCAGATAGTGCTTGACGTAGGATATGATGTCACCAGTCTTGATGATGAGTCGGTCCGGGAACGTTACCATGGACGTGTGACGATGGATCGGCATGGACGACGTGTCCCGTTTCCTGCCCATGGGAGTGCCACGGCTGAACGTCCTACTTCATCTTCAAAACTTATTATGGAGCTCACGGCCGGAATCTTCGACCGTGTTGTCAATTCCGATCTTCTTTTGCGACGTCTGACTCTTACTGCCAACAGAGTGATGTCCGAGTCCGCAGCACGCCAGAGAACTTATGCGGTGCAACCCGGTCTCTTTGACGATCCGGAAGCAACCAGACTGATCACAGAACAGGAAAACAAGGATATGGAAAAGGAACGTCGACGTCAGGAGGCTGTATTGCATATCAAGAAACAGTTCGGTAGAAATGCAATTCTTAAAGGACTCAGTTATGCCGATGGGGCCACCCAGCGCGAACGAAATATTCAGATAGGAGGACATCATGAATAATCTCTATGAAGATATAATAGAGCTGCCGCATCATGTCAGCCAGCGTCACCCGCAGATGTCTCCTGAAAACCGCGCGGCCCAATTCGCTCCTTTCGCGGCCCTTTCGGGTCATGAGGAAGCTCTCGATGAGACCTCCCGCACTACTATGCCGCAATATGTAATGAGTGATGAGGAGCATAAAGAACTGTCAAGAAGACTGACATACGCATTGTCTCTCAGGCATGAGGCCCATTTGATATCATTTCTGTATTTTCAGCCGGATGTGCGCAAAGCCGGAGGACGATATCTTAATATTTCAGGGAAGATAAGCAAATGGGACGAATACGAAAGAAAACTTACGCTGACCGACGGACATGTACTTGATGCCAGATACATTGCCGGTATTTATGGCACTATATTCGACTCTATGCCGGATTAAGAAGCTGTTTAAAAAATCATTGTTAAACAGCCTCTAAAACAGAAAATCAGAGAGCCACCTTGCAGGTAATGTCTCCGGCCTTTACAAGATATATGCCATGCGCACCGACCTGCAGCTGCGATGTGCCGGCGGGGAGGGTCTCATTTGAGAGAAGCTGACCGAGAATAGTGAATACCTTCACCTGTACAGGATGGTTGGAGTTCACAATTATTATACCTCGTGCCGCTTTTATTTCGATCTCATTGTCTTTTGCCACTTGTTTGGCATCAGGTCTTTCAGTCTTGACTGCCTCCCATCCTCTTGGCGCGGCATACGTGGAGACACCACCGGCCAAGATAGCCATGGCTACAAGAACAGATATGAGAGCACGCAGTTTCATAATGGCGGTTAACAGTTGACAGACAGCCTTTTGGCGTCCAATTTGGGCCAACTGTCTCTTTTCGGGGTTCAAAAGTAATAATTCTCTATGATACAGACAAGAAATCCTCTGAAAAGTTGCATCTTTCTTCCGAAATTTTCACAGCCTGTGCACAATTATTACCTGGCATAACATTGCTGTCTGCGAAACTTTCACTAAATTCGCAGATAAAACTTGTGGAAGCGTTCAGTATTTACTGAATAAAAAATTTGAAATCTGATGATTAAAGATATAATAAAAAAGAATAAAACCATGACTTCCGGTTTGCATGAATTGGACGTTTTGCGCGAACACTTTCCCGCTTGTTTCAAAGCAGACGGGAGCTTTGACATTATCAGGTTTCAGGAATATCTGAAAGACAAGATCAATATCAATGATGAAGGTTATGAGCTTCGCTTTCTTGGGAAAAACTATGGCCGCCTGTTGGCGTCGCTGGATACAACCACGGTGATTGTCCCCGATGAACCGCATAATTCTCTGCCTCAGCACAAAGATAGCAAGAACATCTACATCAGTGGAGACAATCTTGACGCACTGAAGCATCTTCTGAAATCATACGCAGGAAGCATCAAATGCATATATATTGATCCTCCTTATAATACTGGTTCCGATGGTTTTGTCTATACCGACAGCTTTAATTTTACTTCGGAGGAACTTTCGGTTAAACTTAGTATAACCGTTGAGAAAGCTCAAAGGATTCTCGATCTTACCCGACGGGGATCAGCCTCACATTCCGCATGGCTGATGTTTATGCTTCCCCGATTGCTCCTTGCCCGTGATCTGTTGACAAAAGACGGGGTGATATTCATATCCATAGATGACAATGAACAGAGCAACCTCAAACTCCTTTGTGATGATATTTTCGGTGAAGAGTGTTTTTCGGCAATATTCCCATGGCGCAAACGTACAGCCAAATCAGATGTGCCATTCGGCATATCGCAAGATTACGAATGGATACTATGTTATGCGAGAAGTGACCGTTTTCTGGCTGGAATCGATGGCAAGGATAGAAAATACTATGAAACGGACGACTTTCCAGAGAAGCCGTGGAGAGTGCATGACATGACAACCCAGAAAACAGCTTCAGAACGTCCAAATAGTTTTTTCACCATAGTAAACCCTAAAAACGGGAGGGAATATCCCCCTAATCCCAATCGGACATGGTGTGTGACAAAAGATACATTTGATTCTTATTATAAAGAAAACAGGATAGTCTTTCCAGATGATTACGATTTTCTCAACATAGAAAAACCTGTACTCCGTTACTGGAAAGATGATGACATGAAAAAAGCCGGGGATCGCTTCGGTCAGTTTGCAGTCAGTACCCAGTTGCCTAAAAATGTGGGTATGAGTCAGGACGGGACCAAGGATTTTGACCGATTGTTTAATGCGAAATACTTTAATTATCCCAAGCCGGTCAGTCTGATAAAATACTTTATTGAGGGAGCGGTGGAAAAAGATAAGGAGAAACCGACTTTGATTCTTGATTTCTTTTCAGGGTCAGGAACTACCGCACAGGCCGTGATGGAGCTCAACAGTATGGATGACGGATATAATCTACAGTATATCCTTGTTCAGTTGCCAGAGGCAATAAGTTCGGATACGGAAGCATACAATGCAGGTTATAAGACTATTGATGAAATAGGCATTGACCGCATCAACCGCGCTGCCAAGAAGATAAAGGAGATGAACCCGTTGTTTGATGGAGATCTCGGGTTCCGCCATTTTACTTTGAAAGAACCGTCGGGCATACAGTTGGAGAAAATCGAGAAGTTTGACAAAAATGCTGTGATTGGAGATGGAACGCTTCTTGATGAATTTGGTGTCCCCTCTGTTCTGACCACATGGCTGGAACGTGACGGCTATGGACTGACCTCAGAATATCAGATTCTTGATCTTGGCGGATATAAGGCATATTATATTGACAAGCATCTCTATTTTATCAACAGGAATCTGCCCGATGAGGCGGTGGCAACTCTTCTTGACAAATATCAGAGTGAGGCTGGTTTCAATCCACAGAATATAGTTATTTACGGTTATTCGTTCGGGTGGAGCGAACTCCAAGGGCTGAAGGACAGTTTACAGACTGTTAAATCCGGTGAAAAAAATCTCCATATTAACTTTGATGTAAGGTATTGATATGGAACTTATTCTCCAATCTTCACTCCCACATCAGCAGAGAGCAGTCGATGCTGTCGCCGAGGTGTTTGAGGGTATGCTGATAAAGGATCCGGTCCAATATTATGCAAATCCGGAGATTAATATTTGTCAGGATAGGGTAGGCAGTAACATACGCCGGATACAGGTAATCAATAAAATACCGGTTGAATGTATAGGTTACACCCACGAACCGAGGTGTCTGAATCTTGACATAAAGATGGAGACCGGAACGGGAAAGACATACGTCTATACCCAGACAATGTATGAACTTCACCGTCGTTATGCCATCAACAAGTTCATTGTCGCTGTCCCCACACTTCCTGTCAAAGCCGGTGCTCGCCAGTTTATGGAGGACAGGTATGTGAAACGCCATTTCCGGGATGTCTGCGGTTACGATGCCGAGATAGATTTGCTGACTCTTGAACCTTCTAAGAAGAAGAAAAAGGGACGGCAATATTTCCCTTCGGCTGTCGGTGAGTTTGTAAGAGGATCCTGTCGTGATACCAAGAAGATTTACGTTCTGTTGGTCAATATGCAGCTGCTGAAGGATGCGAGAAACTATATACTGAGCCGCGATGACTACGGAAGCGTTGTAGAGGGATTTTATCGCCCTTACAATGCCCTTAGAGCAACACATCCTTTTGTAATAATCGATGAACCTCATAAGTTTTCGCGTGATCAGAAAGCCTTTGGCATAATACAATCTGAAATTGCTCCGCAATGTATCATCCGTTTTGGTGCCACTTTCCCGGAAACCATTATCGGCAAAGGGAAAAATAAGCAAATTGTCAAAGACTATCGGAATCTGCTCTATGATCTCAATGCCTGCCAATCATTCAATCAAGGACTTATCAAGGGTGTGGCCAAGGAACATTTTGAACCGGTCTCAAAAAATAAAGAAAAGGTCAGACTGCTTTCGGTAAAGAAAAACGATGTGGCAACTTTTCAATATAAATCAGCGGATGCGCCTACCCGTAAATTTCAACTTCAGGTCAGCGACTCTTTGGCACAGATCGCAGATGAATTTGGAGAACTGACCATTACCTCTATTGATAAGAACTCCATCGAACTTTCCAACGGACAGGTGAAAACCGTGGGCGAGGAGATGGATGTCAGCATATTCATGAACTCTTATCAGGAGCAGATGTTGCGTCTCGCTCTTGAACGGCATTTTGAAACCGAGAGACACAATTTTTCCGGGCGTAATTTCAAGATCAAGACACTCGCCCTTTTTTTCATCGATGACATAACCTCCTACCGCAAAGGAACCGATGGTAAAAATCCTTACATTCTTGAGGCATTTGAAAGATTGCTGAAAGAAAAAATAAAAGATACGATTGGAAAACTTTCTGAAACTGAAACTGAATATCGCAAGTATCTTGAAGCAAGCCTTGATAATATTCAGGCTTGTCATGCAGGATATTTCGCTCAGGACAACAGTTCTTCTGATGAGGAAATAGGCAAAGAGGTGAATGATATACTCAACGGCAAAAAACAGCTGCTTTCATTCAAGGACAAAGAGGGTCGGCCGATGTTGCGTCGTTTCCTGTTTTCCAAATGGACACTTAAGGAAGGTTGGGACAATCCTAATGTATTTACGATTGCCAAACTCCGGTCAAGCGGCAGCGATATTTCCAAGCTCCAGGAAGTAGGGCGTGGTTTGCGTCTTCCGGTTGATGAATGTGGCAATCGCATTTCCAATGAAGAATTTACTCTTAATTATATAGTTGATTTCACCGAGGCTGACTTCGCTAAGAAACTCATTGAGCAAATTAACAGCGAAGTACCATCTTCCGTATTTCTCTCTTTCGATTTTATACGGAAAGTAGCTCAAAAAATGAGCAGAGATGGCAATAAGTTTTTAATCGAACTTCTTACAAAAGAATATATTACTGCCATCGAAGGTGGATATAGTATTGTATCGGAAAACAAAACTCAGTTTTTTGAGGAGTATCCTGTGTTCAAATCAGGTTTGGAAACAGGTAAAGTCAAGGATCGTAACGCTAAGCCCATCAGACCGATTAAGATAAAGAAGGGTAAGTTTGAGGAATTGAGAGAACTTTGGAGTGTTCTTAATCAAAGATATACAATCCGGTATGATGTTGAGGTCAACGATAAGATAAGTCCAGCTCTTGATTGGATTCTTGCATCTGGGAATATATTCTCAGACCAAATCATCACAAGTCGACGGGATATAGTGAATAGCTACGGAGGCCAAATGTCATCGTCTTCCGAGCTTGGAGTGCAATATAATATCAGTCATGCTTTGCCATACGGTGTATTCTTAAAGCGGATATCTCAGGCAACAAATATTCCTGTCAAGGAAATTCATGAAGCTGTATGCAGATACTCGACTAAACACGGTAAAATCAGGGATGAGTATTTTAATGAGCAGGCTATCAATATTATTGTGCATGCATTCTACGACTGGAAAATCAAGACTCTGCTACGACGGTTCAGATATGGGAAAACGAGTAATAACCCCCTCGCCACGGCCTTGACTTATGCTGATGGCAGTGTCCGTGAGGAAATAACTCAAGGACGTATAGGCATAAAAATAAAGGAGGGAGATACAGCAGACAAATACCTGTATGATACCAAAGCATACGATTCTCCTCTTGAACTGGAAAATATAGAAACAGATATTGACGGAGGCCTTTCCGGCATAGCCGAAGTCGTTGTTTACGGTAAGATACCGAGGAGCAGCATTGCAATCCCCACAATAGCCGGAAGTGCATATAGTCCGGACTTTATGTATGTAGTTCGCAAGACTAACGGTGATAAAGAACTCAATATCGTGGTTGAGACAAAAGACGTTGGAAATAAATCAACACTGCGAGGTGTGGAAGATGTAAAAGTAAAATGCGCCAAGATTTTCTTTAAGAATCTCTCGGCACAAGGTTATAATGTGCACTTTCGCACTCAGACGAGCAATGAGAAAATACTCAAAATCGTCAAAGATTACTTACCTTCTTAGTAACAATAGAATTATTGAGACTTTTATTTGACTCTTTTCATCTTGTTAGTTTCCTAATGATAGGTTATTTTTTTCTCAGCACCATTGTCTGTTCTGTGTTATGATGCCATTTCCCCTCTCCGTCATGTACGGTGTACTTGTAAGTCACAGTATTGCCGTTGAGAGAGAATGTGCCGTCTGTGTAGTCATCAACTACTCCGTCTGTAACATTGAGGTTGATTCGGAGTTTGTTTCCGTTCAGCACATAGTTGTTGTTTGAGGAAGTTCCCTCTGCTGATTTGATAACAGCGGTTTTGTCAGCCTTGAATTCAATCGAGTTAAATTCAAGATTGCCTCCGGTATCGCTCACAAGTTCCCAAACGCCAATAATGGCGTTATCGTTTTTGGGTTCGTCTTTGTCATCATCGCTACATGAAGCGAAGCTGACACACGCAAGCACTGCAAAGAGTGCGAATGTAAGAAATTTTAATTTCTTCATTTTGATTTGTTGTGTTTCTCAATCCTCGGCGAAACGTTTGCATTTAGACATGAAAAAGGTGTGAGGATTGTATTTGCTTTATCCTATTATCGGGTCTTGGCGTACCCATGCGATAGATAAAGCAATAGCCCCACACCGATTTGCCATATATAATCCACTGTGAAAGTGGAGTATATAAGCAATTAATGCAGGTGCTATTGCCAATCATCTTCATCGCATTATAAAACCGCCAAGTTCGATAATAGAAGATAATTTCAATAACACCTTTCGTTATTTACCGATTCACAATCAAGCCAACTATTTGGCTTTGCGAATCAAGCACAAAATTACGAAAAAATGTTATTGGTGGGGCTATGTTGAGCAATGTTTTTCAGCATAAACCCCACGGCTCTTTCATTTAAGATTGCGTTGTCATGTTAGGGGATGTGTTATTTTATAGGCGGATAGAAATAGTGGTAGATAGGCCTTTTGTCCCTGATTCTCAATAAAATAAATGCCTTGTAAATTTGGCCAAGTGACAGATTTTTCGTAACTTTATAGGTGACAATCAATAAGTTATGAACAAAATCCAATCACTCGGCCAAGTCCGTTCGATAGGCGCAAGCACGCCTAATCACACTGCAAAAGTACACAATAAATTCAACACAAGAAGCAGCATCCTGGAAGAGTTGAGGGCGTTCGCCTCATCCGTGCCCGATTTCCGTAGATTATGTAAAGGCAATATACGTCACAGGCTCGATGACATCATCATGCTGATGATATTCGGACGCATAGCCGGACATGTCGGACGTGCCGATATAATGGCGTTCGGCAGACACAACCTCAACAAATTACACAAAATAGGCATGTTTAGGAACGGGGTGCCCTCCGAGGCCACGCTATATCGGGTAGAAAACGGTATAAACGACTCGTGCATGGCCGACCGGATGCGGCAGTTTGCAGCAACATACCTTGACAGGCTGACCGATGCCTGCCGTATAATGGAAATAATCTGCGTGGACGGCAAGGCCGAGAGCGGCACCGTCCAGAAAAACGGGCGCAACCCAGATATCGTGTCGGCATATTCGTTCAACACCGGTTGACACGGTTTACACGTTGGTTTACACAGTCTGTGTAAACTGAGGTGTTCTGACATAAAAAAGTAGTCAGCAATTTACTAACTACTTGATTATCAGTGGTCCCACTTGGGCTTGAACCAAGGACTCCCTGATTATGAGTAGGTGGAA
>CANEHE010000024.1 GCA_947427285.1 uncultured Porphyromonadaceae bacterium
ATATTTGAAGATAAATTTATTCAAAAACATTTAACCGTACAAATGTACGACCTCTGATTATTTTGTTGTCCGCATTCATCCGATATTGCATCGGACGATAGATGTCAACCATCGTATTGCGGCAGTTGTTATAGTCTAAAAACAAAAATCTTAATTTGGTTTAAAATTATGAAAAAGACGATGACTCTTCTCTGCTGTCTCCTTTCGATAGGAATTGCTTTCGGACAGAAGATAGCGAAAAATGAAATCAAGGCCCTACAAGCATTCATGACACAAAATTCCGCCAAAGGGGGCGTCAATGCCGAAGCGTTGGGTATAACCGATATTGCCAATCCTGCATCGTGGGAGGGTGTGACGGTTGCCGATGGCCATGTGACAGCAATCAAATGGACTCATAAGGAACTCGGAGGAAGTCTGGATCTTTCGGGCTTTACCGCATTGGGATCGGTGGATGTAAGCGATAATAAGATCCAGATGCTTTCACTGACAAATCTTCCTGTTCTCACAGAGTTGAATGCCTCTCACAATGCACTTACTCAGACTACCCTCGCACAGCTTCCACAGCTCCAGAAAGTAAAGCTCAACCGAAATCATCTTTCAGCAATAGATCTTTCAAGAGTCCCGTTTCTGACAAGTCTGAATATCGCACAGAATCAGATTCCAGCTCTTGATGTCTCAAACGCGGTCAATCTCAAGTATCTGAATTGTATGAGCAATCGTCTGGAACAATTGACTCTCACCGGATGTCAGGCACTTAAGACACTTTATGCCGGTTACAATCAGATTTCGGAAGTGGTCACATCCGGACTTGTGGCGTTGGAAAACCTGAATCTTAATTCGAACCGGATCCGTAAGCTGTATGTGCAGGATCTTCCATCGTTGGTGACACTGTTCATATCTGATAATCATCTTTCCGAAATGGGATTGTCGAATCTGCCTGCTCTGAATGAGGTATGGGCACCATACAACGATCTGGAAGCATTCGGCCTTAGTGAATGTAACAATGTCGCTGTGATAAATCTTGCCTGGAACGATCTGGAGACAATCAACCTGTCGGGGCTTAACTTCCTGCAGCGGGTAAATGTCAGCAATAACGAACTTAATACGGTGAATGTAAGCTTCTGCCCGTTGCTTACCTATCTGAATCTTAGCGATAACGATCTCCTCACCACAGTAATGACTGAAGGTGATACCAACCTGCAGCAGATAGTCGGAGACTGGAGTGACTTTGATATGTAAGACATCCTAAGGTAGATAAATAATATATTAGAAGGAGCGTCTGAAGTGCGCTCCTTTTTCCGTGCGTTCGATTTTGTCGGATGGATTTTTATGGCTAATTTTGCATCAATTTCGCTCTCAGTCAAAGGAGATTTATAGTGTCTCAGAGGCTTATCCCTTTTATAGTCAGCATGCAGGAACTCGCCCTACATATAGAATATCTTCTTCGGCGGCACGATTGTGTGATCGTGCCCGGCTTTGGTGCGTTTCTGCGATCCGCATACGATGCGGAATATTCCGTCCTGACGGTCTCTCCTGCTTCGGCTGATTTATGTTTCAATCCGTCGGTTGAAAATGATGACGGGATGCTTGCCAATTCTTTTGCGAGGCGACTGTCACTCCCGTTTGAGGAGGCAAGGGTGCGTCTTTATGAGGAGACGGAGGCGTTGAAACAGACTCTTCGCGATACAGGGGAAGTGACGTTGGGGCGTCTTGGTACTTTTGTTGTCGGAGAAGAAGGTAATTTGGCATTTGCGCCTCTTCATGTTGCGTCTGAACGGATGTCGACACTTGGTTTCCCGGTGATTCCGGTGTCTTTGCTTGAACCTGCATCCACTTATGTAAATGTAGAGGAGATGTCTCATGAAGAACGGACTTTTGATTGCGTCCGTAATTACTATATTCCTGTCAATAAGGTTTTCGCCAAAGTAGCGGCGTCTTTAATCCTTGTGATGGCAGTAGGCATGTCGTTCTGGTTGACTTCCGGAGATACTCAGAATAAAGATCAGTATGCTTCTGTATTGCCTGCGGCTGCCATAATGAAAGCTGACAAAACAGTCGGGTCTTTGGCAGACGATCGGAAATTGTCTTGTAAGCAAGACACGACTGCCATCCCTGAGACCGGAAATGAACCGGTTATGGAAAATCAGCTGACGGGAAACTATTATCTTATTGTGGGGACATTCCGCACTACAGATGAGGCATCCAGATTTATAGAGCAGCACCCGGAACAAAAATTAATGGCAGTTTCTTCTGGAAAACTCGTGAGAGTTTCGGCTGCTTCTTCCTTTTCCAGAGAGGATTTGATTGACACTATGCGTAATGTTGATTTCCGTTCGCGGTTTGCCGACAGTTGGATCTGGAAGGCCAGGTAATTGTTATTATCGTATTCTCACTTAACCATTTTTAACCGGCTGTTATCGAACAATAGGCGGTGTCATTTCATTGTATGATCAGACAATCTTGAGTACGGTTAAATATCGGCTTAAGTAAAAACAATAAACATACAATAGAAATGGAAACTATAATCAACACACACATCCCTGAGTTCAAGGTACAGGCATATCACAATGGAAAGTTTGAAACAGTAACAGACAAGGATGTGCTTGGAAAATGGGCGGTATTCTTCTTTTACCCTGCTGATTTTACCTTTGTCTGTCCTACGGAACTTGTGGATCTGGCAGAAAAATATGACCGGCTTAAAGCATTGGGAGTAGAGGTCTATTCCGTGAGCACTGATTCGCATTTTGTCCACAAGGCATGGCATGATGCTTCTGAAAGTATACGTAAAATCACTTATCCCATGCTTGCTGATCCGACGGGTCTTCTTTCACGCGCTTTCGGTGTGATGGATGAAGCCGAAGGTATGGCCTATAGAGGCACGTTTGTCTGCAATCCCGAAGGTCTGATAAAACTTGTAGAGATTCAAGATAACAGTATCGGACGCAATGCCGATGAACTGCTCCGTAAGATAGAGGCTGCTCAGTTTGTGGCTAACCATCCGGGAGAGGTATGCCCTGCGAAATGGAAAGAGGGCGACAAGACCCTTAAGCCAAGCATTGATCTTGTAGGTAAAATCTGAAAATAACTTTATGCTTGATAAAGATATAATCAATCAGTTGAAAGGGATTTTCGCTGATTTCGCTACGCCGGTCACTCTTGTGGTGAGCGGCGTTGCCGAAAATGAGGCCACACGGGAAATGATTGAGTTTGCGGAGGATTTCGCTTCCGCATCCGAGGCATTATCGATGAAAACACGATATCTGGATACCCCTGAGGGTGCACCTGTACTTTCTATTCTTAAGGAAGAGAAACCAACGGGCATCTCTTTCTGTGGTATTCCCAATGGCCATGAATTTACATCCCTTATCCTTGCGGTGCTCAATGCTGCCGGTCTTGGAAAGAATCTTCCCGATGAAACTCTTTCAAAGCGTATAAAGGCATTGAAGGGACCGGTGAAGACTTCCGTATTCGTCTCTTTGTCATGTACGAATTGTCCGGAAGTGGTTCAGTCACTTAATATAATCGCCCTGCTTAATCCAGAGTATTCAAATATGATGGTAGACGGGGCTCAGGCACCCGAGATGGTCAGTAAATATAATATACAGTCAGTCCCGACTGTATACGTAGGCGACCGTATGATAAGTGCCGGTAGAGCAAGTCTTGGTGAACTGGTGTCGAAGCTGGAGGAGATTTTTGGATCACAGACTCCAGACGAAGGGGATGCCGGAGGTGTCAAGGAGTATGACGCTGTTGTGGCAGGAGGAGGACCAGCCGGTGCTTCGGCTGCAATCTATCTTGCACGCAAGGGCTTGCGTACAGCGGTTGTGGCCGGACGCATAGGTGGACAGGTGAAAGATACCATGGAGATTGAAAATCTGATATCCGTACCTTTGACTACTGGTCCGGAACTTGCTTCTGATCTGCGGAGTCATCTTATGGAATACGATGTGGATATATTCGACAACCGGCAGATAATCTCTTCTGATATTGTCGGTTCTCTAAAGAAAATAGAGACAGATGGAGGCGAGATATTTATAAGTCCGGTTCTTGTCATAGCTACTGGTGCCTCCTGGCGGAAGTTGAATATCCCGGGAGAGGATGAATATATAGGGCGGGGAGTGGCTTTCTGTACGCATTGCGACGGTCCTTTCTATGCCGGAAAGCGGGTGGCTGTGGTCGGAGGCGGAAATTCTGGCGTAGAGGCTGCGATTGAGCTTGCCGGTATATGTACGCACGTCGATCTATTTGAATTTCTTGATGAATTGAAAGCTGATGAGGTGCTGCAGAGGCGATTGGCCGATTTGCCTACAGTCGATGTGCATCTGTCTACAGCTCTTGTCGGAATTGAGGGTGATGGATCGAATGTCACCGGTATCAAGGCAAGAAACCGCAAGACCGGAGAGGAGAGTTCTTATGATGTTCAAGGTGTTTTCGTTCAGATTGGACTTACTCCAAACAGTGATATTTTTGCCGGGCAGATCTCTGTCAACGATCGGAATGAGATAATCACGGACCGATCTGGCAGAACGTCAGCAACCGGTGTGTATGCGGCCGGCGATGTCACCGATGTCCCATACAAACAGATTGTCATCGCTATGGGGGAAGGTGCATCTGCAGCTTTGTCGGCGGTAGAAGATCGTATGCGGGGATTTGTTTAGACATCTTCTTATATTAAGAGGCTGTTAAAAAATGCTTGTTGACGCAGAGCCGGAAGATTTGTGATGGATTTATTCCTGCGGCGAAGGAGCATAGCGGGTTATGCGACTGAGCCAAAGGGATAAAGACGCGCAAAGATTCCGGAATAACGGCAGGCATTCCTGGAAAGCCTCTTTAGAAGCATTAATGTTTTAATCTGAATGGTGTCTTTTCCGTTAATCCGCATTTACTCGTCGGTCACATATCCCGATATGCTCCCTCCTCATAAAATGCGACTTAACAAAAAATACACCACTCTGCGTCTGACAATGATTTTTAAACAGCCTCTAAATAGATGGACACAGTCGGCTTTCAAAAGAGGGTCGACTGTTTTGCTGTAAGATAAACAGCAAGAAACGTTTCTTGAATATATATAATTGAAAATTAATGTGTAGTGTTGCCCGTTAAGAAAAAATATAAATTTTTTTGCTGGAAAATTTGGTCAGTTCGGATAAAGGGAGTAATTTTGTACTCGCAAAACGGCAACAATCGTTTTACAAGGCAAAGAGGTCCTTGAAAGTATGCGAAAATAGCTCAGTTGGTAGAGCACGACCTTGCCAAGGTCGGGGTCGCGGGTTCGAGTCCCGTTTTTCGCTCAAATCCTCTTTGATTTCCCTGATTGTCCGGGTGGCGGAATTGGTAGACGCGCTACTTTGAGGGGGTAGTGGCCATTAGGCCGTGTGAGTTCGATTCTCATCTCGGACACTTTCCACCTTACAAAAACTCTTTAAAGAGTTCTTGTAAGGTGGAACTTTTTTGTTCAAGATTGGAATGTATGTGCGATATGATAAAAATACTCGTGGTGGACGACGAGGAAACGCTATGCGAGGCTCTGCGTTTCAACCTTGAGGCGGAAGGATATTCGGTCGATACGGTGCTGAGTGCAGAGGAAGCCTTGACAATGGATCTGGAGATCTATTCTCTCATACTGCTTGACATAATGATGGGAGAGATAAGCGGCATGCAACTTGCCTCCATCCTTAAAAAGAGGGAAAAGACAGCACATATACCGATAATATTCTGTACGGCGAAAGACGCGGAAGACGATATGATAGGTGGTCTTGACCTCGGTGCGGATGACTATATCACCAAACCATATTCGATACGCAATGTGTTGGCCCGTGTGAGAACTGTACTACGGCGTGCTGCCCGAAATGAGGTACCGCAATCCAAAAATGCGCCTGTTGTATTTCAGGGAATCTCGGTGTTTCCCGAACGGAAACTCTGCACTGTCAATGGCGAGGAGGTGAAAATGCCCCGGAAAGAGTTTGAGATTCTGTTGATGCTGTTGTGCAACCCCGGCAGGGTCTTTTCCCGCGAAGAGATATTGCAGCGGATATGGCCTGAGGAAGTTGTGGTGCTTGACCGTGTAGTGGATGTCAATATAACCCGGTTGCGCTCAAAACTCGGGGAATATGGGAAGAATATCATAACACGCCCGGGATATGGATATGGCTTCATGGTTTAGGCTGACATATCACAGGAGGCTGTTTTTGGGTCTGGTCACTTTCCTATGGCTGATGTTAGGTTGTTTTGCCGCATTTCAGTACCATCGTGAAAAGCAGTTCAAAGCAGACGAACTGAATCAGCGTCTTCAGATGATAAATGACCGGATAATCGAAGGACTGACTGATAACGATTCCTCGTTTGAGCCGTCATTGGTTATTCCGCATAATTTCGCAGATCTACGAATAAGTATAATCGATGCTGACGGAAAGATTGTATATGATAATTCCCTTGACTCGTTGCCAGGTACGAATCACCTTGACAGAGAGGAAATATCAGAAGCGATGAAAGCTGGGGAAGGTTATGCTATCCGGCGTCACAGCGAGAGTACCGGCGGTACATACTTTTATGCTGCCAAGCGTGGCGACGGATATGTGGTGCGCTCTGCGGTGCCATATACCGTTTCACTCAATCAGCTTCTTGCAGCAGATTATGCCTTCCTCTGGGTTATGATTGTGGTTACGATCGTAATGTGTATTATCGGGTTCTTTGCAACCCGGCGTGTCGGCCGGCATGTAGAGAGACTCAACCATTTTGCCGAAAGAGCGGAACGTGGAGAACGTATTTTCGATACAGAACCGTTCCCTCATGACGAGCTTGGAGACATTTCCAATAATATAGTCCGTTTGTATGCCCGTCTGCAACAGGCGATAACCGACCGTGATCGCGAACACCGCGTCGTCCTTCATGAACAGGCAGAGAAGATTCGTATAAAGCGGCAGCTTACCAACAACATGAATCATGAGTTGAAAACGCCTGTGGCATCTATGCAGGTGTGTCTTGAAACGTTGATTTCGCATAAGAATCTTTCCGAAGAGAAACGAGGTGAATTCATTTTCCGGTGTTATGTCGCAAACGAACGACTGCGCAAACTTCTTGCCGATGTATCTGTAATAACACGGATAGAGGACGGAAGCGAAAATATCCAGAAAGAACCTGTCAAAATAAAGGAATTAGTATCGGAAATATGCGATGAATATAAGGAGATTGCTGCTGAAAAGGGAGTGGAAATCACGGATATGATCTCATACGGTCATTCCATAATTGGGAATGTCTCACTGCTTTCTTCCATATTTCGTAATCTCATTGACAATGCATTGGCCTATTCCGGAGCGACCCGCATCGAGATAAAGGATGACGATTCTACGGACGTTTTTCTTACTATTTCGGTTGCTGATGACGGCTGCGGAGTACCATCGGAACATCTGCCACGTCTTTTTGAGCGTTTCTACCGTATTGACAAGGGGCGTTCCCGTCAGGCTGGAGGTACCGGTCTGGGGCTGTCAATCGTTAAAAACGCCGTGATATGGCACGGGGGCAGTATCAAAGTGAAGAATCGCCAGACGGGAGGTTTGATCTTCACATTCACACTTCTCAAAGAATAGTTATATGGAAAGCGTATGTCTTGCTGTTGTTTTTTGCGGCATTGATAACCAAATTTTTTTGGGGGCTTTTGATTGTGGCGGCGAGCATGGTCATGCTTATAAAATGATATAATGTGAACTATCTGACAAAGGGAATGTTATATGATAAGATTCAAATAAATATCTGAAATGAAAGCAAAATTTTTGATTGGCATAGCCGCACTCGCAACAATCGGATTTACAGCATGTGACAAATCGGCAAAACTTGCCGGAGATGTTGAAGGCACGTGGACAGCACAGAAAACCGAAATGTTTTTTGAAAAGGGACATAAAGAAAAACCATATAATGAGGGTAGAGACCAAAAAGGGCATCGTCCTGATGGCAAACAGGGAATGAGACCCACTATGGAATATGCTCCAACCATTACCTTTACCCGTACGCAAGGCACTAATGGAGGAACATTGACAATATCCGCTAACTATGAAGTCACACAAGGGGTCAATGTCATCGATACAGTTCTGACTGTCCCTGTAAAGGCAAGTGTCGGCGGTACGGTCACAGCTGCCGGTACATGGCAGGCAAAAGATGACGATGAGATATCTGTCATACTTGATGCGTCAAAAACATCAGTTACTGTCAATCCATCATCATTGACACTGAATTATGCCACATTGACCGATGCCCCTGCATCCGGTCTGGAAACCCTGAAGAAGAATGTTGCCAATAATATTGCCTCCACAGTAACTCCTATGATTCAGCATCACATAGGGCAGATACGCAAGTTTGACGATGTGAAAGTAGTCGGCAACACAATGACTATGGAAATAGGTAAAACAAAATTGAAATTTTCCAGGAAGTGATGATATTTTCGATAGAATTTAATATCGTCCGGGCTGAAGTCCGGGCGATTTATTTTATAATGCTCCCATATAATCCGGATTTAACGATAGCTTAAACTTTATGAAATATTTATGAAACAATTTTCAACTTACTTTGTAGTAAAAATTAAAGTAAGTTATGGACATATTGTTTCTATGCGTCGTAATCTTTCTGTTTCTGCTGGCAATCTTTGATCTGTCGGTAGGTGTGAGCAATGACGCCGTAAATTTTCTCAATTCCGCCATCGGCTCAAAGGCGGCCTCTTTCAAACGTATTCTCATTGTCGCTTCGATAGGTGTATTCATAGGCGCGGCAATGAGCAACGGCATGATGGATATTGCCAGACACGGCATATTCCGCCCCGAACATTTCTCGTTCTACGACCTTATCTGTATCTTCATGGCGGTTATGGTTACAGACATCATTCTGCTCGATGTGTTCAATACGTTGGGTATGCCCACATCTACTACCGTGTCAATGGTATTTGAGTTGCTGGGAGCCACATTTGTAGTGGCCTTGATAAAAATGGCCGGTGGGACAGATCTTGGATTCAACGACCTGTTGAATACAGAAAAGGCATTGTCGGTTATCATAGGCATATTTCTGTCTGTGGCCATCGCGTTTGTTTTCGGAACCTTTGTGCAGTTCCTTTCAAGAATGATTTTCTCATTCAACTACAAAAGTAAGTTGAAATGGAAAATCGGTATTTTCGGAGGTTTGTGTGCAACTGCAATAGTGTATTTTCTGCTTATAAAGGGGGCAAAAGACCTGACGTTCATGACACCCGCAGTCAAAGGATGGATAAATGACAATACTCTTCCGATCATCTGTGGCTGTTTCGTCGGATTCACTGCCTTGATGCAGTTGCTCCATGTCCTTAAAGTGAACGTGCTGAAAGTTATTGTTCTTATGGGTACGTTCGCTCTCGCTATGGCCTTTGCAGGCAATGACCTCGTGAACTTTATCGGCGTGCCTCTGACCGGACTTGCGTCCTATCAGGATTATATGGCAAATGGAGGAGGAGATTCGACCGGTTTTATGATGGGTTCGCTTACAGGTCCGTCAAATACACCTCTGTATTTCCTTGTTGGTGCGGGATTGATAATGGTAGTATCGCTTGCTACTTCTAAAAAGGCCAGAAGGGTGGCACAGACGGAAATCGGACTTGGCAGTCAGGGAGTGGGTGATGAAATGTTCGGATCGTCACGGCTGGCGCGGCGTCTTGTTCGTTGGACACTTTCTTTTCTTGCGTGGGTGCGCCGCGTGACACCCGTCAGAATCCGTGCATGGTTCAACCGGCGTTTCAATGTCGATGAGACGATAATGGATCAAGGTGCGGCATTCGACCTTATACGTGGGTCCGTCAATCTCGTTCTGGCAGGCGCGCTGATTGCCCTCGGCACATCGCTGAAACTTCCGCTGTCTACTACTTTTGTAACCTTCATGGTGGCGATGGGTACATCGCTTGCCGACCGTGCCTGGGGACGTGAGAGCGCCGTATTCCGTATCACGGGAGTAATATCTGTGATTGGCGGATGGTTTCTCACAGCGGGGGTGGCTTTCATAGGTGCAGGGATTATCGTACTGGCGATGCACTTCGGGGGCCATTGGGTGATGTTTGCTCTGGGTGCTCTGACAATTTTCCTGATAATCCGGAGTAACCGTAGATTTCGTGCGAAGAGTGTGGAGGATTCCGGAGACACTCTGTTCCAGACAATACTTTCAACCAAAGACCCACGGCAGGCTTGGCATCTTCTTCTGTTGTTTATCACCGACCGCCAGCGTTCGTTCTTATCTTTGGCGGAAGAAATATATCGCAATATGACGGAGGCGTTTGTAAAAGAGGATGTGAAGATGCTCGACAAGACTGAAAACGCTCTTGTGCGTCAGAAGGATGTGTTGAAGAACACACGGCGTAAGGAAACACTATGCCTGCGTCAGGTGAGTCGGAAGACTGCGATAGAGAAAAGCGCATGGTTTCACCTTGGAAACGACTGCTGCATGTCAATACTCTACAATCTCCGTCGCATCAGCGAGATATGCAAGGAACATGTCGACAATAATTTTATGCCGCTTCCATCCCGTCATATCGGAGATTTTGAGATAGTTCGTACCAGAGTGACAACGCTTTTCAATGATACGTTGACGATGATCGATGGTGAACAGACCGAAGTAATACCGACTCTGCGCCGCCATTGCGATGAGATAAAGAATATGGTATCTGATACCTACCATAAACTTTATATGCAGTTGCGTGACGGAGACACATCCACTATAAGTGTATTGTATGTGTATCTAAATATGCTTCAGGAAACGCGCGAGATGGTTTCAAACCTTCGCAAGTATCTCCGGGCTTACGCCAAACTCCGTGACTCGGAATTCTCTGGCAGATCATAATCGCATTTAGTTGCGACTCAAGCAGAAGCCGGTTCAGAGTGAGAGTATTGCAAAACTTGTGGCTTTGGCAGAGTGATTGGTGATCTCTATGCTGACCGTAGTGCTTTTGGTCGACGGCAGACTGACGGACGCTTTGCGCACAGCCGCTCCTTTCTTGACCGATTTAGTCTCGGAATAAAGGGCTTTCCCAGTGGGGCTGAGAATACGCATGGTGATCAGTCCTCCCGGTTCGGCCACTACTGCAAATTCGGCTACACCTCTTGCCGTGGTGTTGTAAATAACTTTTGAACCGGCCTCTACTGCTTTGGTCGAGAGAAGTACTTGTCCGGGACGTGGAGACACTCCTCTGTCGGCCCGTTTACGGGCATATTTTCGGGAGAATGCTGTCACTTTTCTCCCTGTGACAAGAGAATCTGCAAATACTTCATCGAATATATAGTGACCGTCAAGCGATATTTCTTGGCCGGAAACCAGCGTCAGACGAGAGAAATCAGTTGTTCCGCATCTGCGTAGTTCCTGAGCTGCTGACCGGAGAGCCTGTGTGCCGCCTGAACCGATGGCCTGAGAGAGCTTTATACATGCGTTCACGGCCCGTTCCATTGGTTCAGATAGTTTCTGGCCTTTTCCTGAGATGGTAATGGACAGGAAGAAAAGCATTATGATGATATGCCGGATTAGAGGTTGTTTAAAGATCATTGTTAGACACCATTCAGATTAAAAAACTGAATTCTTCTAAAGAGGCTTTGTAAGATTGCTTGCCGTTATTCCGGAATCTTTGCGCGTCTTTATCCCTTTGGCTCAGTCGCATAGCCCGCTATGCTCCTTCGCCGCAGGTATAAATCCATCTCAAATCTTCCGGCTCTGCGTTAACAAGCATTTTTAAACAGCCTCTATATTTTTCATCTCAAGATGCGTATATCATCGGGAAATTGCCAACCGTAACCCGACAGCTGGAGAACTGGCGTCGCGTGGCATAGGGTCACGATGAGTTACGGTGAGTTCCCAGGCGGCAGATTCGTAGCTGCCGCCACGTATTGTCATGGAACTGGAATCTGCCGGTTCTTTTGATGGATCGTATGGTCTGAACAGTGTGGCAGTCCATTCTGCCACATTGCCGCTCATATTGAACAGATCTCCGGAGGTAGGTGTCAGAAGATCTGTTTGCGGATGTGTTTTGCCTCTGGAGTTGTCCGCATACCAGGCTATCTCTGATGGTTTGTCTCCTCCGGCGAAAATGAAGTGTTCAGGGTCATCTCCTCCTTTGGCGGCGTATTCCCATTCGGTCTCTGTGGGAAGCCGGAATTGAAGTGCCGTCAGATCGTTCAGCATCTGTATGAAGCGCAGGCAGTCGTTGAAGGTTATTTCCGATACAGGCATATTAGGATCTCCAGCCCGGGATTCGCCTGTTATAGCATTCCATTGGCTGACAGTTACTTCAAACTTATTGATGAAAAATCGTGGGGCAGTCGTTCTAAAAGAAGGCGTCTCGATATCTGTATCCACAAGATCTGAATAAGATCCATCTGATTCCGGTACGGCTCCCTGAATGAAGTCTCCACCCTCAAGAGGAGTCATTGAGTCAAGGATATCTTTGACTGCCAACATCTGTGCTTCTGATATTTCAGGACTCCAGTTGAGAGGTTGTCCGTCGAATAATATCTCTTCACGCAGATGGTCAAGACGGGCGGTTGAGGCATGACGATTCCACGCATAGAGTCCGACAATTGTGCCTATACATAACAAAAGACCTCCGGCAATCCATTTCCATTTGAGTTTTCTGTGTGGAATAAATGGCCGTATACGGCGGTTTACAAGTAGATCTACATCTGAATTGAGCGTCTGTCCGAAGTGAATCTCGGATTGCTGATTCTCCTCTACCGCACGACGTATCTCTTCCGGCGCATTTTCCGGAACTCCGTCAAATGTGGCGTCGGCATTGACCGGAACTATTCGTTTGCCTGCATGGACTGCAGTTTCAATTTCACGACGCACCCAGTTACCGGGTTCGGAGCATTTCTCAAGAGCTCCTTCGGTCAGTACAATCATGTAGACCGCACATTCGCGTATCGCGGTTTCGATTTCAGGTCGGAACGGACCGTCTGTCAGCTCGTCATAGTCGAAAAAAACGGAAAAGCCGCGCAACTGCAGCATGAGCTGCAAGTTGCGGGCGTATTGTTTTCCACCTTCGCGGCGGTAGGTTATGAAAACGTCATATGCCATGGAGAGAAAGACAATATCAGACTTTCAGACGGAGGAAAGAGTAACCGAAGCGTTCGGTGGCTGCTCGTTCCAGTTCTTCACGGAACTCCGGTGCAGCTACCGAAATCATCAGTTTGGCACGCTCTGCGAGGTTGCGGCCCCGGAGGTTCACACAGCCATATTCCGTCACAACGAAGTTTGTCTGGAAGCGTGTCGTCACAACACCTGCGCCTGGAGTAAGGACTGGTTTGATTTTGTTCTGGCCTTTGTTGGTAGTGGCAAGCATGGCAAGAAACGAGAGTCCTCCCTCGCTCTGCGATGATCCGTAGACAAAGTCGTGTTGTCCGCCCACACTGGAGAAGATACGAGTACCGATGGAGTCAGCGCATACCTGTCCTGTGAGGTCGATCTCAAGGCATGAGTTGATTGACATCACTTTCGGATTCTGGGCGATAATGAAAGGATTGTTGGTCCATGCCACATCTTTGAATACGATATCCTTGTTGTAGTTCATGAAATCGTATAGACGACGCGATCCGAGTGCCAGAGAGGCGATTGACTGTCCCGGGTATATTTTCTTCTGGGAGTTGTCTATTATACCTTTCTCAAGCAGGGGGAGGACGCCGTCGGTCATGGCCTCGGTGTGCAGTCCGAGATGCTTATGACCTTCAAGAGCCCGGATTACAGCATTGGGTATTCCTCCGACACCTATCTGAAGAGTTGCTCCGTCAGGTATATGTTCTGCAATGAAATTGCCTATACGGATTTCTTTCTCTGTAGGCGTGGCTGTGGGAACCTCGACAAGCGGTTCGTCCACTTCAACTGCTGCCGCGAGTTTGGATATGTGGATTACCGGGTCGCCGTAGGAAAACGGCATGTGTGGGTTGATCTGTGCAATGACCACACTTGCGCATTCCACTGCGGAAGTAGCCACGTCGGCCGATACACCGAAACTTACATAGCCTTCTTCGTTCGGGAGCGAACAGTTTATAAGTGCCACGTCGCAACGCCATGTGCCGTCCCTGAAAAGGGCAGGAACTTCGCCGAGGAAGCGTGGCGTCATGGAGCCATAGCCTTCAGCGATCCATTGGCGTACGTTGTTGCTCACAAAGAATGAATCTACAAGGAATGAATCCTTATATTCCGGTTTGCAGTAAGGAGCCGGCCCTTTGGCAACACAGAAACCGGATATGAGGGTGACATCACGAAGTTCAGGACCACGGTCGGCGAGAGCCTTTACGAGCACTTCAGGTACAGAGGTGGAGCCTTGGATGTAGACGTGGTCGCCGCTCTCAATGAGCTTCACGGCTTCCTGGGCACTCATATATTTGATTGACATATTTCAGATGGTTTTTGTCAGAATAACGTATAGAACGATCCCGTATTATTTCCTATGGTCATGGTCGAATGCGCGGAGACGTTCCTCAAGTGTGCGGAATTCATTGTCATCGCGAATCATCGATACACATACGCGTACTCCGTTCTGCTCCGATCCGGTGGAGGGGAGTGATATGGATGATATGCCGTACCGTATGAGTTCGCTTTGGAGCTGGGCACTTGTAAGATCGCCATATCCGGCTGTAAAGAAGAAGCCGTCGGAAATCGGCTGGGTGCCATCGATGGAGTATACGATGTGGAAGCCGTTTTCATTCAGCATTTTTCTTACGATCGCTCCTCTGCGTCCGTATTCCCGTGAGTCGGCTACGAAATCGAGTTTTCCTTCAGTAGCCGCACCTAACATTGCAGCCAACGCATACTGTGCGCTATGTGAGGTGCCGGAAGATGCGGCGTAGAGCACACCGAATATATATGCGTCGATAAATCCTTCGATGCCGAAGAATTCCTTCAGGGAATCGTATTTCCGGCTTGCCACTTTTTCTGACATAGCTACAAGTGCGATTCTTTGGCCTGCGTAGCTGAATATTTTTGAGGCCGACATGAACAGGATGTAGTTGTCGGTATAATTCGCCACAGACGGTATGAACGGTGCTTCTCCCGGTCTGGAGAAGTCTGTGCGGAAGTCCATGCCAAGATATGCGAGGTCTTCAAGGACGATTACATCGTATTTTGTGGCAAGGCGTCCGATTATCTCCAGTTCCTCTTCTGTGAGGTTTGTCCAGGCCGGATTGTTGGGATTGGAATACAGAAGTGCTGTGATACGTCCGGTGGAGAAATATTCTTCAAGTTTTGCCTCAAGTTTTTTCCCACGATAGTTGTATATATCGAAAGAATCCTGTCTTAGCTCCAGCACATGTGCTTGTGTGCGTTGGGCCGGGAATCCGGGATTGAGGAAGAGTATCGTGTCTTTTTGCGGACAGCGATGTTTGAGGAGAAGCATTGTGGTGAAGCACCCCTGCATGGAGCCGACTGTCGGGATGATGCAGTCTGGTTTGATATCAAGGTTCAGAAATGCTTTGGCAAATCTGGAGGCATTCTCTTTCAAAACAGGAATACCTTGAATTGCCGGATATTGGTTGGCGATGCCGTTTTGGAGAGCTGCACATTCAGCATCCACGCCTACGGAGGCTGCCGGAAGTCCAGGATTGCCTATTTCAAGATGGATGAAATCTTCTCCAGCCACTTTTTCCAGTTCGGCTGATACAGAACATATCTGTCGGATGGTGGCTTTTGTTATGTCGCTGATGCCAAATTTATTAAGAACGGCTTCAAGCTGTTCGTTGGTGATTGGGAACATCGTTGATAAATGTCAGATTTGTATTGATTTGTGTTACTCCTTTTTCCGCGGATTGGAGGAGAAATAAAGTCCCTCTAATCCGCGGTAGGGTGTGTCTGGGTTTCCCGTCAGACGTGCTGGTGCATTTATGGCGGTGACCCCAGTTGGTTATTTTGAAAGAGATTTTGCCTTGTCGAGTCCTGCACGGAAAGCCTTTATGTTACTTTCCACAATAGCTTCTCCCTTTTTGCCGAAAACAATGCGGATTCCTTCTTCGATCTTTTCAGGTTCAAGGTCGATAAAAGGAGCGGCGGCTCCGAGAAGCACCATGTTGGAGGCACGCTGTGAAGCCACTTCCTTGGCCAGCTCGTCCATGTCGAACGCTACTACATTGGGTTGATTGGCCAGCTCGTTTTCAAGAACATTTTGCTCTGGATAGTCGGGGATGTTGATGAAGGGGGCAGTATTGGTTACGATCCATCCGGTCTTGGAGAGATATGGGAGGTAACGCAGGGCTTCCATTGGCTCAAGAGAGACGATTAGGTCAGCTCCACCGAGTGGAATAAGATCAGAAGCGATAGGATCGGAGCTGAGACGTAGGTTGGAACTTACGTCGCCGCCGCGTTGACTCATGCCGTGAACCTCGGCTTGCTTGAGATGAAGATCTTCCTTGAGAGCTGCTGCTCCGAGAATGGTGGCGATAGACAGGATGCCTTGTCCTCCTACGCCTGCCAATACTATATCTGTTTTCATTATTGTTTGTTCTTGTTGGGTTGGTTGTGAATTTGTTGTTTTGCCAGATGTCTGACCTATCTCATCAGAGGCCTCATTTTTTCTTTGCAGCATGGCGGCGTGCGGTCTGGATGCACTCGCGACGAGCCACGATTACGGAAAGACCGGGATAATCGATCTCTTCGCGGAAGAGTTTCATCATGTCGTCATGGAGCTTCGGCAGAGAATCGATAGTGCGTACATGATCGGGATGAGCTCCCAGTCCGAGGCATATCTGTTCGATTTTACCGGTACCCTGCGAGTCTTGTCCGCCGGTCATACCTGTGGTGAGGTTATCAGAGATTATGACTACCATCGGCGTGTTCTCGTTGATTGCATCCAGAAGTCCGGTCATGCCCGAATGTGTGAAAGTGGAATCTCCTATTATGGCCACTGCGGGATGCTGACCGGCATCAGCCGCACCTTTTGCCATTGTAATGGAGGCTCCCATGTCGAGGCAGGTGTCGATGGCGTTGAAAGGGGAGAGGTAGCCAAGAGTGTAACATCCGATATCGCCGAATACTTTCGGGGACTCATATTCCTTGAGTACATCGTTGAGAGCACCGTATACGTCGCGGTGGCCGCAGCCTTGACACAATGCGGGAGGACGCGGTTTGGTAACTTGCGATGCGGGCAGTATCTCAGTCTCCTTGATACATTCCAGAGAGGGGCATAAGGTCTTGAACGCCTTTCTTACGGAGTCGGGAGTCAATTCACCGGTACGCGGGAGTTCTCCGCTGAGTTTTCCATAGATGCGGCCTGTGCGGTCGAGTACGCCTCGCAATTGTGTCTCGACGAAGGGTTGACCTTCCTCAATGACGAGAACGGCTTCGCATTCGTCGGTCAGTTTGCCTATCATCTTTTTGGGAAGAGGATACTGTGATATTTTTACTACCGGGAAAGGACAGCCCTCAGGGAATGTTTCCATAAGATAGTTATAGGCCAGACCGGTCACAACAATTCCGAGACGCTTGTCGGCTCCATCGGTATATGAGTTGAAAGGCGATGTCTCGCTGAGTTGTTCTGCTTTGTCGAAATCTTTGAGTAGCTGACGATACCGCTCACGTGAATTGGCGGGCATAAGCACCCATTGACGGGGATTCTTGGGATAGGAGAGTGCATTTTGCGGCATGGGTTCATTTTCAGTCTCGACCACTGCACGTGAATGGGAAAGTCTGGTGACGAGACGCACCAGAACAGGAATTCCGAGTTGTTCGGAAAGTTCGAATCCGTGACGCGCCATGTCGTAACATTCCTGCTGGTTTGACGGTTCAAGAGTCGGAACAAACGCGAATTGAGCGTAGAATCGTGAATCCTGTTCATTTTGAGAGGAATGCATGGAAGGATCGTCAGCACCTATTACAAGAAGGCCTCCATTGGCTCCAGTCATTCCACCGTTTACGAATGCATCTGCGGCCACGTTCATGCCGACATGTTTCATTGAAACTATGGCACGTTTACCGCAAAATGACATTCCGAGAGCTTCCTCCACTGCGGTTTTTTCGTTAGATGACCAATGCGAGTGAATGTTGCGCTCTCTGGTGAGTGGATGTCCTTGTACGAATTCAAGAATTTCTGTCGACGGTGTTCCTGGATAGGCGTATGCACCTGAAAGTCCGGCATTGAGAGCACCCAAGGCGAGCGCTTCGTCACCGAGCAATAAGTGTTTGGTTTTCATGGATGTTAGATTTATGTGTTTATTTTTATATACAATTATGGGGGTGCTTGCTGTTTCTTTGATCCTGAGGCTTGTATTAAGTTAGATTTAAATTTTTCAGTCTTACTTTGATAACAGCACAAAAAATAACTGTTTTTTGATAGTCGCTCATATAAGACCTTGAAAATAGTAAACACCTTTATTTGGGTGCAAAAATACAAAAAAGAAATGAGCTGGACAAACCTTTTTTCAGCTTAGAGGCTGTTTGAAAATGACTGTTAATTTGAGGTAGCAGGTCCGGAGCAGAGATTTTAAACAGCCTCTTATTCTTTGGAGATATGATGAGATCTGTCTATTGTTGAAAAAAGTATTTGTTATGGAAGTTTTTTGGGGAGAATTGTTATTAAAAGTGAACGTTAATATTGAATCATATTTATGGAAAACAGTGTTCTTAGGAAGCAGATGATGAAGTTGTGGAAAGATACATTTCACGATTCGGATTACTATATATCATTAGTGTTTGATACGTATTTTACCCCTGATTTCGTAGTTTATAGAGAGGAAAATGGAAATGTTATTTCTGCGATGTTGGCTGTCCCGTATACGTTTGCTTTCTCGGATAATTTTGTGGGTAAAGATTGTTGTGATCCGATGATTACTATATCCCCCAAATATAATAATCGGACTAATTCAGGTGAGCCAGGATCAGATGATGAAAGTAATTTAGTAAAAGGTTTGTATCTTTGTGGACTTATGACATCTCCAGCACACCGTGGTGCGGGTATTATGGGAGAATTGATAGAAGAAATGAATCTCAGAGCAATGAGGATGGGTTTTGCATTTACATTCCTTATTCCTTCATCAGATGGATTAAGAAGGTATTACGTGAAACATGGTTATTTTAATTCCTCTTTTCGATGTGTAGATCGGTATATGTCGGATTGTTATTCGACCACAGATTGTATTACTAATAATAATTGTATAGAATCTCTATTATTAAATTTAAAAAATCATGAAATAGATCACTCTTTAATAAAAGATCTGGATTGTATGTCTGATTTGTTGGTTGGGTCAGATAGGTGTAAAACATTATACTCATATCTATGTAATTATGATATAATTACATTATATAACTTATGTGAATATGTATATGAAATAATACGGGCAATATCTAAAGATGGTTATAGAGGGGATCATGTTTTATATATTGATATATTTAAAATTATTATTGAATATATCAGTGAAATATTTCATTATTTTGAGATGAAAAATAACGATTACTTATGCGGACTAAATCTGCGTCATAGTATTAAAGATTGGGAGGCTATATTGACAGATAACTTTATTGATAATGGTGATGTGTGTATATACATAAATCATAAAAACTTACATAAAAATATAAACGGAATCATTAAATGTGATGTAGTAAAATCTGCGTTAGAAAAATACAGTGTTCATGAAGATATTAAAAATCTCGTCAAATATGTTGTTAAAAATATATTCAGTACCGTGTCGATCTCTTCATTTGCTTGTGTCAGCCGTATGCCAGATGAAAACATAATATCGGTACCTCATATAATCAGTAATTCGTTAGATTCATATTATAGGTTACTGAATTATATAGTGAATAGGGTTCCTAACAGTATTCTGGAGGTGTATTCTGATTCCAACCTCACAAACCTCACACATGGTGTAAGAATGGATGAAGCGAAAATGCAGTTGAAAGATTATAAGTTGAGGTATATATCAGGAAATGTTGAACCTTATGGTATGATTAGGCCAACAAATCTTTCTCAGATTTTGAAATTTGTGGACAGACTGCCTGAGATGCCGGATTTTTTGATTCTAAGGCTTGTGGACTCGTTTAGTAATGTAAGTGATAAAGGGCTTCGGGCTGACAATATTCGTTATAAATTCCTTGAGAGGCTTGATATTTGTAGTGATAAAATTGATTTGGACTTAAATTTTGTAAATAATTGTATTGAAGGGAATGTGCGGCCAGATAAATCAGAAAGCATGTCAGAATTTTTGGATAGTACCGTTTTTGCGACTCTTTCTGTCTCTCAAGGAGCGTTGTCGAAGGTTCTTGCCGATGAAACAAATAACTTGATTGAGATTCTAAATGCCGGGAAGTATGTCAATGAGTCTAAGGATTTTCATTTATACGGATTGATGTCTCCTATACAATATTCAGATGAATATTATATTTTGAATTTAGGAAAAGCAATACTTTGTATCTTGAATTGTGGCACGCTGTATACTCTTTTCATAAATGAATTATATTATATCTGTAAGAATATTACTGAAAAATCTATTGAATATAGCGTATATGAAAAACTTAGATCTTATCGACCGAAAACTATAAGTAAAGGAGAAACGATTCTTGGTATGATAGGGGAATATTTGTTCAGAGGGTCATTGCCAGATAGCGATATAAAAAGAAAGCATGTTTTACCGAGACTTCCTCTTAATCTTTCTCTTTTGTTGGATTAGTAATATATATTTAATCGTTTTTAAGTATAATGTAATTGCAGCAAGGATATTATGTAATTTAATAGTAAAATATATTGTATTATATAGCATAATATTTTATATATAATTAATTTAATATATTCTGATTTTGTCTAATTTATTTATTTGACATAAGGGCTATATATTGTTGTTTGTGTGTAATGCATTGATAAAAAATGATTTGATGCAATAATGAAGCCTGCTTAAGGTGGTATGAGTACGTTAAATTACCTCCTTTGTGTTCTTGGTCGTGATATTTCCTATTCTCATCGCTTTGGAATAATGAATGTGTACTTGGTACTTTTATGTGTTGGTATGGTGGCATACGTATTACTGTATCGGAAAGAGATCCAGGTTTAATATTGTGTTCGGGAGTCTCGGGGTTTAGATATACCGTATCAATGTATTGGTCTATTTTTAACTCAGGAAGATGTTTTATGCATATAAAAACACGAGATTACGTTTGTTTATTTTATTTTGTAAATTTCATATTGTAAATGGGTGTTTTGTATGGTAATGGTAGGTAATGGAATTTTATTCGTAAATAGCAGCATTTGTCAAGATACATCAGTTTGTGGATGCAATTCTGTTATGTAAATTGTTTTCTAAAATGAATAATTTAAATTAACATAAATTAGTATAAAATGTATGTATCTGATAATTAGCATATAATGGTGGATATCTTTTACAATAGTTTAATTGTATGTGAAGAAATGGGTACAAATGGAATTGTTATAGTGATTGAGAATCTCAGATGGGTTGATTTAATTGAAATTGGTGAGACTAACCTTAATTATTGGTTTATAAATTTTTGATTCTTACGTAGTCTCTTTACTTGTATTGCAATAAACATAATTCTATTTCTTAAACACGTTTATTTAGGAATAATAATTTGCAGTTTGCAAAAAAATGATTACATTTGTACTTCGAAATAAAAACAAAAAAATGGCATGAATCAAGAGAATGTTGCGACTCGTCTAAAACTCTTTATGGATTACATGGGGTTGTCTCACTCCCAGTTTGCAGATTCCTGTGCGATTCCTCGTCCCACCCTCTCACAGTTATTGTCGGGACGAAATAAAAAGATTAGTGATATTCTTGTCGGGCAGATTCATCATGCTTTCCCTTCCTTATCCATTTTGTGGCTTCTTTTTGGTGAAGGTGAGATGGTGATGGAAAATATTATCACACCTTCCGACGAGGTGGATCCGATTGCTGACGATTCTATATTTGCGGATGATTCTACAGGTGCTGATTACAAATCAAAGGAAATGGGCTTAGAAAGTTCTCCAACTGCAGGTGAACCGAATGGATCTCAGCTGGTTAATGGTCTTGATGCGAGGTATTCCAGAAATGATCAGAAAATTGGAATTGCTAAAAATCCAAGAAAAGTAATTCAAATAACAGTATATTACGACGACTCGACGTTTGAGACTTTTGTTCCCGAAATAAAATAATAATTATATTGGTGATAAATAATATCCAAATATATATAATATACGAATAATTTATATATTATGATTTGAAATATAGTGTAATTATTATGTAACTTTATTGTAAAATTCCAGTTTAATGTCCATTGATGGACGTCTGGAATTTTTCGTGTCTTCTCTTGAGATGGTTTGAGGTTCTAACTTTATATATTTTAGAATGTTTTAATAGAGAGGACATTCCTTATGTGGGAATGGAAGTGTTTATATCCAAGTTTATAACTTTGGATTGTATCCTCTGAGAAGAACTTATGTATATTATCCGGTATAAACTGTAATTTTCTAACTAAAACAGCATTCTATTATGGAAGGATTGATTACTTGGTTAAAATCGTTCGGTAAGGATATGAGGACATATCTTGATGTTGCCGGAGATCTTGAAAACCAGTCCGACGCTGAGGCATCTATTCGTGCCGGAGTCTCTTTTAAAGGGAGTCAGCTATTAGTGTTGATATTTGCAATATTTATCGCTTCATTGGGATTGAATACCGACAGCATACCAGTGATTATCGGTGCGATGCTTATATCTCCCTTAATGGGCCCGATTATCGGAATGGGACTTGCGATTGGCACTCAGGATTACGATTTACTTATGCGTGGACTTAAAAATATATCCATGGCTGTATTGGGATCCTTGGCCGCTTCTGCCGTTTATTTTCTTATCTCACCGCAGTATGAGGGATCCAGTCAATTGCTGGCCCGTACATCACCATCAATTTACGATGTTTTTATTGCTTTATTTGGCGGTGCAGCTGGAATAGTAAGCATTGCATGTCGTAATAAAGGCCAGGTAATGCCTGGTGTAGCGATTGCCACATCGCTTATGCCTCCTCTTTGTACTGCCGGTTATGGTATCGCCACGCTTCAGAGTAAATTTTTCTTCGGAGCATTATATCTGTTCTTTACAAATATGATGTTCATTTTTGTGGCAAGTTGGATAGGTGTTAAATTGATTGGTTATAAAAAAGTAGTATATCAGAATGCTAAACGTTACCGAAAGGTTAAGACGATTGTATATACTATAATAGCGTTGACTGTCGGTGTAAGTGCTTATCTTACGGTTGAAATGATAAGTAAAAATATTTTTATTTCAAAAGCTCAGGAATTTGTACAGCAGAATATGATTTTCCCAAACACACAGGTGTTGAGTCATAAAGAATATATTTCAGATGGCAAGCGTCATATAGATGTGGTTTTGATAGGAGAGGCCCTTCCTAAGGATTCTCTTCAGCTTGCGTTAATGAACCGTCTTGATTCGGTTGGTTTGGGTGGTACGGTGCTCACAGTGACGCAAGGCTTTGCCCTTACTCCGCATGAAATGGATAACGAAGAGGATTACGAAAAATTTTATGCTCTTATGCAGAATCAATTAACCGAACGTCAGCATGAGATTGATTCTTTACAGGCGATCCTCAGTTTATCTAAGGTGTATTCTGATATTTCGCGACATATTTCTCCCGAAATCAAAGTTCTTTTTCCGGGTGTCCGTGACATCGCTGTTTCGCAGATGGTAGCATCGTCAGTTGCCGGGAATTTGTCTGATACTGTCAATATGGTGTTTGTCAATGCTCCGGCTGGTCTGACTCGTAGTGATCGAACAAAATTGACGGAGTTAGTCGGGGTCAAACTTAAAGAGAAGCATGTTCATCTTACAGTCAATCCAATGGGATTCCCTTGGCCGTCAGGCTCACAGGGACATAAATGAGGTGTGTTGTGTTGATTTGAGGTTGAGGGCTTTCGATGGGATGTTTTACTTGATTTATTAAGATGTCGTGACACACGAAATTCGATTAGATTTTGTGTTGTCTGATAATTGTATTAACTCTGCATCGCGCATGAAAATGCGCGGACATATCAGTTGTCAATATACGTTTTGAGCGCGAGTAGGAGTTCCTCGAAGATCGTGAGGGGTATCGACTGAAAAAAGAAAAAGAGGTGGATTTACAGCGTTACTTCCGCAAACATCGTGATGATGAGATTTATTCACATCCTATCCGTATCGGCTTCGGCACAGCTTACCTCCCTTTATAGCTTTCTTTTTCAGCCTGTACACCGGCATAAGATGGTGCGATGTAAGCCGCCTTACATACGAGAATGTCGATTTTGCGTCGGGTGTGCTGAAATTTGAACAGAGCAAGACTGCCGGGCGCAGCAAGAGCAGCAATGTGGTCACGCCACTTAGTCCGATGTTGCAGAAGATTATCGGAGAGCCGGAAGTGCAGGGCGATTATCGGCAGCTTATTTTCTCGTTGCCGACATGGGCTACCTGCGTGAAACAGTTGAAGGTTTGGGTCAAGGATTCCGGAATAGGAAAGCATATGACATGGCACTGCGCCTGCCGTAGCTTCGCGGTGAACCTTCTCAATGGCGGAGCGAACATCAAGACTGTCCAGTCGCTGATGGGACACGCAAGCATAGAGATAACCGAAAAGTATCTATGTGTAGTAGATGAACTGCAACACAAAGCAATCAATAGCCTCCCCGAATTTGACTATTAGTGATAATGAGCTGACAGCATATTGGCATGAATATGGCAGTATGATGTCAGGGCATTAGCCCGTATTCCGTTGTTCTAAATCTGAAATCGCCCTAAAACAAAGAACACTAACTTCGGTCGTGTAATCTTCGTCCGTCCAAGACGATGTTTGCGCGGCCTCTTTATTTGCCGGCTGTATTTAGAACCACATAACAACCAAGAGTAATCAGAAATATCCAAGCGTAAATCTTTAATTGCCAATACATTCTATAAATTAACACTTTTCGGCTGCTTTTTGTCGCTTCCCAAATTTCCACATAAATTTGATACATATTTCTGACGTGGAGAATTTGCGGAGCTTATTTTTTGTCATATCGTGCAGGTAGTTGACAAGGGGTTACAACCGTTTACGATGGGCGACAAAATCCGCAACGATATGCAGCGATAGTCACATCGTGCATAAAGGCGACAACGGTTGACTGCCGTTTACATCCGTTCACCACTTCGGAGCTACATAGTTGAAATAATGAACGAGTAAACGATAACGCAGTATGAAAACAACCAAGAAATGCCAATTTTGCGGCAAGTCCTTTGTAACCCGAAGCGGTATGCAGAGGTATTGCAGCGAGGCTTGTCAGGCGGAAGCCAAGCGAGCCAGAGTGATGCAGAAGAACAACCTCTTCAAAGTCGCCCAGCCACTCATGGAGATACAGCATCAGGAGTATCTCACCTTTTCCAAAGCAGCCATCCTCATGGGCTGTTCCCGTCAGTACATCTATAAACTCGTAGCCAACGGAATGCTGAAAGCCTCACGTATCAGCAACCGCATGGCATTCATCCGCAGAGCCGACATCGAGCGGATGCTGGAGGGCAACCCCTATCACCGCATCCTGCCCGGTAGCACCTCCGCACCGAGAAAGTCCGCTTCATCATCCCTGCCAGCCAAAAGAGAAAAAAGGGAAAAGGAAAACGATGAAGTGCTGGACTTCTATTCGGGCGAGGAGGTGATGACTCTTTTTAAGGTAAAGCAGTCGTGGCTTTACACTTCCGCCAAGCGTAACCAAATCCCTATCTGCCGTATCGCAGGAAAAAACTATTACAGCAAGAAACATATTGACGAGTTCTTCGGTGTGGTTGTCGATATTAGCGAGATCACCGACTGGCTCCTGACCGAACAGGTGGAGGAACTGTACGGCATGAAGCCGACTGCACTCCGTGCCTACACCTACCGCCATAAGATACCTACCAAAAGGGAATACGGGCGCACCTATTATTCCAAATCCCATTTGGACGAGCTTCGCAGAACCGACCTCGTGAACGATGAACGCTACTACACCGTGGAACAAGTGCAGCAGATTTACGGGCTATCTTCCGCCAACATCTGCCATATCGTCAAGGTGAAGCATATTGAGAAGATAAAAGTGGGTGTGAAAAACCTGCTTTTGCGCTCCGATGTGGAGCGGGTTATGGCGGAAAGGAACAAACAACCGTGAAAAATCAAGATTATCGAAAATTATTTCAAAATGATGTGTCGTGGAGGTATTCACGAATGTTTCACGTTGTTCCTTTGCGGCAGAAAACTCGGGAACATCGCCGAAAATGTTTAACTTCAAAATAATAAAGATATGAGTAAATGCAAGACAGTTACCTTGCGTAAGCGCAAGATTAAGAACGGTACACAGTATTCACTATGCCTGGACTACTATCCCGGCTACCGTGACAACGTCACCATGAGAGTGATTACACGTGAAGCCTTAGGGATTTACATCTTCGCCAAACCTGCCAACCAGCAGGAACGGGATTTCAACACACGAATGATGAAGAAAGCAATCATCCTGCGCAACCAGCGTTATGAAGCCATCTTCAACGAGAACAACGGTTTCTTTGACAAGTCCAAGATGAAAGGCGATTTCCTTGCCTACTTCAAGGGATTGTCAGACCGTAAGAACATCAAGTGGCAGCACGTTTACAAGCACTTCGAGCGGTTTGTAAACGGCAAATGCACCTTTGAGGAGGTGGATGTGGACTTGTGCCGCAAGTTCATGGAATACCTGCTCAACGCCCCTCAAACCATTCACACCAACCAAAAACTGCATATCAACTCCGCAGCAGGTTATTGGTCAACTTTCCGTGCCGTCCTGCATACCGCCTACCGTGACAGGAAGATAAAGGAGAACCCAAACGGCTTTTTAGACCGCATCGAGTGCATCCCCACCATCAGGGAGCATTTGAGCCAAGAGGAACTGATACGGCTTGCCGAAACTCCTTGTGAAGAAGATGTATTAAAGAGAGCCTTTCTTTTCGCCTGCCTTACGGGATTGAGAAAGAGCGACATCAGACAACTCACTTGGCAGCAGATACAGCCATACACCAACGGCAGGATGTTCGTTACCACCCGTATGCAGAAAACCAAGGAGATAGTGCATAACCCTATCAGTGATGAAGCCTATGGACTGTTGGGAGAACGTGGTGAGGGGCTTATCTTTGAGGGCTTCAAAGACAAGATGCTGCAAGGGCCACTCCAACGGTGGCTCACGGCAGCAGGGATAACCAAGAAAATCACCTTCCATTGCACGCGCCATAGCTTCGGAAGCCTACACGTGGAAATGGGTACGGACATGACAGTCATCCAAGCCTATCTTGGGCACAAGAACATTACCACCACGCAGATTTATTCCAAGATAGCAGCGCAGCAGATGTGCCAGGTGGTGGATAAGATAACCTTGAAACGCAAGGAAGCATAAGCACTTCCATTGACGGATATTCAAGAGGGACGGTTAAGTTGTACAAGGCAATAACCGTCTTTCTTGTTATTCAAGACTTCCTTTTTTAGAGGTCATTTTAATCACTCTAATGATTGTATCAATTCAAGCAACCTTTTCCTTTCTTTTACATCCTTGTCGGTATCTATACATAGGTTAGGGTTATTGATGTCATCAATAAGTTCTTCACGAACAGATGTGTTTCGTTCATAGAAACGCAAATCAGGGTCAGCACCGCGTTTAAGCAATTCTTCCGCCACCTTATAATGATTAAATATCAGAGCCTCTTGTAATGGAGGTGCATCCAATTTGCTATATGTGTAGTTTGGGTCAGCCCCATTATCAAGAAGGAATTTTACCAACTTTAGATTTCCATCATGTGCTGCTTTTGAAAGCGGAGTGGAAGGACGACACCATTTAGAATCCCCAATGTATTCTTTTATGAAATCGGTATTTAAGTCAGCGCCATAATTGAGAAATAATTGTACATATCTTATTTTCTTTTCCTCGCTGATGTTTGATTCGCAGACGGATGATAACGGGCAAGTGATAAATTTTTGACCCTCGTGGGTATAACTGTCAATTTGATTGGGATTGGCACCTTTCTTTAGTAAAGTTTCAACAGATTTGATTTTATCGTCGTATATTGCATAAAAGAAAACATTTTGATTAAACTTATCTTCTTTATATTCCAATAAATCAGGTGATTTTTCAAGAATCTGATTGATATTTTCTATATTCTGTCGATTGATACATTTTGCCAATTCTTCACAGGGGGTATCTCTATACAACCTGTAATCACTTGCAGTAACACTATCTTTATCAATTGGACCGTCTGTAAAATACCAATATCCGACAAAAATCAAGATTAAATAGAATAGGAACGGCAAAGATGCAAGATCCGCTTTCCTAATTTTGGAATACAACCATACACTTGCCCAACATATTCCCAACAAAATCAGAGAATAAGAATTTACCGCTAAAAACCAGCAGAATGCTTCCCCCTCACTTGACGGATTGTCAAAGAAGAAAATTGTTGAGTAGAATACAAGAGGAGCAGCCAAAATCGGCAACAATACTATACCACAAATAAGCTTTAGTATTAGGGGATAATTTTTTATATCTAATTTCATAAGATGCCTATTACTTGTAATTGAATGTTTTAATTACCACAAAGTTACCGCTTTTTTGTGAAAAGCCCATGTATATTCATTCACTAAGTGCTAAAGCTAACATTATTTCTCACGAATAGTTGGCTCAGAGTATGAAACAGAGTATGATATGATGATATTTAGTGAAATACATTGAAAAAGACCGTCCTAACCGCAAACAACGGGCAATAATTGGGAAAAATAGCATTAACTTTGCATCTGAACAAAATAGGAACAACAAATCTCTCAATTAAATATGGAATCATCAATCAAAGACAAATACATCATCTTGGGCTTTGTCGGCTTCGCCATCGTCCTCATCTCTTCCTTTGCCACGTTGGTAGTTACAGACAACTTCAACCAAGACAACTTTGTCAGATGGATAGTCTTTGTATGCTGTAACCTGTTGGGGTGGTTGCTCTACTTCTCCTTTCAGACACTCATCTTTGATACATACGAAATCTACAAAATCAAGTTCGGCAAGAAAGAAGCGGTTGCAGAAACCATCGAGGTGCAGGAAGAAGTGCCACAAAGTACAGTCACTGAAGTTGCACCCGAACCAGCACCGGAACTTGCCCCTGAACCCATGTCCGAACCATCCCCGACAAATGAGGAAGCCACTATCCAAGCACAACCGATAGAGCTAACCATCGCCCCGGATCTTCACGAGAAGAACCGTGCCGATTACGCAAGCAGAGAACATCGGGAATTGGAAGAGCGTATCCGCATGGTTATGGAGTATTGCCATTACTACCTGCCTCGCATTGCCGACCAAGAAACCGTGAACCATATCTGTGTCGAGGTGGGTAAATGGATGGAAAGCTTCAAGTACAAACCAAAGCCCATACCCAACCCTCTTACCAAAGACATCAACAACATTCCGCTCCGTCACTTCGTGTGGAATATCTCCGAGCGTTTCCTGTACAAGAAATACTACAACGGGGACATCCGTGCCAACTTCGTCAAAGCCCTTTTCCCGAAAGCGTTTGCAGGTATAGACCTGTCAACCATCAAGAACTTCAAGGTAGAGCCGTTAAAGACGGAAATTCCCATTGACGAACCCGAAAATGGCAAATTGGATTTTCACTATGAATAACAGATAAGTCAACTATGAAATATTATCCTATTGGTGGGTGGAATACCCAAAGATTTTTAGTTACACCTCAAGAATTAAAAGAAATTCTGCGTGGTTTTCACCTTGTAGAATTTTGTCGACGAGTACCTGCGGATTATGTTGAAACGGATATAGAGAATTTTGTAATTGATTATGCGGAGTTTTACCGCTTACTAACACATGGGCACAAGTTCAATCTCCGAGAGAACTATGTTATAACCAAACTACTAATGGGGGTTACCGATGACTTATGCAAATGTACTTTCAATGCTGCATTTCAAGATAAGAAGGACAAACTATGGTATAAGACTCCTGATTTTATAGAGCCTTGTGTGGGAATAAATATATTTGCTCTTCACCTTAATGAAGAAAAAAAATTACAATCGAAGTGCAGCTATTTACAATTTCCAGAGAATATAATGGGGATTCAGTTTGATTTCCCAAAGAAAATATATTTGGAACAGGAAGAAAAGTGCGAAAAGAGATGCGATGAACTGGATACCTACAATGAAGTCTATCAAGTCGCAATCAAAAGAATCAAGCATCTATGCCGAAATCTGGTAATAATGATTGGTGAACACGTACATAGGACTAATATAAGAATCAGCACATCAGCATTAAGAGATATTAGTAATGCATATTTTATTAAGGAAAACAATTGCATAATAAAGTAACTACGTATAATAACGACTCAATTTTTCCAATGGGTATATAAAATTCCAGATACTATCCCGAGGATTAAGTGCGAAATTAGGATAATCACGAAACAAACGACAAGCATCCGGTAGTTTATAACCGCCTGTTTTACATTGCTTCCCGAGTAATTTTACCCGTCATTTATGGCTGGGCAAAGTTATTTGGGAATTATTTTGCAATGATGTATCGTGGAGAAACTCACGGATATATCATTGCCGTCCTTTGCGCCAAGTCTTACAAAAGAGACGAGTACGCGAATGGAAAAAACAATCCTTACCTTCAACGACCTCCCCGAGGTTATCGCTCAGCTTCGAGACGAAGTGATGAGCCTGAAAAGCCTGCTCACCGAGCAGCGCAGTGTGAACCATGCCAAGACGGTAGACACCCACGTACCCATGTCGGTGGACGAGGCGGCGGAGTATTTAGGCATTCCCAAAGGCACGCTCTACATGAAGCTGTCGGAAGGAACAATCCCTGCCACCAAGCCCGGCAAACGCTATTGCCTTTACCGTGACGAACTGGACAAGTGGCTGGAAACCGCTCGGAAGAATCCCGTGCCGTTGTCCGATGAGGAACTGAACAGGTCCTTGTCCTCTTCCCACCGTCGCAAGCCCAACCCACGTAATTGGTGAATGATATGGAAGAGGATAAGAACTATATCAACCTAATACGTGGCGACCTCACAAAAGCATCCCAAGCGCAGAACGGCATGCCCGGCAGTGTAGGCATGATGAACATCAAGACGGCAAACCAGACCATACTTGAAGCATCGCTGTTGCCTACACCCCGTGCGCTGTGGGACAGCTTTTGGTACGAGGGTGAGCTTTCCTGCCTGTTTGCCGACTCCAACGTGGGCAAGTCCATCTTTGCCGTGCAGATAGCTGACCGCATCGCCCGAACCGACAATGTGCTGTACCTTGACTTCGAGCTGTCCGAAAAGCAGTTCCAGCTACGCTACACCAACGAGCACGGAGAACTCTACACCTTTCCCGACAAACTCTATCGGGTGTCTATTGACTGCAACCTGCTTTTGGATGCCAACTTCGAGGAAGCAATCATTGGCGGTATAGAACAGATGGCAGTGCAGACCGACTGCAAGATTTTCATCATTGACAACCTTACCTATCTGTGTTGTGCGATGGAGAAGGGCGATGCCGCAGGACGGCTGATGATTCAACTGAACAATCTCAAAAAGAGATACGAGTTATCCATCCTTGTCTTGGCGGTATAACCGTCCGCGATAGCGTATTGACGAATATCGTGTTATTGATGTATTTTT
>CANEHE010000025.1 GCA_947427285.1 uncultured Porphyromonadaceae bacterium
TCTTGTACCGGCTGAACAGGACATGATAGATGCCACATACGTGCTGAAGAACGGAAAGAAAGAGATCCGCACACTCAATCTCTCGGCCACACCGGTACGTATGAACTACCGCACGAACATCTACGGATCGCTTCTGACCACACAACAGCCGTTCAACGTCGAGATCGAACCTAACTTCGGAGAACCTGATTACGAAGTTACATTCAAACCAGAGAATGCTTCGGATCTCGCCAATGCCCTTACTTTCCCAAGCTCAGCCGAAATTCAGATTAATGGAAATCTGGATGCGTCCGGACTTTCTCCGGAAGATTTCGAACTTCCCGCTGCCAAAAAGATTGTCATAGCTGACGATGCCACTCTTATAATGCCGTCATCCGCTTATTTCACCACTTCACAGGATCTGACTATCGAAGGCGGTACAATCACCAACGAAAGCACAACCCGTGCAGCCGGTGATCCTTCTGAAGATGGTTCAAAAGGAATCTTCCGTATTTATGGTGGTAACTTCACCCTCGATGGTGTTACCCTCATCAATGATATGAACTATCATTTCCATGGCAAGACAACCAATAGTGCTGCAATTGCATATTGGAACGATGCCAACATCAATATCACCAACTCAACAATAAAATCCGGTGAGTTTGCTCTCTGTGGTATGGGACGTGGAGTAGCATCCGGTGTCATCACACTCAAAGACAGCTATTTCGAGTCAACTTCAAGTAGTGCTAACAATGGTAAGAATTGGTCATATACACTGCGTATATTTGGAACTTCCGGAACAGCTGACAACTGTACTGTAAAAGGTATACAAGGCGGTCTTTCCACTGACAGCCAGATAAAGTTCACGATCAATGGCGGTCTCTATTACACATATAATTCTCCTGGAAAACAGGATGCGTTTTATCCTATTTATATCACCGATGGTTCGCAGGTAACTATCAATGATGGTTATTTCTATGGAGCAATGAAGCGTGCCAATGTCGCTGGTATGAACGGCAACAGTTGTGTTGTATCTGGTGACAATGATGTCAATCTTCCTTCCGGAACCGCAATCATCAACGGCGGCTACTTCAACGGAAAGGCATACAACGAGGCAGGCCTTATCGTATTGCCTACTGGTTATTCTTATAAGGCTTGCAATGTTGATAAGGACGGCATGAAGTTCAACTGGCAAGTTGTCAAGAACTGAATATAAGATAAAGAATAGATAATATCTTCATTGGGGACGCGTCGTGGATTCTGTCTGCGGCGCGTCCTGTATTTTGCTCCTGAAGGGAATAGTTGTTCAGAAAGGTCTCCGATATTTGTCGGAGCCTTCTTCTTCGCTGGTTTCCTCAAGTATGGAGAGATAGGATGCATAGCGGCTTTCGGAAATATAATGGTCGGACACAGCGTCAGCCACGGCGCATCCCGGTTCGCCTGTATGGCGGCAGTCGCTGTAACGGCAGTTGCGGCCTGTACGGAATATCTCCGGGAAATAATGAGACACTTCGGTCGGTTTGAAATCGATTGTGCCGAAACCCTTCACTCCCGGAATGTCGATCAGTTCCCCACCTTCCGGCAGGTCGATCATCTCGGAAAAGGTGGTGGTGTGGGTACCGGTGTGATGGATGTCGGAAATACCGCCCACCTTGAGGTTTGCTTCCGGGACAAGAGCATTTATAAGACTCGATTTGCCGACGCCGCTGTTGCCTGCGAGAAGCGTGGTCTTGCAGCTGAGAATGTTTTTCAGAGCATCGATTCCCTCTCCGGTCGTGGCAGACACAATAGACACCGGATAGCCGATGGAGGAATAGAGCGTCTTCATGGCCTCACCAAGTTCTCTGTCATCGTCATCCCAGATGTCGCATTTGTTGAGTACTAATATTGCCGGGATGGAATATGCTTCGGCAGTGGCCAGAAAACGGTCGATGAAAGTAGTTGTGGTGTGGGGATCCCGTATGGTGGCTACCAGCAGTGTCTGGTCGATGTTTGCCGCCAGAATATGTGATTCTTTTGAGAGGTTGGATGCACGGCGGATGATATAGTTCCGGCGCGGACTGATGTCAGTGATGAAATCGGCATCGTCGGCCGCCTCTTTCACAGTAACGATGTCACCCACAGCCACGGGATTGGTGGTTCTTATCCCCTTGATCCGGAAATTTCCTTTTATACGGCAGTTGAGTGTGCGTCCATCGTCAAGACGCACGGTGTAGGCACTCCCTGTGTTGCGTACCACGACCCCCTGTCCGATGAGCCGGTCAGGAGCGGAGCTTTTTATATTGTGTCTTTTCTTAGCCATTATTAAACAGCCTCTAAATATCCGGTCACAAAAATAGCCATAATCTTCCAGATACAACGGAAGTCTCCTCAAAAAAGTTATTAGGTCATATCCTAAAGCTAACAAAACGGGTGAGTGAGTTGTTAATCCATAAAGGGCGGAGTGGCGTTTGACACGCTGTCCGCAGATTATTGAAAAATAGATTTTAACTACAGGTAATAATGAATATCGAGACAATCGGCACATGGGCCGGAGAGGTCTACAAGGCACTTGAGACTTCTGAAACAAGAATGATGGGGCTTAAAGACCTCAAGAGGGTAACAAAGTTGAAAAAGGATTATCTGATGGCTGCCTTCGGCTGGTTGGGCCGTGAAGGGAAAATAGCCATTGATGAGAATGACGAGGACATTGTGGTGACACTTGTCTGAGATTCTCCGAAAGAAAACGCAAGGCCTCCGAAGATAATGATATCCCGGAGGCCTTGCATTATGTTGTGTCCTTTGAACAGTCTCTAAATTCTGAACGGCACAGGCCATACCACTCTGACCGGTACCGGTCGACCGTCGATTTTTCCCGGAGACCAGAGAGGCATCGATTCGATGATCCGTATGGCCTCCTGATTGAGAGAGGGTTCCACCCCTTTGAGTACCCGGACATCGCTTACCGAGCCGTCCGGGTTGATGACAAACGAGCAGGTCACGCGTCCCTGCACTCTCCGGCGGTAGGCTTCTTCAGGATATCTCCGGTTGTGGTTGATGAAACAGACCAGTTTCGATCCTCCGCCGGGAAACATCGGTTTCTCGCTTACAAAGTCGTATTCGAACACCTCCCGGTAGATTTCGGTCCCGGTTTCGGAACGACCGCATTTTATGCGGCATTTCTGGGCCGAGATTTCTGTCGGAAGGAGGATATGTAGGAGGAGAAAACAGAGAGAGAGGATAAACAGGCGAGGTTTGTCCATAATGGAAAGATAGGTGGATGGATGATTGTGTCGGGTTGATGCCGACGCATCTGGAATCACGACGCAAATTTAAGTCACTTCTTTCAAAGAGACAAGCGTCGGATGACTGTTTATGATTTAATTAAGGTAGTTTTACTTTATTTCACACTGCCCGGCTTCATTCCCGCCTTTTGCTGGTTATGTACAATATGAGACGGCACACGTCGTTATATGTATATGTTTCGGAATGACTCCAGACATCTCCAGACGCCGGAATGAACCGATTTCATCAACGATTTTTCGCCCTCGCATGCTCCGTCATGCTTGCTGCATCGACAATAGTCTCGGCGCAGTATGGCCGTTCGGTATACAATTTTCTTGAGATACCGACCTCGACCCACGCCTTCGCCCTGGGAGGGACCAATCTCTCTGTGATTGACGATGACGTGACTCTTGTCGATCAGAATCCGGCCCTTCTTGGTCCTGAAGTCGACATGCAGCTCGGATTTTCCTACATGCTGCACCTCAACAGTGCCAATTTCGCTTCCGTCCGCTACGGTATGGCAGCCGGCGAACGGGGGGCCTGGGCGGCAGGTATACGGTATCTGAACTATGGATCGATGACACAGACTGATCCGGACGGAACTATAGGCGGCACTTTTACTCCGCAGGATGTGGTATTTGAGGGGACATATTCACACGACTTCACAGACCGACTCCGTGGAGGAATAAATCTCAAGATGATATACAGCAACTATGAGAGTTATTCAGCATTTGCCATGGCAGCAGATGTGGGAGTGAACTATTACAACGAGGAGAAGGATCTGTCGCTCTCGCTGGTATTCAAAAACATGGGAGGGCAGTTGAAACGGTTTGACAAGGCGTATGACCGTCTGCCGTTCGACATACAGGCCGGTTACACCCAGGCAATCGGGACTTCCCCTATCAGTCTGAGTATCACGGCTACAAATCTGGTAAGATGGAAATTGCCGTATTATGCCCACAAGAAAGACAGTCAGGAGGTGGAACTCAAACAGGGATTCATGTCCAATTTTTTCCGTCATCTGATTTTCGGACTGCAATATTCCAACGAGAAATTCTATCTGGCACTTTCCTACGATTACAAGACGGCCACAGACATGTCGACTTATCAGCGTAATTTCTTTTCCGGCTTCCGGGTAGGGATGGGGTTGAAAGTGAAATCGTTTGCTTTCGGGGTGGCCTACGCGATGCCACATAAGGGAGCGTCGAATCTGATGCTCAATCTTTCTACCAACCTTTACGAACTCATTTACTGATTCTGGCGGGGGTAAGACATTGTGTATAAGTAGATTCCATATTCGGCGCGTATTCAATACGTATTCAATATTGTTGATATTTGCCGGTTAAGGAAAAAATGCGTAACTTTGCACCCGGTTTGCAATCTCTGGCAAGATAGAGCCGCGCCCTTAAGGCTCATGCAGCTCGCTATATTGCTTACTTTCACTCTAAAACAACAAAAAGACAATGGATCTTATCAAGATTGCGGAGGAGGCTTTCGCCACTCCCAAAAAGAATTTCGATGAATTCGGTCCTGGCGACACAATCACCGTGGCTTACCGAATCAAAGAGGGTAACAAGGAACGTATTCAGCAGTACCGTGGAGTGGTGATCCGCATCAACGGTCATCAAGACAAGAAGCGTTTCACAGTGCGCAAGATTTCCGACGGGATCGGCGTTGAACGTATATTCCCGATGGAATCTCCGTTTATCGAATCCATCACCGTCAACAAATACGGCAAGGTGCGTCGTGCGAAGCTTTATTATCTCCGTGGACTTACCGGCAAGAAAGCCCGTATCAAGGAGCGTCGCGTGAAAAAGACACAGGAATAATAAGTATATCTCCATACAGAGGCGGCGGAAATTTCGGTTTCTGCCGCTTTTTCGTTGTATAGACTGAAAATAAAGCGAATCCGGCAAACAGAGTTTCCGGCGGATTTGTTACATTTGCAGAATATTTCCCCGCAGGGGGTATAATACCAGCTTTCACATGAATTCCAGACATCTATTATTGAAATTCGCAGCTGCCATCGCAATCGCTCTTCCTGTTATGGCGACGGCTGAGAACCTTGTGATTCTCCATACCAACGACACACATTCCCTCATCGATCCGGATAAGGACGGGCGTGGAGGCGTCTTGCAGCGCAAGGCTATCATAGACAGTGTACGCAAGGCCGAGAAGAACGTCATTCTCGTCGATGCGGGAGATATGGTACAGGGTACGCTTTATTTCAAGTATTTCAAAGGAGATGTGGAATACCCGTTGATGAACATGCTCGGATATGATATACGGATTCTCGGCAATCATGAGTTCGATAACGGAATGAAAGATCTGGCGAAATACTACAAGGATGTCAAGGCCGATCGTCTTTCTGCCAATTATGATTTTTCCGGCACCGAACTTCAAGGAATGTTTGATCCGTATGTCATAAAGAAAGTCGGTGGCAAGAAGATCGGTTTTATCGGTATAAATGTGGATCCCGAAAGCCTCATATCAAAGGAGAATATCGAGGGCGTGAAATTCAAGGATGTGATAAAGACTGCCAATGAGACTGCCGCTTATCTGAAAAACAGGAAGAAATGTGATCTGGTGGTAGTGGTCAGTCATATAGGTGTGGTGAAAGAAAACGACAAGGCCACTGATTATGATCTTGCAAGGGCAAGCCGCGACATAGACGTCATAATCGGCGGTCACAGCCATACGGTGATAGAGCCGGATAATAAAGGCAAGTATCCATCCATAGTTGAGAATGCCGCAGGTCGTCCTGTGCTGATTGCACAGACAGGGAAATACGGCAAAAAACTCGGTTACATAAAGATAGATCTGGATGCCTTGAAGAGTCTTACTCCGGACAGATATGATTATGAACTGATCGACGTTACGGACCGTTTCCCCGAGGATAAACTTGATCCGAAGATCAGGGCTTTCATCGCTCCATACAAGCATGTAGTGGATTCGGTCAACAACCGTGTCATCGGCCGTTCGCTCTACGACCTCAACAGCGACGATCGCAACGGAGGGTATGCCAACTGGGCTGCGGACTATGCCAGATGGTTTGGTCAGTTGGTGCTCGACAGTATCAATGGTAGGGACGGGATGCCTCTCCGTCTTGACTTGGGTGTGATGAATGTAGGTGGAATCCGTCAGAACATGCCCAAGGGTGATGTTACCGAAGGGGAGATACTTGCCACATTCCCGTTTGCCAACCGTATGGTGATTACCGCTGTCAAGGGAGCGGATATAATCGACGCGCTTAAGGTGGCTGCAAAAAAAGGTGGCGAGGGGATAAGCGGAAATGTCCGGGTCGTTGTAGACAATGACAATAATCTCAAGCGTGTGGTGATCGATGGCAGGGAGATGGATCCGGAGAAGATTTACAATGTGGCCACTATAGACTATGTGGCCGCCGGTAACGATGACCTTGCCGGATTCGGTCGGGGAAAACTTTTGTGGAGGGACAATGTAGAGATGGCCGTGCCGATGCTCCGGTATGTCAATCATCTCACTCGTCTCGGTCTGCCTATTGCTCCGGATATGAACGGACGTTTCCAGAAAGAGGTCATCATAGAGTGACTTGTCTATGCCGGATAAATCTGGAATCTGGATTATTCTGTTTGTGACAGTCCTGACTCTTGGGGGATGCAGTGGTCGGGCGCAGTCTGATGTCGCCTCTACGGAAAAACAGGACTATACGGGAGATGCCTGTCGCTGGACCGATTCGCTTATCAGTGCCATGACTGTGGAACAGCGTATCGGTCAGCTTTTCATGCCGGCTGTCTATGCCTTTCCCGATGAAGCTACGTTGGCGTCGGTAGCAGAATACGCTGCGAAAGATTTTGTGGGAGGAATAATTCTGCTTAAGGGAGATTCCCGAGGTGCACGTTCCATAGCTGACACATTGCGGAAAATATCTCCCGATCCGGGAATGTGGATCGCGATAGATGCCGAGACAGGACTTGCCATGAGGCTAAGTGACGCTCCAGCCATTCCGTCGGCATATACCCTCGGCAAGACCGCTGATGATCAGAAAGTCTATGAATACGGCCGCTCTCTTGCCCGACATTGCAGGGATGTGGGAGTGAATATGGTACTTGGTCCTGTCCTTGATGTGGAATCAAGTCCCGGAGGATTTATAGGACGGCGCTCTTTCGGCGGTGATCCCGCTAAGGTAGGCTGTCTTGGCGTGGCATACGCACGTGGATTGGAAGATGGGGGAATAGTGAGTGTGGCGAAACATTTCCCCGGACATGGATGCGCGGATGAGGACAGTCATAAAAATCTCGCCATAATTGCAAAACCATTGTCATATCTGCAGAAATATGCGCTTCCTCCTTTCCGTGAATATATCTCAGCCGGACTTTCCTCAGTGATGGTGGGACATCTTGCGGTAACGGCCATTGATCCGCAGATGCGGTCTGCCGCTCTTTCAGAGGCAGTGATTACCGATCTTCTTCGTAATGACATGGGATTCAAGGGGCTTGTCCTTACCGATGCGCTTAATATGAATGGAGCCCGTAGGGGAAGCGGTAAGGATATTGATCCGTCGGTGGCCGCAATTCTTGCGGGAGCAGACATGATATTGGCTCCTCCCGATCTGCGCACCGGCATAGAAGCCGTGAAACAGGCATTTGAGGCAGGTATTATAACCGATTCGCTTCTAAATGATCGGTTACGCCATATTTTTTTATGTAAATACCGATTTCTGAGAAATTAAATTTTCAGAGGCGTGATTTGTCAAGATAGGAATAATAGCCTTGCGGACCGAGAATAAGATGGTCGAGCATACGCAACTGGAGTGTCTCGCAGGCTTCACGGCAGATACGGGTGATGTCGTCATCCTGAGGACTGGGACGGAGATTGCCACTGGGATGATTGTGGCACAATACGATACCTTCTGCATTCTCCAGAATTGCATTTTTCATCACCGCCTTTACATCGAAGACTGAAGCTGTGGCACTTCCGGATGTAATACGACGTATTCCTGTCACCGCGTTCTTTCGGTTGAGCAGTATCACCCAGATCTCTTCATGCCCCAGATTGGCAATGCGGTGTCGCATGAGTTTGTCGATATCTCTGGAACAGGAGATCACCGGGCGTTCGGAAAGTTCCTCATTGCAGTATCTGCGCACAATTTCCAACACCGCTTCGATCTGAATGGCTTTTGTCTTGCCGATTCCTTTGATCTGGAGAATTTCGCGCCGGTCGCGCCGCTCAAGATTATGGAGGCGTCCGTCGTTTTCGCGCATAAGATCGCGACAAAGATCCGTTATGGGTTTTCCCGGAAGTCCTGTGCGTAGGATCAATGCCCATAGATCGGCGGTTGACAGTGCCGCACAACCGTGTTTCTCAGCTTTTTCCCGCGGCTGATCGTCCACATCCAGTTCCTTTACTGTCTTTGGACGGGAAGCGGTCTCTGTCTCATAACTCCGGTTCTTCATCTCCTCCTGAAATCTAATACCTATCACCTAAATCCTATTATCCCTACTTCCCACGGCGCATTTCCCGCTCTTGACGTTCGTCACGTCCGTGACGTAACAGAATCTTCCAGATGTATGCTCTTATGAATCCTGTTCCGTAGCCGCAAAGCTGGATAAGGCTTGTCACGACTCCGATTGAGCCTATTTTCAGACTCCGGGTAGCGGAAATTCCACATATCCACACTGCAACCAGATAAACGGCGAGTGGCAGCAGCATCCATTTCCAGAAGAACGCACCCACGATCATGACCAGAGCGAAAATTACAAACAAGGCCGGTAGCCAATGTACAATTTTCATAGAGCCGGGATAGAGCAGCTGGAGAGTGATGCGCGACATGCCGAATACATGCACCTGACGCCAGAATTTACGTAAGCCAAGCCGACGTTTGTGATAGACTTTTACCGGTCGGAAAAGCGCGATCGAGAAACCTGCCAACCGTATGCGTGTCGACATGTCGATGTCTTCCGAAAACATCTCGCGGAAGCCGCCTACCTGTTCGTATACTTCCCGGGAGAAGCCTGTGTTGAAAGTGCGTGGAACAAACTTCTCCAACTGAATCTTTCCTCCTCGTATACCTCCGGTGGTCAGAAAGGAGGTCATGCTGTAGTTAATGGCTTTCTGGATATCGGTAAAAGACTTATGGGCCGCGTCCGGACCACCGAAACAGTCAGCATAGTTTTCAGAGAGACAATTCCGCAGGTTCTCTATATAATCCGGGGGAAGCACGCAGTCTGAATCGACAAAGATCAGATATTCCCCCTCGGAACGTTCGATACCGTAGTTGCGCGCCGGGCTTCGGCCTTCATTCTCTTTATAGAAATATTTCAACCGGAGTTTTCCGGCATATTCCTGTGCCTGCTTCTCACACCTGATTGTGGAGCCGTCCTCCACCAGTACGATCTCAAATCCACGGTCAGTCTGGCTGGTGAGACTTGCGAGAAGATCAGCCACCTCGTCCGGACGGTTATATACCGGTACTATTATGGAGAAAAGAATCTCTTTTACAGGCTTGTGATTCATGATTCGGGAAGATTGGTTAGAGAAAAGCCGGAAAAGCGGCGTGCTTCACCGTTGTTGATAGTGGTCACGTCGTTTTGTCCGGCTTATGCCTAATCTGTTTATATTGTCAGGCCTTCACACGACTGACATAACTGCCGTCGCGTGTGTCGATCTCGATTGAGTCGCCTTCGTTGACAAATAAGGGGACACGTACTTCGGCACCGGTCTCCACGGTAGCAGGTTTGAGAGTATTGGTGGCGGTGTCACCTTTTACTCCCGGCTCAGTATAGGTTATTTTGAGGATGGTCTTCATGGGCATCTCCGCGTAGAGGACAGTGTCGGTGGAGGCATCGCTGACTACTTCCACTGTGTCCCCCTCTTTCATGAAAGCGGCTCCTGTCACGAGTTCCTTATTGATAGGAACCTGTTCGAAAGTCTCGTTGTTCATGAATATGTCATCGTTGCCGTCGGCATAGAGATACTGATAAGGGCGACGCTCCACACGTACGTCCTCAAGTTTCTCGCCAATATTGAAACGACGTTCAAGCACACGTCCGTCAACTACGTTTTTCAGTTTCGTACGCATGAAAGTGTTGCCTTTGCCGGGCTTCACGTGAAGGAATTCAATCACGAAATAAAGTTGGCCGTCCATGCGGATGCATGTTCCGTTCTTGATGTCTTGGGCGTTCATCATAACCTATAGGGATATTTATGTTTTATGTTGTCTTGAAATTACCGTGTCTGTGTCACACGGAAGTGCAAAGTTACAAAAAAGCGTTTGATGATACAATGATTATGTGGTATAAAAGCAGAGATTAAGACCGGAAATCAGGTGAAATCATTGCCGTTGACAAAAAAGTGGGTGTAAAATTTTGTCAATCGGGAAGGATTTGATAATTTTGCACTCCGAAAAATAAAGCGAAATAAAACAACACAACACATAAAGATGAAAAGAACGTACCAACCCTCCAATCGCCGTCGCGTCAACAAGCACGGATTCCGTGAGAGAATGGCCACAAAAGACGGTCGCAAGGTCCTTGCACGCCGCCGTGCGAAAGGACGTGCTTCGCTGACAGTTTCCGACAGCATCGCCGGCAAGTAATCAGCGTTTCAGGGCTTAGGCTCCGAAAAAAGATTTCATAAAAGATATGCGTGTGACCCAGCTGCATTAGTTCAGCCGGGTTATATGTGTATTTTTTATTGTTTATATTGTCACCATAAATCATCCAACTGCAGAATCAGACAAAAATTATATGTGATATAAGGAAGGATGATAATTCGTCAACGACTCGTTGACGAATACACAAACCCTTGAGTGCGGTTGCAGCCAAGGGTTTGTCCCGGTCTTCTGAATTTATGGATATGACCCTTTGTAAGGACCTTGAATGGCCGGGTTATGATGATTTTGATGCGAATTTGATTTCTCTATATGTGATCAGCCGTTGAAATATCCTACGAGATCTTCAAAGATTCCGATTGAGAAGAGCCAGTAGAACAGGATAAAGATCAATACCAATACTCCCAGCCATAACCACAGGCGGTTTGTCTTGCGTGTGTTCTCGCGATGACGCCGACGTCCGTTGGCCGGAAGGCTTTCGGCAATCTGATCAGGTTCCAGATGGTTGTGGGCCTCTCTTTGAGCAAGGCTCTCATTTTCTCTGATGTGTTTTTCCTTTGCGTTCATAACCTTTGTGTTTTTCGTTTTTATAAATCTTAAACATTTCATCGCACAGGGTGGTTCAGTGTGCGACGGATAAAAAACGGTTTCCGTCTGGAGTCGGAAACCGGTGTAAAATTTTCAGGGTTGCAGATCAGAAGGGTGGAGCCTCATCTGTAGATGCCGGCATGATGTCTGGCATCGGATCGGATGATGAAGGTCCGGATTGGTAGGTGGCGAATGGAGGGAGGTCGTCTTGTGGCGGTTGCTCGCTGTTCATCCGCGACTGGAGTCGCATGGGGCTTGTGGAGGCGACTACGTCGCTGATGCTTTCATAAGCGTTGTCCCAGTTTTCGAAGCGTGCGAATCTGGACGTGAAGCGTAGTTTCACAGTGCCTACCGCACCCGAACGGTGCTTTGCGATAATGATTTCGGCCAGCCCCCGTATATCGTTGCCTGCAGCGTCTTCCCCTGACTTGGTGTAATATTCGGGCCGATGGATGAAGCATACTATATCGGCGTCCTGTTCTATGGCTCCCGATTCACGAAGATCGGAAAGGACAGGCCGTTTGTCTTCACGTGTCTCTGTGGCGCGGTTCAGCTGTGACAGGGCGATTATCGGGATGTTGAGCTCCTTCGCGAGGGCTTTCAGCGATCGGGAGATGGTGCTTACCTCCTGTTCGCGGCTGCCGAGTTTCATGCCGGAGGCGTTCATCAGCTGCAGATAGTCGATCATTATCATCCTGACTCCATGCTCTCTTACCAGCCGTCTTGCTTTTGTGCGTAGTTCGGTGATGGATAGTCCCGGGGTCTCGTCAAGATACAGCGGAGCGGTGTAGACGTTGGCCAGCCGGGAGTTGAGTCTGTCCCATTCCTCAGCCGAAAGCTGACCGCTCTTTATCTGGTCACCTTTGAGTTCGGCGATGTTTGAGATGAGACGTTTCACAAGCTGTACATTCGCCATCTCAAGGGTAAAGATCGCAATGGGCATCGAATAGTCTACAGCGATGTTTTTCGCCATCGAGAGAACGAATGCGGTCTTTCCCATGGCAGGACGGGCCGCGATGATTATGAGATCGGAATTCTGCCATCCGGAAGTGATCTTGTCAAGGTCTGTATATCCGCTTGGCAATCCAGAGAGACCAGAGTCGTTGTTGGCGGCGGCCTGGATTTGTTCGAGAGCCAATGTGATCACCGGGTCGATTTGGGTCACTTCCCGTTTCAGCTGTGTCTGTGAGATCTCAAACAGTTTCCCCTCTGCTTCCTGAAGAAGGTCGTCCACATCGTTGCTCTCGTCGAAGGCCTGGTTTTCGATGGAGGAGGCGAAGGTTATCAGACGCCTTGCCAGATATTTCTGGGCAATGATCTTGGCATGATATTCCACATGTGCCGCGGTATAGACCCGTGATGTTAGTTCAGCGATATGCACGGCTCCTCCCACTTCGTCGAGTGCGCCCTCTTTGCGAAGCTGCTCGGTGACGGTCATCATGTCGATTGGCCGTTGGTTGAGGCCGAGGGTTGATATGGCCTCAAATATCCTGCGGTTCACGGGGTCATAGAACGAATCCGGCACCAATAAGTCGCACACCGCCATATAGGCGTCTTTTTCAAGCATCAACGCTCCGATCACTGCTTCCTCGATGTCGGTGTCGCGTGGAGGCAGTTTCCCTATAGGGTCGGTTATTTCAGTAGTATGTTTCGGTTTATTTCGATAGTTTCGTCGTTCGTTCATGATGAAGCGTATAGAAGAGAGAACGGTAGAACTTTGCTTTATGCAAATTAAAAAGATTGGTTGTCCCAGAATAAAATTTTGAGGCTGTGTCATATTGAAGTTTTTGATTGACATAGCCTTATGCTTTTGAATATTGTTTCTAATATCAGAATACGATCATACCTGGTTGCCAAAATGGTCGGTAAAAGTCACTGAATGTGTAAGGATAAAGTCTAAGGCCTATTTTTTGTGGGAAATGTATGTTTTTCAATTCATCTTCCGATTTAAAGACTATTCCTGTGTCACCGTCAGACCATGCTGCTTCAAGTTTTGGATTGGCTAATATCCTGAAATTAGTATTCCCTGGCCCATTAGAATAATCATCGGCCATGACAGTAAAAATGGGAGTGAATGTTATTTCAAAAGAGGTATCTGAAGTGCGTGTGATAGAAAGAGCCTTGTTGTAAACAGTAGTACCTTCAGATGGGAAGTCTGCAGTTACGATTTCTCCGTTGGATTCCCATTCTACAGCATCTGAGGTCTCGATATTGCATCCGGGAAGAGATACCTCTATAAAGAGAACAGATGCGTTGGGTATCGGAATCGGAATGTCATAGCCGTATGCGTTGGGAAGCATTGCCAATCGATTCCTTATTTCATATACGGGTTTGCCGGTGTCGATGTCTGTAAGCCGTATAGTTCCGCTAAAATAATATCCGGATGCTGATTCAGCTGGTGGGTCGGATATAGGATTATCATTGTCACTGCAACTATTCATCCCAAGAATGAATAGTGTGAGTAAACCCAAAACAAGGTTTGATGGTTTCATAATTTTATTCTTCATAGTATGATGCGTTTTTTTCGATAAGATAATAATAAATGGTTCTATCTCCGGAATCTGGATATGGATCTGATATGGGAGTTGTCGATTCAGATGATATTGGAATCATCTTATTAAGAATTACAAAGTACCCATTATTCTTGCCTCCTTTCCCCCACACACAATGAAACATTATGTCTATTCCGTGCTCTTTCATTATTGAGTTAAATGGTTCATTGTATTTTATATATCCATCAACAACCCAAAAGTGGCAAAATTTGCTGTGATCTGGAGAGTCAGAGTATTCTTGCCATGCATAGTACTCTGTCTGACCTTGATAGTCATCGCATGCTAATGGTAATTTGTCTTCATCCAAGGCATCCCTCCATTCCTTATGACTACTCAAAAAAGGGTCTTCATACCTACCGATTCCTCCTGGCGTCTTGTCGCCATAATAACATCCCACATTGTATCCTCTCCTATGAAATGATTCGTTCCAATAAATTTCATAAGATGGAATGCCGGGTTTTAAAATAATCTCGCCTCCACCCCGGCAATAACAGAAATCGTGCGTTATTAAGTCAAATAATTCTTTAACTTTGGTTAGACCGTCGGTGGTATTCTGGGAAAATTGATGTTTTTGAATCGATGGCCAATTCAGTTCTATCTTAGGATAATTACCAGTGTTATTAGCATAATATATCCATTTGTTAGGTCTGGCAAAAGTTGCCATTATCTGGGCAATGGAGATGGCTACTGGAGAATATCGCTCTGACAAACCGTATTGTTCGCTTCCTGGCCATTTTTGTACCATTGGTGGCATTTTGGGCGGCACAGACCATTCTACAACTAATTGATAAACGGAATCGATTGGATTAGATGGTCCGATAACAATTAAAGAATCCCGAAGAGACAATGAATTTGCCATTTTATCAAGTCCTGAAAAGAAGTTGGCAAGGCCCGGGTTGCCAATAGTATCTTCTAATGAAAGATTGCCATCTTCAGCTATGGCAAATACGGTCCCAAGTCTTTTATCTGCAGAGAGGACTGCGAATCCTTCATCGTTTTCATAGTTCACAAGATAATATTGTGGTTTGCCAGATGTTTCTGAACTTCTTGTACCGTTATTCAATCCGATAGTTTGGATGGATTTAACAGTTCTGGTTTTTGAACGTGTATTTCTTTCAAGAGAAGAAAACAGAATGTCAGCATTTTTTAATGCCTCATCGATTGAAATTTTTGATGGGATCTTTACAAGCTCTTTTTGGCTTTGAAGTAGTGTTGTTTCTTGGTTACAAGCACTGACCAATAAGATAATACCAAAAGCAACGCTGATTAGATATTTCATTTTTACAGGTTATGTTATTTTTTCTAAATAACGATGACAAAGTCATTTTATTATTAAAAAATAGTTATTCTGCGGTGAGGTAATGGCGGCGGAGGGTAGGGGTGAGGCGTTCGATGGCGTAACGGAGAGCTGTGCGGGGCATCTTGGACGCGTTTTCGTCAAGGTAGCGGAGCAGAAGAGGTTCATGGCGTTTGCCTACTTCCCTCAGCATCCAGCCGACAGCCTTATGCATAAGATGATGGGAGTGAGTCAGAAAGTAGTCTGCCAGTGTCAGAGTGATGTCGAAACGTCCGGAACGTATCACTGTCCACGTAGATACTATGGAGACCCGTTCACGCCAAAGATTGCCGCTTTTGGCCAGATCAAAGAGGATGGGTGTCTCTTCCGGAAAACGGACTATCCTGTCGCCAAGTATTTTTGGAGCGACCAAATCGACGAGGTCCCAGTTGTTGCCGCGGTCTATAAGTTCAAGATAGAGGTTTACACTTTCTGCTGCTTTTCCCGAATTGGCATTTCTGCCGGAAGCTGCCCGTTGGTATTGGCCTACAAGACATAGAAATCCTGCGAGACGCACTTCGTGATAAGGAGAGGCGGTAAGGCAGCGTATATCATCTGGTGTAGTCTGGTGGATAAACGGTTTGATGATTTCCCTTGTCTTTGGGACACGCACCCCGAGGAAGATGTCTCCTTCGCCATATTGTCCCGGACCTGTCTGAAAGAAACGTGCGAGATTGAAGGCGTCGTCCGGGTCGGCGGCAACTTCAAGTCTGTGCACCAGTGTTTCCGCTATGGGTGTATTCATTTTGTCAGGACTGCGATGAGTAGGAGAATGGATGTGCCGAAAAGCAACATTGCTGTTTTGCCGAGCATCGGATTGAGTGTTGCGCCGCGACTGTGTGTGATTTTCCACCAAAGTGATATGTGGATGCAGAGACAGCCTGCGACGGCTGCAAGCCACCAGGGAGAAAGAATATCTTGAAAAGCCAGAACCAGTAGAATGAACGCGGTTATTCCGGAGAGAAGATATATTGTCCCCATTGTTTTGCGTCCGAAAATTACTACCGTGGTGTGTTTGCCTACGGACTTATCATCCTCGTAATCGCGGTAGTTATTGACAATTAATACATTTGCGCCGAGAAGGCCGATGGCGACCGCAACTTTCAGTGTTATGGTCCATATCGACCAGGACCCGATCTGGAGATAGGCCGTTAGCATTACCGGCACTATGCCGAAGAAGATTATGACGGCGATGTCTCCGAGTCCGTGGTGGGAAAGAGGATAGGGCCCGGTGCTGTAACCGACAGCGAATATCGCGATGGCGATACCTACTGCAATCAGCCACCACGGGCCGAAGAATAGCAGCAAGCATCCTAATATGGCGTCGGCGAGGAGCAACCCGTATGTGGCGTTGCGCATGGCAGATGGTGAGATGTCTCCTTCGGTGACTCCCCTCCGGAACCCTTCTCGTCCCTTGCGGTCTAACCCGTTGCGGAAGTCGTAATACTCATTGGCGAAGTTGGATGCGATCTGTGCCACTACAGCGAAAAGCAGACAGATAAGTGCCGGTACAGGTTTGAAGCCATTGCATGATAAGGCGCATGCGGTACCGGCTATCACTCCGGCCATGCTTACCGGCAGTGTTCGTAGACGCATGGCTTCTATCCAGGCTTTCAACTTCTTGGACATCTCAAGTCAGTCGAGCGAGGATAAATGTGCCTCAAGCACAGGATAGAAACGTTCGGCGATGCTGTCGAGTCTCTCTTTTTCAATCAGTCCTTCCACAAGATGGCAAGGAAGGGCGTTGAAGCCGTCGCGAAGCCCTATGAGGTTCATAGTCACTGCGGCGTTGGTATCGGCATCGCCTCCGGCCATTACTACTACCTCAAGAGCTTCCGAGGGGGAGGCGGTATGGTAAAGTGCCCAGATGGCACATGCCATGCATTTGCGCACGTACCATAGTGTGGCCGGATCGGCGAGCTGCAGTTCGGAGATGTCAGAACAGTCGGTCATCGCAATATAGGGAATTACTCTTTTGTCGATACGGTGTGCGATCTGGATGAGCTCTTCCCGCGACAGGATGCGTTCATGGCGTATGAGATCGTGGGCCAGATGGGCGATTACAACGGCGGCGCAGATGCAACGTGTGTCGGGATGGGTGATCCGGCATATCTGTTCCACTTTCTCTTCAGGCGAGTCTTCCCATGCCCCACACAACACAGCGCGTTGCAAGGCTTCGTTGGATGCGTTCTTCCGACCCATCTTAATCCATACGCGTTCGGCCACACCGGCCGGGTCATCAAGATAATCCGGCTGGCTGACGGCCCATCGTACCTGGGGCACAATGTCAACCGGATTGGTGAGAAACCAACTGTGGATGGCTTCGGCGAATGATTGGGCATCGATCTCGCCTCTGTCTATTACTGTCTCAAGGAGAGAAATGAGGATTTCAGTGTCGTTGGTCCATTGTCCCTGATCCCATTGTGACCGGTGTGCGTCACGGACTATCTGGGTATAGTCGTGAAGACCGTCGGGGTACCGTCTTGCCACTTCCGCCGGACTCATGAATTCGGTGCCGAGACCGAGTGCGTCGCCTATTGCACCTCCATATAGACTGCCGTAAAATTTTTCCTTTAAGTTCAAGTTCATGATAATTTAAGGTGTGTCTTGAGAGAGTTTGAAAAGAATAAGACAATTCGGCAAATGTATATATTAAAAACAAATAATCCAAATCATTTGTCAGAAAAAAGAAAAACGTGTGATGAATCTGTTTTCAAATGCAATTTCATGGCATAAATCGGGGGGGTAAACGATTTGGGAAGATTTATACACAAATGGTTTTGTGTATCCGTCGGAAATTTTTATTTTTGCGAAAAATTATTTGTTATGAGAACGATATACAGACCACAGCTGTTTTTTGCTTCTTTGGCGATTTTTTCAGGAATTACGATTGGAATGGCCTCTACAAAGACGGTCAATGTGAAAAAGCCGGGGACGCTTGAGCGTCAGATCAAGGCGAAAGATGCGTCAAAACTGACTGCACTTAAAATCAACGGTACGCTTAATAATGATGATATACGTTTCTTGCGTCTGTTGCTTGGCAGGGATTCGCTTAACAATCCCGTTCCGACCTCTCTCCGGGAGCTTGACATGGAAAATGTCATTTTCTCAACAGAGGGAGCACCTTACGCCGGTAAAAAATACAGGATAACCTCTCCGACCACTCTTCCGGCAGTATTGACATACGGAACACAATTGGAGAAATTTGTCTTGCCTGCATCGGTTGACTCTATCGCTGAATTCAGTCTTTCCTCATGCGGACTTACGGATCTCGATCTCAGTGGCATGAAGTATGTCCATAGCACAGCTTTGAACGGTGACACGCTTTTGCAACGCTTGCGTCTTCCGGCATTGGAAGAGGTGATTTCCCCGACGTATGCAGGACTAAAAGGTCTCAGGAGCATTACATACGGTGATCTGGATTATTGTCATGGACAGGCTTTCAATGATCTGCCCGATCTTGAAGAAATAATCTTCGACGGTATGGTGGGACATATCGACGGTTATACCATCAGTAATTGCCCAAAACTCAAACGTGTCGAGTTCCGTGGGCCCATAAATACCACCGGAGGAGCACTTTTTACCCAGAAGTGTCCTGAACTTGAAGAAATATCCATTGACGGACTGGCTATTTATTTCGGCAATGTCGAGAATAAAGAGGCTCCGAAATTAAAGGGATATAAGATCACTGGTGCCGTAATGGAATCAGGGGATTCGACGGTTATTCCGTTCACTCCCGCAAAGGATATGCTTTCTCGTCCGGAAATGGTGTCGCAGCTGGAACGGCTGGCCCGTTGGGAAATAAAGCAACTGAGGGCTGAGAATTCCGGTTTTCTGCGCAAGACGGCGTATTCCACTGCCACGGAACTTACCGATTCATTGCTTGACATGGCCGGAATAACTGTTCTTGCCGACAGTGTGCGTGATGCGGTTGCTTTTGCCAGAACTACCGACGACTTCAAATCGAAACTGCAGATACTCAAGGAGTCTCCAGAGTATCAGGCGGGAAATAATCCGGATGTGAAATTTGAATATGCTTTGCCGTCCGATTCAGTGCTGACTGCCGACAGAGCGTTCTTCAATCTGGACAGCATAGCCGGAGAAGGAACCGATGTGGAGAAGATGAAACGCCTGACTTATTGGGTGCATGATCTTGTGCCGCATGATGGCAGTTCTTATAATCCGGATCCGCGCAACCTACGGCATGTAGCGCAGGTATGCAAGGATGAGGACCGTGGTGTGAATTGCCGTATGATGGCGATAATTCTCACCGAAGCTTTGCTCGCAGAAGGGATCCCGGCCCGCTATCTGACTTGTCAGCCTAAGGCATGGGACACAGATTCCGACTGCCACGTGATATGCGTGGGCTGGAGCGAAAGCCTCAGAAAGTGGATATGGCTCGATCCGACGTTTGCCGCTTTTGTGAACGACGAGAACGGCACCCCGCTTCATCCCGGAGAAGTGCGCGATCGTTTGCGCCGCGATCTACCCCTTGTGCTTAACGAGGATGCCAACTGGAATCATAAGTCGCCACAGACGAAGGAGAACTATCTGGACAAGTATATGGCCAAGAACCTTTATTTCATATCGGCCAATTCAATCAACCAACCGGAACCGGAAAGCGACGTGTCATATCCTCACAAGCAGGGTAAAGAGATATGTCTTTCCCCCGTAGGCGCACGCACGCCGAAATGGTCGGTAATCACTACAGATGAAGACTGGTTCTGGCAGAGGCCGTGATCAGCGGCGTTTGCGGCGGAAGAAGTCGCGCATGAGTGAGGCACATTCCTCGGCGAGTATACCGGCCGTTACCTGGGTCTTCGGATGAAGAGGGGTACGGCCGGTGAAATATGTATGATAGCCCTTCTTATCGTCTGCCGCGCCGTAGACGATACGTCCGATCTGACTCCAGCCGAGTGCTCCGGCGCACATCGGGCAAGGTTCGACTGTTACGTAGATAGTACATTCCGGTAGATATTTGCCCCCGAGATGGTCGGCTGCGGCTGTGATGGCCTGCATCTCGGCATGGGCCGATACATCGCAGAGTGCTTCAGTGCGATTGTGTGCGCGGGCAATTACCTTTCCATTGATTGTAATGACGGCTCCGATTGGTATTTCATCTTCTTCGAAGGCCTGCCGGGCTTCGTCGAGAGCGATATGCATGAACCGTTCATCGCGTTGTTCGTCGGTCTCAAAAATCATTATGCAGGTTGGTCGTTAGGTAGTCCATTATTTCGTTCATCAGCCAGCGTGGGGTGCTGGTGGCACCGCAGATGCCGATCGTCGCTGCATCGCGCAGTTTGTCAAGGTCGATGTCGGCTGTGTTGGAGACGTGCATTGAGTGGGGATTCGCTTCAAGGCATTGGGCGAAAAGAACTTTTCCGTTGGAACTCTTGCTTCCGCTGACAAAGACCACGGCTTCATGAGAGGTGGCGAACTCACGTATTTTGCTCATGCGTCCGGAAACCTGTCGGCATATTGTGTCGAAATATTGGAATGAGCCTTTTGTCTTGCGGCATTTGATGGCTTCAACGATGGCTGCGAAACCTTCCGGAGACTTGGTGGTCTGAGAATAAAGGAGTATGTCGCGGTTGAGGTCAACCGAATCCAGATCTTCCTCCGATTGGATTACAATCGCCTCCCCGTCTGTCTGACCTACAAGCCCGTTCACTTCGGCATGTCCCTCTTTTCCATAGATTATGAACAGTGGGCGTAGCGGAAGTGCGGCGGCCTCGTCGTATGCCTGTTTGATGCGCCGTTGCAGCTGGAGCACGACAGGGCAGGTGGCATCGATGACCTCGATATTATTGTTTGCGGCAATACGGTATGTACTCGGCGGCTCTCCATGTGCCCGGAGAAGCACCTTTACGTCATGAAGGCGGTGCAGATCATTGTGGGTGATGGTTTTCAGTCCTTTACGTCGCAGACGTTCCACTTCGTCGCTGTTGTGCACTATGTCGCCGAGGCAAAAAAGTGAACCGGATTTCTCAAGTTCCTCTTCAGCCTTGCGTATGGCGGTCACGACTCCGAAGCAATATCCGGAATCGGCATCTATTTCAATCTTTGCCATTTTGCCTTGAAATGGAGGAGTAAAGATTCAGGAGCCATTGCATCTGTTCGTCGCGGGTCATGTTGTCGTTGTCGAGAACGTGAGCGTCTTCGGACTTGCGCAATGGAGACTCTTTACGGTTCATATCGGTATCATCCCGTTGTTTTATGTTGGCCAGCACGTCATGATAGTCGGCTTTGATACCTTTCTCTATCAATTCTTTATAACGACGCTCCGCACGCACTTCAGGCGATGCGTTGACAAAGACCTTCATCTCGGCATCCGGAAAGACGGTGGTCCCTATGTCGCGTCCGTCCATCACTATTCCTTTGTTTTCGCCAAGTTCCTGCTGTATGGCCGTCAGTCTGTGCCGGACTTCAGGGATTGCGGAGACTGGGCTGACGTGATTGCTTACATCCATTCCCCGTATCTCTTTTTCTACGTCTTCACCATTGAGGAGTGTATGGCTTACCCCTGTCGATGAATCCGGATCTGAGAAGGTAATCCTTATTTGCGGGAGGAGATCGACAAGGCGTCCGGAGTCTATGATACCGTCGGCAGATATCATCCCGTGACGCAAGGCATAGAGAGTTACAGCCCGATACATCGCACCGCTATCTACGTAGACGTAACCTATACGGCGTGCGAGTTCACGGGCCATGGTGCTTTTTCCGGATGAGGAGAAGCCGTCGATTGCTATTGTTATCTTTTTGTCGTTGATCATTTATTGGTTATGGTCTGATTTGAGGGGACGTGGATAAGCGCGTCCCTATTTTTATCTGTTTTTGACGCGACGCAGAATCTGCGCGGTTCGCGCCGGAAGATACATTTTGAGCCATCCTTTCCCGGATGGTGAATATACAGGGTCGGGAATAGTGAAGTGATGTACCGTATCGTCGATGAATCCGAATCCACCGAAATTTTTTGCGTCGCTGTCGAGGATGACTTCGTATTCACCTGCAGGAGCGAGAAATCCGTAGTCGGAGAAAGACTTTGATGGATTCCAGTTGAAGATGAATATAAGATCGCCTCGTCCGAATGCCAGCACCTGATCATCATCCTTTTCCCAAAGTTTCTCTATCGGGAGTGTCTGGAAATCATAGATCCGGCTGACTGTCTCGATCATCGCATTGTCGAAGCGGTTGAGAAACTTGTATTTCAGATCGTCACGGTCTACAAGATCCCATTGTCTCCGGGCGTATCTGTAACTCCATCCATTGCCTTCACGGGGAAAATCAATCCATTCCGGGTGGCCGAACTCATTGCCCATGAAATTGAGATAACCTCCGTTGATGGTGGCGAGTGTCACGAGGCGTATCATCTTGTGGAGAGCCATTCCGCGCTCCACAGCAAAGTTAGCGTCGTCTACACTCATGTGCCAGTACATCTCCTTGTCTATCAGTCGGAAGATTATGGTTTTGTCTCCGACGAGGGCCTGGTCGTGGCTTTCGCAATAACTGATGGTTTTCTCATCGCTGCGACGGTTTGTAAGCTCCCAGAATATGGATGTGGGATGCCAGTCCTCATCCTTTCTTTCTTTGATTGTCTTTATCCAATAGTCGGGTATGCCCATTGCCATGCGGTAGTCGAATCCTATTCCTCCCTGACTGAACTTCATGGCGAGTCCGGGCATTCCGCTCATTTCCTCGGCGATGGTTATGGCGTTGGGGTTGACTTTGTGGATCAGAAGGTTGGCGAGGGTAAGGTATGTTATCGCGTCGGTATCCTGATTGCCGTTGTAATAATCCGCGTATGAACCGAAAGTGTTGCCGAGTCCGTGATCAAGATAAAGCATGGAGGTGACACCGTCAAACCTGAATCCGTCGAACCTGAATTCCTCAAGCCAGTATTTGCAGTTTGAGAGTAGGAAATGAAGCACATGGTCTTTTCCGTAATCGAATACGAGAGAGTCCCAGACCGGGTGTTCACGTCGTGGGCCGCTGTGGAAATAAAGATCAGGACTTCCGTCGATGCGTCCGATGCCTTCGTTTTCGTTTTTCACGGCATGCGAATGCACGATGTCCATTATCACAGCGATGCCGAGGCGGTGAGCCTCGTCAATGAGACGTTTCAGCTGGTCGGGCGTGCCGAAGCGCGATGACGGTGCGTAGAAACTGCTTACATGATAACCGAAGGATCCGTAATAAGGGTGTTCCTGAATGGCCATTATCTGGATGGCGTTATAACCGTCTCTGGCAATGCGTGGCAGTATCTTTTCCCTGAAATCGTCATACGTGCCGACATCCTCTTTCTCCTGAGCCATCCCTATATGGCATTCGTAGATGAGGAGCGGATTGACATCGGGCCGGAAATCCGTTATCCGGAACCGGTAGGGCTTTGCCGGAGCATATACCTGGGCGGAAAAGATTCCGGTGGCGGGATCCTGCACGACGCGCGTGGCGTATGCCGGTATGCGTTCTCCTTCTCCTCCTGGCCAGCATACTTTCATCTTATACAGGTCTCCATCGTGGATCAGGTTTTTGTCTATTTTCACTTCCCATACTCCTCCGTCAATACGATGCAGCCTGAACTGAGGACGTGTTTCCCACTCTGAGAATGTTCCGACGAGCCAGATGTCAGTGGCGTTTGGTGCGAGTTCGCGGAAAATCCAGTTTCCGTCGGGATCCCGATGCAGCCCGAAATAGTTGTATGCGTTGGCAAACCGTGTGAGACTTCCTCCGGTGTCTGCGGTGATGCGGCGTAAGGTTCGCAACGTGTCTTCATGGCGACCCTCCACTGCATTGGCGAATGGTTCCAGCCACGGGTCGTTGCGTAAAAGATCGAGTTTCTTTTTCATCCGTGTTTTTCCTATAATGGCTTGATGATCGTTTTCGTCTATGAAAGGTAGAGAACTATCAGCCGGTCATAAGGTATAACGTCTGTGAAGATATATATGCCGACATTACATCATCATTATCTTGGGCGTCGACGTGAAACCTGGTTCCGGTTCTGCCTGTGCCTGTGGCTTGGTTTTCTTTTTTTCCGTTGTTCAGACTTTGAAAAAGGTTCCTGTATATCGTACTTTTTTTGCTTCTTGTCTGTCAACGGGTCAAATAAGGGGAGAGATGATTCGTCGGGGGCAAGGCCGAAGCATCGTTTTATCGCTGTCCGGAGCTTTTTGGCGTCGTTCCCGGAGCCTTTCAGTGTCCCTATCACCCCGGCAATGTAGTCTTCCTTTCGTTTATATCCCAGCAGTTGTGCCACGTTGCAGTCAGGGAGCATCGGTTTATGATTGAACACCTTGAGCACACCGGCATAGTCGCCTGTGTCGGTCATGGTCTGGAACTCCTGACGGAGATGGTTGTAGTATGCACGCGGCTTTAATTTGTCGACAAGTGATCGGAGGTGTGTCTCAAGAGCGGTGATGCATGTGAAGCGTCCATCCACCCGGCATTCCACGTCTCGCTTTACTTTGTGTCGCACATGCAGCAGAGCCTGTTCGTCAGAGTGTCTGCGAAACATGTTCATAACCTCTTTTTTCACTTTACCTGTCACTTTTTCTGGGTCACGTCCTCTCCGCGTGGCCATTGTGGCTATGACATCTTCAAGGAGAAAGATGTTTTCCACTTCTGCGACATCGGGTACCAAGATGCGTTTGCGTCGCAGATATTCCACTTCGGCGTCCGTCCGGCGGTCACGGTCCACTATTCCATGGCTGTCGAGATGGTGCATGTATTTCAGGTCGTTGAATGTACGGGTAGATTCGATGACTTTGTCGCACGATCCGAGAGGTTTCACCGTGTATTCAGTGAATACCAGCGGATATAATTTGCCGTCGATACTGTGTGTGGCGTCCCCTTCAATGAAAAGAACAGGTTTGCGGGTACCGATTATGTCGAGAAAAAGTTCGTCGGAAAGTTTTCCGGAGTCCAGCACCTCATAGTCCCATTGGCAATTTCTGGCGTCGAAGCTCTTGACCCAGATGCAGGCGTTCTCTGTGCGTGAGCTTACGAAATCCATATCCACTGTATTATATACGAAACGACAGTCGGGACGTAGCTCTTCGATGGCGTTCCATAGATTGCGGAGCATGGCCGGGTGCATGAAGAGCGAAGGGGAGTCGATGAATATCACGGCTTTCGGCATGGCATAGAGTACCGCTGCCACATAATATAACACAGCTTTCTCGCCCTGGCTGAGCCGGGAACTTGTGATGGCATCTTGGTCGCATTCGTTGGCAAACATCAGTGTGCCGGCCTCACTGAGAATGTGGTTTCCCGGGAAAATACGTTCCCAGAGATCCATCACCCTGTCGAGTCGGGTCTTTGCACGGTGTGTGAGCCTTATACCGGCCCGTTCCACTGCCTTCAGATGCATCAGCTCGCCTATCTCGTCAGCCATGAGCAGATGGGCGAGTTTGTCGAGTTCCGACATGGCGGCGTTGCTCAGATAGGGCTTGGCCTTTACAGCGTCGTCATAAAGCATGTCGATGGAGCCAGGCCGTCTCGATGGTGTGCGTTCGGGATAGAATGCTCCGAGAGCCGACAGACAGAAGGCCTTGTCGCCGCAACGGTCGATGAGGTCGTGCATGAAGCGGGTTTTCCCGGCTCCGTTCGCACCGATTATGGATACTTGTCCTGAAGTCGGTAGTTCCGGTGTGCCACGGCCGTCGGGTAGCGGAGGAAGCGTTATTTCAGTCATCTGTATTTGGTTTGCCTACGCAAAAGTAGTGAAATTTTGCGGCTCGGCAAAATCTTAGTAATTTCGCATCCGTAAAACAACAGCAATAAATACAGGAATGTTTTCAGGAATAGTGGAAGAAGCCGCCCGGGTAGTGCGTATAGAGCGCGACGGCGGCAACGTGCATCTGACGATGGCTTGCTCCTTCGTCGATGAATTGCGCATAGATCAGAGCGTGAGTCATAATGGCGTATGCCTCACTGTAGTAAGTCTCAACGGTGACGGTACATACACTGTCACTGCCATTCATGAGACTTTGATGAGAAGCAATCTCGGCGATCTGAAGGAAGGTGATCTGGTCAACCTTGAACGAAGCATGAGGATCGATGGGCGTCTTGACGGCCACATAGTGCAGGGACACGTCGACACGACGGCTGTCTGCACTGGAGTGGAGGAAGTGGACGGGAGCCGATATTTTGCCTTTCGTTATGAATTTAGACCGGAACTTGCCGCAAAAGGATATGTTACTGTCGAGAAAGGGTCAGTGACAGTCAATGGTGTTAGTCTGACTGTATGCGACTCCGAAAGTGACAGTTTCAGGGTGGCGATTATTCCATACACATTTGAACACACTAATTTCTGCCGCATTGAGAAAGGTACACGGGTAAATCTTGAGTTCGATATTGTCGGGAAATATATTGCCCGTATTTCGGCATTTTCCTAAGCAAAACCGCCCCGCGCAGGCCATTGAAGCCAGTATGCGGGGCGTATTTGTTTTCTGGACTAGGAAGTCTATTTTTTCTTTTTGGATAGAATCTCCATAAGAGCGTTACCGGCTGCCTCTTTTAGTTTGTCACCGTTTGATTTACGGTCGGAAGAGGTGTCGGTGGATTTTTTTGTGGTTGAATCTGTCTCTTCCCTGTTTTTCTTTCCTCCTTTCAGTATATCGAGAAGCCCGGAAGTGCTGTTTCGGTCAGACTGTGTATCTGTGGAATTGACCTCTCCGGTTTTGTTCATCCCGAAACCGATATATAGTCCATCGTACGAGTCGAGAAGGGATGTGACAGTTGAGACCGACTTCATGTTGAGGAATTTGGATAGGGTATTGAGCAGTGTTTTCAGTTTGGAACTGTCAAACATCACATCCATTGATTTTGATGTCTTCTGGATGTAGACGGGAATCTCTCCGATGGTTATTTTCCCGAGAGCCTTTATCGTGAAGATAAAATTGCCGTCTGTCTGCTGCCGGATGGATCCGTTGAGATTCAGTTTTTTTGATTTCAGGGTGAATGTGCTGTCCGAATTGACGGTCAAAGTGGCTTCCTTTAATCCATATTGCTCAAAATAAGGAGATATTTTGGATTCAATTGCCGATGCGGCTGCAATTCCTCCCGCTTTTTTCAATAGATCATCGCTTTTGAAAGCGACGGCAGGCTGGTCAGTGGTCCACACACCGAACAGATCTTTGGTAGACAAATCTGATTTCATAAAGACGCCTTCAAGCAGATTCCCTATGACTGACGATCCACCCTTGTCGCCGAAAATGTCCTTAAGGTCGAATGCGTTTGCTTTCGGGCAGATTGAGACTGAGGAGAGCAGAATCAGAAAAATAAATAGTTTCTGTTTCATTATCATAAAATTAAAAAGATTTTTATTTCTAAGCACAAGGAGGGAAGAGGAAAATCAAGAATTGGGATATAATTGGTAAAATACACACTTTTTGCTCTTTTGCAAAATCGATTAAAGATTTTTATTGGTCTAAAAGTGTTATTTATAACCAAAAATACTTAATTTTGTTTTTCTTTCCGATAAGAATTATAACTTTGCTGTGGATTGTCGTTTGAAATAATGCCATCCTGTCTTTTATACAGGATGGAGATTCTCTCCGAAAATTTCAGACACATTCCATCCCGGAAGGTTTATTCCGGAAATGTAAACAGCTTCTTAACATGAAACGAACTATAAATTATAAATCATGAAACCATTGACAAAAGGCCTTATCCTTTCTGCCGGTATTTTTCTGCTGGGGTCGTGCTCCAGCGAGGAATTCGACTTCGGAGAAGGTCAGGGTGTGCTCAGACTTCGGCTGACCGCTTCTTCTGAGGTGGCTGTATCGGCACCGACAAGGGCTGACGCTCCCGTACTCACTGCTCCTGATATCACTGATTTCGGTATCAGGCTCACTAAAAACGACAATTCCTATTCAAAGACTTGGAACTCTATTGACGAGTTCAATGCCGAGGAAGCGTTCCGTACCGGTTCTTATACACTTGAGGCATTTGTTGGAGATATTGACACTGAAGGCTTTGATGCTCCGTATTTTTATGGTGCCGCCGACGTTTCGGTGCTTGAAGCCAAGGAGACCCAGGCTTCGATAACGGCAACACTTGCAAATTCGATGGTGAGTGTCAACTATACCGAGGGTTTCAAGAACTATTTCAAGGATTATTCAGCCCGTGTGCATTCCGCCGGTCATTCCTACATCGATTTTGCTGCAGACGAGACACGCCCGGCGTTCATCGCTCCCGGAGAAGTGGATCTTACTGTGAGCTTTACCAATCCACAGGGACAGTCCACAAGTCTACAGCCCGCAGGCTTTACCGCCAAGCCGCGCCATCATTACCGCGTGAAGTTTGATGTCGTAGAGGGGACAGGAAATGCTGTGCTCAAAATAAATTTCGATGACACTCTTGTGAGTGAGGACGTTACTATCGACCTCACCGATGAGCTTTTCACGACGCCTGCTCCGGAAGTCAAGGCTGAAGGGTTTGTTTCAGGCACCACGGTAGAAGCTCTTGAAGGGAATATCCCGGCATCTCCGTTTGTATTTACTGTCGTAGCGCGAGGTGGTATGGCAGAGGCAAGCCTCACTGTCGATTCGCAGACTGTTCCTGCTTTTGGGCGTGAAGTGAACCTTATCGGCGCGTCTGCCGCTCTGCAGCAGCAGATTGTTTCCGCAGGCATCAACGCCGTTGGCTTCTTTAAGAATCCAGATAAACTTGGCCGTATTGACGTCACTGAGTTTGTAAAGTCACTACCTGCCGGGACACACCGCATTTCTTTGGTAATCAAGGACCGATACACCCGTGTCAGCGAACCTGTTACGCTTGTGGTTTCCACCGAGGCCATTCATCTTGAAGCTCAGGCCGAGGATGTGGTGTTCGGAAGCAATCAGGCTTTCATCAGCATCGCATATAATGGGTCCGATCCGGAAAATGCCTTTACTTTCAAGGCTCTCGACAAATTTGGGGTCTACAAGGACTGCCCGATAACTGAGGTGAAGCAGAAGGCAGGGACACGATCGTTTCCTGTGAAAAACTATGTGTTCACTCTTACTCTTCCCGACACTGAGCGTGAAAGCATCTCGTTGCAGATATTCTTCCACGGCGAGAAGCGCACCGAGATTGAGATTCCGGTCATCACGCCTAAATATTCCGTAGAGGCGGACGCTTTTGCCAAGTATGTGGTGCTCAAGATTGTTCCTGAAGATCCCTCACAACTCGACATAATCGTCAATTCCCTCAAGGTGTCGGTGGCAGCCACGCGTTCCACTCGCAACGACGGCTTCACCTTCGTACGCGATGCCGACAACGGTCTCGTTACGGTGAAAGGATTCAATCCTGCCACTCCTTATACGATTACCACCAAGCTTTCAGCCGCCACGGATGCCGCTCCGGTTACCTCCACTTCCGTAACCACAGAAGCTGCGACTGACGTGCCCAACGGAGACTTCTCTAAGACACACCGAACTATAAACATAAATGGAATCGATGCGGGAGGTTCATATAAGACCACATTGGTTCCAGGGCAAAATACTTCAGATATTGTAATTGACGAACCTGACGGCTGGGTTTCAATTAATTCCAAGACGTGTTATGAGGGATCATCTACTAAAAACACTTGGTTTATGGTCCCGTCCACTCTTGCTTCGAACGGGGAGGTGAAACTCCGCAACGTGGCTTATGACCACAATGGAAAGTTGCCTGAACCAGACTCAAAAGTTGCTTTGCTGGGTGCATATTTCAGCCGTAATGCTCCTGAGTCGATTGCCAATTCTGCGGCTGGAGAATTGTTCCTCGGTTCATATTCATTCTCGGGTGCTGAGTCTCGTTCGGATGGAATTCCCTTTGAAACACGTCCTTCCTCGGTTTCTTTCGATTATAAGTATGAACCTTCGGGTGAAGACAACGGAAATGTCGCGATAAGTGTGATCGGTGACAATAATGAGGTCTTGGCCACTATCAATAGAAATATTTCGTCATCAGCATCGATGCAGACGTTGACTATACCGTTCCCTTTTTATCCTTTTGGAAAGAAAGCGAAAAAACTTATTGTAGGTTTTAAATCCTCAACTGTTTCCGTACCTCCGACGGTGAAACTTTCCGGGAATGACCTAAGGGATATTCCCTCAAATCAAGGTTCAAGAAATGTTCATATTTCGGCCAATCAGTATAAGTCGTTGGCGACTGGCTCAGTGCTCACTATCGACAATGTAAAGCTCAATTACTAACCTATTCACATCATACAGACAGAAATGAAATATCTAAATATATTCCTTTCGGTTCTCCTTGTAGCCGTTTTTGCCTCCTGCTCAAAGGAAGATCCTTTTCAGGGCCAAGAAAGGTATGGAAAGGTCAATACACGCTCCCTTTTGGTGGAGCTTGTCAATGAGGAGAATCTGATGAAGACACGCGCCGAAGTAAATGTGTCTGATTTCACAGTCCAGTTTTTTCTTAAAGGAGAGACTACACCGAAGGCTTCTTTCCGGTATGGAGACATGCCGGAGGTTGTAGAGCTTCCGGTCGGTACTTATTCAGCAAAAGCCTTCTTTGGCGCGAATGCTTCGGCGGCCTGGGACGCCCCTTATTATGAGGGTACGACTCTATCCGATTTTGAGGTCAATGCCAATCAGGTGACAATGGTAGCCGATCCGATTGTATGCAAACTCGCGAATGTGAAGGTTTCGGTGATATTTGCAGAGGAACTCGCTTCGGTTATGTCTGCCGATTCCAAGGTTTCAGTGAAGGTGGGTGAGCATGGTTCTTCGCTTGATTTCACCAAAGCCGATGCCGACCGTTCGGGATATTTCGCGTATGTGGAAGACAGCCATACTCTTGCGGCTACTTTCTCCGGTGAGGTGGAAGGCTATCAGACTTCGGAGACCAAAGTGTATGACGATGTCCGTCCGGGCAACCATTACCGCATCATCTTCCGCCTGCATTCTCCGAGTGACGAGGAACCGGGTGATATTTCCGGAACTCTTAGGGTAGATGCATCTGTAGAGATAGAGGATGTCAACCGGTCCATAGATTCGGAAGACAGCATCCTTGTCGACGATCTGCGCCCTAAAGAGGAAGGGGATGATCCCAATCCACCGGCGAAGGAAGGTCCGACAATCGAAGCGCATGCGCCGATCACTTTCGACGGTGTGAACGATGTCACCG
>CANEHE010000026.1 GCA_947427285.1 uncultured Porphyromonadaceae bacterium
GTAACCTTCTGATCCGTAGTCAGATGCTCTATTCAGTTGAGCTAAGGAACCTTTTTTGAGATAGACACTCTATGTCTATTCCCGTTTGCGAGTGCAAAGTTACAACCTTTCTGTGAACCGTGCAAGAGATTCAGTAGAAAAAATAATCAGAATCAAAAAAACTTCGGGAAAATTTTAAAATATAGAAGACTCCCCGGAATTACATCCGGAAAGTCTTCCTAAAAATTCCCCATTGTATGCGGGATAGGAACTGTCCTATTACCAGATTATGACGCGTTCGGATGCCGGACGGAACATCGGCTGTCCCTCTGTAACACCAAAAGCCTCAAAGAATGGCTCGATATTTCGCAGGGATACATTTACACGGTTCTCGCCAAGAGAATGTACATCACCGGTTGTTAGTGAACGGATTTCCTCATCTCGAGTATTCTGACCCCAGAGATTTGCAAAATTCATATAGAATACCTGAGCCGGAGTATAACCGTCGATTTTAGCTTCTTCAGAAGAGATGTCCACTCCTTTCTTTTCCTGTGAGTCTTTGAAAGCTGTCATGGCAATACGGAGGCCTCCCTGGTCTGCGATATTCTCTCCAAGAGTATACTGCCCGTTGGCATAAAGTCCGGGAAGTACTTCAACAGCCGAGAACTGATCGACAAGACCACTGGTAAGTTCCTTAAAGGCTTTCGCATCTTCCGGTTTCCACCAATTTACCATGTTGCCGTCTGCATCGAAATTGCAGCCCTGATCATCGAAACCATGAGTAAGTTCGTGGCCGATTACTACTCCTATTCCGCCATAATTCTCGGCATCCGACGATGCGGGATCATAGAAAGGAGCCTGTAGAATTCCAGCCGGGAAAACAATTTCGTTGTTTACAGGATTATAGTAAGCATTGATTGTCTGTGGTGTCATGCCCCACTCAGAACGGTCAACCGGCTTACCCCATTTTTTCAACTGCTGCTTGACAGCCCACATTGAGGCATTATGCGCATTTTCATAGTAAGAAAGAGAGGGATCAAGGGTAAGTTCGGAATAATCCTTCCATTTGTCAGGATAACCGATCTTTACAGTGATGGCGTTGAGTTTCTTCAGAGCCTGGAGTTTTGTATCGTCGCTCATCCAGGGAAGGTGAAGTATATGTTTGCCAAGAGCAGTGCGGAGATTCTCCACAAGCCCTTCCATATATTTTTTGGAAGACTCGGGGAAATATTTTTCCACATAAAGTTCACCGACAGCTTCGCCAAGATAACCTTCAGTTATTCCGAGAGCGCGTTTCCAACGCGGACGCTGGGACTTGACTCCACTCATAACTTTGTTGAACTCAAAAGATGCATCGGTAAAATCATCGCTGAGATAGGGGGATGCCTGACTTACAAATTCATATAGATAAAGGTCTTTTTTCTCACGATCAGTGAGTGTAGACATGAGTTTGTCACCCTGTTTTGCAGTGTTGATCGTTGTTACAATAACATTTTCGGGTGTCTCAATTCCCATTGTCTCGATAAAGAAACGATCCCACGGGAAACTTGGGAGCATCTCCTTGACCTGTGCAATAGAACGAACATTGTACATGGCAGGGATATTACGGCTTTCCTCGCGAGTCCATGTCGAGTCTGCGATAAGAGTCTCGATCTTGATGACATTGTTGGCTATACGTTTTGCCTCCCCTTTCTTGAAACCAGCCAGTTCCATGCGTTTCGTGATAAGTTTGCGGAAAGCCTCAAGTACTTCCTTGTTGCGTTTGTCTTTCTTCAGATAGTAGTCACGATCTCCGAGACTCAGACCTGGTCCTTCCACATACATGGCATACGCACGTGAGTTTGCAAGATCTTCAGAAGGACCGGCTCCGATGAACGGCGATCCGTATTCCTTATGCATCCAGAGGAAGAGATCTTCCATCTCCTCCGGCTTGGCATCCTGTATTTTTTTGATTCCAGCCTGTATCGGTTGTGCTCCAAGTTTGTTGCGGCGTACCGAATCCATTCCGGCCTCATAAAGGGTAGCGATCTTGAAAGCGTTGGTACCAGGCTTCGGATTGGTGGCAGCAAGCCCGGTGACAATACGGCGCACACGGTTGTTGCTTGAATCATTGAGGATATTGAACTTTCCGTAGCGTGAATATTCGTCAGTAAGCGGATTGGCGTCCTGCCATTTCTTATTGACGAAATGATAGAAGTCGGTGCCTGCCGGAATATCTTTGCTGATACCATTCGGATCCAGGCTCTTCAGATGCTCCTCTGCCTGTGCCCCGAAAGCAAACGCAGCGGCAGCGATCAGACAGAGCGAATGAGAAAGCTTCATGTTGTTTTTAGATTTTAAATTAATATTTGAATTTTGATATCATTTGTTATTTCAAGGATTCCTTATATGTGTTTTCCTCTTCCTCCGGTCGATATTCAAGTATATCCCCTGGCTGACAGTCAAGTTCCCGGCATATACTTACCATGGTGGAGAATCTTATGGCTTTTGCTTTTCCAGTCTTCAATATAGAAAGATTGGATGGAGTGATATTCATGCGCTCTGCCAGTTCCCCGAGCGAGATTTTGCGTCGGGCCATCATGACGTCAAGATTTACAATTATCGGCATATCTGTGATTCAGGGCGTGAAACGGATTATACAGTAAGTGCCTGTTCATTTTGCATTTCCAGACCGCGTCTCCATATTGCAGCCAACATAAGTGCGAACAGTCCGAACATAGCATCTGAAAACGGAAGAGTCCACGATGAAGACAAATTATAGAGTTCTGATTTAAAACCGGTGAGGTCTGTTATGAAAATTCTGGTAAGTCCAGCCATGATTTCAAGCAAAGAAGCTATGAGCAACAGCCATCCTATACGGGCAAGTCGCCGTACGTTTGCCGAGTCAAATATAAATCCGCGGTTGATGCTGACCAGAAAATTAAGAAAGGCGACAATCACCATTATTACTACCACTATTGTCGACAATGACAGTATGATCCCACAAACGTAATAAAACATCGAATTGCCTGATACCGGTACCATCACTACTGCGGATTTAAGCAACATAGGATAGCTGCGCCCGTCAGCAAAGACCAATGAATCGGGAGGGGTGATGTAGCTATTCTTGGTAGGACTGAATGTAATATCAACCGGTACAAGTGTCTCCATTTGCATCGTATCTGCATTATTATCTTCCAGACCAGCTTCTATTCCGGCGGAAAAACCGTAACCGAAAGCTACAGAAAATTTATAGATAGGTATACAGACCTGTACGGCCATAATCAATATAATAAGGCCACACAATACATTAATGGTCTTTATCTGTTTCATATCAGACAATCGGAAAGATACTTCCTCATTTGTGAGGTTAATTTTTATCAAACTCCACCTCTTGGTTTTGACGATGCAAAGATATATCTATTTTTCGATATATCCAAATTAATTATCGAATTTCGATAAAACTATGAATTCTTGAGATCTATAATCAGCGTCAAAAAGCACTACCTGTCTAATCCTTTCTGCTATTACTTATATTTGTTATCATACGAAGTATCGTCGAAGACTTACGCTCCGTTTCAATCCATTCATTTTCAGGATCGGACATACCAGTGATTCCACCTCCCACAAAAAGTGCCCCGCGGTTATTTTCCAGACGCATGGAACGAAGATTGACAAAAAAGTCAAAGTCACCACAATTTTGGAATGGACCAAAGAATCCTCCATAATATCCTCTTGTATGCTCTTCCCATTCAGCAATAAGTCTCATTGAGATTTTCCTGTCACTGCCGCACAATGCCGGTGTCGGGGAAAGAACTTTGAGAATTGATTCGGGTTGAAAATTTTCATTCAGCTTTGCCGTCACAAAAGTACATATATGTTCAACAGGACCCGCCTTAAGAGTGGTTCTCTTACCAATTTCCGGAAGCATCGGCGACATGGCTTCAACAATGAAATCTGTGACAAGTTGCTGTTCTTCCAGATTTTTACTGTCCCACTCCTCATTTTCTCCAGCGCGTCGCGTCCCTGCAAGTGACATGGTGGAAAGAAGACAGTCATGAGCTGAAAGCAGTTTCTCCGGAGTGGCACCTAACCATAAACCGCTACGTGGTGTAGAGAAACAAAATACTGTGGCGGAAGGATAAGCGACACAGAGTGCAGAAAAAAGATCTTCAACTGAAGAACTGGAAAAGTCGAACGTGATAACCCGACTCAGAACAGTCTTTCCGCCATGCCGGTGGTGATAAGCGGAAATGGCTTTTACTCCTTCAGTATGTTTTTCCCGGGATGTAGAGTCTGATGGGAAAGGATAAGCGCAAGCCGGAATATCATAAGGCATGTTATCTTTAGCGATATCTGAAATTTCACTTATACATTCTGACATCGGAATAATAGTCTCAGCACCTGCGTATTCGTAATCGAAAGGTGCCACAACAAAACCACCCTCATGGATGCCTGGGACAATCGATCCCGCTCTGCCATAATTTATAATGTCTGTATCTGAAAGCCGATACATATAGAACGACTCCCCTCTTCGAATAGCCTGGCGGATAACAGAAGGTATCTCTGTACTGATTTTATCCTCGCTCCCCATCGACAAGTTCAGCTATCAGATCGTAACCTTCGGTAGCAGTAACCTGCGCATACACCATCTCTCCGGGATCTGGCATTTTAATTCCCGACGGAATATATATGAATACCTCAGGATCAACTTCCGGACTATCAAATTCCGTACGTCCGACCACTCTGCCATTTTCTATCCTGTCGACAATAACTTTTACCTGTGATCCGATCTGGTCTTCTGCTAAAGAAAATGCAATTTGCTCCTGTAGTTTCATCAAAGTGTCCAGCCTTTGTTTCTTTACTACTTCAGGCACATCGTCTTTAAGATGTAATGCCGCGAATGTGCCTTCTTCCTCCGAATAGGCAAATGCACCCAGACGATCGAACTTCGTTTCACGGACAAAATCAATCAATTTCTGGAAATCATCGTCGGTCTCACCCGGAAAGCCTACAAGCATGGTCGTACGGATTCTGATACCCGGAACCACTCTTCTGAGTCTGGACACAAGTTCCCGAGTCTGTGTGCCTGTAAAATGACGCCGCATCCTTTCAAGGACCGGATCAGCCACATGCTGTAAGGCAATGTCGATGTATTTGCAGACATTGCGGTGTCTGGCCATAACCGGAAGCACATCGTATGGAAAATCTGTAGGATAAGCGTAATGAAGCCGGATCCAATCTACCCCCTCTATACCAGCCATCCGGTCTATAAGTTCTGCCAGAGCATGGTACCCGTACAGATCAAGCCCGTAGGAAGATAGATCCTGAGCAATTACATTAAACTCCCTGACACCTTCACCCACCAACTGGCGCGTCTCTTCCAGAATCTCATCGATAGGACGTGATTTGTGTCTTCCCGTAATAAGAGGTATCGCACAGAATGCACAGAATCGGTCACATCCCTCGGAGATCTTGATATACGCATTCCATTTGTCGCCTGTGAGCATCCTTTCCCAGGGTTTCGGTTCAATGCATTTGCGCCTGTCGGGGAGCATCCGTGCGAATCCTCGCCAATCAAACTTGCCATACCAGAAATCCACTTCCGGAATCTCGGAGGTGAGTTCCTTCATATATCTTTCAGAAAGACACCCCATGACGGCGATATGGCCTACCTCTCCTTTCTCTTTCAGAGATGCGACTCCCAACAAAAGTTCTATCGACTCCTCCTTGGCATCACCGATAAATCCACAGGTATTGACTACCACATATTCCCCACATATCTCCTCCGGATCGTGAGACAAAGTATATCCTTTTGCCTGAAGCATTCTCATGAGTTGTTGCGAATCAACCAAATTTTTCGAACAGCCCATGGAGATTACATCTACATGATTTTTGCGAAAACCAGACAATCCCACCTATTTTTTCAGAAATAATGATTTGACAAATTCTCTTGGATTGAATACCTGGAGATCTTCGATACCCTCTCCTATGCCTATATACTTTACCGGGATCTTCATCTGATCGCTGATGCCGATCACCACTCCCCCCTTTGCTGTACCGTCAAGTTTTGTGACTGCGAGAGAAGAGACATCCGTAGCCGCAGAGAATTGGCGGGCCTGCTCGTATGCGTTCTGTCCTGTAGAGCCGTCAAGTACAAGCATAATCTCATGAGGCGCGTCAGGAATAACTCTCTTCATCACATTCTTTATCTTGGTAAGCTCATTCATGAGGCCGACTTTATTATGCAGCCTGCCTGCTGTGTCTATGATAACGACATCAGCCCCATGAGCCTTCGCACTCTGCACTGTATCGAATGCCACAGCAGCCGGATCGCTTCCCATTTTCTGTTTGATGACAGGAACTCCGGCTCTTTCACCCCACACCTCAAGTTGATCTATGGAAGCGGCACGGAATGTGTCGGCCGCGCCAAGCACTACTTTATTGCCGGCCTTTGTATATTGGCATGCGAGTTTCCCTATTGTGGTTGTCTTACCTACTCCGTTGACACCTACCACCATTATCACGTATGGTTTACTATCCGCAGGCACTTCGAAATCACCGGACTGATCCGATTCCGCCCTATTGATGTCATCGGCAAGAAGTCCTGTCACTTCCTCGCATAGGAGGTCATTAAGTTCAGACGAGTTGACATATTTGTCGCGTGCCACTCTTTCCTCAAGCCGTTGGATAATTTTCAGAGTTGTATCAACGCCCACATCGCTTGTGATGAACGCCTCCTCAAGGTTGTCAAGGACTTCCTCGTCAACTTTGCTCTTACCTGCAACCGCACGCGATATTTTTTCCCAGACACCCGTTTTTGTCTTTTCAAGACCGGAGTCAAGTTTCTCTTTCTTCTCTCTTGAGAATATTTTCTTAAAAAAGCCCATGTATGGTCAATCGTGTTTGTTTTCAACTGCAAAATTAATCAAAAACACCGATATAACCTTTCTCCTAATATAGTTATAGGCTAAATTTTTCTTTTAGGATGGCGGTATCTTGATTTTCAAATAAGCGGGTATGTTGTCGTTTGACCACACACCCGCTTTCAATAGTCGTATTTGAGCAAATAATGGATTCGACTTAGCGAATAATCACTTTTGAAGTATTCATGCCCTGTCTCTTTATATAAAAACCTTTTGTCGGAGTTTCGGTTCTGATTCCATCAAGAGTATAGTATACGATAGGAAAAACGGTGCTATCATCAGATATATCGTCTATTCCAACTTCACTCTTTGGATAGTCCGAATAGAGTTTACGGATAGAGTTCTGCCAATCGATGAAATTGTATTTCTCCTGCATCACATATTCCAAGGGAAAACCGGAGGTTTCATCATAACTTACTATGCCCTGTTGATACTTCTGAGATGTGATCTCACCTTCGCAGTGCTCTACGAATGTTTGTTCAAGCATTAGTCCGAATTGGTCATATCGGAATATGCGTGTCCAAGTGTATTCTTTGTCATTGAAAGTGTTTCCGAAGAAATCGTTACGTGTACTTGCCTCTTCCCTGAAACTTCCGTAGTTGTCGAGTTGGATATATTTCATTGAGGTAAGAGTGGTGTCGCGTGCCACAATTATGTATTCGAAATCGTTTGCATTATCGGAGTATGTGGCGGTAAGTGTGCCCACTACAGGCACATCCCTCATCGTATGATAGCTGGCCGACAGGATCTGGTTAGTGCCTTGATAAAGCGTCTTTTCATTCCATAAATTAAGGAATTGACCGTCGGTTGTCTTCCAGACAATCTGTTCGAAAGAATCAGTAGGAGTCAAGACACTGTGTTTCCATTCGTAGTGAGTTATCTTCGATGCTTTGCCATCTGTGTAGGCAATATCGTAATAATCGCGCAGTTTCTCCTGTGATTCCGAGATACTTATATATCCGAGGTAATTCACAGTTCCGTCGTCATTACGGCGGATATCCAATTTCCAGCCTGAATACTGAACCCAGTTGTTGTCTGCCCAGTTGTATGTAATCTGTGATGTATTACATGAGGGGATCTTCTCGTCATATGTATATACTGTTTTGGAGATGTTGTCATATCCCCCGGCATCATTTGGCCACAGAACAACCTTCTCCACCATACGGCCTGCTTCGTCGTAGGTATACCTGATAGGCGCAGAAAAGGTACCTTGTTCAAACACTACTTCTCCCTGCTCGTTGTACTGATAGGATTTCGGTTCCGAATCTTTCCATTCCTGAGTACTGTTGGCCCAGTATTGGTTTTGGATTTTCCCAGGACAATAGTTTTTCCATCTGGAGATGTCACCGTAATTGTTGCCTCCTGTTCCGGAGAGGACAATGTTTCCCAATACGGGAAGACAAAACAACACAGTCATTGTTAAAATAACGACTTTTCTCATGTTTTTTCTTTGAGATTCTTTAATTTGAAACATATAACTCAATAATTGAGATTTATCACATACGTCCAGAATCTCTTTAAGACGAGTTGTGATGGTGCAAAATTATATAAAAATCCCCCCCAACAAAATTTTTATTCATAAATCTGCACAAAAGAAACAATCTATGATCAAGAGAAGAATACGTTGAAGAGTTGAAGAGTCTGTGGGAATTTTCAAAATAATAGCGTCATCATGGCTCTTTGTACATAGATATTATCTAATTTTGTAAATTGAATTGGGAGTTGCATCCCTATCAGGATGCTTCCGAAACAATAGATAGATCAATGCATTCAAAAGAAGAAAAACTACAGGAGTTCGGTCGCTTGCTTGATGTGCTCGACGAGTTACGTGTAAAATGCCCGTGGGACGCGAAACAGACAAATGATACATTGCGTACGAACACAATAGAGGAAGTATACGAATTGGCAGACGCGTTGATGGCCGATGACAATATGAATATCAGAAAGGAACTTGGGGATGTGCTTCTTCATATTCTTTTTTATTCAAAAATAGGTTCTGAAAAAGGAGTATTTGACATCGCAGACGTATGCCGTTCGCTGACGGATAAACTTATTTTCCGTCATCCTCATGTGTTCGGTGAGGCCAAGGCACGCGACGCAAAGGAAGTGGCCGAAAGCTGGGAGCAAATCAAGTTAAAAGAAAAAGATGGCAACAAAAGCGTGCTTGGCGGAGTGCCGACTTCTCTTCCATCGCTGATCAAATCCAGCCGTATTCAGGAAAAAGTGCGTAATGTCGGTTTCGATTGGGAAGAGAAAGAACAGGTATGGGACAAGGTGAGAGAAGAATGTACAGAGGTGGAACAAGAGATCAGATCTGGCAATCAGAATGCGCTTGAAGGTGAATTCGGCGATCTATTGTTCGCTGTTGTGAATGCAGCACGTCTTTATGGTGTGAATCCAGACAACGCGCTTGAACGGACAAACCGCAAGTTCATCAGCCGTTTCAACTATCTTGAGGCGGAAACAAAACGTCGTGGTCTTAATCTCAGGGATATGACTCTGGCAGAGATGGATGAAATCTGGGACGAGGCCAAACAGCGCGAAAGATGAGGCTTTGCATCACGGAGAAACCTTCGGTAGGCAAGGATATCGCATCGATTCTTGGAGCCAATACCAGACGTGACGGATATTTTGAAGGCAACGGTTGGTGTGTGACCTGGACCTTCGGACATCTGTGCACTCTGAAGGAGCCGGAAGATTATACATCCTCATGGAAAAGATGGTCGCTTGGATCGCTTCCAATGATACCGGAACGATTTGGAATCAAACTCATAGAAGATACAGGTATAAAACGTCAGTTTGAAGTTATCAGAACACTTATAGGTCAGGCAGAAGAGGTGGTCAACTGCGGTGATGCCGGCCAGGAGGGTGAGCTTATTCAGAGATGGGTGATGCAAAAAGCCGGATGCAGTGTCCCTGTGAAGCGTTTGTGGATCTCATCTCTCACCGATGAGGCAATCCGCGAAGGGTTCAACCATCTTCGTCCGCATAAAGATCTTGAGCCACTTTACACAGCCGGTCTATGTCGTGCCATCGGGGACTGGATTCTTGGCTTGAACGCCACCCGGCTTTATACTCTTCGATACGGAATACGCGGCACCGTGCTTTCCATAGGACGGGTACAGACTCCTACTCTGGCTCTTGTCGTGAAACGGCAACTTGAAATAGACCATTTTGTCCCGGAAAATTACTGGGAACTAAAGACTCTTTACCGTGGAGTGATTTTTTCGGCTCAGGAAAAGACATTCCGTACGGAAGAAGATGGAGTGGCACTTCTGGAAGAAGTGGGCAAATACCCGCTGAAAATCACAGATGTGACAAAAAAGAAAGGGCGGGAAGCACCGCCAAGACTGTTTGACCTCACATCCCTGCAGGTGGAATGCAACCGTAAGTTGGGATTGTCGGCTGACGATACGCTTCGGATTATACAGTCGCTGTATGAGAAAAAAGTCACAACGTATCCCCGCGTTGACACTACATACCTTACCGATGACATATATCCCAAATGCCGGGGGATATTGAATAATCTGAAAGGATTCCATGATCTTCTCGGTCCGATACGCGGAGAAAAACTTCGTAAGAGTAAAAAGGTATTCGACAATTCCAAAGTAACCGACCATCATGCGATTATTCCGACAGGAGTGGCACCAAACGGATTGTCCGAACGAGAAGAGGAAGTGTTCAGACTCATTGCAATACGTTTTATTTCTGTCTTCTTTCCAGACTGCGAATATGAACAGACCAGCATCAAGGGTTGTGCGGGTAAAGTAAGATTCAAGGCTGGTGGACGTATGATTCTTAATCCAGGTTGGAAACAACTCTATTCAAAAGAAGATGCTGATACAGACGACAAAAAACAATCGGATGATGCTGAAAATTCCAATTTACCGCTGTTTACAGTCGGTGAAAGTGGTCCTCACAAACCGAAACTTGCTAAAAAGACCACCCAGCCTCCGAAATATTATACTGAGGGAACTCTGTTGAAAGCGATGGAAACCGCCGGGGCAAGTGTCGACGATGAGGAACTCAGAGATTCTTTGAAAGCCAACGGTATCGGGCGGCCATCAACCCGTGCCGCAATAATAGAGATTCTATATAAGCGAGGATATATCCGTCGTGAGCGGAAAAGTCTCAGAGCCACACAGGCCGGAATAGACCTGATTGAACTAATTGACGAAGAACTACTAAAGAGCGCAAAGCTGACAGGAATATGGGAGCGACGGCTACGCGAGATAGAACGCTGCAACTATAGTGCGGCGGAATTTGTCGACGGTCTCAAAAAGATGATTTCTGAAATAACCGTCAATGTATTGAAAGACAATTCTACACGACGCATAGGGCGACCGGAGGAGAAGACTGACAAGAAGCGGAATTCAAAAAATAATAAATGATACTGAACCCGAGGATATGTTTTTTCATTTGAACGATAGAAATATCCGAAATAAAATATGATTCTTCTCACCGACACCAACCTTACCCTACAGTATACATTGGTAGGCATTTGCATATTGGGAGCAATAATCTGGATAATGTGGAAATTCTTCCGTAAAGAGAAGAAAACCGGTTGTCAAGGCTGTTCATTAGCTGAAAATTGTTCCCGATCCGAATTAAAACATCGAAAAAATCATAATTGATAGTAAACTAAACGCTCCGCTTGGATACCCAGACGGAGCGTTTAGTTTACTATCGTGTGTTTATCAGAATCTAATGCCTGCCGAAAGTACAATCTGACTGTTGTTTAACGACAGTTTGGAATTTGGAGAAGGTACAGACGGGGTTGCCGGATCTGACGTATATGCGTGATATTCGCTTGACAAATGTTTATAGACGTATGCAAGGTCGATGTAGAATTTTTTCACCCGATATCCCAGTCCGCATGTCACATAGTTAGCCGTATTGTCGAATGTGTAAGACGGATTCGTGCCGGAAGTATATATCTCCTGACCGTTGTCGCGTGCTTTGGGACGCACAGGCGAAGAGACAAAACTGTAACCGGCGCGTACACTGAACTGTGGAGTGATACGGTATTCAGCTCCTACTCGTAATGTGTGGGTAGTCTGATAATAGCTTTTTATATCCTCATTTGTGGCATAATATGGATCGTTCAACGGGATAGAGCGAGTCGGTGCGTAGTCATAATAAGAATAGTAATAATCATCATTATCTATCTGGGAAAACTTCATCTTATTGTAAGCGGCCCACTCATAATCGGCTGAAATTATAAATTTAGAACCGATCACACCGGCCACACTGGCTATCACTTTCCATGGCGTCCGGAAATTGTAGCTGTAGCTGCCAGGTGTCCCCTTATTTGTCTGAGCACCTGTTCCACGTATATGGGAAAGTGATGGATCGTATGCGTAAGAAGTAGTGGCCATATATGTCTCGTCAATACTATACCATGTCGGGGTGTGGAATGCCAGACCTAAGCGGAGTTCCTGAATAGGTTTCACAATTACTCCGAGCTTATAGTTGAAACCATTGCCGCTGGCATGATAGAGATTGGTTAGAGACCAGTCAGCGCGTGAGCGGGCAAACCCTTGATTGTTGTCATCGACAAAAGCATTGTCAAGACGTTCTGCCCAGAGAGCGTTTTGAGAATAATCAAGATCGACAATTCCGAAATCCATTCCCCAATAGACCACGTTTGCAATGTTACCTCCTAAAGAAATATTATATTCATCAATATGACCTTTCTCTTCAACATCAAACCCTGCCGTGCCTGCCGTACCGTTGCCCCACAGACCTTTCCACACGGGAGCATCCGGATTACCTGATGGAGAGATAAGATAACTGTCAAAACCAAGTATGGAAAGCCAGGGGGCAGAATAGCCGCCATCTGTCGGATTATATGGATTATAACTTCCGGTTGTGGATAAATCGGCTACTGTGGCTCCTTCGGCAGTAGTCATCCCGGCTATGTAGTTGCTCATCGAATTTGACAATGAACCAAAGCCGCCCTTGTAACGTCGGTTGAATGATGCCGCCTTGTTATATGTGAAACCTATATTCAGGTTCGGGAAAGTCCGGTTATTGAGCCGGATGGTGGCCACCCCCCCGATATTGTTAAGTAGGAATTTTGTCTGATTGGCCGTAGTCTTGAAACCGAAAGCATCAGATGTAGACTGCTGGCAATCCAGATTAAGAGTAAAACCGATCTCATGCGAACGATATACACCTATTCCGGCTGGATTCTGTGAAAGAGTTGTCAAATCTCCTCCAAGTGCACCGAAGGCACCTCCCATCGACATGAAACGTGCTGTGCCTTTCATGTCGGGAGCAGCGAAACGAAATGCATCAATGGCACTTTGTGCAGAGCCGGAAATCGCCACTCCCCCAATAATACAGGTTGATATCAGAAGTTTTCTCATCTTCTTTATTATCTTGCAAGGTTAAAACGTGAGGGTTAATTATGACTGAAATCTCATACAATACATTTTATCGGTGTCGTCCACGTCCTCCACCTCCGCCGGTGCTTCTCATTCCACCTCCAGTATTTCCACGGTATGTCCCACCTTGATTATAGCTACGGCCAGAGTTTGAATTATAACTCCGGTTGTTGTTGACATTGGAATTACTGTTGTATGACCGTTTTTCAGTATTTATCGTTGTATTTGAATTATAATTACGATGATTGGTGGTCGATCCATTATTGATGGTACCGGTACCGTTCACCCTGTGACCGGAACTATTGATAGTGTATCCTCTGTTTCCAGTGGATAGACTTCCTCTGGAAGGCAAAGTACCCGTGTAAGACGAGCCGTTATAGACCCGATGGTTGTTTCCGGCAGAAGTGGTTGCTCCAGATGTTCCGGGAACTCCGTAACGTCCGTTACCCATACGGTGCGAACCGCCTCCGGCATAATTGCCACCACCGGGACGTGAAGTGGAAGCCCATCCGTCATAAGCCCCTGTGCGTCGGTTTCCACCTGGAGTGCGGTCTGCATATCTATATCCTCCCCATACAGGCCCCCACATCCATCCGGGTCCCCACCCGGGATACCAGCCAGGACCATATCCCCATGCATACCACGGATCATAGTAACCGAAACCAACGTTCCATCCCCAGCCCCAACCGGGACGCCAGGGATCATAATAAGCATAACTTCCCCAGCCATAAGGCCAGGAATAGGACCAAGGAGCAAACCCAATTGTCCCGTTATCGTTGATTATAATATCCACATTGCCGTATGAATTGTTGAGAACATCAGCCAGAAGTTCAGCATTATCAACCACAATGGTCGGATTGTAATATTTCTGAATCTCCTGTGTGTAAATGAAGTCGCCCCCGTTTTCCGCTGCCGCACCGATAGTATCGGATGGCAGAGGGAGAAAGGCTCCCCGCATATTGTAGGTGTCGACATCCATATTGTTGAAGTCAGCTATATAATTGCTTTGAGAAGCCTTCTTTTTCAGAATATTAGAAGCCGTGTCCTTTTTAGGATTGTAGTATATATCATCGTCATATACATCCTGAGCCATTATATTCTGAATGGATAAAACCACGAATAGTGGCAGATATATCTGATATTTCATAATCTTAAATGATTTAGAGGAGTTGATGTGTTACTTGGATCGCAACGGAAAATCACCCCCGTCACTATATGTTAGACATTCTATTGTATGTACCGGTTTAACCGTTAACCAGTCATATAATGGAATTTGGCTATAAAGATAACAATTCCTTGCCTCATATAGTAAACAACAACCTATATTTAACACAAATTAATATCTTAAATAGAAATCTTTTGTCAAGTTTCTATAAGTATCGGTGGGCACAAGTTCATGAGCCATAATCACAATATCTTCCTCTTTTACAATTAACATTTCTTCTTTTTTATCATGCAATTTTAATTCTGCCAATATTCTTTTCACCGGAGCTGTAGGATGTCCCTTCACACGCGCCAAACGTGTGCATACCATACCATTTTCCCGTGCTGCCATAACCAAATCCTGATAACGCTCATACGGAAGAATAAGTGTCAACTTCCCATCGGGATGTAAAAGTCCGGCACTTTTTCTAACCAAAGAAGAGAGAGGAAGCATAACTTCATGCCGAGCAATCTCCCGTGCTGACTCGGCTCTGGAAAGTCCTGAGTCAAAAAAAGGAGGATTGCTGACAATTGCATCGAAACATCCCTCCAACTCAAGGAAATTAGACAATCGGGCTTCCATCCTTGCGGCAAAAGGTGATGATGCGAAATTGAATGTGGCCTCCTCCACCGATGGAGGATCGATATCAATCCCCAGCACAGAAGCCGATTTATTGCGTTGGGCACAAATGAGAGCCACTACTCCGCAGCCAGTCCCTATATCCAGGATTCTCCGCGATCCTTCCACATACGCCCAACAGCCAACAAGGACTCCGTCCACCCCCACTTTCATCGAACTGCGGGAATGACTCACCTCAAACTGCTTGAATCTGAATGGCAATGATTTGCTCATATATTATCAATCGCACTATATTCACCACAAAATTATAAAAAATCCCACATATCCTTTTTTCATTACCTCTAAAATCGTTAACTTTGCATCCATTTCCGGACTGTCGGACCTCTCTTCCGTAAGCACTTATTTTTCGAGACATGATTGGATCCATTATAACCGAGGTAAGAGACAATATTGATTTTTCCAATCTGAGTGGTGCAGAAATATCCATGCCCGTGGTGCTTCTTGCCGATGACCTGGTATTTCCCTTTACCCCTCAGACAGTCGAGATAAACGACGCCGCTACTCTTGAGATGCTCCATAAGCGTGCCGAGGATCACAAGACCATTTTTGTAGGCTATAATACTGGCTCAGACAAAAAAAACAACGAGAAGAGAGTCGGAACTGTCTGCAAGGTTTTGAAGGTACTTGAGCTTCCCGACAATACTCCGACAGTCTTTCTTCTGCCGGGCCCTGTGGCACATCTTGTCAAGATCACACGTGCCAATCCGTATCTCAGAGGATATGTCTCTGTTGATCGTGAAATAATTAATCCGGATGATCCACACAATCTTGCTGCGATTGATGCTGTCGCCGATATATACAACCGCACAATAGATGAATTCTGCGAGGATCCGAAAGAATTGAAAGAGGGATTGAATGCCATCTCCGCTTTCGAGCAGAAACTATATTTTATCACGGCTCACTCGCCCCTGAAAGCTGCAGAGAAATATCGAGTGCTGGCAGCTGAGTCGTTCGCGGAGCGGTGTGCCGAGGCAACAAAGCTACTTTCCGAGGCATTCCAATTGATGAAAATAAAATCGGAGATACAGAGAGCCACTCATGAAGAATTGTCCAGACAACAGAAAGAGCATTTCCTTCGACAACAGATGCAGACTATCCAGAATGAACTTGGAGGATCTGCCGAAGATGTGGAGGAGGATGAACTGAAGACACGTGCAGCTCAAATGGACTGGCCCGAGTATGCGGCCACCCACTTTGACAAGGAGGTCAAAAAGCTGGAGAGATTCAACATGCAGAATCCCGAATACTCCGTACAATACAATTATCTTGACACACTTTTGTCTCTTCCTTGGAACAGGCTTTCTGACGACAATTTCAACCTTGACCGTGTAGAGGAAATACTCGACCGTGATCATTACGGGTTGGAAAAGGTAAAGGAACGAATTCTTGAGCAGGTCGCAGTCTTGAAACTGCGTGCCGATATGAAAGCTCCCGTCCTGTGTCTATACGGACCTCCCGGAGTCGGCAAGACATCACTTGGACGTTCTGTGGCGGAGGCACTCGGACGGGAATATTGCCGAGTCTCGCTTGGAGGTCTCCACGATGAAGCGGAAATACGCGGACACCGCCGCACTTATATAGGAGCGATGCCAGGCCGTATAATGAGTGCCATGAAAAATTGCGGCACAAGTAATCCTGTTTTTGTACTCGATGAAATCGACAAAATCGGTCACGACTTCAAAGGAGATCCTTCAACAGCCCTTCTGGAAGTACTTGATCCGGAACAGAATGTGAAATTTCACGACAATTATGTAGACATCGACTATGATCTCTCAAAAGTTCTGTTCATAGCCACAGCAAACGATCTCTCTACAATATCCCGTCCACTTCTCGACCGCATGGAGCTTGTCAATATCTCTGGCTACGTCACCGACGAGAAAGAACATATCGCTCTACGTCATCTGATACCGCATCAACTTGAAGAACATGGATTCGATGAAGGAGAGATTTCATTTACCCAAGCTGGTGTCCGATACCTGATCGAACGCCATACCCGTGAATCGGGTGTACGTCAGCTTGACAAGAACATAGCACGTGTGCTCCGCAAAATAGCCCGACTTAAGGCCTCCGGCAAGGAATTTGTCACTGAAATTACCCCGACAACGGTGGAAAATCTTCTCGGTGCTCCTGAAATTATGCCGGAGGTATATGAAGACAACGATACTCCAGGGGTAGTCACCGGTCTGGCGTGGACACAATCCGGCGGGGAAATTCTTTTTGTGGAGTCGGCTCTCTCAAAAGGGAAGGGGGATGTTCTTACTCTTACAGGCAATCTCGGCGATGTCATGAAAGAATCCGCTGTCATAGCTTTGAAATACTTGAAATCTAACGCTGAATCGTTGGGAATAGACCCTGCAGCCATGGATGGAAAAGATGTACATATCCATGTTCCGGAAGGAGCCATCCCTAAAGACGGTCCATCGGCAGGTATAACAATGCTTGTCTCTCTCGCATCATCATTCACCGGAAGAAAAGTGCGTGAGAAACTTGCTATGACGGGAGAAATAACTCTCAGAGGTAAATTAACTCCAGTCGGCGGTGTGAAAGAGAAAATTCTCGCAGCCAAAAGAGCCGGTATCACCGACATTATCCTTTCAGACAAAAACCGTAAGGATATAGATGAAATCAACTCCGAATACCTTCAAGGTCTCTCTTTCTATTACTTCGACCGTATTGCCGAAGCATTGGATTTCGCACTACTCCCTCCCGATCTGTCTGTAAAATCAACCATTGCCTAAAGTTTTTCAATATTTTATGGCCAGAAAGAAGAAAGAGCTGCCGCTCCTTACAGGTATTGAAATCACAGCACTCGCCGCAGAAGGGAAGGCGTTGGCAAAAGTAAAGATGCATCCTGACGACGAATCGGAAATGGTCGTATTCATTCCATTCGGTGCTCCCGGTGACGTATCGGATATAAAGATAGACCGTCGTAAACGCCATTTCGCGGAAGGACACATTGAGAGACTTATAACCCCGTCACCCCGACGCATTGATGCTATCTGCCCGCATTTTGGCACGTGTGGAGGATGCAAATGGCAACATCTACCCTATTCTCTACAGCTTGAAAGTAAGAGTCAGGTAGTAGAAGATGCCCTAACCCGAATAGCAAAAGTACCCATACCCGAAATACAACCTATTTTAGGTTCTGAAAATATATGGCACTATAGGAACAAGATGGAATACACTTTCTCCGACAAGAAATGGAGGAGCTGGTCTGACATCCGTTCCGGGAAGATATTTGATGATTCGGGAAATGCACTTGGCTTCCATATCCCTGGCGCATTTGACAAAGTGCTTCATATAGAACAATGTTATCTTCAGGACAGTCTTGGCGACAGAATCCGTGAATTCATATTCCGCTTTGCCGAGGAAAATAGTCTTTCCTTCTATAATCTCCGGGAGAATCATGGACTTCTACGTACAATGATGATCCGCATTGCATCTACAGGACAGGTTATGGTGTGTATGTCGTTCGGTGAAGACGATCAAGAATCGATACGTTTGCTCATGCAGGCTGTAGAGATACAGTTCCCGGGAATTACATCTCTACTGTATGTGGTAAATACAAAACTCAACGATACAATTTCTGATCTGACAGTGAACATCTGGAAAGGAACACCATATATCGAAGAAGAGATGGAGGGTCTGCGATTCAGAATAAATGCCAAATCATTTTACCAGACAAATTCCTCTCAGGCCTATCGTCTATATCAGACAGCCCGGTCATTTGCCGGCCTGGACGGAGATATTCCAGAGCAACAGCGACCAGTGGTATATGATCTATATACTGGGACAGGAACTATCGCCAATTTTGTGTCGCACAACGCACGTAAAGTGATTGGAATCGAATATATTCCGGAAGCTATAGAAGATGCTAAACTGAATTCCCGGATCAATGGAATATGCAACACGGAGTTCTTCGCCGGAGATATGAAGGATATTTTGACTGACAGTTTTATCCATACACATGGCCATCCCGACATAATGATTGTCGATCCTCCACGTGCCGGAATGCATACGGCAGTAACAGAAACCATTCTACGTGCCGCACCAGACATAATTGTATATGTCAGCTGTAATCCGGCCACACAGGCACGTGATCTCGCTTTGCTCGACGCTGAATATATTGTCGATGCCGTTCGTCCGGTAGATATGTTTCCCCATACCCATCATGTGGAAAATGTGGTGCGTCTGATACGAAGACCTACAACTGAAACGCAGAATTAATTATCCGTTCACATGAAAGTATTGAAGTTTGGAGGCACATCTGTCGGTACACCGGAAAGTCTGGCCTTCGTAAAAAAAATAGTGGAATCACTTGATGAGCCAGCTGTAGTGGTGGTGTCCGCTCTTGGAGGTATTACAGACAAACTTATCGCTACTGCAAGACTTGCAGCGGATTCAGACCCAGCGTATAAAAGCAACATGCGGGAAATCCGTGAACGCCATTATTCTGTCATAAATTCTGTAACTCTTCCTGGGAAAGCTCCTGAAACCTTAGGAGTGGTTGAGCCGCTGCTAAATGAACTTAGTTCTTTATATGACGGCATCGCACTTATAGGATCGCTTCCTGCCAAAATACTTGATCAGATTGTCAGCTATGGAGAGCGGATCTCTTCTATCATTGTCAGTCGAATGATTGAAGGAGCCTCGCATCTTGATTCCTTGAAGTTCATAAAAACCGAACGGTGGTTCAATCGTCATATCGCTGATACTCCTCTGACAGATCGATTGATAAAAGAGGCTTTCACCAATCTTGGAAAGAACAGCACTGCTGTTTGTGGAGGCTTCATTTCAACTGATCGCGATACTGGTGTGACAACCAATCTCGGGCGCGGTGGAAGCGACTATACCGCCGCTCTCATAGCCGCTGCTCTTGATGCCAAATGTCTGGAAATATGGACAGATGTAGATGGGTTCATGACAGCCGACCCTCGTATCATTCCTTCGGCGGAAGTTATTGATAGTCTCTCTTTCGTGGAAAGCATGGAGCTTTGTTCTTTTGGAGCCAAAGTAGTATATCCACCTACAATATATCCGGTTTTCCACAAGAATATCCCTATCCGTATACTCAATACGTTCCGTCCACATCTGTCGGGCACATGGATTACAGACAGGCAAACCTCCTCTCATACAGATAATCCAAGTGTAAAAGGAGTGACATCAATGACTAATGTCAGCCTTATAGAAATGAAAGGCGAAGTTGTTGAAAATATTCCGGAGATTAATTCCCGCACTTTCAACTCTTTGGCAAAAAACGGTATAAGTGTTTTGCTTGTGTCTCAACAATCGTCTGGCTCAAAATTCTCTTTTGCCGTCGCGACTGCGGATCTGTCACGAGCTATATCATCCCTCCAGACCGAGTTTGCGCCTGACCTTGAGGAGGGATCAATGAACGACTTCACGTCAGAAAGCGAAATGGCTATAATCGCTGCCGTAGGAGAGGGAATCGGCGGTATATCCACAATAGGCCCCAGAATCCGGCATACATTTCAAAGAGCCGGTATCACAGTGAAGGCTTCCTCACATGGATCCTCGGCCGCAAGCCAGGTATGCGTAATCAGGGAAGAGCGGGTAAAAGAGGCTTTACAACTTATTCATGAGATGTTTTTTGGAAGAATGGAATCAGATATATAAAATCCAGATATAATGGAAATAAAGACAGCAAGTTACTTGATCAGCAGTCCGGATGTGGATAAATGTCCCGATGTCAATGCTCACGAATACGCATTTATCGGACGTTCAAATGTCGGGAAATCATCCCTCATAAACATGCTCACCGGAAGAAAAGGACTTGCAAAGACCTCCCAGACACCGGGGAAAACCCTATTGATAAATCTATTCTCAATCAACAACGGTGAATGGTATATAGTAGATCTCCCGGGTTATGGCTATGCCCGTAGAGGGAAAAGCCAACGTAATGATATCCGTCGCATCATCGAGACATATATCCTTCATCGTTTACATCTGACTTGTCTGTTTGTCCTTCTTGATATACGGCTGAAACCTCAGAAAATAGATATGGAATTCATGCGATGGTTAGGCCAGCATCAGGTTCCGTTCGCAATTATCTTCACTAAGAGTGATAAACTGAGTCATAGTGCAGGATTGAAAAATATCGAAGCCTATAAGAAAGATTTGCTTAAGGAATGGGAGGAACTTCCACCTATATTAATAACATCGGCTGAGAAAAAACATGGTCGCGAAGAGCTACTTGATTTCATCGACCATATAAATCATACCTCTCCTCTATCTTCTGACGAATCAATTACAGCAAATAATGACGCAGAAGATCAATTATATGAGACTAACCAAGAACCGACATGAATCTAAAAAAACTTGTCAATGGGAAGAGCCGTCTGGCAGAGATTTTCCGTTTCGGAATTGTCGGCGTATTGGCCACAATAATCCAATACGGACTTTATGTGGTCTTTGTCAACGCAGTAAAGGTTCCAGCTGTCCCATCCACTCTGATCAGCTATGCCATCAGTTTTGTATTCAATTTCTTTCTTTCAAGCTATTTTACCTTTCATTCAAGCCCGAATGCAAAGAAGGGACTTGGTTTCACACTGAGCCATCTTTTTAATATGGGGCTGCAAACAGGTCTCGTAGCTATCTTCAAAGGAATCGTCGGTCCCACACTTGCATTGCTTCCCGCAATAGCAATTAGTTTTCCGATAAACTATATGCTTGTGCGTTTTGCATTTACTGCCAAGATATTTCGAAGCAAGACAGACATCAAGGAATCTTCAGCACAATAGTTGCATCAGCACTTACTTGCTGATATAATTTTAAATAACTTCCAAATGTCATGAGAAGTTACTCCTGTAAGATGTTTAGGTTTATTGAGGAGCATTTGATGGATTCACCCTCCATGCTGCGTCTAAGATTCCATGGAAAAACAGCGGATGATTTCTCTTATGAAGAGGCTATCGATCAGATAGAAGCCCGTAGAAAAAGCAATGGAAAACTTGAGGCTCTTACATCCCATCCATTGTTTATATTTCCGGCTGTGATATGTGCCGAACAGGCGTCAGCCTCAGCCGTGGCTGAATTTCATGCATCACTTATTTCAGACGAAGCTTCTCTGCTTGACATAACCTGCGGACTTGGCAGCGACACGTTCGCCTTTGCCAGAAAAGCAGCCAATGTCACCGCAGTGGAACGGGAACCTCATTATTTTGAAACATTACTCCATAATATATCTGTTCTCGACCTTACTAATATCACACCTGTCAATGCAGACTCAGCATGGTGGATAAATGTCAACCGACAATATTTCGATGTCATATTCGCTGATCCACACAGACGGGGAGAAGGAAACCGCAGACAATACAAATTTACAGACTGCGCGCCCGATATGACCCAACTCACACCGTTGCTTCTGGAAAGATGCGGGATGTTGCTTGTGAAGGCCTCCCCTATGCTTGACATAATGGAGGCTGCAAGAGAAATTGTCGGAACCGAAGAGGTATATGTGGTTTCCTACAACGGAGAATGTAAGGAAGTGCTTATAAAGGCAAGAAAAGGAGCAACTATCAGCAGGGCAACGGCTGTCAATCTGTCGAATTCCTCCATATCTGTCTTTTCAACTAATATTGAAGATGTATCAAAATGCGGAATCCTACTGAATGCTGAACAATCTCTGGAGTCAGGGTGGATATATGAGCCGAACCCATCACTTATGAAATTAAAACCATGGGACAGTCTATGCAGACGATTCGAAGGATTACGTCAATTGCATACGAACACAAATCTGTTTTTCTGCGAACAACTGATCAAAGATTTCCCGGGGAGAATATTCAGGATAACCGGAGTTTTATTTTCCGGAGATATGAAGAGACTTAAAGGTATGCCCTTTAACGTCATTAGTCGCAATTATCCTGAAAAAGCAGAAGAGCTACATTGTCGCCTGCGATTAAAAAGTGGAGACAAGGAATTTATAATCGCAACCACAAGACAGAATGTTCCGTCGCGTGATTCCAGAATCATTCTCAGATGCACTAAAGAATCCTAAAACTGAAAATAGATAAACGGGACTACTTCCTCCGACATGAATTCTATCACAAGTTGAACTACTGCCACAAAAGCCAGAAGTTTTACAATCCATGGCGACCGTGCAAATATTCGTCCGCAAGCATCTGTCCATCGTTGAGGCACGAAATGCATCATGACAAGAGCCATCATCATAATGCACCATACCCTCCTCACTTCAAAAAACTGAGGGAACTGACGCCAATCAAAACCGACAAATATATTCTTGATTATAAGTACAGATGACGAGAAATCGGCTGCCCGGAAAAACACCCACAGAAGCGATACGTAAGTGAATGTAAGCAACCATCCTGTGAACGATACAATCCAATTGTCCGGAATCTTCCGGAGCCATGGCTGACAAGCCTTATGAACTGCCAATCCGACTCCGTGCATCGCTCCCCAGAAAACAAACTTCCAGGCCGCCCCGTGCCAGAGACCTCCGATCAACATGGTCAGAAAATTGTTTACGTATGTACGTATTGTCCCTTTTCTGTTTCCACCTAAAGGAATGTACACATAGTCGCGGAGCCAGGAAGAAAGGGAGATATGCCATCTCCTCCAGAATTCTGTCAGATTCCGGCTTTGATAGGGAGAATCGAAGTTGATCCCCAGACGAAATCCCATGATCAATGCCAGACCTATGGCCATATCGGAATATCCGGAGAAATCGCAATATATCTGCATAGTATAACCCAACACACCCATCAGGGTCTGAACCCCTGTATACAGTTCCGGCTGGTTGAATATAAGATCATTGAATTGAGATATATAATCCGCTATCACCGCTTTCTTGATGATACCTATCAGTATGAGCCACAATCCTCCATAAATGTCATCTTTCGTAGCCTTTCGGTTCTCCTTAAGTTGTGGAAGGAAGTAGTCGGCTCTGACAATCGGGCCAGCCACAAGAGCCGGAAAAAACGACAGGAAAAACAGATAGTCAAGCCAGCTTTCAGTCGGCGCTATCCTACGCTTGTAGACATCCACAACATAACTTACAGACTGGAATGTATAAAATGATATTCCTACCGGCAGAATCAGGTCAAGAGGTTGAAAGTTGCCCTGCACCATCTGGTTCCAGTTCCATAAGAAGAAATTGGCATATTTGAAATATCCGAGAATAGAAAGCGAGATGGCGACAGACAGCCACATCACGGCCAGACGAACACCACGCTTCTTTATTCGTGCTATGGCATGCGACAGCAACCAATCGATCAAGGAGGTGCCTATCAGCATTAAAAAAAATAAGCCGGAGGATTTGTAGTAAAAATAAAGAGAGAATCCGATCACATACACAATCATCTTCATCCGGCTTCTCTTCAGCAAGGCATATACCAGCAGAAAGAAGATAAAAAGAAGCCAGAAAAAACCGGATGAAAACAGGAGCGGTGCCCCCGGATCATACACGAACATATCGCCTATATTGCGCATCACACGCCCTGATATTTCGGATATTTCAGGAATCATATCTGTCGGATTCGATTGTGGATGTTCTGTTTCTACTTATTAAGTGCCTTAAGGAAGACAACATTGGGACTGACTTTCCGTATAGAATCGGTCGGGATATCCATCAGAATCGGATGATATGATTTAGGCATCCATCTGACGATGCTGTCAACCCATAATGCAGATGCCTGACGTGTAGGATGTATATGGTCTTTCTTACGTGCAAGTTCCATTCCGTCTGTACGGAAAAAAGCACCAGGACGGCAGACACGTTCAAGCATATCGTTGATTCCGGCATCCTTCTGCCAGTTTGGAGGGCCTATCCATACGTAGGGTATATCCCCTATCATTTGCAGAATGCGCTTTATATAAGGGAGCCGGCTTTCCGGATTCTTGAAATACAATTCGTTGCTGCCAAGCGAAACGAATATGAAATCCGCATCGAATTTACGTATAAAATGCGTCAGAGTATCACTCTCGGCCCAAATCTTTGTATTGCTTGAATCCCAATTGACCGTATGTATGGAATGGCCGTTTTGTCGTGCATATTGCGCCAGACGCAAAGCAAGATTGAAAGTCATGGAATCGCCAAATATAAGTATCGATTTGGCAACCGAATCAGTCTTGATTTCTTGAGTGGGTATGTATTCCGACACCGAATCTGCGGTCAAAGTGTCTGTCTCCATGCCTTCAGCAAGCAGATGATCCTTAAAAGGAGCTTTTTTGATAGTCCAGGTGCCTATGGTTATATCATCGAAAAAAGCCACTGCCAGAAATAAGACAAGGCCAAGTGCGACAATTATCCAAAGACCGGAATATGGTGATTTCATTATAGATGTATCAGATTTGGAAACGGGGGTCTGTCCGAATCTCAAAAACGGGTACAAAATTAATGAATTGACTCAACCGCACCAAGCGCAAAACCAATAATATTGCAAAACTGTATGAAATTCCCAGTGGAACTTGCGCGAACCTGCGGCCGTGAGTGAATAATATATTTTTCAAGTATCACTAATATCTGTCCGTGTCATTTCGGATGCAAATGTACTAAAAATTAGTTAAACTCAAGAAACAATCACGGCCTTGACCGCTCTTTGTTTTTCTCATTGCCATAAGAGGTCGTTTTAGGGTGGCGCGGGTTATTACTCGTAATCTTAAAACTCGCCACACATAACCGAATATAATCATTGCACACGGAACAATGGTAAACCACTATACCGAGTGCAACAATATCAGCCATTCCGAGACGACAAGGAAATTACACCGTCAGGAAATTCCTTAGCTTAGCTCATTAGGGAATTTTCCGAGCCGCATTGACAAGCCAACGCTGAAAATATCCCGAATGAGCCAAAGGTCAACCTTTGGAATCCGAACAATTATTTATTACGGATTTCAACTACTGGAACTGTTCTTTCTAAGCCAGCATTTGATTTATATTTGAATACGCCTATCTGTTTTGCGCATTTCCCAGATGGGATTTTAATAACCTGATCATCATAATATGAAGTTTTGCCATCATTCAGAAATAATACCGTCACTCCAGTCGCTACAGAAAATCCCTTCTCAATTTCGTTTGCTAACGCATCTCCTGTGTCAAGAACTTGAAAAACTTCAAATGAGTTATCGCTGACACAATCTCCTTCCTGCTCAAATAAAGTGATACCATTATTTGCTGAATTATTTCTTGTGAATACCACAGCAAAGAGTATCACTAATATTACACCCGTGATAATTCCTGCAATGTAAATAAGAATCTTTTTTGCCATATTAATTTAATGTTATTTACCTGTTGGTTGAATTAAATTAGAGAATATTTTATCTGCCCAATCGGACGATGA
>CANEHE010000027.1 GCA_947427285.1 uncultured Porphyromonadaceae bacterium
TCGGACAATCCCGTTGGCGGTCAACCCGGACACCTTCTTTGGCTGAATAGTTACCTAACCTGTGGGTTTATTTTAATAATGCAAAGGTGACGATTTTTTTGATACACCAACTATTATAAACGAACGGCATAAGGCAACAAGTCGGTATTTGCCACGTTCCTCTTAAAGAAAGAGAAAACTGTTACATCGCACAGACAGACCGTACAGACAGTATGAAAACCATCGACGTTTTTCTGCATCCGCGCCGCACCGCAAAGCTCATTCAAGAGATCCGGGAAGACAATGCACGTCTCACTGAGCTTGCCGATAACCTCCGCGAGCAGTTGTCATGCGCTCTGGAACAAGTACAAGCCACTGCCACCGAATTAGCCGAAAGTCAGAAATCACAAAAAGAACTTTTCCGACTATTGTCCGATACACGCTCCACACTCGGTAAACAGATAGAATCAATGCAACGGCAACTCGACGAGGCAAGAATCGATGAAGCCGTCCTCAAAGAAATAGACTCCCAGGTCGAACGCATGAAAATATCCCAACAGCGTTACAGGCAGAGAATCGCCGATCTCAAGGAAGACCTTGCCGCCGCACGCAAGGAGGTTGCCGAACTTACATGCAAACCGTCCTCTCCACCACGCAACATCATACATTTGGGAACCTCATTGCCTGAAGACGACAGTGCCTCCGATACTGCCACCCGGGACACTGCCGCCACGGCATCAGACTCCGACTGGCTTATACCCTTACCTTAGAGAGTGTCTCTGGCGATAGAGCTGGTAGGAATTGTAGATATTGTGCCAGACACTATACACTCCTCCCGCCACAGCCGTCACAGGCGACAGGAACGTATACCCCATCCAGATAATAAACACCGTGTTCTTCTGTCCCAGAGCCTGTCCCCCCTCCGTACGCTGGCCATAAATTCCACCTATCAGTTTCCCAAGCCAGAACTGAAGCACACAACAGACAAACGTCACACCGCCGATGGCCAGAAGATAGCCCGTCGGCACATTGCTGTGAACGATTGCCTTGACAGTCACAGCTATCGCTATCGCCAGAGCCACGGCCCACATATAAAACGGCAGATCGCGGAAAGAAGCGAGCCGCTTTCCCACCTCCGGAGCAAACCTACGGACAAGCCATGCGAAAACAAGCGGACAGATAAGCAACGGGAAAACTTTCCCAATAATCATCATGAATGTCGGGAAAAATGTCATTCCTTCCTGTGGATGCGCCAACGGCAACAGCGCAGGTGCGGTCACGGCTATCGCAAGATTGACCAGAATGGTATACGACGTGATGTCTGCCGGGCTTCCTCCGAGTTTACGGGTCACTACTGCGGCAGCCGTAGCTGTGGGACACAACAGGCAAAGCATCGCGCTCTCGGCTATTATCCGCCACTCCATGTCGCTTATGAATGTGACTGCTAATGCCAGAGCTCCGAAAAGCACCAGCTGGATTCCGACATGCCATACATGCCAGCGTCTGAACCGAAGATCGTGAGGGCCTACAGAAAGAAACGTAAGAAACAGCATGGAGAAAATAAGCAAAGGCTGCACTATCTCCACCATCCTGTTTACCGCCTCATGAGTGGAATCAAGCCACGGGATATTTACATACAGGAAATATGCCGCCACACCCGAAAGGATCGCGATCGGGAGCGTCCAGTTCTTTACAAAATCCATGACAGCCGACCTCGTCGGACCGCCATGATGCACGTTAGGTCTCAGAAATGAATGTATCATCACACCTGCAATTAACCGTCATTTTTCAACAGCATCTAAAAATTATAGTACAAAATTACAAAACATCCTCGACAGAAACCTCATTTTTAAAACAGTCTCTTAATACAGTATAATTGGAATTTCATAACTTTGCATTTCACTATGGAAAATAACACAACGAAATATTATCTATTCATAGACGAGTGTGGTGATCACCAATTGGAAAATTTCAATCCGAATTCCCCATATTTACGTTATGCGGAGTTCTCATACCCGAAGATAAACTGGCCGCCTTGGAGGCATCTATAAACTCTCTGAAGAGAGAGTTTTTCAACGATGAAGCTGTAATTATTCATTCGCGTGATATAAGGAAGCAAGAAAAAGCATATTCAATACTCCAATATTCTGACATACGCCAGAGGTTTTACGATAGTATCAATTCAATTCTCGGACAACAGGAAATTTATGTAATCGTATGTTGTTCCATTCTTAAAGAACCTTTTATAAAACGGTTCAATCGTGGTGAGGATGTCTACGGTCTGTCTTTGAAGTATCTGATAGAACGTGCCATATTCTGCATGGACGATAATGTGACAGACGGCTCACTTGATATTATCATCGAAAGGCGCGGTGTCAAGCAAGACAGAATGCTGTTGAACTACTATAACAGACTCAGAGCCATAGGAACAAAATGGATTACACCCGAACGAATGAAGGAAAAACTCGGCAAGTTCAGTTTCAGATACAAGAGAGATAACATTATCAGTTTGCAATTAGCCGACCTAATTGCATATCCCATTACAAAGCATGTGCTTGAGCCGAAAGCCTTCAACCCTGCGTATGATGTGATAAGCGACAAGATATATTCTTACAAAGGGGCCGTGTTGGGAATGAAGATAATACCACACTAAATGAAAAAAGGGCGATCGTTAGACTGCCCTTTCCAATCGGTATACCCCGATTTCTAAAATCGTTGCGTAAGCCCCGAAGTATTTCTTTAATGAGGGGAGAAATTCAGACTTCTTTTCGTATTGCAAAATTAATCAATAATCTGAAGTCTCCAAAATAAAAACCAAAAAATCAACGGAAAAGTTTGTTTCGCTATTTTTGTCTATTCATATTTTTTGGTTAATTTTGCAGATTGAACATATCCGGAAATGACAGAGGGACCCAAACCCTCTTTCCCGACGGAAGCCAAACAACTACCGATGATAGATTTCCTGAAGCTAATCAAGCGTTTCGCGTTGCCATATCAACTGAATATCGCGCTTAGCCTGCTTTTCAACATACTGACGGCGTTTCTGACGCTGTTTTCCTTCGCGTTCATCACGCCTATTCTCCAGATGCTCTTCAACATCTCGGACACCCGTTATGACTATATGAGTCTGGATCAGGGAAGTTTCCAGGATGTGGCCATCAACAATTTCTATTATTTCACCGGAAAAATAGTAGAGAATTACGGACCTTCGATGGCACTTGGTTTTCTGGCGATGATTCTGGTCGGCATGACCCTGCTCAAGACCGGAACCGCCTATCTGAGCGATTTCTTTACCGTCCCCATGCGCAACGGCATCGTCAGAGACATACGCAATGCAATGTATGCCAAGATACTCACCCTGCCGATAGGATTCTTCACCAACGAGCGCAAAGGAGATGTGATGGCAAGGCTGTCGGGCGACGTCAACCAGATTGAATCATCCGTTATGTCAAGCATCAACATGCTTTTCAAGAATCCGGTGATGATTCTGGTCTGTCTGACATGGATGATACTCCTCAGCTGGCAGCTGACAGTATTCGTTCTTGTGCTTCTTCCTATCGCCGGAACAGTGATGGGAATGGTGGGCAAGAAACTCAAACGCACGTCGCTCAAGGCCCAGCAGATGTTCGGGCAGGTACTTTCCACTACAGAAGAGACCCTCTCGGGACTGCGCATCATCAAGGCCTTCAACGCGGAGAATAAGATGGACCGCAGATTCGAAGACGAGACGGGCACCTTCTACAGCATGTCCAACTCCATCGAACGGCGTCAGAGTCTGGCGCATCCCATGAGCGAGTTTCTCGGCACGATCGCCATCGCGATTGTGCTGTGGTTCGGAGGATCGCTCATCCTCTCGGGCCATTCCGCCCTCGACGGTGCCACGTTCATCTACTACATGGTGATCTTCTACAGCATCATAAATCCCGCCAAGGATCTCTCAAAGGCAAGTTATTCCATCCAGAAGGGTATGGCAAGCCTTGAACGGATTGACATGATACTTGACGCGAAAAATTCGATACAGGATCCGCCACATCCCGTAAGTCTGCCTGCGGATCCGTCGAAGAAAAGCCATATTCGTCTGCGTGACGTCAGCTTTAGCTACGACGGCACGACCCGCGTGCTCAGGAATATAAATCTGGAAGTGAAAGCGGGTCAGACTGTGGCCCTTGTGGGCCAGTCAGGATCCGGCAAATCCACACTTGTCGACCTCATCCCGCGCTTCTGGGATGTAAGCGAAGGAAGCATCGAAGTGGACGGTCACGATGTGCGGGACTACAGGGTCAGCGAATTGCGGAGTCTGATGGGAAATGTGAATCAGGAGGCGATACTCTTCAACGACACATTTTTCAACAACATAACCTTCGGCGTGGAGTCGGCCACCATGGAAGAGGTGATCGCCGCCGCGAAGATCGCCAACGCACATGAATTCATAATGTCGACACCTGAAGGTTATCAGACCAACATCGGCGACCGCGGATGCCGTCTGTCAGGTGGCCAGCGTCAGCGCATAAGCATCGCACGCGCCATTCTGAAGAATCCCTCGATACTCATCCTTGACGAAGCCACATCGGCCCTTGATACGGAAAGCGAGCGTCTGGTACAGGAAGCCCTTGAACGACTGATGGAGGACCGCACCACAGTGGTGATCGCCCACCGCCTTTCCACGATAGTCAATGCCGACGAGATCTGCGTGATGCATGAGGGCAGAATTGTGGAGCGGGGCTCCCATGCCGAACTTATCGCCCTCGGCGGACATTACAGGAAACTTGTCGAGATGCAGCAGGTCTGACAGGCTTGAATTAGGAAGTTGAGAGGAGATAGTTGAAAACTGAAATGACAATTCAAAACACAGAATTATGAAAAAGATTGCCATTCTTGCCTCCGGGAGCGGCACGAATGCCGAAAACATCGCACGTTTCTTCGCGGAGGGAAACAGGATCCGCGTGGAAGTAGTGCTTACCAACCGTGAGCATGCCGGTGTCATCGAGCGCATGAACCGGATGAACATCGACACGGAATATATTCCCAACCGCGTATGGGACGAGAATCCGGAGCGTATCGTGGAACTGCTTGAGTTCCGGGGGATAGATCTTGTGGTTCTCGCCGGATTTATGCATTACGTAAGTCCTGTCATTCTCAATGCCTTCCCCGGACGGGTGATCAACATCCATCCGTCATTGCTTCCCGCCTACGGAGGGAAAGGAATGTGGGGGCATCATGTGCATGAGGCTGTTGTAGCTGCCGGTGAGACGGAAAGCGGTGTCACCGTGCACTACGTCACCGAGGAATTCGACTCGGGCGAGATACTCATGCAGACAAGAGTCCCTCTCATTCCGGGCGATACACCAGAGACACTGGAAAGCCGCATCCACAAGGCTGAATACGAGCTTTATCCTCGTGCCATAGTGGCTGCACTCAACAGACTTCCATCTCCGCCCGACCTGCCTTCACAGGAGGAAATCGCAGAGGCACCGCCCGTCCCGGTCACACCCGGTCCACCTGCTCTACCTAAAAGCGTGGAAGAGGAATGGGCCGAGACCCTAAAGGTGAAATATGATCCTTCCTCCTCCGCTGTTCCGCCTCATATTCCGGTCCCGGGCATACCTCCGGCACAGTCTGAAACCGTAGCACCGACAGTTCCGGTATCCGGACCCGACAACAGAGAACAGATGCCCCCTGCTTATCTTCTCTGGTCTATACTCGTCACCCTCTGCTGTTGTTTCCTTCCCGGTATCGCAGCCATAGTCTTCTCGACAATGGTCAGCTCCCGCTACCACAACGGCGATATCGAAGGAGCGAGACGCGCCTCACGGCAGGCGGAGATATGGATTATCGTCAGCTTCGTGCTGGGAGTGCTGACAGCATCGCTCTATGTCCCGTTGTCGATGGTCGGATAAACCCGGAAGGAGAAGATGGATGCTGATTGCCGCGGCAGCGACATTGCTCTTACTCTTCTATCTGATGGTCGACCCCTCCGAATCGGGGTGTGTGCCGCAATGCATCTTTCTGAAAATGACGGGACTCCAGTGTCCCGGATGCGGGGCCCAGAGAATGGTTCATGCTGTTCTTCACGGCGATCTTGTGGAAGCATGGAGTTACAATCCATTTCTTCTGATCATGTTGCCGTTGCTGATATTCATGGGATGGCTGGAGTTACGACGCGACAGATATCCGAGACTGTATGCCGGATTTCACTCCGTTCCGGTCATAATAGTTCTTGCCTCCGCAGTCGTGGTATGGTTTCTCCTCCGCAATTTCATACTCTGACTCTGATGCTGTCATAGTGAACAACCCGCCGCACGGATGTTATAAATAAAAAGTATTCAAAATATCTGAAAATGAAATCTCCTATCCGCCGCAACGGAAAAATCTCCGACCGGACGGCCACATATACCAATGAAACCGGGGCACCGGCCGGACTGATGGAATTTCTCGCCGGTTGCCGTCCCGACGCCAGCCGCACCGAACTGAAAAGCTGGCTCAGACACGGCCAGGTAAAACTCGACGGAACTGTCACATCGCAGTTCGACACAGAAGTCTCACCTCACTCCGTGGTGGAGGTGAACTACACGCGTTCGTGGCCGGTATTCCGCCATCACCGGCTGACGATAGTCTATGAAGACGATGACATAATCGTGGTCAACAAGGGTTACGGGCTGCTGTCGGTAGGCACGGGAAGCATGAAGAAGGAGGAGACAGCCTACGGTATACTCAAAGACTATGTGAAAAGCAAGGACCCCGCAAACAAGATATTCGTAGTGCATCGTCTCGACCGCGGCACTTCCGGACTGATGATGTTCGCCAAGTCGATGGAGGCACAGACCGCCATGCAGCACAATTGGAAGAACATGGTCATAGACCGGCGTTATGTGGCACTGCTTGAAGGGAAAGTAGAATCCGACAGCGGCACGATACGCAGCAATCTCGGCGAAACATCGCAATTCGAAGTCTATTCCACCCCAGATACATCCTACGGCAAACCGGCTGTCACCCGATATCAGGTGCTACGGCGCGGCCACGGTCACACACTGATGGAGTTTTCTCTCGACACCGGAAGAAAAAACCAGATAAGAGTGCATGCCCGCGAACTGGGTCATCCTATAGTGGGCGACCGGAAATACGGAGCGAAGACAAGTCCGCTCAACCGTATCGCCCTGCATGCGCGCACTTTGCGCTTCGCACATCCTGTGACTCGCAAACTGATGAGTTTCGAACTCCCCGTGCCACAGAGGTTCCTGTCGCTGGTCGGCTCCCAAAGACCTCTTCCTCAAAACTCCTGACAATTACCGTCTCATGGAAAATACGAATATACAACAGCCGGAAACCCCGGCAGCCTCTCTCCAGCCCGCACAGAATGCGGTTGACCATTTGTCCACCTTGCTGTCGTGGATATTGGTGCCGTTGATGATGCCGTTCTATGCCACACTGCTTCTTTTCGATCTTTCACCGCTGAAAGATGCGGCGACAGAAGTGAAAACCGTGGTGTGTCTGATCATTTTCGCCATAAATGTAGTGCTTCCGATGGCACTTGTCTACCTTCTGAAACTATTCGGATTTGTACACGACGTAGGACTCAACAAACGCCGTGAGCGTCTCATGCCATATATAATCACTGTTCTCGCTTTCGCCGGTTCGGGATGGTTCATGGCTGAGAAAGGTGCTCCCCGGTGGGTGGTGATGTTCTTTATCGGCGGCGGTGTGGCGGCCCTGATCAACATGGTGATCAATTTCCGATGGAAAATCAGCGCACACGCGGCCGCCGTGGCCGGAGTCGTGGCCATGCTCATACGTCTTCGGACGGAATATGCCATGTCCGACGGCATCATGATCTGGACCATAGTATGGATTATGTTGGCAGGGTTGCTCGGTAGCGCACGTATATGGCTCGGACGGCATACTGTCTGGCAGGTGCTGGCCGGATATGTCGTGGGATTTCTGGCGGTGTATCTGTTGACAATGATTTAAATCATTGTCAACAGAAGTAGAAAGCAGTAAGTACTGAGTATAAAGTAGAAAGTACAGAATAGAGAGTAAAAGATACTATTTCATATCATGAAACCGATTGTAAGCATAATAATGGGGAGCACCTCCGACCTCCCTGTAATGGAGAAGGCGGCCGCTTTCTTCGACTCAATGGAGATTCCGTTTGAAATGCTGGCCCTTTCAGCACATCGCACACCGCGTGAAGTGGAACAGTTCGCATCCTCCGCCAAAGAACGGGGAGTAAAAGTGATCATCGCCGGGGCTGGCATGGCGGCTCATCTCGGCGGCGTCATCGCCTCACTGACTACTCTTCCCGTAATAGGAGTGCCTATTCGTTCGTCGTTCGACGGACTTGATTCGCTTCTGGCCATAGTGCAGATGCCTCCTGGCATTCCAGTGGCTACGGTAGGAGTCAACGGTGCGCTTAACGCCGCTATTCTGGCTGCCGAGATCTTAGCCGTCGGTGATGCGCGTATAGACTGTAAAGTGGCTGAATACAAAGCATCTCTTACAGACAAGATCGTAAAAGCCAACGAGGAGCTGGGAAAACTTGAATACAAATTCAAATGCTGAGGTGAGCCGATACAATTATACGCGGAGGCGTACCCGTGCCGTGAAAGTCGGAAATACCGGCATCGGAGGTGACCACCCTGTCCGCCTGCAATCAATGACCAATACCGACACCCTCGACGCCGAAGCAAGCGCGGCCCAGGCACTGCGTATCGCCGAAGCCGGAGGTGAAATCGTGAGACTTACGACACAAGGACAGAAACAGGCAGCGACACTTGCAGATATCCGCCGATTGCTTGATGCCCGTGGATGCGGAGTGCCACTCGTGGCCGACGTGCATTTCAATCCAAAAGCCGCGCTAACAGCTGCGGAAGTATGTGAGAAAGTGCGCATAAATCCAGGAAATTTCGTGGATGCCGCACGCACATTCCGCAAACTTGAATTCACAGATGAAGAATATGCCGCCGAAATTGAAAAAATCAGGACAGCTCTGCTTCCACTTCTGGAGATATGCAAACGGCGTGGAACGGCCCTCCGGCTCGGGGTAAACCACGGTTCTCTCTCCGACCGCATAATGAGCCGTTATGGCGACACGCCCGCCGGGATGGTGGAATCCGTCATGGAATTTCTGCGCATCTGCCGTTCGGAGGATTTCAACGAAATCGTAATCTCCATCAAAGCATCCAACACACAGGTGATGGTGGCCACAGTGCGTCTGCTGGTACAGGAGATGCAGAAAGAGGGGATGGAATATCCTCTCCATCTCGGCGTGACCGAGGCAGGTGACGGCGAGGACGGCCGCATAAAGAGTGCGGTCGGAATCTGCACTCTCCTCGCGGAAGGAATCGGCGATACTATCCGTGTGAGTCTCAGTGAGGCCCCCGAGGCGGAAATCCCTGTGGCACGTTTTCTGCGCGACTACATCACAGCCCGCGAAGGACATCCCTCCGTACCGGAACCGGATAAAGTACTTCCAGGGCTTTCCCGCTCACATTCTCTCCCGATGCCCATCAATACGGAGAGACTTCCCGAACCGCTTGTGACCGGGATTGACTTCCACGGGATACCGGACAACTGGCATCTAACCGACGCATCTTCAACACCGGAAATCCCTCACGACACACTGCCTATCGTACTTTTCTCCCGGAATGTCAACGCTCCCGGCGAAATAATGTCGTGGATCGACCGTTTTCAGGCCTCTGGCGGCAGAAATCCCATAGTAGTGCGGTTAAGCTACGATGACTCCGATCACGAGACATTGTCACTGAAAGCCGCAGCCGACTTCGGCACGCTTCTGACCAACGGTTACTGTTCCGCCATAGAACTTGACGCTCCGGCAGATGCGGAAACCATACACAGGTTTGAACTGGCCATACTGCAGGCCGCAAGACTGAGATTCAGCAAGACGGAATTCATCGCCTGTCCCGGTTGCGGACGCACCCTTTTTGATCTCCCGGCCACGCTTCAGGAAGTGAAAGCCGCCACAGGCCATCTCAAAGACCTGAAAATAGGGGTAATGGGATGTGTGGTCAACGGCCCAGGCGAAATGGCCGACGCCGACTACGGTTATGTGGGCGCAGGTCGCGGCCGGGTGAGCATCTACCGTGGAAAAGAACTCATCGAAAAAAATATACCGCGCGAAGAGGCTCTTGCCTCGCTGACAGCCCTCATCAAGGCCGACGGCCGCTGGCACGAACCAACAATCCATCCACATGTTTGTTGACATACTAAGAGGCTGTTTAACAATGATTCTCAAACAGCCTCTAAGATACGTAAAATGCCGCCCCCTGTTTTCTAATTGAAGCAAGGGCGGCATTTCGTTTGATTCTGATCATACAGAAACGGAGTATACTTACCGGATAACTATCTTACGTGTTTTGCCTCCGCATTTCAAAACATATATGCCTCCGGCAACCTCTCCGACACGGCTGATGTCTCCCACGAACACACGGCGTCCGGACATATCGAAAAGCTCTGCCTCTCCGGCCATTTCGACATCGGAATCCGTAATAGTGTCCACTCCGGCCAACGTGCGTATAGGGTCGAATATTACAGGTCCATACGAAGAGGAGTAGTTGCTGTCGAAAATAGTGGCTGCGGCTTCCTGAACCGTTGTTGCGTCGTTCCATACATTTCCCTGGGCATATACAGTATTGGCCGTGTTGTTACACAGATCTGCCTTTACAGTGATCCCGTTCTTGTCGACATGACTGTTGTTGCGGAAAATATTCATTCCAGGATTATAGTCAGCCGCATTCTCATCTTCGGTTTTTCCAAAGTTGGCGATAGTGGCACCCATTGTGATAGGTCCCCATTTGTTACCTTCAAAAGTATTTCCTTCGGCATACACTGTCATGGGGAGGGATGCGATGGAATAGAGAGTAGCTGCGATGCCTCCGTTGTCGTCTGGATCCCAGCAATTGTCTTTCACCACATTTCCGATCAGACGGACATCCATGCCTCCGACAAGATTAAGTCCCCAGGAACAGTCATACACCTGATTGTTCTCTATTATCACTTTGTTCGCACCAGGTGTGTTCAGCATATTCGAGACTCCTATGCCCCCAGGCTTCTCCAGTTTTGCACCTTTCAGGATGTTGCCGCGCACGACTATCTCTTTTTCGGCGCAAGCCGTGATGTTGATGAAAGGACGCATGGCATTCTCAGTAGATACGTTGGTGATCACGTTATTCTCTATGAGAAGCTCCACTCCCATGTTGGCAGGAGTGTTGATGGCTCCCGGCTCGCAGTCGGTGAAAGTGCATCCGGAGATGCGGCTTCCACTGCTTGCCCCGGAAAGGACAATCACTCCATATCCACTTCTTACGCTGTTGATTTTTGAGAATTGACAATCCTCAACTATCAGAGGGTCCGATCCCTGATACATGAAGCCTCCACCTTCTACACTGAGATTGCGGAGTGTGGCTTTCCCGGAAAGTATAAAACCGGCCGGCCGGACTTCTGAAGCTGTCGGCATCACAGTCGCTTTCCCTTCTGGAGCGAAAAGTGCCTCTCCTTCCACACGAACCAGCACTCCGTCTGCAATCTTCACGACATCACCGGGAAGCAACTGCAATGCATCTCCTTCAGCAACCGTAAGATCAGCCGAAAGAAGATATGAGTTGTCGGAGGAAACAGTGACACCGGAATTTGCTATTTCCGACAGCGATCGGAATGTGTAAGTGATATTGTCACCGGGAGTCGTGTACTGTGCGTGTGACATTGTCGCCGTAAGAAGCAGCGACACAATCACGTAACTTTTCTTCATAGAATAAAAAATTAAAATAACAGTTATAAATACATAAATGTGCTGCGAACACTCATAGATTATTGAATGCCTCAGGCCCATTTGCTACAAAATTACATATTATTTTTCAGCTCTACAAATTTATCTGTTCACATATATACCAATTCAGTAAAATAAATCCTGATCGAGAGGGTACTCTCTATAGAATGGAACCAACAATCCATCCGCATGTTTGTTGACATAGCAAGAGACGTGGCATATAAGACAACTTCCACCGCCACGGTCTACGCACAAACATGTTCCACGATATTCTTCTGCTCATAATCGGCCTCTGTCTTATTCTGGCCGGAGGAAACTACCTTACTGACGGTGCCCAGTCAGTGGCCCGGCGTTTCGGAATATCCCCTCTTGTCATCGGTCTGACGGTAGTGGCTTTCGGATCGTCGACTCCCGATCTGGCTGTCAGTCTTTTCTCCACCATCGAGGGGAAGTCGCAGCTGGCTCTTGGAGATGTGGTCGGGGCCAATATATTCGATCTTCTGCTTGTGGTAGGAATAATGGCTCTTGTTTCGCCGGTACCGATATCAGCCGATATGCGACGGATCTCCCTCCCGATGCTTTTTCTTTCAGGAGTAGCACTGTTCGTGTGTGGAGACGACAGTCTTTTCGATTCCACGCCTGACATAGTAAGCCGGACAGACGGGATCATGCTGATGGGCTTTTTTATCATTTTCCTCTGTATTACATGGACATTGGCTCACCGCCGAAACGACGACACACGTATGCTGCGGCCCGACCGATCAATCTCACAGAAGAGCGAGACCGAACAGCGACCACCGATGAAAATATGGCTGGCCATAGTCTGTATTGTCGGAGGACTTGCCGCACTTGTGGCAGGAGGCAACTGGATTGTAGACGGAGCCAGCGGAATCGCACATCGCGCCGGCCTGTCAGAAGCCATGATCGGACTGACAGTCGTGGCTTTCGGAAGTTCCGTGCCGGATCTTGCCACATCTGTAATTGCAGCAGTAAAGCGTCAGCCAGGGATCGCATTGGGAAATGTAATAGGCTCATGCATTTTCAACGCATTGATGTGCATAGGAGTCTGTGCCATTGCCCGGCCTCTTGACGCGGCGCACATATCTGTTGTTGATTTCGGAACTCTTATGACAGCAGGACTGGTGATCTGGATTTCCGGACTCGCCGGCAAGAGAATGATCACCCGAACCGAAGGCGGTGGTCTGGTAGCGGCATATATCGCTTATATGGTGTATGTGATAATTACCGGATAAAATATTGAACCGTCGGGAAATCCCCGATGTTGTAATTCTGCAGGCGGCACACCGCGCTGCGGAATTTTTTTATACCCCAATTATTAAATCACCAATATTATGCATCTGACACCAAAGGAGATCGAGAAGCTTCAGCTTCTCACCATCGGTATGATCGCCGAGCGACGTCTGAAGAAAGGTCTGAAGCTCAACTATCCGGAATCGGTGGCTTACATCACTTCATTCGCACTCGAGGAAGCCCGGGCCGGAAAGACTGTCGAGGAGGTGATGCATTCAGCTACAACAGTCCTGACCAAAGATCAGGTAATGGACGGAGTGGCCGACATGATCAATATGCTTCAGGTGGAAGCTGTCTTTACTGACGGTTCACGCCTCGTATCGATCCATCACCCCATCAAGTGATCCTCAATCCTCGCGTCTGTCATCGACAGACAGTACAACCAACCGCTTAAAGAAAAAAATACTATGAGCACTACAGATAACAAAGCCGCCGGAAGCGCGGCCCCGACACCGCAGACCTACGATACCCCGACAGGCGTCTTCACAGGTGTCCCCGACATACTTTATCCGAATACTCCCGGTTTCAAACCGGCCAGTCCATGCCCGGTAGGCGGTGTGATACTCGCTGACGGAGATATAGAATACAACACCGACCGACGCACCAAAAAACTTAAAGTCCGCAACACCGGCGACCGTCCCGTTCAGGTAGGATCGCATTTCCATTTCTTTGAGGTAAACCGCTACATGCAGTTCGACCGCAAGGCCGCATTCGGATATCATCTCAATATCCCGGCCACAACCGCCATACGTTTCGAACCCGGCGAGGAAAAAGAAGTGGAGATTGTGGCATACGCCGGAAAGACACGCGTGATAGGCTTCAATGATCTGGTGAACGGATACACCGGTCTTGAAGACACTCCCACTTACTATCCCAAACAGACAGAGGCATACCGCCGCATGACCGAATATGGCTTTCAGGACATAACGGAAGCACAGGCCGACGCGGAATTCACCAACCCCCACTAATAAAAAATAAACGTCATGGCTACAATATCAAGACAGGAAAACAATATGCTTTTCGGCCCGACGGTGGGCGATAAGATCCGGCTCGGCAACACCGACCTTTATGTACAGATTGAAAAGGATCTCCGCGTATATGGCGACGAAGCTGTCTACGGCGGCGGAAAGACGCTCCGCGACGGCATGGGTACGGCCAACACCGTGACCTCGAAAGACGGCTCACTCGATCTGGTAATCACAAACGTTACCATCCTCGATCCTATATTGGGAGTGGTGAAGGCTGACGTCGGCATCAAGGACGGCAAAATCGCCGGTATCGGCAAGGCGGGCAACCCTAACGTGATGAAAGGCGTCACCCCGACTCTTTGCACCGGACCAAGCTGCGATGCCATTTCAGGTGAACACCTTATCCTGACAGCAGCCGGAATCGACGGGCATGTCCATTTCGTCAGCCCTTATCAGGCCTACGACTGCCTGTCAAACGGTATCACTACCCTTATAGGCGGAGGTGTCGGCCCGACAGACGGCTCCAACGGCACTACCATCACATCCGGTCCGTGGAACCTTGCCCAAATGCTCCGTGCCGCAGAACAGTGTCCTATCAATATGGGATTTCTCGGAAAGGGCAACACCTCCTACGATCCTACCCTCCAGGAGCAGATCGACGGAGGAGCCATGGGATTCAAACTCCATGAGGACTGGGGTACGACCATGGCTGCCATACGTGCCTGCATGGCCAACGCTGAAAAGAACGACGTACAGGTCGCCATACACTCGGATACCCTCAATGAGGCCGGATATGTGGAAGATACCATCGCGGCGATCGACGGACGTACCATCCATACCTACCACACGGAGGGTGCCGGTGGCGGTCATGCACCCGACCTGCTGAAGGTGGCCTCGATGATGAACGTGCTGCCGTCATCGACAAACCCGACTCTTCCGTTCGGAGTAAACTCCGAGGCCGAACTTTTCGACATGATCATGGTGTGTCATAACCTGAATCCGCTGATTCCTTCGGATGTGGCTTTCGCCGAGAGTCGTGTGCGTCCCGAGACACAGGCCGCGGAGAACGTGTTCCACGACCTAGGTATCATCTCGATGGTATCGTCCGATTCACAGGCCATGGGGCGCGTGGGTGAATCTTTCATGCGTACATTCCAGATGGCGTCATATATGAAACAGGTCCGTGGAAAACTGAAAGAGGACAGCGAGGAAAACGACAACTTCCGTGTGCTCCGTTATCTCGCCCAGATCACAATCAATCCAGCCATCACATACGGCATCTCCGATATCCTCGGTTCAATCGAACCAGGAAAGATGGCCGACCTTGTACTCTGGGAGCCTGCCATGTTCGGCGCAAAACCGAAGATGGTCATCAAAGGCGGCATGATCAACTGGGCCGCCATGGGCGATACCAATGCATCCTTGCCGACAACCCAGCCGATATCACTGCGCAAGAATTTCGGAAGCTGGGGACCGGAGATAGAGGCCACACGTGTATCGTTTGTGTCACAGGCAGCCAAAGAGCTTGGCATCAAAGAGAGACTCGGTCTGAAATCGGAGGTGTATGCGGTAAACCGCTGCCGCCAGATCACCAAGGCCGACATGGTGCGCAACACCGCCACCCCGCACATAGAAGTGGATCCGGAGACATTCAACACTTATGTCGACGGCGTTCTTGCCACAGTGCCTCCTGCAAAGGAACTTCCGCTCGGACAGCTCTATTTCTTCAGCTGAACATCCCAGGGAGTGCCGCCCCGACCGGCGGCACCCTCACTATCTAAGAGGTTGTCTAAGAATTTTCTTCAAGATTTTTAATGAGGGATTTTGATATGGATTTGTCCTTGCAGCCGAGGGAATGTGGCGGGTCACATGGCCGAGACAAAAGGACGAAGACGCTCAAAAGACCCATTAAGGCAATCTCTCTCAGACATTATGGCAGTTTTTCGTGCTTTCCGGCCTTTCGCTCGTTGCATAGCCCGCTATGCGCCTTGCTCCAAGACACGGAAATCCCTGAAAAACTGCCTGTAAAATCAGAATAAAATTTTTAGACAACCTCTAAAATCGTAAATTTCCACACCAATGAATGTAATAACTGAAATTATCGGCAACATCCGTGAACCGGAATGGCACGATAAACTCCATGATGCCCAAGTGGAACATGTATTCCTCGACCAATGGACGGCCCAGAAAAGCCGTTTCCTCGGAAAAGGGGACCAGGGAAACGAATATCCCGTGGCTCTCAAACGGCAGACTCAGGTGAAAGACGGCGACATCATCGCTTTCAATCCGGAAGCCGGTACAGCGGCTGTGATCCGGCTTGCTCTGAATCCGGTGCTCGTCATCGACCTTTCAAGTCTGGACAAGATGCCTCCAGATGACATAATCCGTATTTCCGTCGAACTCGGACACGCCATCGGCAACCAGCACTGGCCGGCCGTGGTCAAGGGGACAAAAGTATATGTGCCCCTTACTGTCGACAAGAAAGTGATGCTTGCCGTGCTTGAGACACATCACATAGAGGATATCACTTACCGCTTTGAAGAGGGAACGGAGATCATTCCCTATCTGGCACCTCATGAGATCCGCCGTCTGTTCGGCGGCGCAGGTCACGAAAGTCACGCGCATGTGCACACCGACGCCTCAGGCCATCCGCACATCCACGACGCCCATATCCACGAATAGAACCACCGCACTATGGACCAGAGAATTATCCAGCTTTCTCACCTGATACAGTTCAGCGACGCCACTTTTCCCGTAGGCACATTCTCCTTCTCCAACGGGTTGGAGACAGCATCCTACGAGAAAACCGTTCACGACGCAGCCTCTCTTGAGCAATATGCCCGTGCAGCAGCCCGGCAGGCGGCTTTCAGCGATGGCGTCGCAGCCCTTATCGCCCACCGCGCGGCTGCATCCGGCGACTATGAGGCCCTGACACGGATAGACAGGCAGCTGATGCTCTTCAAGATGAACGACGAGGCCCGTCTGATGCTGCGCCGCATGGGTAAGAAACTTGCCGAACTCGGTGTGAGACTTTTTCCCGAGGCCGCGATGCTGTCGCGATGGCTTGAAGCCATCAACAAAGAGGAGACTCCCGGCTCATATCCCGTAGCCCAGGGGATAGTATTCCAGCTGGCCGAACTGACTGAAAAGGATCTGTACGCTTCTTCACAATACGGTGTGATCAACATGATTCTCGGAGCTGCTCTCCGCTGTGTGCGCGTCAGTCACTATGACACGCAGGAGATCCTTTTCAGACTGGCCTCCGAGATACCGGATCTGTATGCCGAAGCCAGGGAAATGACGTTCGACGACATGAACTGCTTCGTGCCAGAGATGGATATTCTTGCCTCTCTCCACGAAAAAGGACAGATGCGGATGTTCATGTCATGATCCGTCTGCATCTCTGATAATAACCATTAAAATTCCACTGAAAATATGTCTACATGCAGAATAGGGGTAGGCGGCCCCGTCGGCTCCGGCAAAACCGCTCTTATCGAAGCCCTAACCCCACGGCTCATTGAAAAGGGGCTTAAGGTGCTCATCATCACCAACGACATCGTCACCACTGAAGACGCGAAGCATGTCCGCAAGACCCTCAAAGGGATTCTTCATGAGGACCGTATCATCGGTGTGGAGACAGGTGCATGTCCGCACACGGCGGTCCGTGAAGATCCGTCGATGAATATCGCCGCCGTCGAGGAGATGGAGGCACGGTTTCCCGACGCCGACATTGTCTTCATCGAAAGCGGAGGCGACAACCTGACACTGACCTTCTCGCCCGCTTTGGTAGATTTCTTCATCTATGTGATAGACGTGGCCGCCGGCGACAAGATTCCGCGTAAAGACGGCCCGGGCATATCCCAGAGTGACATTCTGGTCATCAACAAGACAGACCTGGCTCCTTATGTCGGTGCTTCGCTTGAGGTGATGAGAATAGACAGCGAACGGATGCGGCCGGGGAAACCTTTCGTATTTACCAATTCCATGAAAGGGGAGGGTATCGACGAACTCATCGATCTCATTTACAAGATGGCCCTTTTCGACAAAAAACAATAATCCAAACCTCCACCTACCATGTCAGACCTTCAGATAAAACGGGAATATTCCGACTCTCCGGCGGTGGATTTCTCTCATGCAAGAGAGATGAAGCCCTATCTTGCCGAGCCGAAAGCCATGTATGTGGGCTGTCCGGGCAAGCATGGATACCTCAACCTCGGTTTTGAGCTTGACAGCGAAGGAAAATCCATCCTGCGCCATCTCGACAGGCGCGCACCGCTGATCGTGCAGCAGGAGCTGTATTTTGACGAGAAAATGCCGGATATGCCATGCGTATACATACTTTCATCGGGAGGTCCCAACGTCGACGGAGACCGATACCGTCAGGACATCACAGTCAGAAAAGGTGCGAAAGCCTGGGTGTCGACCGGAGCGGCCACCAAACTCGCCTCGATGAAGTACAACTACTCCGGAATGGTGCAAAACATCACACTGGAGGAGGATGCATATCTTGAATACCTTCCCGAGCCGATAATACCGCATGCGCGGACACGCTTCATCTGCGACACCACCCTCACTGTGCATCCTTCGGCCACAGTAGTCTATTCGGAGATATACATGGGTGGACGCAAGTACTACAACGGCGGCGAGCTGTTCAGATTCGATATACTCTCCGTATGCTCCCACGGACATCGTCCCGATGGTGAGGAACTTTTCCGCGAGAAATTCATAATCTCCCCTGACAGGGCATCTCTCCGCGATGTCGGCGTGATGGGAGGATATGATGTGTTCGCCAATGTGATCGTGATGTTGCCGCCGGACAAGATGGAAAAGGTATATGCAGCCACCACGCCGTTTATCGATCGGGAAAAACGACTTGCCGCAGGCATCACCCATCTGCCAGGAGGTGCCGGACTGCTTTTTAAGGTTCTCGGTATGGAACCAGGGCCTGTAAAGGCCGTTGTGCGCGAGTTCTGTTCTTCTGTACGCATGGCCGTGAAAGGTGTGCCACTTCCAGAGGAATTCCCCTGGCGTTGAAGAGGCAACTTCTGAACAAATGTAAAACATCAAAAAGACAGACTTATGAAACATTCTACCTCTGCAGTCCTCCCTGCATCGATAACGGTCCGGACTGTATTCCGGGGCGTGGGACAGGTGATGTTCCAGCAAAGCGCGTGGACCGGCCTCCTGTTTCTGGCCGGGATATTCTGGGGTTCTTATCAGAACGGATCACCCCAGGTGGCATGGGGCGCGCTGGTGGGAGCGGTGGCCGCCACTCTCGCCGGAATCCTGATGGGCACCAATGCCCATCAGTCCGATGGCGAAGCCGGACTCTGGGGCTTCAACGGCACTCTGGTGGGATGCGCCTTTCCTACATTTCTCGGCAACAACTGGATGATGTGGGTATGCCTCGTGCTGTGTGCCATGACCACCACATGGGTACGCAAAGGATTCAACAATGTCATGGCTCCGTGGAAGGTGAACTCCTTGACATTCCCGTTCGTATTCATGACCTGGATGTTTCTCTTCGCGGCACGTTATTTCCCGGGACTCGATCCCGTGGGCCTGTCCACTCCCGAAATCACTGTCCCGGATCCCGGGATCCTCGATCTCGGATTCGGCAATATAGTGGTATACTGGCTCAAAGGGATTTCACAAGTGTTTCTCATCGACTCCTGGGTGACGGGCATATTCTTCCTTGCCGCCCTGTTTGTATGCAGCCGATGGGCCGCGATGTGGGCCGCACTTGCCTCGGCGATCGCATTGGCGATAGCCATCCTGTTTCGCGGAGACCCTCACACAGTGGCCTCTGGACTCTTCGGTTTCAGTCCCGTATTGACCGGTATCGCTGTGGGAAGCACATTTTATAAGGTGACATGGAGGTCTGCCCTGTGGACTCTGATTGCCGTGATCACCACAGTTTTCGTTCAGGCCGCGATGGACACCATGATGCTCCCATACGGTGTGCCAACCCTGACAGCACCTTTCTGCATCACCACATGGCTGTTTCTTTTGCCGCGCAATACTCTCGACAACCGACCCATTCCCGACCACTCCCTCTGGGTGACAGATATTGAGAAATCAGAATCTGACAGCAAGCCACAATAACCGTATATGGACCGGACAGACACAAAGAATATGATCCCTGTGACACAGTTGCCGATGGGCAGGGCACAATGGCGTGTCTGGGCCGTAAGCAGCATGGAACAGATCATCGGGGCCGGGCTGTCTACTTTGGTAGGCATCGTGATTCCGATGGTAGGGCTTCTGCACAGCAATGAAAACCACCTCTCCGGTCTGATGCAGGGTGTGGTCGGAGCCTCAGGACTTCTCGGCATAGCTGTCGGTTCACCTCTGATAGGGATGATTACAGACCGCCACGGTTATCTCGCTTGGTTCCGGATATGCCCGCTTCTCATCACATTGGCCTCTCTTACTATCGTTTTCTTCCCTTCTCTTCCCGTTCTTATTCCGGCCCTGTTCATAATAGGTTTTGGAGTAGGTGGAGGATATACACTCGATTCCGACTATATCTCGGAGACTATGCCCCTCAGATGGAATCTTATGCTGGTAGGAGCAGCCAAAGGGACATGTTCGTTGGGATTCATGGGTGTCGCCGCGCTTTGCTGGTGGTGGCTTGCCGGGGGACTACAGCCCGACGGATGGCATCTTCTCTTCATCATTATCGCCGCTCTGGGACTCCTGACTTTTCTCTTCAGAATAGACTGGGCGGAATCCCCGCGATGGCTGATGGATCACGGACGCCGGACCGAAGCACAGAAGGCTGCACAGAAATTATTCGGTCCTGAGGCCGAAGCGGAGCCGTCAGCAAATGCCAGCGGCAAAACTTCGGGAAGGAGCAGTTTGTTCAGAGGTAAAAATCTTCTCCGGGTCATATTCAGCGGTGTCACATGGGCCTGCGAAGGTGTGGGAGTCTATGGCGTCGGAGTGTTTCTCCCTTTGCTTATCATGGCTCTCGGCATAGACCGCTCACACGCCGAGGGTATCGAGAAGGTGATCAACTCCGTGGAGATGACCGCCATCATCAATTTCTTCATAATTCCCGGTTTTATCATAGGACTGATGTTGGTGCGCCGAATGAATCACGGCGTCATGATGACGTTAGGATTCATTCTCTCGGCCATGGGCATGGGATTGCTTCTATGGGCATACACGGCCCATTGGCCAGTCTGGGTATCTGTGACCGCTTTCGTTCTGTTTGAAATGGCACTCAACGCGGGTCCCCATCTTGTCACCTTCATAATCCCCGCACAGATATATCCGATAGCCGACCGCGGGGCAGGCGACGGAATCGCCGCAATGTTCGGTAAACTCGGAGCAATCGTAGGAGTGTTTATCATGCCGGTGCTTCTCAGCGCGGGTGGGATAAAGCTGGTGCTCATAGTGTGCATCTCAGTGATGGCACTCGGAGCTGTCATTTCCGGAGTACTGACCCCGGTTGTACTCCCTTCACAAAATCGGAAATGAGCTTAAGCACTTCCGGCGAAATTGTCTCGCGTATATCCCCGTATTCGCTGCTCTCACCTGTGGTGCAATGCTGCATCAGATGATTCAGCCCCGGCAGAAGTCTGGTTTCGGCTTGTGGGATATATTTCTGTATGACGTCTATGTTTGATCTGCCGTCAACCTGAGTGTCCTTCTCTCCATTGATTGCAAGCACAGGACATTTGATATCTCCCAGATATACCCGGGGATTCAGGTTGAGAAATGCGTCAAACCAGGGAGTGCGCATTTTCTGGGTCATTTTGATCGATGCGACAATCTGAGGATTTACCGTCAGTCCGGAAACGGCAAGTATCGAGTCTACATCTACCGGTTTCGATATCCCATTCCGGTTTTGTTCGGCCATGGTATCGAACACCTGTTCTACAAGTCTGAGACTGTTTTCTTTGTCCTGTCCTCCCATGCCGGCCAGATCAAGACCATGACTGTTCTGCATCATCAGGGTTTCCTTACCGCTTAATGCCATACCTGCCAGCGAAATTATGAAATCGGGAACACCGTCCGCACCGAGCATGAAGGCGATTGTGCCTCCTTCGGAATGACCGAGAACACCTACACTTCCCACTTGAGGAAGAGTGCGCAGAAACGATATGCCGCTGTGTGCATCCTCCTTGAACGTTTCTGTTGTTGCCTGCCGGAAGTCACCTGTCGATTTGGCTGTCCCCCTGTCATCATACCTTAAAGAGCCTATTCCATTGCGGGCAAGCCAGTCGGCGATGACAGCAAACGGTCGATGCTCCAATATCTCCTCGTCACGGTTCTGCGGGCCGCTGCCTGTGACCATCAGCACCACAGGGGCCTTCATATCCTCTTTCAACAGAGGCATCGTGAGAGTCGAGCTCATGACAGCACCGTCTACCGCGGTGAATACAGTATCGGTCACACTATAAGGGAAAGGTGGTCTGGGAGTCTGTGGACGTCGTTCCTCAACCGGTGTTTCCGGGGCGAGATTCAGCGGAAATGAATAACCGCGCTGGCTGAAAGTGCCTGTAATGGATTGTCCGGAAATTCTGCCTGAATAAGCGGCACCTATCGCTTTACACTCAATAGATATGGAATCGGACGAACAAAAAGATACTGTTGCAGGGATTCCTCTTGCGCCCTGGGAAGGAGAATCGATCGTACACAACGTGGCTCCGGAATTATCCTCAGAAAAATTGAATATCAGGTTAAGTTTCATCTGTCCGAATATAAGGTCTCCACGCCAGGAACCGGTGAGAGCGTATGTCTGAACGGACGAGAACAGAATAATTACAAATATGAGACACCTTAATCTAATCATAAAAATACTTATTTATATGTTAATTGTGTAAAGTTAAGACAAATATCCGACATAAACAAATCAAAACAACAGACAACGTATGAAATTTTTTTGCAGCATTCGTTTGGCTGTATCAAAATATTAACTTATCTTTGCAAACCAAGATTATCCATTGAAACAAATTTTGTACTTGAATTTTGGTTATAGAAGAAAGGGCGTTGTTGGGAAACAACGCCTCTTTCATTTCCATTAAGAGATTGTTTAATAATGATTATCTAACAGCCTCTGTTACTATAAGATCACTTTACAGATTCCGTCTCGGGAGCCTTGTCGATAAGGTCGAGGAACTGGTCGAGTTTCGGTGTGATAATGATTTCGGTGCGACGGTTGCGCTGACGTCCCACGTCGGTGGTGTTGTCGGCAATTGTATGATATTCACCGCGCCCGGCAGCCGACAGACGCGAAGGATTGATACCAAACTTATCCTGAAGCACCTGTACCACTGAAGATGCTCGGAGAGCCGAAAGGTCCCAGTTGTTGCGGATATTTGTGCGACTGATAGGCACATTGTCTGTATTGCCTTCCACGAGCACATCATAGTCACTGTAGTCCTTGATGATCTTCGCTATCTTGCTCAAGGTCTCCATGGCACGGTCGCTCACCTCGTAGCTGCCGCTCTTGAAGAGCATATTGTCGGCCAATGATATGTAGACCACACCTTTGAGTACTTTCACGTCCACATCCTTCAGTTCGTCGCGGCTGAGCGAGCGGGTAAGGTTGTTGGTAAGGACCATGTTGAGGGAGTCGGACTTCGATTTGGCGTCCACCAGCTGTTTGATGTATTTGTTGCTGGCATTTATCTCGTCCACCAGTTTGGAGATATTCACGTTGCCTTGTGAGTTCTGGGCCATACTCTGGTCGAGCGAGGCTTTGAGGGAAGCCAGACCTGCCTTAAGCTCAGCATTCTGCGCGCGTGCATCACGAAGCATCTGCTCCATGCTCTTGCCGTTGGCATTACATTCTATCAGCGATTCCTTTGTATGCTGATAGTCACTTTCAAGCTGCAGATACTGCTTCTTGCTGACACAGCCGCAGAGAAGGACTCCCGACAAAGCGGCCATCATTAAAACTTTCACTTTCATAATCTTGATATTGAGGGTTATAATTTATAAGTTCTTAAAAATTAATCTGTAAACGGAAGCATGGCACACTGCCGTTCACTGAATATAAGGCACTCACGGCAAAGATGGTTCAATCATCGCGCCGCGATAAAAAAAGTCTATCTCTTTTCGCAAAGAAATAGACCGAAACCTTAATCTTAAATTTAATACTATGAAAAACACTACACAAAATTAGTGATTCTTTCCGGAAATACCAAAACCTGGTGTGTATTTACCCAGGTTTTTAACTCATTTTAACCCCATCACATCCCCTGTGCCGCTCAGAATCCTATTTCAACTCCGCCCATCACCGTCGCTCCAGGCATCGGACAGCCATACATTATCTCATAATGCTTGTTGGTAAGATTGTCTCCTTTGACAAAAAGCGTGACGTGGAAATTTCCGGGAATGGTATAAGCACCCCTCAGACCTAAAAGGGTATAACTTTCGGTATGTCCGCCGGGAGCACCTGTAAGAAGGCTCCATACGCTTGTTTCCTCAATGGTGAACGAAAAATGGCCCGGAGTAAAAGTCAGTTCTGCGTTCAGTTTGTTTTTCGGAGCCTGCAGAATCGTAGCGTCAGTATGCAGATAACTGTAGTTGGCCCCTATATTCCATTTCCGGTCGATCCGGAAAGCCGCTTCCAGTTCAAATCCTTTGTTGATAAACCTGCCTGTATTGACGTTGCGTGGGCGTCCGTCCACAGGAACAGTCTGGATCATATCCTTTCCGTCAATGAAGAAAATGGCGGCACCGGCCGTAAACCGTCCTTCGAAGAACCGCTGACGCCACGAGAGTTCATAATTGAGCATCATCTCCGGCCTGAGCGACGGATTATGTGGAGGGTATAGGTAAAGTTCTCTGAGATTGGGAGAACGAAATCCTTTGCTGAATGAAAGCTTTATCTCCGATTCCGGCGTAGGACGGACTGTCGCTCCCGCCTGAGGCACCCATTCGTTGCCGTAGGTAGATCCATGCTGAAGACGGACGCCGGCGTTGAGATGGAGGATTCCTCTGAAAAATGCCTGTTGCATCATGACAATGATTCGGTAAAATTTGAGGTTGTTCAGTCTTGGCTAAGCCGCTAACTGA